>JAXLZU010000001.1:0-797647 GCA_046350735.1 Candidatus Saccharimonadota bacterium
GTGTTCTAAAAATCTGTGCCAAAAATACCCAACTACCTCTACAACCATGGGGCCAGCAATCATAAAAAAAATAACAGCAAGAAGTGTCATGTAAATATTGTAACAGAACAAATACTGGCGAGAGTGTGCGAATGTCACTAAGATTGGTTCAAATTTTGCTTCACTCTAGTCAACAACTTTTCAAACCTTTCGACCAATTGCTTATCATCATTAAATTCACCCCGATTTTTTAGCTGCCAACTCTTTATAGTCGAGCCTAAAGGGAATTGACGCCAGGTTAAATCAATATGCACTTTTTCACCATTAACCATAACCATATTCCAATAATGCTTCTCTATACCATGGTCTGTATTAACTTCGCCTTTGATAATTTCACATTCAGGAAAGAAATATTGAATAACTAATGATGTTACGTAGCATTGTCCAAGGGCGGGATTCCCCTCTTCTTCGATGAACTGATAAGCGGTATCTGGTCGCCATGAGGACTCAATAGCACTTCGCAGCTTAATAAAATCAACTTTTATTGTATCCATATACTTAAGGATAACAAAAACAGAGGCAAATTACCTCTGTTTTAAACATAACTGAAATGGCGGAGAGAGTGGGATTCGAACCCACGGAACCCGTGAGGGCCCACTGCTTTTCGAGAGCAGCCAGTTCAACCACTCCTGCATCTCTCCATTTATATAAGCATACTCGATTTTCAGATAGAGAAAAAGCCCTGCTATTTGCAGGGCTACTATGGTGCGGAAACTTTGGGGCTCGGCCCCCGCAGAATCCTAAGCTGTTTAGCTTGCCTTGGTGAGCCGTTACCTCGCCAACTAACTAACACGCACAGCCTCAAGCGTAGCCACATGGGCTGTCGGCATCGAGCGACACGAAGGCCAACCTGTCAACCACCACCCGAAGGTTAATGATATATGAGGTCAGCCAAGCAGGATTAGATAGCGAGGCGCCGGTGAAGCTCCAGCCATCTCTACGCTCCTGCAAGCGCTTTTACCCTGGCATTTATTAGTTACATTATTTTTAGGCCAGGGATTTTAATCTGTTGTTCGCAAAGGAACGCAGATGTATTTTGTCAAAACGCCAACAGATTGTCAACAGTATTAAAAACAACCTATTAACTCAAGGTGTAAGTTGAGAATAAAAAAAGGCCCTTCTAGGCCATTTAATAATTACTCTGGTGCGCCCGGCAGGAGTCGAACCTACGACCTTCAGTACCGCAAACTGACGCTCTATCCAACTGAGCTACGGGCGCTTAACTTAAGATGTTTATTATACCTGTTAATAGTAAAAAAATAAAGTACTAAAACCGCAAATACCGAAATAGCTTATCTATATAATCTTGGCGACTCTCGGTCTTAGGTAACATTTGCCCTAACGTTTGTTCTACCTGTTCTACCTCATCTGTTTTTGGAGGTAAACTTACCAGAGTACCAAAACGCTTGTTGGGCACTAGCTCTAATAGTGGCCGGCCATAATCAGAAATCTCATAATAACTACTAAAGTCATCAAAAAGATATTTTTTATCTCCCACCATTACTCCATAGTTACTAATGTGATATTCGAGTACTCGTGGTGGTCTGTTAGAGTACATTACCAGTACTATACCCATTAGTGCAAAAAGGCCTACAGTAATATACTGGTGCGTTACAATTGCCAGTGCTATTAGCACACCAAAAAATAGTACTATACCCACATACCACCCGGCTGGTTTATGGGTCTGCACAAACTCTGGTGCTTGCCAGCTTAGTAGAATTTGCTCGGGAACATTTGGCTTTGGTGTAGCATTATCTGTTGTTTGGGGTTTTTTAGTTCCGCCAAAGAGCAACGAAAACGGATTACGTTTTTTAGCTGGTTGAGCATCTGTACCCTGAGCCGCTGGTTTATCCTCAGCCCGTTTACCTACCAACTCTACTCCGTCATGAAGAGGTGGCTGAGCTGGAGTATCAACATGTGGCTGATCGGTAGCTTTTTCGAATGGGTTAGGGGCTGGCCGAAAGCCACCACCTTGAGATTGATTATTTGGGGGATTATCCATAGACCTTATTATACAACATTACTTGTTTTTCTGTTTGCTGAGCTTTTTTACTAACTTTTTACCATTAGTATTCTTGTCTGTCATAAAAAAATACTTCGTAATTACCAAAGCACAAAATGCCAAGACTGCTACTGCAATTTCGTATACATTTGTATCTGGCTTTAATGCTTTTCTAGCCACTACAAAAGCAAGTAGCTCTAATACAGATTCAATACTATGTGTTACAAGCGATCTAGCAACCTCTACACCAATTGTTATAAGTAAAATTGTAGAGATAAACTCGTAGAATAATTCCGAACTCCAATGCACTGTTATAAAAGTGCTAAATTCAGAAATAGAAAAAACAATCACGCCCAGGACAGCAATGATTGCAAGAATAATTTCACAATAATTAATAATATTCGGTAACTGAGTTTTGATCTTCATAAATACTTCTGGCGGCCCTGGTGGAGGAACGGCAGAAATCTATACCCTGGTCAGATCTATCAAAGATCGTTCGAGGCGGGTAACTGCAGGTCAGAGACCTCTTCTAGCCCAGGTTGACGACACTGCTAAACTTCGGCTTCTTGCCGATGCCATTCCATGGGCAAGCAATAGGAAGGGCCTCCGGTCGCTGGAACGACCGGAGGCCCGGTATCTCCACCAGCCCACGTGTTAGGAGGTAAAGCAAGTGGAGAAGAATGTTACGAAGCGCGGATCGTCAAGGCTAGCAGGACAGTCGAGAGTGGCCGCGAATGCCAGCCAGGACGACTGCAAACTAGAGGCGGAGGCGAGCTCCGAGCAAGGCAGTGGTCGGCGTAAACCACGGAGCCCGAAGGCCAAGCAGGGGTCTCGACGCGCCGAAGCCGGGGTGAGCGCTCGTCCATCTATCGTATCTAATGGCAGTCCGACTGTCAATAGTTTCGTGAGCCCTGTGCAGGCGCCCGCGACGGGCGAGCTGCAGCTCACAGTCGATGGCACTGCGGTGTTGGACCGGTTCGCATCCGTCGGATGGGTCACTATCCCACCGGTTCTACCCTCAGTCGGACAGTGCCAACGGACCTACAGCTTCCTCGACGAAGTGCTCGACGGCCTCAGCGACCCGGCGGTCGCAGCGGCACTCGACGCCGTGACTCGGCGCTGGCTCGCAGATGAGGACCGACGCAGGCGCTGGTGGCACATCCCGCCCGGCTTCAGGGACCGGGTCGAGGAAGCGGGTCGGCCCGACAAGAGCTACGTGCAGACTGTCCCCGGCTTCAGCCGGCTCCTGCGGCTGTCTCCCGAGGGCGAGTACCTCGCCACCCGGCTGCCGGCGCTCTCCAAACTGCTCTTCCACCTGGACGCCATCGCCGCCGAAGCGACCGAGATCTTCATCGACATCGCTAACGCCTTGGACCAGCACGTCGCGATCAAGCGGGCCACCATGATCGACGTCAAGCCCACGGTCGTGGTGAAGGCGATCAGGTACGAACCGGGCACCGCCTGGGGCACCGAACCCCACCGAGACAAGAGCGCCTTGTCCATGATCTGTTGGAGCGACGAACCCACCAGCCACCTCGCCGTCGCCCCGACCAGAGCTCAGCCAACGGCCCCGGCCGACTTCCAACCCGTCGACGCCCCACCGGAGTCTGTCGCTGGCACAGGTGCGACGCTGCTCGTCGGTGGCACCTTGGAGCTGGCCGGCGTCCCCATGAAGCCCTCCTACCATGCCGTGCTCCCCGTCGAATCCCGGCGCCCACGACACGCACTCATCGCCTTCCTGTTGGTCCCCTACCTGGACGCGGACACCATGGAGACGACGCTGCCCATCCCGTTCACCCTGGCGTCCTAGACCGGCAAACGATCGGCTGTTCCACGGTTTCCTCTGGGGACTGAAAGCTGGAATCAGAATGGATCCCGGTTCTAGCCGGTCCCTTGACATGCTGCTCGGCCCGCAGTCAAGGTACGGCAGGTACATCACTGGCAGGGACCGCTGGAGGGGATGTAGATGGATGCGACGGGCAGCTCGTCTTCCAAGGATCTCAGAGCCCCCTCACCTCTGATCCGTGGACGCTGGCGACGGAAGCGTCTGAGGCGTGCGGCAACCGTGTCGGCTGGTGCAGTCGTGGTGGCCACCTCGGTGACCTACAAAGCGACACCGGCGGCCGCTTGCCCGTTCTCGATCGGCGGGCTTCGCAGCTATTCGGGTCAGGCTTCAAGTTCCTCAAACTACGACGGCGTTGCGGCCAACATCTACAGCCCTGGTGTCCTAACCAATCCCATCAACAGCAACGAGGCACTTAGCTTCCACGTCACGGCAGGATACAACCTCGGTGCCTCGGATGCGTGGTGGTTGCAGACCGGTTTCGTTCGCGGCGGGGTGCCAGGGGGCTCCTACTACTCGGAGATGAAGGCCTTCGCGGAAGCGAAGGGCGCCGACGGCTACGCGTTCGCTGGACGGCCAGACTTGAGCGTTCCGCCCGGCTCAAACCCGAAGTTCAAGGCGGCATTCAACGGCAACAACAACTCGTACGAGTACTTCTTCGAAGCCTACATGGGCACGACGTGGCTCGGTATTGGCGGACTTCCATACCGATACAACACCATCAACGCGGAGATGGAGGCGAGGACCCCGTCGAACATCTGCTTGGACTACACCCGACAGGGGTTCGGTTCCGACGGCACCGCGACCTACAACCCAAGCGCCGCGATGACGAACCGCGGCAACGGATTTGGCTGGAGCGAGTGGACTGGTTCAGTCACTCCGTACAACTTCTGGGGATATTCCCGATACGTGATGCATGCCAATTCGTACTTCGACACAGAGGGTAACTAGCCAATGAAAGAAGCTAGCCTGAATCGTCATGGCTTCTACCGTTCCCTCATAGTTGGGCAGGTGCTAGCGATCGCCGTTCTCACCGGTTGCGGAGCACAGGGGAGCAATGTTGAGGTGGCAGCACCGACCACGATACCGCCTTCTGTCACGTCGGGCGCCCCATCAAGGGGCGGCCCAGTGACGTTGCGCGAAGTGGCACGTCTCGACGACCAGCATGCCATTCCGCCGTTCGCGCTCGCAGCCGACCCAAGCGGCGGTGTCTTTTTCTGGAGCCGGTCAGCAGAGTCCACCGACCTCTACCACGTCACACCTGAGGGAAAACTCAACCAGCGGCAGGTGCTGCTCGGAGCTGATAATGCCGTTCCGATGGCACCAGGAGGGCTGGCCGCAACCAAGGAGGCAGTCTGGCTTGCGATCAACCAGCAGCTCCTCCGGATTACTGACAGTGCAGTCCAGAAGATCGACATCCCTTCGCCACGTACGAACAAGTCCGAGGCGCAGCACCGACCTGTCCAAGCATTTCCAGTTCGTGGTCTGGCCGCGTCAGACTCACTTGTCGTTCTCGCACTCGAGAACAGCGCCGATCTGGTGCTCTACGACCCGCGAGCGGGTTCATTTCAGTCTGTCGCACTCCCTGAATCGGCGGGCGCTCGTGACGTGGCCGTGCTCGCGGATGGCACCATTGGCGTTGCGCTTACCGACTACTCCGGTCCGTCTTCAACCCGTTTTGGCGTGTTGCCACCTGGTGAGGGTGCGCTGCGAATAGCCGACGTGAAGGATTCCACCCAAGTTCTGGCGACTGCGGACTCCTTCATCGTGGGAGTCGGTTCGGACCAGCCCACCATTGTCGATCGAGCGGCAGGTACCGTAAGCGCAACGCGACTGCCAGCACGGAAGACCCTCGACCTCGGGGACGGCCGAGCGCTCTGGTGGGATTCCACGACTGTGAAGGTTGCTCATCTAGATGGCTCTGACGCCGCCACAATGGATGTCCCACTACTCCCCGTGGACTGCTCGCGCATCTCTGATCCGGGCGGAGGTATTCGAGGGAGCCGAGGTGATCTGACGCCAGCTCCCTGTCCACACAACTCTGTCACCCAGGCAGTTGGCGACAGTCAAGGCAACGTCTGGTTGACTTTCGGGGCCCAGCCAGCACAGATCTTCGTTGTCAGCCAGTCATGACTTCCGATTCCGCGACAGCCTCTCAGCCCTCTGGCAGCACAGCCAAACCGATCCCCCTTCAAGGGCGCTGGGTGACACTTCGTCCGGTGTATCCGCCCGATTACCAGGCGCTGTATGAGATGGCCATCTCCTACCAGGTCGGTTACCGGTGGCGCTTTCGCGGTGCTGTTCCAGACTTCGAGACCTTCGTACAATCGCTTCACGGTGACGTTCTGAGTCAATTTATCGTCACCAAGCACGATTCCCCTGCGCCAATCGGTCTCGTCGTCTGCTACTGCGCGGATCTCAACAACGGCACCGCCTACATGGCGGAAATGATGGCAGGTCAGGTCGCCACTGGACTTGGTGTCAACGCCGCTGCGATCTTCGGACACTATCTCTTCAGCACCTGGGCGTTCCGCAAGCTGTATATGGAAGTGCCCGCATACAACCTGTCGCAGTTCGAAAGCGCCATTCCGGAGTTCCTAACTATCGAGGGTCGACTCTCTGATCACCTGTTCTACGGGGACCGTTATTGGGATATGGTCGTACTCGCGGCCCACCGCTCCAGGGCTACGAAATTCTCGGAGCGCTATCTATAGAGAGTGGAGAACCCGGTACTCCCAACCAGGTCTGACAGGCCATCTGTTCTGCCCTGCTCTACGCCGGCAAGCCCAACTGGGACCTACTCGACACCATCACACCCCGCTCAAACGCGAAGTGCCCAACAAGCATCTGGGGGCAGCCTCGCACCGAGGAGCGTCGCACCGTTCTCCGCTCGCGTGGGGTCGAGCTCCCGTGGGCGCCCACTGGTCACCCGTCCCGTCGCCCGTTCCGTCGCTGCACGGCTCGAGGGTGGGATCTACCTGGTCAGCGGGTGGAACCATGACCGTTTCGCCAACGACTCTCTACGTTCTTCGGCCGTCTCGTCGGAGAACGTCCCGCTGGTGGGGCACCCGGCGACTGGGATCCTGCGGTCGGGCTCGTAACTGAACGGCACCAAGTTGGCAATGGACCTGGTCGGGGCCTGGTTTCGGGCCGTATTCGCGACCGACTCCTTGGGGCAATTCCAGCGCGATGTCGTTGCTGATGCCCCTCGGCCGGCCGGCGGGTTGCGGAGGGTT
This sequence comes from Candidatus Saccharimonadota bacterium, assembly GCA_046350735.1. Classification (GTDB taxonomy): domain Bacteria; phylum Patescibacteriota; class Saccharimonadia; order CAILAD01; family BJGX01; genus JAHFOQ01. Next base: position 7,121 of record JAXLZU010000001.1, read on the forward strand.
CGTCGGCGAGGCGGTAGGCCTGACCGGCGCCCGGGCGGCGCACAGTGACGCTCACCGGGGCTCACCGACCTTGACGGCAGCGGGAGGATGTGCGAAGTCGTAGGTAGGAGGGTCGTTGCACCATCAGTGTAAATATATCCTCTGACCTGCACATTCCCCCGAAACCCGATTGACAACCGTCGTCGGAAAACGCGAGAATGACGCGACCTGTATTGAAAGACCACTAACTAACCAGAAGGAGCTACGACGAGCACCACTGCCACCAGCACCAGGACCGACAACACCAGCTCACCCGCCAAGCGGGCGCTGGTGTACCTGCGGGTCTCCACGGCCCGCCAAGCCCACCGGGACGGCGAGGCCGAGGGCTACAGCTTGCCGGCCCAGCGTCAGGACTGCGCCCGCCAGGCTGACCAGCTCGGCGCCGTGATCGTCGAGGAGTTCATCGACGCCGGCAACTCGGCGCGTTCGGCTGATCGGCCGCAGCTGCAAGCCATGCTGGCTCGCTTGAAGGTTCGGGACATCGACTACGTCATCGTGCACAAAGTCGATCGCATGGCCCGCAACCGAGGCGACGATGTCCTGATCCACGTCGCCATCCGCGAGGCCGGCGCCCAGCTGGTGAGCTGCACCGAGAACATCGACGAGAGCCCCAGCGGCATGTTGGTGCACGGCATCATGGCCACCATCGCCGAGTTCTACTCCAACAACCTCGGCCAAGAAGCCCGCAAGGGCATGGACGAAAAGGCCCGCCGCGGGGGCACCCCCGGCTACGCCCCCTTGGGGTACCTCAACCGCACCCAAGTGGTCGACGGGCATGAGGTCAAGTCGGTGATAGTCGACCCCGAGCGCGGACCGCACATCGCCTGGGCCTTCGCCGCGTACGCCACCGGCCAGTACTCGCTGACCGACTTGGTCGATGAACTCAAGGCCCGGGGCATGGTCACCCGCCCAACAGCGACACGGGCGGCGGTGCCGCTGAGCTCCAGCCAGGTGCATCGCATCCTCACGAGCCCGTACTACAAGGGCCTGGTCGTCCACAAGGGTGTGACCTACCCGGGCAAGCACGAGCCGCTGGTCGATGAGACCACCTGGGACCGAGTCCAAGCCATCCGCCTCAGCCGCCGGATCGCTGGTGACCGCTCCTGGAAGACCGGCCACTACCTGATGGGCAGCCTGTTCTGCGCCCGCTGCGGTCAACGCCTCGGCTACTCCCGTTCCACCGGCAAGAACGGCCAGCGCTATGGCTACTTCTTCTGTCTCGGCCGCAACAAGAAGCGCACCACCTGCCAACTGCCCTACCTGCCCGCCGAACGGGTCGAAGCTGCTGTCACCCGCCAGTGGTTCAACGAGGTCTTCAGCGAGGAGACCATCACCGCCGTGAGAGGCCAGGTCAATGCCGTCATGGCCGTCCATGAAACCGAGAGCGAACGGGTCGTGGCCGCACAGACCAAACGGCTGCAGAAGCTCGAACGCACCCGCACCAAACTGGTCGACGCCTACCTCAACGACGCCATCCCCGTCGACGAGCTCAAGAAGCGCCAAGACCAATTGGCCGCCGAGATCGCCGATGCCGAGCGCCAACTCGCCGCCGCCACCGCCGACGTCGACACACTCCAAGAACGGCTCGAGATCGTCCTGCGGCTCCTGCACAGCTGCGGCCTGCTCTACAAGCACTGCGAACCACCGTCCCGGCGGCTGCTCAACCAAGCCATGTACGAGCGCCTCCTCATCGACGCCGAAGACGTCACCGACACCGAGCACACCCCGCCCTTCGCCGTCGTCCGAGAACTGTCCCAGACGGCCCCAGAGGCCACCCAGGACGTTTCTCGGGCGTACGCTGACCCCAACACCACCCGACGCCCCGGTGCGACCTGCGGGCACCAGAAGCAGAAACCCGAGCACGTTTCTCATGCCCGGGTTTCTGCCCTGGAACTTCTGGCGGAGAGGGTGGGATTCGAACCCACGAGACGCTTGCACGCCTGACAGTTTTCAAGACTGTTCCCTTCAACCACTCGGGCACCTCTCCATATTAACTTGTTCTGATTATCAGAAATGTGTTCTGGAACTGTCCAGCTCACATTTCTGGCGGAGAGGGAGAGATTCGAACTCTCGCGGGGGATTGCTCCCCCCTACCGGTTTAGCAAACCAGCCCCTTCAGCCACTTGGGTACCTCTCCTCATCTGGCTAAAGTAATAAAAGTACCGCCATATTGTAACGTATATCTGATATTTTGCCAAGTATTGCTATGTAAATTACTACCAGGATTACTATATTTGAGCTCTAATAAAACCGAACATAATAAGAACATATTATTTTGGTTTGTCAATTCTTGTGAAAGGTACTTATGGTTATCTAAATTCTTGCAGGGATTGTAATTGACTAAGTCTGTTATGGTATTGTTCTGTTTTACTCTTATCTCCTAGGATAGTGTAGTACTGCACCAAATCCTTATTAAGTAAGATATGTGCCTTATCGAGCTCTATCCCCTGCTCGGCTAATTTGGCTGCTTCTACGATATTTCCGCGAGCTGCTGCCAAGCGTGCGAGCACTAAATAGTCACCAGTGCCTTTTGTTTCTAACTTAGCTAATTTTTGCTCAGCCTGGTTATATATTTTAGCGTCAAGCAAAATATATGCAGCCTGCCTATCACTTAACTGGGTAGAACCTACTAGCTGAGCAGCCTCAGTATTTTCACCACCAAGAATAATACAACTCTTTACTAAATTCTTGGCTACCTCACTGCTAAGGTCACTCTTGCTGGCTTGTAATGCCTTACTGCATCCATCACCCACTTTACCTAGGTTAAAATCGGCTGCCGCCTCGCCTGCTAGCCCATTAGCACTACTATCTCCCCCATTGGCTTTTCTGAAATAGTGTAGAGCCAATGAGTAATTTTGTGCTTGCAAAGCTAGGTTGCCCAAGTATACATAATTAGGGTTGTCTATACTGTCTCTATAAACCGTTATAGCCTTATCTACCTCTCCCCTCTCCAACCAAAACTCGGCCATTGACTGCGCGGCTAGTGGGTCTTTACTATCTAAGAGTTGAGCTTGTTGCAAATAGCCATAACGGGCTTCTGCCGAGGTTTGCTCTTTAGCAGTCATCAATAGCGAGTCAATCTTATGTTGCCTCCAAGAAGTAATTTCGGGCCAATGCAGTGCTAATAGCAGTGCTGCTAGCAATATAATACCAGCAGCTATCCAGAAGAAACTAAGCTGTCTTTTTGATTCTGGCAAGTTCGGCCTCTAGTTGGGTTATTTCGTGTTTGGTTTGTTCTTGCTTGGCTCTCTCCCCTGCTACCAGGTCTTGTGGTGCATTCGCTACAAATGCTTCATTTTGCAATTTTGCCTGTGTAAGCTGTAATAAGTTTTGTTTGGCAGCTAACTCTTTTTGTAATTTTGCGGCCATAACTTTATCGGCTTCTTTTTGCTTAGAGGCCAAAATATCAATAATTTGTAGTTCGAACTTCTTAGCATCGGCTGTGGATGGCTTGTGGATAACTTTCGGCCAGTGTTCGGTTATAAGGTTAGAATTTGTCCACAGCTGTTGCCAAATTGCTTCTGTAACAAATGGGGCAAAGGGGTGGAGGAGACGTAAGACTGTGTCGAGAGCGTACGCCAGCATAGTAGGGTTAAGATTAGACTTAGAATATTCAATATACTTATCTGCCAAATCATCCCAGAGAAGAGAGTAGGCCGTTTGGCCAGCCTCAGAGTAACGATAGCCTTCGATATTCTTGGTAATAGAGGTAATAGCACTATTTAATCGTCCAGCCAGCCAATGATCGGCAGGTGTTTTGAGTGTAACCTCATTAAGCGTAAAGTCATCGGGGAGATTGGCAGTGGTATAGCGAGCAACATTCCAGAGTTTATTGCAGAAATTGCGGTAACCTTTAATTTTCTCAGTAGAGAGTTTGCCATCGTTACCAGGAGTAATACCTATCGAGAGGGCAAGCCGCAGCGCATCTGTACCAAACTCTTTGGTAATCTCCATTGGGTCATCATAATTACCCTTGCTCTTCGAGAGCTTTTGGCCGTGCTCGTCTGTTACTAAGCCCCAAAGATAGACATCTCTAAATGGTATTTCTCCTGTACGGTACAGACTAAACATTATCATGCGGGTAACCCACTTGTGTAAGATATCTCGAGCAGTAGCCATAAGCGTGGTAGGGAAGAATGTATCGAAGTCTCCCGTAGACATTAATGTGGCAAAGGGCCATTGACCAGAAGAAAACCACGTGTCAAAAATGTCGGTTTCGGCTCGATAATTACCTTTGCCGTAATACTCTTCAGCTTCTTTTTCGCTCTTAGCAACGATATAGGCATCTTTGCCTGGGTCATTACTGGTTTTGTAATAAACAGGAATGCGAATACCCCACCAGTTTTGACGAGAAATACACCAGTCGTGTTCTTGGGCAAGCCAATCGAGCGCAATTTTTTTAAAGCGTTTGGGGTAAAATACTACTTTATCGGTCTCTATTGCAGAAATAACAGGTTTATTAAGATCTTTAATGCGCAAGAACCATTGTTCTGAAATAAGTGGCTCGATAACGGTTTTACACCTGTCGTGAATAGCCACAGCGTGAGTAAGGGGAGAAACCTTAATGAGCTTGTTGTCTTTTTCGAGAGCATTAATTACTAGACGGCGGGCAGTTTCTACCTCAACTCCAGCAAATTCTTCTGGAACATTTATCATCTTACCCTCAGTATCTATTACCGATATTTCTGGCAATTGGTGACGCAAGCCTATCTCGTAGTCGTTAAAGTCGTGGGCCGGGGTAACTTTTAGCGCGCCGCTACCAGACTTAGTGTCTACATGGTCATCGGCTATAATCGGAATTTCTCGATTAATAAGTGGAATAGTAGCAGTCTTGCCAATTAAATCTTTATAGCGCTTGTCGGTTGGGTTAACTGCAACTGCACTATCGGCAAAGATAGTTTCTGGACGTGTAGTGGCAATCTTAATAGTGCCATAGTCTATGGTATACATAGCATCTTTACGTTCGATATGATCGAGCTCTATGTCTGGAAAAGCAGAGTTACAACTAGAGCACCAGTTAACAATTCTGTTACCTCTATAGATATGGCCGTCCTTATGTAGATTATTAAACGTGTCATACACAACATCTACTACGTCTTCATCGAGAGTGTATTTTAACTTGCTATAATCAGCCGAAAACCCCATAGACTGAAATTGCGAGAGAATGCCACCCTTGTGTTTTTCTACAAACTCCCATACCTCGTCGTAAAACTTTTCTTGGCCGAGATCAAACCGAGATTTGCCATGCTTTTGCAGCTCACGCTCGTACACCACCTGGGTTTCTATACCAGCATGGTCAGTGCCAGGTAGCCATAAGGTAGGACGTCCTTGCATGCGCGCATACCTAGTGGCAATATCTTCTACCACATACATAAGGTGGCCGGCATGGAGCGAACCATTGGCATTGGGTGGGGGCATAATAATACTAAACGATTTACCTTTAGCATTTTTTTGTGGAGCAAATGAATCTGATTCTTGCCACAGCTTGAGAATATCTGTCTCGTACTTACTCGGTTCGTAGGCTTTGGGGAGTTCTTTTTTCATAGGCTAAATTGTACCATTTTTCAGATGTAGTCGACTAGGGGTGGGCAATATTTGACAATCAAGCTTACGCTTCATTACAATAAGCATAACTATTCTTTAATACTAACCGGCAGGAGAGGAACGAATGATGAAAGATATTTACAGCCCACTCGAAATAGACGAGCAATGGGATCAGCGAGCAGAAATGCAAGAAGGTGACGCCACTGCTGCACCTACTACAAGCGAGGCGGGTGCTATGACCGCTACTATGGAGCCTGCTGTAGAGTCAAATGATGTCAAGGGCGTACCTGCGCCAGACCATGCCGAACCCGGATCGGTAGAACCTGCTACTGAAGATACTCCGCACATTGCTTTGCATGCCGAAGATAATCAGATGGCCCCAGAGGCAGATGCTGCACTGGGTGGAATGAGTGATGATGAGGCTGTAGCCAAACTTGCAGGAGACGACAAAACCGAAGATGCCACCACCGACCCAAGTGATAGTGCTATGGAATCTGGTAGCACTCTCAACCCACAGTCTGGTGATACAGTTATTCCAACCACTAAGATAGAGCCTACCGAGCCACGCGTTCAGCCAGAAGAAAAATCTAATACTTCAATGACAGAGAATCATGATGGCGCCATAGCAACCGATGTACCTGACACAACCAGTAACGAGCATTTTGTGCTGGGTGGACAACCAGAACCCAATACCGAAACTCCTGCTCACCCTGATACAGAAGAGGAAGAAGCACCGCCGATTAGCCCAACCGAAACCGAAGAATCTACAGAAGAGGGAATTGATAGTGCTATCGATGCTGCAATGAGTAAAATTAAAGAAGCAGAAGAGATGCTAAAAGCAGAAAAAGAAAAGATTGCGGCACGTATTCAAGAACACGAACAAGCCGAGACTGAAGCCCGCACTAAAAAAGAGAGTGACCAAGAAGAGCTGAGACGAATAGAAGACGAGTTAGGCAAACTCGATAAACTTCAGCCAGCTGCATAATTACATACAACTGTAACTATATAAAAACTACCCCAGTTAGGGTAGTTTTTATATAGCCTCTAGGCTCGAGTCTGCTCGTAATTGTTCTGGCGCAATAAACATATTGTTCTGAGCCATTTGTAGCGCCAGGGAGCCTATCATGGCAGCATTATCGCTACAAAGCTTTGGTGGCACAAAAATTGCGTTAGGCAGCTTCTCATGCAAGCGTAAGCGTAATTCGCTATTACATGCCACACCGCCACCAACTACAATGCTCTTTGGAGAAAATCGGGCGTTAGCAGCTAAAGTGTTTTTTATCAGAGCATCTACAACTGCCTTTTGAAAGCTCGCCGCAATATCAGCTACTACTTGAGTATCTAATGTGTAAGACTTTTGAGCATCAACAGCACCTAGGTTTTTGCCAGTAATTTCTTGTACTTGCCTAAGAACAGCTGTTTTTAAGCCAGAAAAACTAAAGTCGAGACTCTCTCTGCCCATATTGGCGATAGGAAACTGATATTTGCTAGCGTCACCATGCTTGGCAGCCTCACCAATTGCTGGGCCGCCAGGATATGGTAGGCCGAGTAGCTTGGCTACTTTATCGAAAGCTTCACCAGCGGCATCATCTAGTGTTTCGCCCAAAATCTCACGGCTTAGGTCTGCCTGATAAAGCGACAGGGCGGTATGCCCACCTGAGACGGTTAGAGCCAAGAAAGGAAATTCTGGCGGGGTTTCGGTAAGAAAAGCCGCAAAACCATGTGCATAGATATGATTCACCCCAATAAGTGGTTTGTTTTTTACCGTCGCCAGCGTTTTGGCTGTTAGTACACCAATAAGCAACGAGCCAAGCAAGCCTGGGCCTTTAGTAACAGCAATAGCATCAATCTCATCCCAGTTGCAATTTGCATCGCCAAGAGCTTGCTCAATAACTGGTAAGATTACCTCTATATGACTCCGCGCGGCCACTTCTGGCACTACACCACCATATTGGGCATGAATCTCCACCTGGCTATTAATTACATTGCTCAAAATCTTGCCGGTATACTTACCAGTTTTTTCTACTACTGCAGCGGCAGTTTCATCGCAGCTAGTTTCTATTGCAAGAATTCTCATGTGCTATATCGTAACATAAAAAGAAAAACTCCCTTACCATTATAGTAAGGGAGTTGAGTGGGGCAGGTGGGGATCGAACCCACGACCAAGGCATTATGAGTGCCACGCTCTAACCACTGAGCTACTGCCCCGGTGCGCCGGTGGAGGGACTCGAACCCACGACCAACAGATTAGAAGTCTGTTGCTCTATCCAACTGAGCTACACCGGCTGGGTGCCCGCGGTGGGAATCGAACCCACACGCTCTTGCGAGCCGGGGGGTTTAAGCCCCCTGCGTCTGCCTATTACGCCACGCGGGCTGGGTCTTAGCACTGTGAGGCTATTGCCTGGGTTATAGCAGTAGCATAACCCGCATTACCAGCAGGGCTAAAATGCAAATCATCTGCAGCTTGCCAGTCGGTATGACCCGACATAGCAGCTTCCCAATCGAGAAAATGAGCATTTGGGTAGTTTGCCACATTCGCGCGAATAGTCGCGTTCATTTCTGGCCCAAGAACTTTTAGATTGCGCTCGGTATTGTGCTCTTGTACACCGACCCAAATCACACAAGGGGTATCACTAAGAGTCTGAAAAACAGCTTGCTGATGATTGCTAAGGTTAATCATATGCAAGGCATGCTCGTTGGGGTTCTGAGCCAAAAACACAGGAATCAAATCATTGGTACCAAGTGCAATAACCATTGCATCAGGGTGCCTGGTCTGATGTACCTCAGTAATGAGCGGCTGCAGCTGAACGGTAGAAGTACCAATTACCCCATGAATTTCGGGGTTTTGATACCCAGCAAGTTGCATCTGTAGATCGCCTGTAGCGCCAAACACCAAGCTATCACCAAAAACTGCAACAGTATTTACCTGCACGTGCGCCTTGGTGGTAGTTGGCGTAGCTGCAAAAGGAGATGACAAAGCATAACTCGAAAAGGTTCCGCTAATAACAAGGGCATTCACCCCAATAAGTATCGCGGCCAACAAACCCAATGCCATCAATATGTTCCTTCGCTGCATGTTCACAGCATCCACCTCTTTCAACGTTCTAGAACAGCAGTATAATAGCATTTTTTTATACATTTGTAAATACTTTTCTAGGTTGTCTGCCAATTTGTTACAATAGAGGTATGTCAAATTTACCCGCCAACTGGGATGATCATCAGCGAACCATTAATGCTCATGTGTTGCAAAGTCATATATGGGCAGCATTTCAGACGCAAGTTGGGCGTAAGTTACACTATACATCTGGTAAAAACTTTAGTTGGGTAGGCTTCGAGCGTCGCAGTCATGGCTTGCACTATCTGGCCTTGCCCTATGGCCCAACTATACTTAGTGATGCCAAGTCGGCTTACCTCTCAATAATCAATCAGGCCAAATCTGCCCATCTCGATCTTGTACGTGTTGAGCCGTTTGGCAGCGAAGATATCGAGATACTACAATCTTTTGGTGCCCGCAAGATTGCCGATGTTGAGCCACAATTTACCCAAGTAATAGATCTCAAAAAGCCCGAAGATGAGCTTCGAGCAGACCTAGCCTCGGGGCATCGTAATCGTATTAATACCGCGCCCAAGCGTGGGGTAGAGGTGTACAAGACTAACTCTCTAGATGAAATTGATGATTTCTTAGCGTTAATGCACGATACCGCTAAACATGCCGGTATCACCAATCACCCAGACGAGTATTACCAACAAATGGCCGAGACAATGCTACCAAGCGGCCAAGCGAGTTTTTATGTCGCCAAGGCAGAAGGCAAAAAAGTAACCATCTCCCTTATTTATGACTACCATGGTACCCGCTACTATGCCCACACAGGTAGCAACCAAACACTCAATAGAAAGTACAATGCCGGAGTTTTCTTGGTTTGGCAAATGATATGTGATGCCAAGGCTGATGGATTTTCGCGCTTCGACCTCTGGGGGGTAGCCCCGCCCACATCAGATAGTACGCATAAATGGGCTGGCATTACTGCCTTTAAACAAGGTTTTGGTGGTGATACTGTTGGTACGCTAGGCACTTGGGATATTCCCATCAAAAAGAACAAATATAAGATATATGGTGTGTATCGAAAATTGCGGGGTAGAGCATGATTCGCTTTGCAAATGAGAACGAACTAAAAAGCTGGGACAGTCTTATTGCTGACAACCCAGATGGCGGGCACATTTACCAAAGTTATGCCTGGAGTCAATTTAAAAAAACCAATGGTTGGGAACCACTCTATTGTGTATACGAAGAACCTGGGGTAGTGGTCTACTTTACGCTCATCCGTAAGTCTGCAGGTCTGCTTGGTACGGTCTATTATTGCTCTAAGGGCCCAGGAATATTTAAAGACTTCGTAGCCGATAGCGACAGCAAGGCACATTTTGCCGAGCTCTGTACGCAATTACCCCATTTTATTGGTCGTCACGACAAGCGAGCCATCCTGGTAAAACTCGAGCCAGAGCTCGAGGATGAGCAATTAGACCTCGCTAAATTAGGGCTCATTAAAAGCAAGGCTGACTTACAGTTTAAAGCGACCATTTTTGTCGATCTTAACCCAAGTGAGGAAGACATTTTAGCTAGTTTTAAACAAAAAACTCGCTACAATATTCGCCTGGCTGAGCGCAAAGGAGTAAAGACCGAATCACGTCCGATGGACAAGGACGGGGTAGACTTAATGTTCTCGCTTATGTCTGCCACCCAAGAACGAGCCGGGTTTTTCTTACGTAAAAAAGACTATTTTGCCGGGTATTGGATGGAGTTATACCAAGCAGACATGGCCGAATTTTTGGTGGCCACCTATAACGACGAGGTGCTCGCCGGAGTATTTGCCACGGCTTTTGCTACCAAGAGTTATTACAAAGATGGTGGATCGTTCCCAATTCATCGTAACTTAATGGCGCCATACTTGTTACAATGGCGAGCCATGCAATGGGCCAAAAAGAAGGGAGCAACAAGCTATGATATGGTAGCTGTACCGCCCAAGTCTCAGCTAGATAACCCCGAGCACCATCAGTATGGTTTGTATCAATTTAAACGCGGGTTTAACGAAGAAGTAACCGAGTTTGTTGGCTGTTACGATCTACCAGTTGATTCGAGAAAGTTTCGTATTTGGCAGCGGCAAGAGAGTTATTACTTGCGCTTATACGCCAAAATGACCAAGAATTTATTCTGGTAATTTTGGCTTTCTCGGCAAGGTAAAGGCCCCGAGAGTTTTTTATTACTCTCGGGGCGATTTTGCTAAATCCTACCTTGGTAGTGTAGAAAGTCTGCTTCTACAAACTCGTCGGCTGGTGAACACGTTTCCTGTTGGTGGGTATGGTATCGACGCACTTGACCAAGTCTTGCTTCAGTGTAAGCTTCCATTCCATTTGCTACTCTCAAGAGAGCTTCAGCCTGCTCTCTCAGGCTACTTGCCATCCGATCCAGATGTTGCAAATCGTGATTGTCCATGTCTGACTTTCCTTAAGGTACCCTTCGGGCTTTCCGAAGTTCTGAGCTAGTTTACTACATAACCATAATAAAGTCAATATATAATTGATAAAATATGGTATTATAAGGTTTATTTATAAAAATTTTTTTGTCAATATAATCTTGACAATAACTAAATTATTCTGATAAATTACTAGTATGAATACCAAAACACTCTTAGAGGCCGGCTTAAGTGAGTCTCAAGCCAAAGCTTATGTAGCCCTTATACAGCAAGGGCAGCTTTCACCACCACAACTTGCAGACCAAGTCAAAGAATCTCGCACCAATAGTTATATGATCTTAGAAAAGCTAGAAGAACTCGGCTTGGTAAAAAAAAGTGATAAGCAAAAAAAACTTGTCTACGAACCAGAAAATCCGGTAGCCTTAGAACGACTCATAGAAAATCGCCGTAATGAGATACTTCGCACCGAAAAAGAACTTAAAGACAGCCTTCCAATGCTATTGAATTATTTTTACACCTATCAAAATAAACCTGGTGTAAAGTTTTTTGAAGGTAGAGAAGGAATTCTTGAAATGTATCAAGATCAACTACGGGTGCGCAAAGACATCTACTTTGTGCGTTCTGAAGGTGATATTAACCTACTTGGAGCTAAGATTTATCAAATTATCGAAAGGCGACTCAAGCTTGGTATAAAAGTCTATGGTGTTGAAGAAGGCACAGAAAAGCTAAAACAATATTCTGCCGAAAATGATAAGCGTCTGGGGAGAGAGATGACATTTTTTCCTGTAGGTAGCTATACTGAGCCAGTTAACCTATATACCTATGGCGACAAAACTGCTCTCATATCTTTTGGTAAAGAGACTATAGGGATACTTATAGAAAGTCCTCAGATAGCTGCGGCTATGCGCCAGCTGTTTACATTCTTGCAGCTTGGTGCCAAAGCAATGATGAATAGCACCCAATCTGAAAATTCTGTAGAATAAGCATATGAATCCCGTTAAAAACCATAACAAATTTTGGCACTTAACCCGTTTCAAGGAAGGTTTCTAACGGGATGAAGTTTGATAAAGATATCTTTAAGGCCTACGACATTCGTGGGCTCAGCCCAGAAGAGCTTAGCCCTAAGGTAGCTTTTGCAATAGGGCGCGCCTTCGCCGATTTTGTGCCTACTGGCAAAATCGCAGTTGGTAGAGACATGCGCAGCGATTCTGCCGAGCTAGCCGAAGCGCTTATTGCAGGACTACTAAAACAGGGGAGAGAAGTAATAAATCTAGGGTTAATTACTTCTGATACTATGTATTTTGCAGTAGGATCACTCAAGCTAGCCGGTGGAGCCATGATTACAGCTAGTCATAATCCTGGTGCCTACGATGGCATTAAACTCACTGGTCTTGGCGTAGTTCCTATTGGTATAGATAGTGGTCTCTTAACTATCGAAGAAGAGATTACAGCTGATACATTTAAGAACGTCTCGCAGTCTGGTACTCTGACAACGCAAGAAATAACAAGCGAATGGATAGAACACGCCCTAAATATTGCCGGCAAAATACATCAACCACTTAAGATAGGTATCGATTTTGGCAATGGAATGGCCTCGCTTTATCTTAAAGACCTGCAGGCAAAAACCCCATTACACATAGATTATCTCTACGAAACACTCGATGGCACTTTCCCTAACCACGTGGCTAATCCTCTATTGCCAGAAAATACTAAAGATATTCGAAGGCTAGTTAAGAGTAGGCGACTAGAATGCGGTATTGCTTTTGATGGTGATGGCGATAGGGCATTCTTTTGTGATGAATCTGGCACAATGCTGAGTGGCAGCGAGCTAGGTGCACTACTGGCAATACATATTTTAAAGAAGAACCCCGGTGCGACAATTCTCTATAATGCAGTATGCTCGCGTATAGTACCACAAACTATCGAGGTATATGGTGGCAAGGCTATTCGTACAAAGGTGGGGCACAGTTTTATTAAAGCCGAGATGCGCAAGCATACAGCAGTCTTTGCGTGCGAACACTCTGGACACTTTTATTTTGCCGACAATTACAATGCCGATAGTGGCCTCATTGCTGCGTTAATGCTTCTACATGTTCTATCTGCTAGCAAGGAATCTCTTTCTGAAATGGTTGCCCCGCTACGCAATCAGTACATACAATCTGGCGAAATTAATATTACCTCAAAAGACATTCCTGCCGATCTTGAGAAAATAAAACAGGCTTTCTCTGATGGCAAAATAGATGAACTCGATGGAATAACCATTAACTATCCTCATTACTGGGTAAATGTACGGCCAAGCAATACCGAGCCGCTCTTACGAATAAATATTGAGGCCGAAGACCCTGCTGTACTCGAGAGTACCAAGCAAAAGATAGAACACTTACTTGCTAAAAAGCCCTTGTCAGAACTTAGTTTGAGCGTACAATAACAAGTAGCACCTCTCACGTTCTGACCTAAGAGTCGCAAGGCACACAAACTTGCTCCAACCGGACCTCTCTGGAAGGAGCACCCGCGCGCTAACTGTTGAGTACCCGCACATGACATGCGGCGAAAACGGTCGGCTCTTAGGTCAACCTTTAGCTGGTGGTGCCACCGCATCCAGTCCCTACATACCACCAGCGTTTCCCGGACCGGCTTCTCCTCCCGCCCATGGTTAGTCGGTCTGGGAAATTCTTGAGGTAGCAGGGCACTGTTTGGATTCACCTCCCCTCTGTAGGTTAGTCCCGGCAGTGTCCTGCACCTCGGGCCAGCGCATCTAGTCTTCTAGGTGCTTTTTTATTTTTTTGCTTTTGCATTTGCCTCTTATCTGAAATAATACTAGTAATGAGTCTCGCTAGAGTTTGAACGCGGGGCCCACAGATATATATTGTTTAAGTAAAGGAACTCTAACGAGATGAGTGTCGCTGCTACCGAAAAAAAACTCCGTTCTGCAATTATCTCAGTAATTTGTTATGGTGCTATTTATGGTGTAGCCTACACCGATAACGAAATTTTGCGCTATATTCCGGTAAAAGCGAGTATTGTTGGTCTTCGCAATCACTTAGCCAGACTACAAAAACGCGGTATCATATCTGTCGATAAGCAAGGTAGATACAAGCTAAAAAGCTGTAGTTATCCCCCACAACGCACGCAGCAAAAAAACTGGCAAGAGATAGTGCACTCTGCCAAGAAGCACACTCGCCTTCTACGCGCCATACCATTTATTAAGTCTATTGTAGTACTGCCACAAAGTGACGAGCGTAGTATACGTATAGCGGTTATTGCTTTGCCGGCACGTCTGCATCTTGCCAGGCTCTTGGTAGAAAAGTTTTTTGCCTCTCGCACTCTAGAAAACTCGCAAAAAAAACAAATAGAGGTAATTGATACTCTGTATTTTACTACGGCCGGTCTGCGCTTTTTGGATGATTTTGGGTTTTCTGACTTAGACCGTACTGTTTGCCTACTTAATGCCAAGCCTATTTTTGGCGAAAAAGTCTGGCAAACAATGCTAGAAAAAAACGACTATATTCGCACCCAATGCCCAAATTATATTTGGGCTCGTAATCATACTGCGGTGTACGCCAGTTCTATTCGCTTTCTCGATAGTTACGACGATAAAGCATATAGAGCATTTTTACGTTCCATGGCACGCAAAAAAGAGTACCGCCACGGTGGAGCCTTACTACGAATTCGGCCCGATGTTATTATTGCCGACCCATATGCCAAAAAGAAAAAGATACTTAGCCAACGCTTTTCTCAGGCCATGCAAAAGGTGAAGTAAAAAATAATATTATAAAATAGTCAAAAGTTATTGACAAATTTAGTAGGCTGTGCTAGAATACTTGTTATCGCTTCGGGAGACCGAAGTGCGCAGCTTGACGAAGTAAAGGAAAAAAGTCAAACAATCTTGGGACCGGCCACGTGCCACGGCAAATGCGAAGTCTAAGTGCCACGCTCGTCAGTAGTGTTTCACTGCTGTCCGGCAGTTCGGCAGTCGTCGCCGGTCTCAAGTGCGGCGGTGGCGGCCAGGTAACCAATCCTGGCGGCCACCGCCCTCGTCCCACCTACAACCCAGATAAGATGCTAAGGAGGTGATTCCGCCCGACTATTCGAGCCCCTGGCCGCAGGGTTGAGGGGCACGGGGAAAACCCGCACACGCACACGGATGCACACACAGAACCGCCCGCCGGCGATCGAGCCGGCTTCGACGAGATACGATCTAACGGGGGAGCAATGATCGGACTTCTCACCAGTTAGCCTAGTCATCTTGCAGTTCTGTACTCTGGTGTAGAGCGGTTGCTCTCGCAGTGTACAGAAAGGTGGCCGGGCACCCCTCATGGGGATGATCAGACAGAGAACAGCGTGCCGCGATAACAAAGGTATAGGCCGGTATGCGGACTTCGGAGGATGCTGAGCGATAAATCATACCGCATCAGCCACCAAAGTCGATACAACGCCCAGAACAGCCTTTGCTCGGCATTTAACGCTGTCAGTTCCGTCGTCGCCGGGTGTGGTTCTCCGCCCAGGAGAACCCACCCGGCACGACACGACTTTTACTTCGTCGCTTTTCCAGATAGATTAATTTGTTAATACATCTGTAGAAGAATAAAAACACCCGACAAGGGTGTTTTTTGTTATTTACCCCGTTAGAGTAAATAATTACTATTTCATTAGTCTATCGGGGTTGACTATATTTTTGTCTCGCTTTACACTAAATATTAGCACTCTCACTATTAGAGTGCTAATGCTTTCAAATAACGACTACTGTTCGAGGTTTGTCGAGAATACGTTCTCGCTAATGCTCGAATAATAACCAAAGAAGGAGATAGCACAATGAACATTCAGCCCCTAGGTGATAGAGTTGTATTACAACAACTCGCTGCCGAAGAAACTACCAAGTCTGGTATTATTTTGCCAGATAGCGCCAAAGAAAAACCTGCCGAAGGTAAGGTAGTGGCGGTAGGTAAGGACGTAGCAGAAGTCCAAAAAGATGACACCGTATTGTATGGTCAGTACGGCCCTACAGAAGTAAAAGTAGATGGCGAAGAATATATGGTTGTCAAAGAAGAAGATATTCTTGCAGTAATAAAGGGAGATAAATAATGGCAAAAGATATCTTAGCAGGCGAAGACGCCCGCAAACAGCTAAAGGCTGGGGTCGACAAGCTCGCCAACACAGTTAAAGCTACACTTGGCCCTAAAGGCCGTAATGTAGTACTCGATAAAAAGTATGGTAGCCCAGTTATTACGAATGATGGTGTTACTATCGCTAAAGAGATAGAGCTAGAAGACGCCTACGAAAATATGGGTGCTCAGATAGTAAAAGAAGTTGCCAGCAAAACCAACGATATGGCTGGTGATGGTACAACTACTGCAACGGTTCTTGCCCAAGCAATTATTGATGAGGGCATTAAGAACGTCGCTGCTGGTGCCAACCCAATGGCGATTCGTCGTGGTATAGAAAAAGCTGCTGCACATGTCGCCAAAGAACTTACTAAGATAGCCAAACCAGTTAAAACTACAGAAGAGATTACCAATGTAGCTTCTATCTCGGCGGCCGACCCAGAAGTAGGCACGCTTATTGCCGAAGTAATGGAAACAATTGGCGAAGATGGCATTGTAACAGTAGAAGAAGGCCAAACGGTAGGGCTCGATAAAGAGGTAGTAGAAGGTATGCAGCTCGATAAGGGATATGTAAGCCCGTACATGGTAACCGACACTACTCGTATGGAAGCAGTGGTAGAAAATGCTCCAATTCTTATTACCGATAAGAAGATTAGCTCGGTTCAAGAACTACTTCCCCTTCTCGAAAAACTTGCCTCAGAGGGCAAAAAAGACTTAGTAATCTTAGCCGAAGACCTCGAAGGCGAAGCTCTTACTACCCTTATTCTTAATAAGCTGCAAGGTCGCTTTAACGCAGTAGCTATTAAGGCGCCGGGCTTTGGTGATAGCCGCAAGAATATGCTCGAAGATATTGCTATTCTTACTGGTGGACAGGTTATCTCAGAAGAAATTGGGCTTAAGCTAGAAGATGCTAGCGTAGAAATGCTCGGTGAAGCTCGCAAAATTATTGCCGGCAAAGACACTACCACCATCATCGACGGCAAAGGTAGCGAGGGCAATGTAAAAGCTCGTGTTGCTCAGATGAAGAAGCAAGCCGATCAATTACCAGCTGATGACGATTATGAGCTACCTAAACTCCAAGAACGTATTGCTAAACTAGAAAGTGGTGTAGCAGTAATTAAGGTAGGTGCTGCTACCGAGGTAGAACTAAAAGAACGCAAAGCCCGTATAGAAGATGCGGTACATTCTACCAAGGCAGCTGTAGCCGAAGGTATTGTACCAGGTGGTGGCTCGGCACTTGTAAAAGCTGCCAAATCTCTTAAGAATCTACAACTAGACGATGAAGAACAAATTGGTGTAAACATTATTCAAAAATCTCTCGAAGCTCCGCTACGTCAGATTGCTCTAAATGCTGGTACAGCCGATATTGCTGTTATTTTAGACACTATTACTAGTGGCGATCGCAACTTGGGCTGGGATTTTGCTAAAAATCAGAAGGCCGACATGCTAAAAGCCGGCATTATCGACCCGGTAAAGGTAACTAAGTCTGCATTGCTTAATGCATCTTCGGCTGCAGCTATTTTGCTTACTACCGAAGCTGCCGTGGTAGACTTGCCAGAAAAAGATGCTCCAGCAGCTGGTGGTGGTATGCCAGATATGGGTGGCATGGGCGGAATGATGTAGCTCGCTACTACACCATTAAAAAAGACCTCTGTAACAGGGGTCTTTTTTAATATTGACTATACTACTTTTTTATTATACTATGTCTATCTGCACCTACCCATGAGACATCAAGATGAAAGCAGGTGTTATGCCACCAGTTGGGAGTTTGGTACGGCGATCGCTACGCGAGGCGAGGCGTTCTACCGTAAGATATCGGGTTCCTGCAGTCGGTGAAATCTGTATTGTAAACGTCCTAGCATTTAACGAGGGTTTGGTGGAAGGCAAAGATAGACCAGGTGTTGTTATTGCACCATTTCGTGCACAAGCCAACCACTGGAAAGTAATGGGCCTTACTTCTAAGCGTCAGTTTAATAACGGAGCACCTCGCAAACCACTGCTCGACTACGAGAAGTATGGGCTTAGTAGACAGAGTTGCCTCTGGAGTCCGCGACTACCTATCTTGCCACAGTCTGATATTAAGCGAAGAATTGCAGTAATTACTCCAAAAGATGCAATGCAAATTATTCGCTACTGCAACCTGACAGATTATGAGGCAGAGTGTCTCATTAAGGCAGCTAGAGCTGCACATCTTTAATTTAGTAACCTCTGGAATCAGAGGTTTTTAATTTGTATTGACTTTTTATAGTACTTATGCTACAATAGCGCACGAGTCTGATAAGTAGATAAGTTCACGACTAGTACCAGGGAGAAGCATTGACCAACATCATCGTGGTGCAGGGCCCCACCGGTGTGGCACACGTGGTTGACCTCGGCGAGGTCGAAGAGATCTTCGACTTGCCGGCCTACCAGGACGGCCCGCACGCGGCACCAGTGCACGACCCGGTCGAAGAGGACGCCGTCTACGGCACCAGCTTCGACCCGCACCGGCAGCGGGTGCTCGAGGAGATCTCGCTTGGTGGGATCAGCCCATGCACGGTACGAGAGCACCGTCGCGAGCTCCGCACCGACGGCCACCCGGCCCGGCCCACCAAGTGGCACAAGTAGCCACTTGCTGACAGCAGGTATAAGGCCTGACCACCCAGACCAGCTCACCCGAGCTGGTCTTTACTTTGTATCTTATAATCAGTTGTGAAATGTGTAAAAATTATAGTGCATTTCACAGCTAGAAATCGTATTATATATCTGATATACTAATAACCGTTTCGTACCTAATACAAGGAGAGTGAGATGGCCACTCCTCTAGAGTTACAGCGCCAAGCCGACGAGTTTCGTTGTGCAGGCAGGGGTGATAGAGCAATTCCTCGCTATCAAGAAGCAATAAGGTTGTATACAGAATCTGATCAGTTATTAGATGCTACAGAATGTCTCCATATGCTTGGAGTAAGTCTCATCTTCGAAGATAGATATGATGAAGGTAAAGCAGCACTCAAGCAGGCATTAGAAGAGAGAGAAAAACAGCAACGTGTGGTAGATGTGGCTCGAGTACAGCGTGATATGGGTATTGCCGAGATGGTTATGCGACACTATCTGTTAGCAGTAGAGCTACTTCTAAAGAGTCGTGAAACCCTTTTGGTGATAGATAGCCATGGTGAAAGAGGTATTACCGAGGCCAAGCTAGGCAGGTTGTACTCTCTTACTGGTGAATTCTCTTCTGTAGATGAGTGCTTTGATGAGGCATATGTGCTAATTGGTAAGGCAGATAATCTATCTTACCTAGTAGCAGCACATATCGATAATGCAATTGCCTGTCTCGAAAGAGGTCAGTTTGGCCATCTAGATAATCACCTCACCACTGCATGGCGTCTTCTAGAAGAATCTGGGCAGCTACAGCAACAAATACGACGTAAGCTACAGATCTATGCCCTCCAAGTGCGTAGCGCTGTTAACAAAGCCGAATGGGGCGTTGCGCGCTCTATTTACAAGCAATATTACCTAAATACTGCAGATGGCGTTTCACAAGGCAATCTGGCTTCTCTAGACAGAGAATTACGAGTAAGTGAATTACCATCTCTACTTAGTTTGCCATAGTTTACCTATCCAAAATGGATAGGTTTTTTATATCTTATAAACACTTTTTTATATCTGTAGAGTAGAAAAAATAGGGCTTTTTTGATAAAAAGTATTGACATTTATTATAAAGTTTGCTATACTAAGCAGCGACACTTTGAAAAGAGTGTAGCAAGTTGCAAATACGTCCCTAGACAAAAGCTTTGTAGCACTGGCTGGCAGATGCATACGCCAGCGTGTGCTGCAAAGCCGTATAAAGATAAGATGTCTTTATATGTAGATTAACCGAAACCAAGTAGGTTAATCTGGCCCAGGAGGGCCTTTGTCATGACCAAGACCACGAAGTCCACCCGCCGCAACAAGCCGATCCCCGTCCCCGTCGACCGCGAGAAGGTCACCGAGGAGCTCAACACCAGCATCCAGGCGTGCAACGCCGACCCTCGCTACGTCGAGGTGAAGCAGCACATCGAGGCCCACGACGCCGCCATCGAGGCCGGCGCCGAGGGCAAGCCCCTGGGCTGGGTGCTCGACGCCCTGCAGATCCACGGCCAGGACGTCATGCGCAACAAGCGCATGATCGAGACCGCGGTGAAGGTGTTCAACGGCATCCTCTCGACCCTCGAGAGCGCCGACGGGCAGGCCGAGGCCGCGGCCCAGGTCGAGCTGACGCTCGAGCTGGCCAAGGAGCTCGACGAGTGGGCCAACAACGGCTGGGAGACCTACATGCAGGACTTCAAGCGCGAGGTCCGCGGCATGAGCGCCGAGTACCTCACCGACCGGCTGGGGTTCCCAGCCGATCAGGTGACCATCTCGGAGGGTCTCGGTACGGTGTCGATCTCCGACACCATCTACCACATCCTCAGCAACCCGAAGGTGCTCGAGCACCGGGGCTTCCGCAAGTTCGCCCTCAGCACCTTCGCGGCCTTCTACCGGTACGCCTTCGGGCAGACCGGTCGGGAGGACCAGGACCTGCTCGCCCAGGCCCGCGCCATCGACGTCTCCCTGTACGGGGAGGAGAAGGTGGCCGAGCGCGAGGCCGAGCGGGCCAAGCCCGCCCACGTGCAGACCTCGACCAGCTCGGGCGGCACCGGCGGCCGCAAGACCGAGTCCAAGCGTCGCGCCCAGGAGCGCGGTCGTGCGGAGTACGACCAGCGGATGTCCAACCCCGAGACCAAGCGGGGGTACGAGCAGGTCGGTGGCCGCAAGGGCAAGTAGGCTTCAACGCCTACACGGTGGTAGCTCAGAACCACTGACAACACAAATCTGAGACTCAGCCCATCGCTGGGGTCGGAAGCTAGCACTTCGAGTGCTAAGTCTCCTACCGAGACTGCTTCCGGCCCCATGTGGGCCACACAGTCCGTAGTTTAGAAAAAGCTACGGGCTTTTTCTTTTACAAAAATATTGTCATTCTGAGGCACACAGTTCTTACTTTGTTCAAACAATATTGTTCGAGGTAATCCGAGAACTACTGCAAGCTCTTTTGTATCTCTAGGGTTACCGCTGCAGCGGCTAGGTTGGTGGCTATCTTAGAATCGTACCCTGCTAAATAATTACTAACCATCTCGCGCAGATTGTTATTGGTGGCATAGTTAATTCCCCTGTACCAATCACTAGCAGTGGCTATCTGGCGGGCAAATGGGGCCAAGTCTTTATCGTTATACTGTTGAGCAACAAGATCTCTCCTTGCTGCTGGCCATAGACTAGCCTGAGAGTAAAGTAGTTGTTGGTTTTTACTAGTAGCAAAGCCTAAGAAGTCCCAAGCAATCTCGCTATTCTTACTCGTCTTGCTTACTCCTTGTGTAAATATTACCCCATAATTAAGTGGTGTTTTAGGGTTGGTTTGTGGTAGAGCAACCATAGTAAAGGGTAGGTTGGTATTCTGTTTGCGTAGGGTCTTAGCTACCATTGGATAATCTATCATCATTTGTGTCTTTCCAGTTGCAAAGGCAGTTACGCTCGAGCCCAGCGCATCGCTCCAGGTATAGTTCTCTTTGCTGGGCTGAGCAAAGCTAGCATAATATTCTAATGCCTTGCTGCCAGATGAGTAGCCAGTACTATCTGCAAGCTGAAAAGTAGCTTTGGTAGGGGGTGAGTTTGTCATAACAGCACCATTTTGCATCATAAACATACTAATAATATCAGGGTAGCTATGAACAGCGGCAGTACCGAGAGCAGCTCCAGAACTATATAGCGTCTGGCCTTGCTTATTACGAACACTACTATTGGCTTTATCAAACTCTTGCCAGGTACTTGGTGGTGAGCTAATATTGGCTTTTTTAAATGCATCGGTATTATAAAACAAACCAAGTGTAGCAATACCAAACGGCATGCCATAGATGTTCTTGCCACTTACTAGGCTTTTACTAGCAAAATCGGCAAAGGTTTGATTAAATTGCTCGGCAGTTATCACACTCTCAGGCGCAGGCTGGAGTGATTTTTGATAGAGCGGTAAGCCATCGTTACGAAATCCAAACATATCAGGCAATGAACCAGCAGCCTGGGCCTGCAAAACTTTTGCCTGATAATTAGCCGGGTCTATATAGGTAATATTTACCGTAACATTAGGATGTAGCTTCTTATAGTTGGCCAATACTGCATCTAAATTACTGGCTTCATCACTTGGCAACCAGTAGCTAAGAGTAATTGGCGAGGTGGGGTAGACCACTTTTGACTGATACTCGATACTTGGTGAAGTAAAGAGTCCGCTACTCTGTGTAAGAACATAGATAAGTGTGGCGATAATTAATCCACATAGAATAAGTGCAGTCAGCTTGAGGTAGCGATGTTTCATATAAATATTGTACCAGACAAGCAAACTCAATAATGACTGGCGGAGAGGGAGGGATTCGAACCCTCGATAGAGTTGCCCCTATACCACCTTTCCAAGGTGGCGCACTCGGCCACTATGCGACCTCTCCGTATCTGACTACTTTATCAGTTTAGCAAGTTGTTATCTATTAAAAAACCGGCTCATGTCTATTAGAGCCGGAAATACTTATTTACCATACGAAATACTACGTACGCCTGGCGTGTCCAGGACAATCTGATGCAGGTCTGTAGGGCTAGGTGGTCTTGGAGGTGCTGGAACAGACCGACGAGGGTGCGTCGACCCTGGAGGAGGAGGAATTACCCGTTGAGGCGAACCTGGTTGCCTCTGTGTCCACAGCGATGTTGTCTCGCTAGTTCTTGAGGCAGACTCTGCACTATCATCGGCCTGAGGCAGCTTATTGCCTCTACGGCCAACAACCTTTACCGCATATCTATCAAAAGACTCGATGGTGCCAGGCGCTACATCGGCAATAGTTCTGGGAATGGGTGGTGGCACCCTAAATGCTCCTGGAATATCTCGAGAATCAATCACTTCAATCTTACTTCTCTGCAAGTCCGGTGAAATTGGCAAGAATGACACAAAGGCAGTTCTTAGACCAAGCCTGTGTGCTGACTCCAGTACCTTCCTAGTATTCTTACCATCAGGTGAAACGTTGAAATCATTGGTCATAATAACAAGTACATCACCCGTCTCGGCTTCCTCAATGAAAGCTAAAGCAAGCCCAATTAGATCATCATCGATGTCATTCACTTTATCACTATAGAGGGTACCATCGGCCTGAGCTCGCACCTGTACATCCCAACCATCTCGCTCGAGAGCATACCGAAATTTATCTTGCTTATCCACCGAAGATTCTTCCTCACCATCAGGTGAAGAGTCAGAAACCCTCTTAATAAAGATTGTCTTCTGGAAATCACCATCATCAATACCAAACTTATCACACAAATACTTAGCAACGGCGTCGTAACGCAGACCAAAATCTTGAGGGCGCTCCTCGTCGGAAGCCTCCCATAACTCTTTTACCTTAATCATTACGTTTGGGCCGTCCACCAAAAGCAGTCCTAGTGGACCTGCAGTATCTGTCGATACAACACCAATATTTTGCGTGGTCATCTCTCTCTATCCTTTTTCTGGGGTACTACAATCACATTATTTATATCATATTGATACAAATAATGCAATATTAATGTATTAGCTAGCTAAGTTGGGCTTTCAGCTTTTGAACTTGTGGGACTTTTTCTGGATCTACGCCATTGAGAAGCGCACAATAACCAGCTGTATAGCCGGCAAAAATTACTGCATAGAGTAGCTCTTGCAGAGGGGTTGTGCCTGCCATCTGCATGGTGTTAAATACTACACCTTGCTCTTTTATTAGCTCGGTTGTTACTTGAATACGTTTTTTCATGCCCTTGTCTTCAAACTGCGAAACTATCTGTAAGCCCCCAAATTCTTTATGGGTAGGTAGCCTCCAGCCCTCAAGTTCGTTATGATCGAGCTCAGAATAAGTATTGTACCAGGCCATTTGCTTGGCATCCTCATTAAAGCTAATCTTCCAGATATATGCTGCTGAGGCGAGCAGTGGACTAGCATACACAATAACTGGCTTGCCGGCTAGTTTTATGGCCAGTTTTTTTGCTGCATTGTCTTCGTCAATATCAGGGCTGAGACGCAATTTGGCGGTATTTAAGAAGTCTGCTGTATCTTCGAGCTCTCGTACTACATCTATCGATACAAGTCCCATATTTTGTATGGCACAGGTAATAGCACGTAATCCTGCAAAGATTGCCAGACGAGGCTGATCACACTCGGGCAACTCTAAAACAACGCAGTTTTGCTCTCTGGCTTGCTCCAGTAACTTGCCACCATTAGTAATTACGAGTATTTGGGCGTTATTCTTTTTAGCTTCTTCATAGGCATGGAGGGTTTCGGCAGTATCACCAGAGTAACTACTAATAATAACTAGGCTATGCTCGTTAACATAGCCCGGCATCTGAGCACCACGACAGACCTCTAGTGGTACTGTAAGACGTGTGTAAAGCCAATTCTTAAGCAGGTTACCCGGCAAGGCACTACCACCCATGCCACAAAAAACTATGTTATGAATGCCTTCACCATCTTGGTTTGTAAGAGTATCACGCATATCTTCGCCATAGGGAAGTCGCAAATGATCGGGCATTGCATCTACTGCCGAAAATATACCATTTAGCTTTGCATGGGAGAGATTAGTTAATTTCATCTACTTATTAGTATACTCTAGAAATTAAAAAAGCGACTGAAAATTCAATCGCTATTCGATGCTTTCGCTACGAGATGACCCGACTCATCATAAAATACACCAGAGTACTGCATGCTTTTTAGCTCTTCTAGGATAGTTCTTAACTGTCTTAGGCTGAGATGTAGCAAGCCATGATGTCCACGGTATTCATCGTGGTAATTGTGGGACAGAAAGCTATCTGCCCCCTCAATGCTCATGATCTGTCGAATTAATGCTACTTTTCTCTCAAAGACACCAAGCTTGCCGGCGATTTCCTTAAGTTGCAAATACGTGCAGCTTGAGAGGGTTACTCCTGGGTATTCTGTACTGTAAAGATCAAAGAATTGATTCTGGCGAATTCGTTCGTAGATATTACACCAACGAAGTGCCTCTCGAGCCTCGTCGACTGTGGCTGAAAGCTCATTAAAGACGCGTCCGCGCATGGCCTCTTTGCGTATATATTGCTTGAGTGCCGGATGTGTAACCAATAAAGACATATAATACACATCTCTAGCAGAACGCCCAGCATAGAGCTTTAGTTGCTCTGCTTGCCAGTGGTCTTCCATAGGCATCAGTACGCGCTTAAAGAATTCTACCCACGAAGAAAGTACCGCATCTTCTATAAAACTCTCTTCGCTATATTTCCTTACCAGGCGAATACGTCTCTGCCAGCTTATGGAAAACTGCCTAAACAGTGGAGTGTTGTTATATACTTCTGCAATCAATAAATAGACCTGACTATTCTCGAGAGCATACAGATCTTCAATACTTCTAGGACTAATACGGGTATGGTCGTCGGCAAAGACGACTCGCTTAAGGCGTTCTTTCTTTTGGTTCGACATCGTTCACCCCTTTTTGAAAGGTTGACGGTGTATGCACCATAATCTACAAGTAAAAGTTACTTGTGTCAACGTAGCCTAACTACTACGGTCTGGGCAAGTACTAAAAAAGAGCCTTGTTTGGCTCTTTTTTAGTGTATACAGAATAGTTATTAAACCGGGTTTACCTTAATCTTCTTAACTTTGTCTTCTGGTACTACCTTTGGAATCTCGATAGTTAACACACCATCTTTAAGGCTAGCATTCGCTTTCTCAGAAACCGTACTGGTAGGCAAAATAACTGAGCGGCTAAAACTTCCCCAGAAACATTCTTGTACATAGTAGTTGTCTTTCTCGATAGTTTTTTCTTCTTTGCGATCACCGCGAATAGTTACTACGTCTTCAGATATTGCTACATCAATGTCCTCAGGCTTTACACCAGCAATAGGTGCTTTAATAACTATCGTATCTTTGGTCTGATACACATCTACAGCTAGCTGGCCTTCAAATTCTTCTTCACCAGCCCATTCTTCTACTGCACCTTGGCCTTCATCTAAAAACTCATCTTCTAAAATTTCTTGCTCAACCTGATTTTTACGTCTTGCCATAAAAAATTACTCCTTATGTT
This sequence comes from Candidatus Saccharimonadota bacterium, assembly GCA_046350735.1. Lineage (GTDB taxonomy): Bacteria > Patescibacteriota > Saccharimonadia > CAILAD01 > BJGX01 > JAHFOQ01. Next base: position 33,374 of record JAXLZU010000001.1, read on the forward strand.
TGCTCTTTTTTCTGTTACTTCTTATTATAATCAGATAACGTATAGGTTTGCAAGATGAGTTTAGTAGAAAGTCTAATTCAGGTTATCGCTCCAAGTAGTTGCAAAATCTGTAATAGTGAGGGGAGCTTACTATGTACAGACTGTGTAGCAACCCATATTACCGCCAGAAAACCAGCCTGCTTCTGGTGTAATACACTAACTCCAAAAGGACAAACCTGTACACGATGTAAGAACAAGACATATCTAAGTGGAGCAATTATTCCATTTCGTTACGAGACTGCTATTCGCGAGTTAATATATGCGCTTAAATATGATGGTAATAGAGAAGCTGCACGACTCTTTGCAGGTTTGCTTAGCAGTAGTATTGATACAAATAACTTTGATGTAATTAGCTTTGTACCTACCACTGGGGTATCTCAGCGCAAGAGAGGCTACAATCAGGCCCAGCTAATTGCTACCCAAGTGGGTCGGCTAACTGGCCTACCGCTTGTTAATACCCTACTGAGAAATACACATATCGACCAAATTGGTTTAAACCGCACGCAGCGTCTAGAAGCAGTAAAGAACAATTTTACTCACACATCGCATAATATAGATAGCAAAAGAATACTATTGGTAGACGATGTTATTACCACCGGAGCAACCATAGATGAGTGTGCCTCTACTCTAAAAAAATCAGGTGCAAAACAAGTTTGGGCATTAGCCATCGCTAAGAAGTAGTTAATTATCATATACAATACAATCTATGGATTCACCGCCAAAAATAACTCCATTTCTCGATAAGCTTTATACATTCTATAGTCAGAATGGTCGCCACGATATGCCGTGGCGCAAAGATACTCGGGCCTACTATATTCTTCTCAGTGAAGTAATGTTGCAGCAGACCCAAGTAGAAAGAGTAAAGACAAAGTTTGTCGAGTTTGTAAAAGAGCTTCCTGACTGGAACAGCCTCGCAGAAGCAAAACAAAGCAGAGTAGTATCGCTTTGGCAGGGACTCGGTTATAATCGACGCGCTCTCTACTTATGCAGGTGCGCGGAGACTGTAGTAAATAACTATAATGGCAATTTACCAAAAAATTCTACAGAACTCCAACGACTACCCGGTATAGGGCCAAATACTGCAGGGGCAATAATGGCATTTGCCTACGACCAGCCAGTGGTGTTTATCGAAACCAACATTCGTCGAGTATTATTACACGAGTTCTTTGTAGACAAAGAAAGTGTAGACGATAGTGAGTTACTACTTATTCTAGAAAAAATTATCGCGCAATTGCCAGGTTCGCAGTTTAGCTCGAGAACATTTTACTGGGCCATGATGGATTATGGCACCTATCTAAAGCAACAGGTCCCCAACCCAAATAGACGCAGTAAGCACTACACCAAACAGAGTCAGTTTGTTGGCTCAACAAGGCAACTGCGTGGCCTAATTCTAAAAGAATTATTGCGCTCCCCGCAGCAAAAATCTGTTTTGCAAACCGCTGTTAATGAAGTAGATAGTGAGCGATTTAACATAGTGATAAATTCTTTGCTGAAAGACGGTTTTGTTATTCAGCAGGGTGAGAGAATACAACTCAAATGATTATGATTCTTGCCCTTATACTGGTCAGTATGCTGTTTGTAGCGATTTGTGTTATTGCCTGGGATAAAATTGTTGTTGGCAAAGTGCCATTTATTTCTCTACCAAACGAAATTATCGAGCAGGTGCTTGCTAATGTCTTTATTCAGCCCAACAAAACGGTATACGACCTTGGCTGTGGCGATGGTAGAGTGTTGCTTGCTGCCGCCAAAAAGCAGCCTAAGGCCACTTACATTGGTATAGAACGGGCATTTTGGCCCTACTTGCTTGCCAAATACAAAACCCGCACGGTAGAGCAGATTTCTATTTATCGCGGCGATATTACCAAGCTAACCTTACAGCAGTCGGCTTTGGTGGTGTGCTATTTACTGCCAGAGCTATTGGCAAAGATTCAATTTAACGGCCAAGATGTAGTAAGCATCGAGTACCAAATACCGGGCCGCAAACCAAATAAAACAATTGTATTAAAAAAACATTCCCGACTTGTCTCGAAAATGTTTTTTTATAACGCTAATTAAACCTTAAAGATACCAAGTACAAAGTTAACAATAACAAAAGAGAGTATCGCTACAATCAAACCAATCACCGAGTAGAGAATAGTATCTTTGGCGGCTCGTACGGCATTTTCGTCACCATTAGACAAAGTATAGCGAAAACCACCAATAATTATCATAATTACCGATACAATGCCAATTGCTACCAAGAGGAAGTTAACAATAATCGACACGTAGCCACCAGAGCCCGTAACACTACCCTTGGCCAATCCATTTGCGCTACCTGCAGCATTTACGCCTGCCTGCAAGCCACCAGATACATCGTCAGCAAATGCAGTTGGGACTGCCAAGAAGGTAGCACCAAGTACAGTAGCAGTAGTAATTGTTTTGAGTGTGTTTTTCATTTTAGAAAAGAATTCTATATTAAACACCAAATCTGGCAAGAACAAAGTTGACGATAGCAAAGCTAAGCAACGCAACCACAATACCAATTACGGCATAAAGAATAGTATCTTTAGCGCCAGAAACGGATTTTTCGTTACCGTTAGAAAGTACATAACGAAAACCACCAACAATAAGCATAATTACAGCAACAATACCAATAACAATAAGCATTACGTTAATGATGTTCTTAACATTTTCTTGCAGGCTACCGCTAGCAGCGTTAGAAGGTTGTACTGCATCTACTGCACCGCTAATGCTTTCGTCAGCACGAGCAGCTACCGGCAATAGAGCTACTGCAGTACCACCACTTACAATTGCGAGTTTCTTTAGTTTGTCTTGGCTTAACATTTTTTTGTCTTTCTCCTTTGGTTGAATAACGTTATTTTATTACCTTGTATTATGGCTTATATTCTACCAGAAAACAAGCAAAAAGAAAAAAGACTAAGCTTACTTAATATAATTAGTATCTTTTACTTAAATACCGAGATAACAAAGTTAACTATTACAAAGGCAAGAATAGTAACTATTAAGCCAATTACTGCATTAGTAATGGTACTCTTGGCAGTCCGGGTCTTATCTTCGCTACCACCCGAGGTAGAATATTGAATCCCTCCAACAATAATGAAGATTACAGCCACTGCACCGGCAACGAAGAGTAGAATATTAGTTACTCTACTTATTAACACAGTAAAATCTGACGGCCCAGGCACGCCATTTGGTACATTAAAAGTGTCTGATAATAGGAATTTTATATAGTTCATATTGTCTAAAGTATAGTTTTTTTACCACCTAAAAAGCAACCCTTACTTAACAAATGCATTTAAGACACTAATGACTATACCTACCGACAACGACATTATTAACCCAATAATTGCATAGGTTATTGTAGTTTTAGCTTTAGTTACCTTGTTAGAATCACCAGCTGAAGTTGTATACTGTATTCCACCAATAATAATAAAAATGACTGCTAGGGCACCGACTGCAAAGAGCAGAACACTTATAACATTATTACTTAAATCAGTAACTCCCTTGAGTTTAGTTGTATCAACATTTGCAAATATTCTAGTATTTAATAAATTGAAAATTGCGTTAAAAGAGATTAGAAATCCTAGGCTAACTGCTGCTTGCACCAGTCTGTCCTTGGCCGATTTTATTCTATCTGGACTACCACCTGACGTTACGTATTGTATAGCTGATACAAGTATTACTATTGTTAATACAATACCAACTATGCCAATTAAATAGAGAACGATATTACCTATTACAACGCTTAATGCATTGTCACCCGAAATACTACCTTGGTTTGCGCAAAAAATCTGCTTTCCTGCATCACTTAATTTCGAGCAATCGAGGTCTGCAGCAAAAGCCGGTACATTAATAAACACAATAGCTAAAACCGCAGTAAGTATTGATAATAAAAGCATTTTTGTTCGGCCCATTTGTTTATTATTTTAGCGTGAATTTCGTTTTTTTGCTATTACGAGCACAGATATCTATAATATTAAGCACAAGCGCTTATGAAAAAAATCCTCCAAATCCTTAGCGTACTACTATTGTCGTGCCTGGCGGTAGTGCTTTTTGGTGTAGCAAATCACCAAGAAGCGAAAGCTGATGATTGTGGGGCAATAAATAAATACAACTTTATTAATGCTTCCGTTATTAAATACTGTGGAGGTGGAGACTACTATTACAGCCCTGCTCTAACAGCAGCAAATTCTGCAGCCGGGTCACCAATCTTTGTTAAAGGGACATTTGATACTAATACAAAAATCTTTACGCCTGATAGTAGCAACCAGGTTCTTCAGATTATTACTAACCCCAATGATGCTGCACAAACTTTGGCATGTATAGGTGTAAAAGGAGGTGCACAATCTCCCTGTGACTCAGATAATAATTTACTTGGTGTACAACAAGCTAAGTCAGTAGTGCCAGAATTAAAAGATTATTGTGCAGTTACTCAAACAGGAAGTTGTAAAGATATTACGAATGGTCAGACAGTAAGTAATCCTAAAACACCTTTTACCGACAAGATTGGAGAAATACAGGGCGCTCAAGCAAAAGTCGGACAAGATGGGGACTGTATTGATAATCCATTAAGTTTTTTCCTGTGCCCATTGTATAGTGCGATAGGCGAAACGGTAGATGGACTTAGTAAGTTCTTAGTAGATCAATTAACGATTGAATCTCTAACCGGGCAAGATGCAGGTAGCAATGGGGGTATTACTGGTGGTTTTAATAGGTTAAGAAACGTTGCAAATTCTGTCTATATATTAATATTCCTCATAATAATATTCTCTAATTTTGTTAATTTTGGATTAGAGAATTATACAGTCAAGAAACTTCTGCCGCGACTCATAGCCGCGATAATTTTAACCCAATTTGCTTTTTTAATTTGTACATTATTAGTTGACTTTTCAAATGTGTTGCTTGCAACCATACCTTCTATTATTCAGGGGGCAAACCCTAAAAGCTTAGGGGAGTCAGTGCAAAGTAATTTCGCAACTTTGGTCAATCAACAAGGTACAAATGGTGCTGCAGCAGCATTAAATGGGCTAGTAACTGGTATGGCATATTTTGTTTTGATTTTGATTTTAGCAGTTCTCGCATTAGTAATTATAATAATCGCACTTGCATATATAGTATTTCGTAATATATTTCTTATTATTCTTGTGTTCCTCAGTCCATTAGCAATCGCAGCTTGGGTATTACCACAAACCCAAACTTATGCAAAAAAATGGTTTACATGGTTTATTAAGCTACTCTTAATGGGGCCAATAATAGGCTTGATACTTTCAGTTGTTGTCGTAGTCCAGCAAATATTTCAGAGTTCAAATAATAAATTTTTATTAGCTATCTCAGTGTTTGTGCCGTTTTTTGGATTAGCAATCATACCAAAATCTCTAAAATGGAGTGGGGATGTTATGAGTGCAACTGGCAGTTTAGTTACAAAATCTGCGGTTGGCAAAGCCGCTGGTGGTGCTGTTAAAAAGAGTGCAAAAGAAGGCACTATAGCCGAGAAGAGTGGTAAAGCTATTGAATCCTTTGGTAAGCGCACAGGTAGTGTTGCTCTTGAGGCTAGAGGAGCACAGCTTAGCAAAGTAAAAGCTGGAATTGCCCGAGAACGTATCTCTAAGCTCAGTCTTGATAGACAAATTGAATTGGCAAGCAAGGGTAAGGGGAACTCCAAAGCACTTGCACAAGCTGCTATTAATGAGAAGCGTCAGCAGTTATTAAATTACAGAAATCTAGATGGTCAACAGCTGAGAGACCTGGAACGTTTGCATGGTAAATCAGATGCAGATATCGCTGCGCAATATGGGTTAAATATTGAAGATGGCAAGGTTAAACCTCAATATGATAATACAGGCCAATTAATAGCAGGGGACCCTAACAACGTTAGCTACAACAATCCATATTGGAATAGTGGGGGCCAAACCGGACCACAACCGGGTACCGGCACTAACACTGCTACACCAGCAGCCCCAACCCCTCCCGCAGGAGCCACACCCGGTGGCGGAGGCGGCGGAAGACCAGCACCTGCCGCTGCGCCCGGAGGAACAGGAACCTCAGGTACCGCAACGCCTGGTACCGGAGCAGGTCCCGGCCAGGCTCGCAGCTCAGCAGCACAGTTTAATCGTGGAGCAAGAGCAGGGCGAGCTGCAACAGGTTCTAGCGCTGCACCGCTTTCTAACCCGAATGCTACACCTCCACCAAATCCAGCCGGTGGGCCTCCTGGCGGAGGTGGCACACCGCCAGCACCTCCAGCCGGGCCACCACCAGGTTTCCCCGGGCCATAAAAACCCTATCGTTATTTGATAGGGTTTTATCTTTATCCATTATACTAGTACAAAAACATTTACTTTATTATATAGTTCTGATATAATTACTCATTAACTCTCCAGATAGAGTCTCGGTTAAAAAATTCGAGAGTTAATATCTGCAAGATAATAAGCCAAATGGCTACAAAAGAGTTAGTGAGTACTATGTAATGGCAAACAAATCTACAAAATTTGCCCGTATATTCTCTGCGCGAAAAAGTATTATTGTCGTGTCGCTTTTGGTTATGCTAATATCTAGTATTTTGCCGGCTGTTGCAACTGCCGCACCAGATACACAACAGACAACTAATACTTCAACCACACAGGCAGTTAACTCAGTACAACCAACTACTCCAACCACCATCACCCAAACCACTGTGCCAGATAGCCCAGATAGCATGCAGACCTGCGACCAAGCTGCCGGGCCACTAAGCTTCTTCTTGTGCCCACTCTATGCCATGATAATGAAGGGTATTAATTGGTTGGCAGGGCCAGACGATAGTATCTTGGTACAGATGCTGCGTGTCCCACCATTGCAATTTACTAAAGACGTTGGGCTTAGCCGTGCCTATGGCAACATATTAGCATTTGTAAATAGCTTATTTATATTAGTCTTCTTAGTAATTATTATTCTTAGTCTCATAAAAGACTTTAGTTTTTTAGAAAATTATCATCTCAAACAAACTCTGCCAAGGCTTATTGCAGCAATTATCTTGGCACAATTTGGATATCTTATATGTGCAGCACTGGTAGATATTGGTAATATTCTTGGCGCTCTGGCTCCTCAAACCTTAGCTGCTGGGGTACTTGGTACAAATGCCAAGCTGCCAGGATTGGCTGATAGTATTGTTGGTCTACTTGCATTTGGCAATGCAAAGGCAGTAGGTACTGGTACTGCAGTGGTTACGAATGTACTCTTTGGTGGCGGTACCGGTATTGTATTTATCTTAATGTTCTTAATGGCAATTGCCGTGCTCTTTGCATTATTGCTTGCTTTTATTTATATGGTGGCACGTAATTTAATAATTGTCTTACTTGTACTAGCAGCACCATTAGCCTTCTTGGCCTGGGTATTACCGGGTACACAAAGCTTCTTCTTTAGATGGGGAAGAAATCTTATTAAGCTAATTATGATGTATCCTCTTGTAGTAATCGTTATTACAACCGCTGAGATACTAGCGTTTCTTTTGCAACATCCAAGTCTCGACCCAAATGTCTATACCGATAATAGACTGTATCTATTAATTGGTGGTTTGATACCGTTTATTGCATTATTAATGATTCCAAAACTACTTAAACTCTCAGGCGATATCATGGAGGTAACTGGTGGTGCTGTGGCCGGCTTTGTGGCTGGCAAGGTAGCTAGTAAGGGTATGGAAAGTGGAAGGAATGCACATGCCGGTGCAAGAGATAGGCTTGCCCAGTCTAAATTTGGCCAAGAGAACCGCTTTGGCCGAGCTATGGCAGGTGGTGGTACTATGGCCCTCGTTTCGCCAAACAATACTAAATCAATCAAACGATTGGGTGAAGCCCGGAAACGTGCCAATGCAGAATACGAAAGTGCTGCCAACCTTGGCACTGATGATGAGCTAAAAGCAATGCTTGGCCACAAAGATACAGTGGCTCGCCAAAATGCTATTATTGGTTTGGCCAAACGTGGCAAGCGCGACATTATTGCCGAAGGTCTGCAGTCTGGTCAAATAAAACCTATTGATATGACTGCCTTAAAAAATGCTAAATTCGATAGTATGGATTCGATGCCAGACTTACGAAGCTGGGAATTCGAGACTGATCCTGCCAAAGGTACACCAGGTGTTCCAAATTCCTTCTATACTAATCTAAACGCTGGTGGCTGGGCAGGTGCAAATGGTGCAACTCAGCAAGATTGGACTATGAACCGTGTCTTTAACCAAGCGAAAAATAAATATGAATATGTTGGTTATTCTGCCCAAAAGATTCAACGATTTAAAGCTAGTCAGTTAGAGTCTATTTTGCAAGATAAAGAAGTGCGTAAGAAAATGGACGAAACTGTTCGACAAGAACTCTTTAATTACGCACAGGCCAATGGCGGAATTCATGGTAATGACCATGCTAAAGCTATTATGAATAATATGACCAATACCGGGTCATGGTCGTAAGACAGAGTTAAAGCATAAGCCTCATCTTGCCACTCAAGATATAATACGGCATACTTATAGATATGGGTCAGTATAAAGTTCCTCAAGATGTCGAAACCGAAGATAAAATCTTAGGGCCACTTTCTGTTAAGCAATTTATCTATGTAATTATTGGTGTACTCTGGGCATTTTTAATGTGGCGATTGTTTAGTTGGTTCTTGCCACTCGCTGCAATCTTAGCCCTGCCAGTAACTGGTTTTATGTTACTACTTGGTTTTGGTCAGCGCGAAGGTGTGCCATTTGAAGACTATGTAGTGGCATTTATTCGCTTTTTAGTCTTACCGCGTAAATTAGAATGGCAGAAAGACGATACCAAAGAAACTATTACCAAAGATTTGGCTCCTAAAGAATCTAACGAGCCAACCCAAAAGAACGTTACTAAAGGTCAATTAAAACAGTTAGCAAGTATTATCGATACACGTGGTGGTGGTAAAGACTCAAGCATTCAATTACAAGAAAATGATACCGCAGCCGAATATGCCTCGCGCGTTATTGGTCCTCAATCGGCCGGCCCCAGTGGTGCTGTAGTAACGGTACAGAATCAATTTGCCACTCCAAAAGATGATATTTTTGAAGACACCCAACAGTCACAGGGTGTAGGACAGCTTTTACAAAATGCTGAGGTCGATGCACGCCAACAAGCAGTTGCGCAAGTACAGACTGTATTAGCCAACCCAACAGCTGCTGCTCCGTCACCTCAACCAGCCTCTGCACCAAATCCTGCAGCAGCACTATTGGCTCGTAAAAATAGCAATTTACCTGTTGCCACGGTCGCAAGGCGCGCCGCCGAACAACAACTTAGTCCTGGTGAAGTAGTACAGTTAAGACAGGGTGGTGCACAATAAAAGACCACCTGTAAAACACTCGTGTTTTCTTATATAATAAAAGATTACTATGACAGAAAATCAACCACCCCAATTAACCCCTGGTCAGCGTGAATACGTTAATTCAGTAACGCCGCCCAAAAAATCCAAAAACAAGCAATTAAGCACCCAAGCTCATTTGCAATTTTCGGAAATAAAAGATGGGGTAGTAATTATGCGCGATGGTAGCTTGCGTATGGTAATTCTATGTAGTCCAACCAACTTCGACCTCAAAAGTCCTGCCGAAAAAGATGCTGTTGAGTTTGCTTTTCAGGGCTTCTTAAATGGCCTTCATTTTCCTATTCAAATTGTTATACAATCTCGCCGTATCGACCTCGATGGGTATTTAGAAAAACTCGAGAAAATCCAGAGTGATCAGCCTAACCCACTTCTTTCTAGCCTTATGGAAGACTATATCTACAATATTCGTGGTCTTTTAGAAGAAGTGAATATTATGGAGAAAAGATTTTATGTGGTGGTACCATACTATGTGGCCGGGGTTAGTAAAGAAAATATTCTTACCAAATTAAAAGGCGTGTTCTCAAATGAAGAAGCAACCCAAACAGTTGGTGAATACGAAAAACGTAAAAACGAGCTTGTACAGAGAACGAATCAAGTAGCTCAGGGCTTGGCCCAGGTGGGAGTACGCTCGGTTATTCTTAACACCCAAGAAATAATTGAGTTATTCTATAACTCCTATAATATTGATGAGTCACAAAATCAATCGCTGGCTGATGTTTCGCAAATTAATGCACCTGCTGTTACCCGCAAGGGTGGTCCAGCCACGCTGCATCCACCTACCCCACAAGAAGCCATGCCAGATGATCTATTTTCGGCGGCGCAAAAACAAGCTATGCAAAATCAGAATCCACAAAATCAAGGAGTACCACAATAATGGCATTCAAAAAAACGGCCCAACCCAAACTTACTCCTGCCCAGCAAGCCCAAATGGCTCGTCAAGAACAGGCTGAGCAAATTTATCGCCAAGGTGTCGTTACCTTGCGCGACGTTATTGCACCAAGCTCAATAGAGGTAGAAGCTAACTTTATAAAAATTGGTACTCGTTACGCACGTACACTCTTTGTATATGCATATCCACGAAGTCTGTTTACTGGTTGGCTTAGCCCTGTAATAAATATTGATGAAGTGGTAGATATTAGTCTAAATATCGAACCTGTCGAGAGTAGGGTGGTACTAGAAAACCTCAAAAAGAAAGTTGGCCAACTAGAAGCTAACTATTCGATTAATGCAGAGAAAGGAAAAGTACGCGACCCAGGACTAGAGGCAGCAATTTCAGATGCCGAAGAGTTACGAGACAAATTGCAAGTGGGCGAAGATAGATTCTTCCGTCTGGGTGTTTATCTAACTGTCTATGGCAAAAGTTTGGACGACCTAGACCAGGTGGTAAAAAAAATTGAATCTATTCTAGGTCAAGAACTTATTTATACCAAACCAAGCACTATTCAAATGGAACAAGGTTTTAATTCAACCTTACCTATTGGCCTCGATCAACTTAGTATTAATCGCAATATGGATACTGGTGCAATTGGTACAAGCTTTCCGTTTACCACTGCTAATTTAAGTAACGAAGAGGGAATATTGTATGGCATTAATCGCCACAACAATGGTTTGGTACTGTTTGATCGTTTTAGTCTAGAAAATGCCAATATGGTAGTATTTGCCAAATCTGGTGCAGGTAAATCATTTGCTGTTAAGCTTGAGGCGTTAAGAAGCTTAATGTTTGGCACAGAAATTATTATTGTCGATCCAGAAAATGAATATAAGAGCCTTTGTGAGGCAGTGGGTGGCAGCTTCTTACAACTTAGCCTTACTAGTAATACACATGTTAATCCATTTGAACTTCCCCGAACAGTTGACCCAGAAGAAGCCGATAATGCCTTGCGGGCAAACATTATTATGCTACATGGTCTTTTACGTCTAATGATGGGTGATATGAGTGCAGCCGAAGAATCAGATTTAGATGTTGCTCTTATTGCCACGTATGCGCAAAAAGGTATTACTAACGACCCGCTCACCCATACTGCCGAGCCACCAGTAATGGCTGATTTGTACAACACTCTCAATACTACCGGAGGAAATGGACCAGCTCTCGCCGCCCGCTTGCGTCGCTATACAGAAGGAACGTTTTCTGGCATATTCTCACAGCAAAGTAATGTAGATCTGAATAATCCATTTGTAGTCTTTAATATTCGTGATCTCGAAGACGAATTGCGACCAATTGGTATGTATATTGTTCTTAATTATATTTGGAACAAAGTAAAATCCGAGAAGAAGAAACGTATCTTGATTGTTGATGAAGCCTGGCAACTCATGCAATACCAAGACTCAGCAATGTTTATGTTTTCTATTGCTAAGCGCTGCCGCAAATACTACCTTGGTCTAACAACAATCAGCCAAGATGTAGAAGACTTCTTAAGTACACGTCTGGGCCGGGCAATTGTAAACAACTCTTCTCTGCAGCTTTTACTCAAGCAAAACCCCGCCGCAGTCGACATTGTTGCCGATACTTTTAAACTAACTTCTGAAGAGAAGAAGCGCTTAAGCCAATTCCCAGTTGGAGAAGGACTATTCTTTGCTGGGCTAAGCCATATTATAATGAGAATTATTGCCAGTCCTACCGAAGAACAACTTATTACTACCAATCCTAAGGATTTACTTGAGGCAGGTAAAATAACACAAGCTGAAGCTGGTCAAATTGCCGAACAATCGACCAATGATCGCAGTATCGAAGTAGATAGCGCAGCATAGTAAAACCACCTGCATATCTGGTACAATAATACATAGTCTTAGTAACCATAAGAGCTTTGTTTTGCAATGGCAGATAGTTTTGGACCAGATAATTTACCAGATGAAGAGGTAAGTAAAAAGGTATCTTCGGATTCCGGATTTAGTGCACCAGGTGATTTTGGCGACTTACCCGTATCACCAGTTGGTAATAAATCGGGTAGTAGTCAAAAAAATCGTATGGGTTATAATGCCGATTCACTCCCTGGAAATGATAAGGTGCCCGGTGGATACAGTAATCTTGCTAATGCTGCCAGTGGCGAAGGAAGTGCGAGTGATAAAGCCCAAGAAGCTGGCAGGCAGGCTCTAAAGTCTGCAGCAACTGGAGGTGAGGGTGGCTTACCAGGTGGTGCCGGAAAAGTTCCAGGCTTGGGTGGTAGTGGCCCAGTTACAAAAGGTGACAAAGAAGCTGAAGCAAAAAAAGGCAATACTGAAAAGAACGTTGATGCCGCAGCAGTGGCAGCAGCTAGCTATTTTGGTACGCCCGCAGCAGGTGCGGCTGTTGAAAAACTTGGTGGTGTTCGGGGAATCACCAAGAAAGTTGGTGTTATTTCTCTCATACTTCTTGTTCCTTTTGTTCTGTTAGGTTTTCTAGTTGCATATATTATTAGTAATCCCTGGGAAGCCCTCCAGCATGTTCTTCTCGACAAAAAAACTCGTGAGTTTACCTTACAAGTAGCTGATAATTGGTCTCAAAATAACGGGTTAGTAAATGGTGCAGTAAAAGTTTCTCAAAAATTAAATGAATTTACATATACTCCAGATGGTAATCACGTAATTGCTGCCAATCAAGTGACTAAGCCAGAGCCAGGATCTATAGAGGAAAAGTTTGAGAAAATAGATTGGGCTAAATCACAGTATCAAACATTGCCAAGAAACGACTGCCGTTATGATTTTGAGCTACAGCAAGTAATAGGTAGTGATGGAAAGCCCCGTAGTATACCAAAATCTGTACTCGATAAACAAACTGGTAAAACAACACCTGTAGATCAGCTTAACAGTAACACTGAGGCTGGATACTGTATTGCGCAGAAATACCCTATATACAATCTTATGTGGCGTCAGCCTATGGCGAGAGATATAAATAAAAAAGCTAACCTATATCTTAGCTATGCAGCAAATAAAGATTCAAAAGATGTAAATGGTAGTAATTCTGAAGTCGAAAAATATGTTTATGACAAAACTCTCAAGAGAATAACTCCTGTTCCAAAAGATTCGCTAGATTTTGGACCATTCGTTGAGGATATTAATGCGATAGAAAGACAATATGCCTATGAGGTAAAGATCTGGAATGACGCACATCCAAATGACCTAATACCTTTTGATGAGAGTAAACGTGATATTCCAAAAGGTATGCAAAGAATGTATGACGATATGAAGAACGGCAAAAGTCCCTATGATATTAATATTGCCGACTATATAAATGTCCCTACTAAAGACACCGCCAATGGTTCTGCCGTAGTTCCGACTGGTATAGCAATTAGTATATGTCCATATGTTTTTGCATTTATGGATACAGGAAATAGTGATCCAAATAGAGCCACTGCTGCTGCACATAATGCCCGCCTTGCTATTGAAAGTCGGTTAAATGGGGCGGAAAGAAGTAGTGCAAAAACACTTACCCTTACAGATACTCGTAAGGCAAATGCACTCAACACTAATGAGAGCAATGTAACAATTCAACAAAACGATAATTGGGCCTCTTCAACCGCTTATCAATTGGATGTATATAACCAGCTAAGAGGAAACCAAATGAACCCAGAGGGCACTCATAATCGTGCATATAACGTACCATTAAATTTAGATAGTGGTCCTATGAATGTTATAAAAAGAGCATGTCCATTGATTGCGGCAGCAGGTAAAGAAACGGGTTCTGGTAATTTCTTAGGAAGTATTTTCTCGACACTTACAGGTCTTTTTGGTTCTCTTACGCAGGAAACCGGACAAGACGGTAATCAAATTATGATAAATGGCTATACTGATCTAAAAACACAAATCTTAAATAATTCACAAGGTGTATTTAGTAGTACAAGCAGTTTTGGTTTGGAACAAATTATGACTTCATATGTAAGAACTGGTTCTTCAACCTCGGTGAGCGGTCTCGAGCCTGGCCCTAATAATTATAATCGTCAAAGTATGGGTTTACGTCAATTAATGAACGATTACACACTCGGAATTGGCGGAAGATTTTTAACCCCTTACGAATCAAGAGATTTAGCGCTGAGAGCAGATAATATCGACAGCAAACTACAAAAAAATAATGGTATTGCTTATAGACTATTCAATACAGCTAATATCCATTCATTGGCAAGTATTATTATACAAAATACAACTACGCCCAATACTGCAAAAACCGCAATGATAGGAGGTTTTAAATCAATTCTAGATCCGTTATGGTCTCTAGCAGATATTCATAGTGGTGTCTTATTCTACGCAACCGGAGAAAAAAACAATGCCTTAGCAGCAGATATTACAGGAGATCAGTATTTTAAGATTGAAACAGCCGGCTTTACACCACAAGAGCTTGCATTAGATCCAATCGATAACGCTCACATTATTGAAGCGGTTAAAAAAAGTAATGACGAAAATCAAAAACGGAAATTTTCTCACTATGATCAATGCTTTAAAGCAAAAATTCCAACAGCGTTATATTTTGAAATTAAAGAAAGAGAAGTTAGGGATGATAAAGGTACCCTTACTGGCTATAAGAGATATTTCACTTATTATCCAGATAAATCTGTCGATCTTAATCTAGATAAACAACCTATAAATGATTCTCCAGATTCAGAATTTAATAAATTTAATGACTGTAAATTTCTTCTACAGGAAGCTAAAGACCTAAACAACCCTAATCAGTTACTCGCAATTCGATATCGTCTCTATAACTATTACAATACCCAATTAGATTATTTAGGTAAGCTTAGTAGCGACCAGAGCGACACAAGTATCTATGCTGGCAGCTCGGGTGGTAGTGGGTCACTAGAAAATAATGGGCAGTCATCTACCAATTTTATTTGGCCTGTAGAAGAGCCTTATGGTATTAGTCGTTGTACTAAAGGACATGGCTTTCCTGCAGTTGATATTTATTTTCCAGGCAAAGAAACTGCTAAGATTTATGCAGTCGCCGATGGTGAGGTGGCCGCAATTCGACCAGTAGAAGGGAGTGGTGGATATGGTAATTTTGTAATACTTAAGCATAAAGATGGGCTCTACACTGCATATGCCCATAATAAAGAAATACTTGTTAAAAATGTTGGTGACCTAGTTAAGCAAGGAGATGTTATTGCTATCGGAGATAATACAGGAAAATCTACAGGGCCACACTTACATTTTGAGGTACGAAAAGACGGTGTAGAGGGAGCAAAACAAAACCCCGCAGACTATCTACCAGACAAGGCAAATATTAGGAGTATCTGTAGTCAATGATGAAGAATCGAACAATACTATTTGTAGTAATCGCCGTTTTAGGGATTTTAGTTTTTGGTATAACTATTACATTTATACTCTCTTTACAATCATTACCGTTACTAAAACCAGAACTGGTTGCACAGAATGCCGGTATATTATCTGTAGTTAATGATGAACCGTTTTTAATTAATAGTAATAAACTCTATAAAATAGAGGCATCTCAACTCACTTTAAAAAAAGAATTCGCAAATGATAGTCAGTTAGAATTAAATCCATTTGGTAAATATATTACTGAAAAAAGACCTAACTTAAAAACGGTTTATACAATTGATAATTTTCAATCAATTCAACAAAATACTGGTAGATTCTTTGCATGGTTAACAAGTGATAGCTACTTAATTACTAATGCCACCAATTCAACCGAGGGAACAGATGCTGGTGAGCTTACAGAAACCGCCTTTGAAGGAACAGTGTTAAATAGTCAAAAGAAGAATTTATTTACAAGTAATTTTATTATTTACATGCTACTTGCACATGATTCATATATAGATATCGCGCAAATAGATGAAGAGGATAATTATGATAATCTAATAGTTAATCAGTTTACCTATAAAGATGGGTTACAAAAGATTAGTAATAAAAGAAATTTTGGCTATAAACCCTTTATAAAATTTGGATTTAGTTTAATACAAGAAAATACTGCTTCAAGAGATATTTTCTTGTTAAAAGATAAACAATTGAATCAATTAAAGATAAGTAATAGTGTTAACATACAGGCTGTATCAGCGATTAATAATTCTACACTTATATATTTTGACAAAGATAGTAAAGAAGATAAGATATTTCTTTATACATACAATATAAACAACCAGGAATCAAAGAAAATCGCAAAACTACCAGTTGAATTCACACAAATCACAAGTTTAGCAGTTAACTCCCAATATATTTATATTAATTGTAAGCAAGGAATCTATAAAATTAGCATTAAGGATATAAATGGGTAAGTTTAAACACATAACTACAATCTTATTAATAGTTTTCTCTACTCTATTACCTTTTCAAGCCTTGGCTTTTACACCACAGCAAAGATTTGAGATAGAGAGGACACCACAGTTTGACCCAACCGACGTACCATGCGGAACAACTACTATTACTACCTCTGTTAGCTCTACACTACCCAATGATTTACCTGAGCCAGTAAGAACAATGATAACTAAAGCCGCCAATAGTCAGCAGACTGATCCACTCGCATTAATGGCACTATTTATGGTAGAAAATGGTATTCAAGATTACAGGAAGGCAAATATTAAAGGCTCTAACCCTGAAGACTACAACAAAGGCTGGCCAACAAGTAGTGCGGGTGCCCAAGGACCATTTCAATTTTTACCTAGTTCTTTTCCAAAAGATGCAGGAGATATTAATAATTTTCAAGACGCTGCCAATGCCGCTGCGAAGGTATTTTTGAAAGATATTGCTCAAATACCAGCCAGTGGAGCAAAGGAAGGCGAATTGGCAGCAAAAGAAAAGGGTACTCTTAGCTACTTATTTGGTGCATACAACGGTGGCCCCGGCTATAGTCCTGGTAGCGTGCAGGGCTACGTTACACTTGCTTTAAAGCATTATAAAGAACTACAAGCAGGGAGCTCGGGAAGTGGTGGTGCAGGTAGTGGCACAATCCCGGCCCAGACTACTCACAAAGATAACCCCTTACTTCCTGCGGCACATGCTGAAGAAACTCAACCAACCACAGTAGATAATAAACCAGCTCCTGGTAAAGTCTTTGTAATTGGTGACTCAATAACATTTCAATCTAAAGCAAACATACTTGCTAAGTTTGCGGCTGTCGGTTATACCGATGTAGAAGTGGATGGTTTAAGTAGTAGAGGATTAACTGGGGGAGGACCAAGCCCAACTGGTTTAGAAGTTATAAATTCGAGTACAGAAAAAATTAAAGCTTCTAAGGCGGTAGTTATTGCACTAGGGACAAATGCCTATAATGTAACTACATTTGGTAACGATATAAAAACTGCAATTGGTGCTGTGAAGGCTGCCAACCCAGAGGCTAAAATCTACTGGGTTGATGTGGCAGGTAGATTTCAAGACAAGCCATCTTTGGCTAGTATATATCAAAATATTAATAAGGCAATTTATGATAATAAAGCTGAGGGATATTCAGTTATTTCTTGGTTTAAAACTGTATATCCGCAAGGCGATCCGACAGACATTAAGCCTGGTTTAGTAGATACTAATAATCTAATAACTAACTCAGATGGATTAGCTGTTCATCCAACTAGTCCTGCAGGCCAAGATGCCTTTGGTGCGGTTATTGCAGAAAATGTTTCTAATGGTGGCGGGAGTGCAGTCGGTGTACAAAAATCTAATGATTGTAATAAAAATGGTGCTCAGGGAGTTGGAACTTGTGTGGATGATGGCCGATTATTTACCATTAATGTAAGTGATGAAGAACTTGGCAAAGTTATAGATGACTATGCTAAATCTAAAGGCTTGGGCGATGCACCACTTGCTAACTTAGGTGCAAAGTTTGTATCTGGAGCAAAGCGAGCTGGTGTTAACCCATTCTTACTTGTACAAATTGCTATACAAGAATCAAGTTACGGTAAAGCTATACCAGATAATAGTTACAACTCTTTTGGCAGAACAGCCACCGCATCACAACCTAACGTTACAGCAAATGGCCGCCTCTGGTATAAATATGATTCATTTTCTGACAGCTTAGATGGAGGTGGAATTAAAGATGATCAACCAACTTATGTAAAAAAAGTGTATTTAGATGAAGGTAAAATTACTATTAGTGATATTATTATGAAATATGCACCACCTGGTGATGGCGGTAATAATCCAGAACAATACATTGCAGGTATAAAGAAAACTATTCAAGAACTTGTAACAGCTTCTGGGGATAAGATATCTTGTGGAGAATCCACTTCATCAGCTAGTGCTGATCAAGATACATCAAATATTCCATGTCCAACAATTCCTGGTATTAGTGAGGTTGGTATAGAACAAGATAAGGGCCCCGGGGGTGTGGATACCGTTAAGATTATGGTTTGTAATGTAGACGGAATACAAGTAAATACTACAATAGCCTCTAAATTAAAGGAATTACTCAATGCTGCAAAAGCAGATGGAGTAATATTTGGTGGTGGTGGCTTTAGATCATTCCAGCGTCAAGTTGAATTACGTACTATTAATGGGTGCCCAGATGTCTACACTGCACCAGCTAGTTCTTGCAGAGTGCCTACTGCAATACCAGGAACATCAATGCATGAAGTAGGTTTAGCGATCGATTTTACTCAGAATGGTAGCACACTAAGTAAAGGGTCGTCGGGTTATAATTGGTTAAAGACGAATGCAGATAAATATGGCTTTAAAAATTTACCAAGCGAACCTTGGCATTGGTCGATAAATGGGAAATAATATGATTACTAAAAAAAATATCTTTCTCCTTATTTTAATCATTATCATTACGGTAATCACTATAATAATCGTTATCTTTGTTGTAGGGTCAAATAATACAAAGGTCACGCTTATTTCAAAGGATAAATTAGACCAATCGCAACAAATAATTGCAAGTGATAATGCGGTTTTTTATATTTCTGAAGATGGATATTTAAAGAAAATTACCAATTCTACTGTGTCTACTATTAGTTCTATTAATACAAATTTTTCTCCGAAAATTAGCTATAGTGGTGAAAATATTAGCTATATAAATCCTACTACTCGAGAGCTTACTGTTTATAGAACAGATCAGCAGGGAACAGAAAATACCCCTTTATTAAAAATTGATAGAGTGGCTTTTACACAATGGCAGGACAATAATAACCTTATACTAGTACAACTTAAACCAGGTGATTCTAATTTTGGTGAGTATTTTAACACAGAAGATGTCCGCCCAAATATACAAGGGTCATTAGTGCGTGTAAATGTATTAACAAAAAATACAGAATTGCTTGGGGGGATTAATCTTCAAGAACTTTTATTGTCTAATACTAATTACGTTTTATTTACTACAAAAGAAACCGACACACTACTTCAAATTAATAAGTTTGATATAACTTCAAAACGAGTGACAGAGGTTACTAAGCAAGCAATTACACAAGTAAAAATTATTAATAATAACAATGTTTTAATAAAATCACCTGTAGATAATTTTCCAAAATTAATACAAGGGGCATCAGTTCAGAATATTGATATTTCAACAAATACCAACCTAATTACTGGGTTAAACAACCAATCAATTCAGTCGCTTTTCTTTATTTCTAGAGAGGGAGATGATAATCTCTTTAATAAATATAATTTATCAAAATCAACACAGAATGTATTACAAAGGATCGATCCAGTTATTACTAATCCAATAAATACCGTTATTTTACCTAAGCAACTCATTATTTTTTCTCAAGATGGGGTATATGTAATTAACAACAATAAGGTAACAGAATGAAAAAGATTATCATTATTATTCTTCTAGTTATAATTGTAGCCTTTATTACAGGATTTATTTATTTCACAGTTAATAACAATCGGGATCAGAGTTTTTCATTAATAAAAACTAAACCTAATAATTATAGTAAAGAGGTAAATGTTAATTCAGAGATAACCTTTGAGTTTTCTGAACCACTTTCTAAAAACGAATCAAAAAATACAGTCGAAGTAATACCAAATTCATTTCTTATAAAAACTATTAACGATAAGGTATTAACCTTAAAACCAAATATTACTCTAAAAGAAAACACACAGTACACTATAAAGATTTCTAATATTGAGTCAATTAATAATGAGAAACTTAGCCCAATAACATTAATATTTACAACCGGAACGGATAACTCAGATCGAACTAGATTTATTAAATCGCTTCCAATACAGGCTGAGGGTTTTTATATTGAGTATGATGATTTAACTAATATATTCATTGTTACAATACAAAAAAATCCATATGATAAATATAAACAGAATGCGATAGATTACTTAAACTCAAAAGGTATAAATACCAATACAGAACAAATCCAATATAAAGAACTCCGTTTTCTTCAAGGTAATGGTGCTCCTCCTGGTTAGTAATTAACTAATTACAATGCTTATTTGAGATATATTATATTTTTCTAGCTGCTTTAGTAAGGAGTATTGTATTAACCTTAATTCGCTTGCTGCAGAAGCATTAGGAGTAGAAATAATTAAGATTGGTGGCTGAAATTTCTTAATAGTAACTTGTATTTGAGTAGCTTGTAAGATTGTATTTTGAATTTCTAATATCGTTTTTTGCGTATCTGTATAATACGTATGTTTACCAAATTGATGTTTCTTAATTCGCTCTAAATCGCTCATACCAACTCTATATGCTGAAAATCTTTAATAACATTACTAGGAATATTTGTACTGGTAATAATTGTCTGATATTTTTTGGTATTTTTTATAAGTAGTTTTTGACGGTTTTCATCAAGCTCACTAAAGACATCATCGAGAAGTAATATTGGCAGCTCTTTAGATTGATTAAATAGCTCTAATTCAGTAAATTTAAATGCTAAAAGTAATGAGCGAATCTCACCGCGCGAGGCAAAATTCTTTACCTGGTCATTATTAAACAGCACAACAAAATCCTCACGATGGGGCCCTATTAGGGTTAATCCTACCAAGCTGTCTATGTTCCAGTTACTCTGAATCTTTTCTAATAAGTCTTCTTCTGAGACATTTGAAGCAATAAATTCAGTTTGAATTTGTTTATTATCAGAAGAAACGCTCATATAAAATTCTTGTACTAGCGGGGTAATTTTAGTTAGTAATTCTCTACGTTTCTTTGTAATATACGACCCAGCAGTTGCGAGTTGAATATTATAAATATAGATCTGCTCATTTATCTTTGGTTTGATACCTGATTGTTTATATTTCTTTAAAAGAGCATTTCTTTGTCGAAGTGTTTTGCTATATATAATACTATTTTGAACATATGTAGGATCGAGTTGATAGAGAAGAGTATCAAGATACTTACGACGTATACTTGGGCTCAGAGAAAATAATAATATAGAATTAGGCTCAAACAAAACTACCGGAAATGTACCGATACTTTTTTTTAATGTAGTGATTTTACTATTATGTTTAATAGTTTTTTTTGGTTTTGGTTGAATAGTATAATGATATGCTAAAGTATTTTTTGGAAATTTTAACTCTACTCGAAAGTAATCTGTATTATTTTGTATAAGTTGACTATCATGGGCACGAAAAGATTTTGTAAACAATCCAACAAAAATTGATTCGAGTATATTGGTTTTACCTATAGCATTTCTACCAGTAATTATAGTAGTAGAGTGGGTTAATTGAATTGTTTTATCTGAATAGTTACGAAAATTAGTAAGGGCGATACTATTTAACATTCTAACTACGAAGTGGCATTATTATATGGACATAGTCAGAATGATATTTACCTTCTGGTCTTACCACACAAGGCTCTAGCTTATCGGTAAATGAAAGTTGTAGAGTATCTTTCTTAATTGCATTCGCTGCATCTAATAGATAGCGTGCGTTTACGTTAATAGTAATAGGTTTACCCGATACCTTAGCAGGTATCTTTGAAGAATTTGTACCAATGTCGCTTGCTTTAGAGTTAATAACCAATTCTTTTGCATCTACAACCAATTCTATACTATGTGCATTTTCTCGAGAGAAAAGTGAGGCAATTTTAATAGCGCGAATTAATTCTTTCTTTTCGAGAGTAACTTGAGTAGAAGAAGATTCAGGAATTATTTTTTTATAATCTGGATATTGACCTTCTATAAGCTGGCTAATTATCTGTGCTTGTCCGAGTTCAAAGATTATTTCAGTCTCACTAAGCTGTATTGTTACTTCATCTGGAGAGAGAATCGAAGCTACTCGTATTACCTCAGAAAGAGTAGAGGCAGGCACTATAACTGAAATGTCTTCATTAGAGTTAATAGTAAGCTTATTTTGTGCAAGACGATAACTATCTGTACCAGCCAGTAATAATTCTTTCTTAGTAATATTTATCAATACTCCAGCTAGAATTGGCCTCGACTCATCTATACTTACTGCTGGTAATATTTCTTCGACTGAAGTTATAAATACATCTAAGGGAAGAGTAATAGTATTTTTTGTAGTAATTTCTGGTATCTGTGGGAATTCACTTGCATTTAGGCCATTCATTTCCGCTTCAAAGCCATCAGTGCGCAGAATAATATTATCATTATTAGATGTAAGCTGAATTTTATCTTCATTAAGTGAGTGTACAATATCAAAGAAGAGGCGAGCGGGGAGAGAACAATTACCATCCTCTTCTACCTTAGCTGGCAAACTATATCGAATAGAGAGCTCGAGATTAGTTGCCTGTAACTCTATCATTCCTTTCTTTGCAAGTACAAGGATATTACCAAGTATAGGTAGACTATTTGTAGGTTGAACTATCCGAGAAGTTATAGAAAGACCTGTATCAATATTTTGTTGTAATAGAGAAACCTTCATAATTAATATTGTACTAGATTAAATAAGTGATAGTAGTAATAGGGGCTGTGGAAATTGTGGAGAACGTTATTTTTTACTTTTACTATAGCTAAAATGGCTATTCTTACGTTGTGGTTAAATTGTGAATTATAAAAGGATAACATGTGTGTAAAGACCGAGTTATACATAGCTAGTATAACTACTTCTCGAGTGCTGTGTACAAATGCTATTTTTCTACACATATCTTGCACAAGACTTACACACAATTCCCACAACTTATACACATACTTTTCCACAACTAGAATATCTCAGCTTTTAGTTTATTAATATCTGCAGCCAAATCAGTATCTGTGGGTATTGTCTTCTCGAGTTTTTTAACACCGTGCATAACTGTAGTATGGTCTCTACCACCTAGTTTCGAGGCAATAATAGGAAAGCTAAGATGAAGCTCAGTACGCATAAAATACATGGCAATCTGGCGAGGTAAGACTATTTCCTTATTTCTACGAGTACCGGTAATTTCGTCATATGAGATATTGTAGTAACTGGCTGTTTTTTGTAGGATATCCTTTACCTCAACTCGTTTTTTTTGTTTATTCTGCTCCCCGAGGGCCATTTCGGCTACTTCAAAGGTTAGTTCTGTATTATGGGCCAAACAGTACCCTAGTACCTTAGTTAAGGCACCCTCTAATTCACGTATATTCATCTCAGCCGATCGGGCAATTAAATCTGCCACCGATTCATCGAGAGTAATTCCTTTATCTTGGGCCTTTTGCATTACAATAGCAATTCGTGTTTCTAGGTCTGGTGGTTGAATATCGGCAACCATACCCCATTCAAATCGTGAGCGCAAACGAGCTTCTAATGTTGGGATTTCTTTCGGTGGACGGTCAGAACAGAGTACTATCTGACGATTGTTCTGATGAAGTGTATTAAAAGTATGGAAAAACTCTTCTTGGGTTTTTTCAGCACCTGCAATAAATTGCATGTCGTCTACTAATAATACATCTACCTCACGGTACTTATTAGTAAATTTCTCACCCTTGCGGATAGCTTGCACAAACTCACTAATTATCTGCTCACTTGTAACATACACAATTCGCGCATCTGGATTTAATTTATGTATCTCAGTATTAATTGCCCACATTAGGTGAGTTTTACCAACCCCGGCTGGTCCATATAGAAAGAGAGGATTGTAAGCAGTACCAGGCTTCTCTACAACCAACTGTGCTGCTGAGAAGGCTAATCTATTACCAGAGCCAACAATAAAGTTAGAAAAATTATATTTACTCTGAAACGGTGTAGTTGTAGGCGGCACTGCTGCTTCAGGAGCTGGCTTTTTATCTGGTAGATTTACATTTTGGCTCGTAGATTCTGGCTTTGGTAGTGCAGATTTACTAATTTTTCCAATACTAAAACTGAGTTTTTCAATAGGATGATCTATATTAGTAAAAGCATCTAGAATATCCTGATAAAACTTTGTTTCTAGGTAGTGCTTTGTCATATAGTTAGGCACACGAATATGGGCTGAAGTCTTTGTAATAGACTCTGCTTGGGTTGGTGCTATCCAAGTAGAAAAGTTAGCCGAAGATAATGATAATTGTAAATTACCACGTACTAACTCCCATAACTTTGCTTCTGAGTTTTCCACTCGTTATCTCACCCCTTCTTTACTACTAATAATAATCGCTAAAAAAGTTTTCCACAACCAAACAAAAACCAGAAATATATATCTAACCAAGAGCTTGTGGAAAAATATACTATTTAGATTGACTAATGTAATAAAAATCTGTAGTATATATAAGACCTATGAGTAAAAAAACCTACCAACCAAAGAAACGCTATCGATCTCGAGTACATGGCTTTTTTGCCAGAATGAGTACACGACAAGGTCAAGCTGTATTAAAAAGACGCAAGTTAAAAGGCCGAAAAAAGATTTCTGCCTAATTTATATATGGAACCACTCCGAAAAAAGGTAGAATTTGCAAAAACCTATCGGCTTGGTAAATCTGTTCGAACGCCCAATTTTACAATTAAGGCCCTTCAAGTAAAAGAGTCTACTATTAAGCTTGGTATTGTGGTGCCAAAAAAGGTAAGTAAAAAAGCAGTAGTAAGAAATCGTGCACGCCGTCGCGTGAGAGAGATAATACGAAAAAATATTTCATTGGCGATACCTGGTTTTTTCGTTATAGTAAATATATACACTGACCTTTCAGAGATAAATCATACTAATTTAGAAAAGAGCCTTATACAGAGCCTTCAGAGCCTTAAAGTATTTAAAACCCAATGAAACCTATTATTATTACATCAATCAATCTTTATCAAAAAACCCTATCACCAGACCATGGGTTATTAAAATCACGCTACCCGTATGGTTTTTGCCGTCACTACCCAAGTTGTAGTGAATATACTAAGCAAGCATTTATTCATCAGCCACTACTGAAGGCAGTTGGTTTAAGTACCAAACGGATACTTAGCTGTAATCCATTTGTAAGCCCACGTGTGGACATGAGTTATTTACCTAAGGAGATGCAATGAGCCCAATTTTTCATTTATTACAAGTAATTTTTCTACAGCCATTATTAAACTTACTCTTTTTAATTTATGGAATTATTCCAGGGCACGACTTTGGAGTAAGTGTTATTATTCTTACCCTTATTATTCGATTTGCTCTTTGGCCACTTACATCTAAACAACTACGTAGCCAAAAAAAGATGCAAGCCTTACAGCCAGAAATTGCAAAACTTAAGAAAAAAGCTAATGGCGACAAAACTCTCGAGTCTCAAATGTTAATGGAGCTTTATAAAGAAAAAGAAATTTCTCCGTTTTCAGCTTGTCTTCCTGTACTCTTACAATTTCCATTTCTTATTGCACTATATTTTGTATTTCAGGCGGCTACACATAATACATCTGAATTAGTAAACCTACTCTATATACCTATTCAAAATTTAAGCGCCGTCCAAGCAATAATTCAAAATCCTTCTAGTTTTCAGCCAACCTTACTAGGAATAATTTCAATGACAAATCCAAGTATTCCACTTGCTATTCTTGCAGGGGTTACACAGTTCATTCAGGTGCAGATGATTACACCAAAACAAACCGATAAATCAGACCCAAGTGCTGCGGCAACCAAAATGATGAACTATGTTTTTCCGCTTATTACCGTATTTATTGCCTGGAAGCTCCCTGCTGCCTTACCACTATACTGGCTAACCGCTAATTTAGTTTCTATTTTGCAGCAAAAAGTAGTTATGGGTGAAGAAGTTGAAGAAATGGAAGAGGTAACGGTGGTTAAAAAGATTGCCGAGCCAAAGAAGCAGAAAGTTAAACCTTCAGGAAAGCGACGTGGAAAGTAAGATACTTGCTCAAGAAATTACTGAAAATCTTCTCGACCGACTTAATGTTAGTTATACTATTACCACAACAGAAGAAAACGGGATAACCATCGATAGTCCAGACCATGCTCTATTAATTGGTAAAAAAGGTGATAATTTACGTTCTTTGCAACATTTGGTAAATAGTATTATGAAGCGCCAAGATCCACACGTAGAATGGTGTGTAATAGATGTGGCGGGGTATAAAAAAGAGCGCATAGAAAAGTTGCGTTCTATTGCTGAGAGTATTGCCAAAGAAGTTATTACTAGTGGTAGACCAAAGAGATTGCCAGCCATGAACTCTTTTGAGCGAAGAGCAATTCATACATACCTAGCCGAAAATAATGAGGTTGTTACTGAAAGTGAAGGTCAAGAACCTAATCGCTCGATTGTGGTTAAAAAAGCCTAGTTACTTTATTAAGTAAGTAATATATGAAATCATCCAACGAAGATACTATAGTAGCTCTAGCTACACCTACTGGGGTTGGTGCCTTAGCAATTATTCGTGTGTCTGGTAATCTCTCAAAGACTATATTAGACAAACTTTTTAGACCTATTAATAATCAGTCAATTAAGCCACGAGAGCTACAACTTGGCTGGATACAAGAAGGTAGTAAGAAGTTAGATCAGGCAATGGCCGTATATATGCCAAACCCAAATAGTTTTACCGGAGAAGATGTAGTGGAGTTTCATCTGCACGGCTCTCCCGCAATTATTCAAAGCTTAATTAGTAGTATTATTACACACCCTGGAATACGTCAGGCTGAGGCGGGTGAGTTTACTCGACGAGCGTTTATGAATGGAAAAATAGACCTTGTGCAGGCAGAGGCAGTTGCCGAACTTATTAGTGCCCAAAATGAACGCTCAGCTAAGCAAGCTAGTAGCTTATTAAATGGCGAGCTCTCTAACCAAATTGAAAAGCTAAAGAGCAAAGTTATATCGCTAAGTGCATTCTATATAGCAAATATTGATTTTTCAGAAGAAGATATACCGGCAATTTCGCCAACCAAAGCACTACAGACTATTACAGAAATAAAACAGACCATAGAGCAACTTATACAGAATGCAAAGCACCAAAATGTTATACGAGAGGGGTTTAAAGTAGCACTTGTGGGTCTACCAAATGCTGGCAAGAGCACATTACTTAATAACTTACTAGGATACGATAGGGCATTGGTGAGTGATATTGCTGGTACAACTAGAGATATACTTTCAGAATCTATAACAATTAATGGTGTGCATTATATACTAACCGATACAGCTGGTCTCCATACTACTAAAGACACAGTGGAGCGTTTGGGTATAGAGAGAACTAAAGCAGAGATAGAGCAGAGTGATATTGTATTATTGTTAATAGAACCAGGTGAGCAAGCCGACACACAGAAATATTTAGAAGATAATAATCTACTTTATTCTCTAAAGCAGAGCAAAGTTTTAGTAGTATTTACCAAGTCAGATATAACGACTGAGCCAATTAGTAAATTCTTTTCAGGATTTACCTCTATTACTATTAGCTCAGAAGATAGGCAGCTTGTAACTAACCTAACTAAATCACTCGAAAAACTCACCAGTGATATCAATCTCGAGAGTGTACAACTGCTTACAAATCGACAGTTATCGTTATTTAATGAGGCAGTAAAACAACTAGAGCTTTTAGAAAAGCTTTTAATTGATCAAGAAAGTGATGATATTATTCTTGTTGAGTTACAAGCTGTAGTTGATATATTTAATTCATTAAGTGGCAAACAAACTTCTGGGGAGATGATTAATGAAGTATTTGCTAACTTCTGTATAGGAAAATAACTAGTCGGTAATAGGGAAATCGAGAGAGCTTTGGTAATAGGTGTGTATTGTATCGGTTTTCGTAACCTTGCCATTTAGGTCTAGTACATCACGATAAAATACTGTGTGAGATGGAATAGTAGGGTCTGCATTACCAGATATGTATTCAGGCCCTCTAATTACACCAGACTTTGTTTTTGTACCATAAAAATCAAATTTTAAGGTAGTACCATACATTTGGGTTTGAATAAGAATATAGTGACCAGTGTCATTTAAGAATTTCATGTCTACTTGTGGATAGTAGATGGTAGCATCTACACCTGGCACGCCATACGGAGCGGTATAATAACTAATTGCAAAAGCGTGGTTAGTGCGTTGTAAGATTGGCAAACCCGCAAGCAGAGCGGCTCTATAGGCCGTAGAAGAGACTTGGCAGAGCCCACCGCCATAAGCCTTTTCTTCATGATCACCAAGAATAATAAGACCAGGTGCATACCCAGTAGCTGCACTAACCTCGCCCAAATACTCACCAAAGCTAAAGACTTGCCCAGGTTTTAGTAAAACACCATTAAACTTCTTCGCACCAGTGCGGACGTTTTGTAAACGGTTAGCCGGCGAGCCAGGAAAGTAGGTTACGCCTTCAGAAATCAGCTCTTTAATACCGAGCTTGTCGATATTTTCATTACTTACAGCGGCTGGTATAGTTTTTACACTCAGAGCAATTTGTCCGTTCGTTGTTTGACTATTAAGATAACTAGTAATAGCACTAATTGTAGTGGCTTCATCGAGCTGTAGACCATTTCTACTTTGCGCAAAAACTGTAGCTCGACCATCAACAATAGTAAGCTCGGCATCTTGTGGCTCGGTATTAATTTTGCCAGCCAAATCTTTTACCCAAGCAGCAATTTTTAGGCTGTCAAAATAGGTGGAAGAATTTTCTGAAGGTGGAGTGTAGTAATTAGTAAGTATATCTTTCTTTAGTGGTAAGTCAGTGGGTGTAGCTGCAAGCCAATTTGCCACAGTATTTGAATCTATCTTCCAGGAATTACCCGCATAGCTAAGAGTGATAGGTTGGGTATTAATTGCTTGCCAAAGATTAGTATAGGTTTTGAGTTGGCTACTACTAATCGTTGGTTGAACTTGAAAAAGTGGAACGACACCGGGTTTATTATTTTGACTACCAAAGTAACTAGCAAGCCAAAGTTGGGTAGTATAAAGATTTAGACGATTTCCAGCTAAACTCTCAGAAATTGTCACATTCCCATCGGTAAAGTTAATAGCAGAGTTTTGTACTGGCTGACTAAGAGCTTGATTTTGACTAACCAGAAAATCACTTATTTTATTAGGGTCAAAACTCACAACGGCAATTGGTGTTTGTCTGCCAACCAGTGCCGCTACTTGAGCTGAAATATTTTCAAATATATTACCACCCCGGCCTATCATTAGTGCTTGGTTAGATGCTACCGCATTATTATAAGTTGCCCCAAGATCGTTTGCTGAGACAGTAACGGTTTTATTAGCAAAGCTAAGACTCTGAGGCTGATCAGCATACTTAGTGGTTTGTTTTTGTAGCTCCTTCTGTGCATCGGCAGTAGTTAACCCTCCTAGATAAACGCCATTTGCACTTACTCCTGGATATATTCGTCCAAAATAGGCGAGACGCAGACCGATTATGAGGAATACAAAAAGAGCCAGTATTACACCGAGCCCAATGAGAGATTTTTTTACCCAAGATAATTGTTGTAGTTTTTGCATTGTCACTTTGGCCTTTTGATGGCTTAATTATATACTACTTCACTCGCTATACAAAGCATAAGCTTTGCAGGTTAGAATCAGATAGAGAATCTTGGTATACTAGAAGGTATGAAAAATATACTTATTACTGGCGGAGCTGGCTTTATTGGTACTAACTTTGCCTATTATCTAACCAAAAACAAACCCCAATATAACCTAACAATTATTGATAGCTGTAATTATGCTGGTGACGAGCATAACCTTGCCAGTATTAAAGATAGTATTACTTTTGTAAAAGGAGATATTACCAATAAGAAGCTTGTTGATGAACTCATAAAAAAGAATGATGCCGTGGTGCATTTTGCTGCTGAGTCGCATAACGATAATTCTCTAAACGACCCTTGGCCGTTTGTACAGAGTAATATTGTGGGGACATATACTATTTTAGAAGCAGTGAGAAAACACAATAAACGCTTGCATCACATCAGTACCGATGAAGTGTTTGGCGATTTAGTGCTAGGCGACCCAAGTAGATTTAATGAAACCACACCATACAACCCATCGAGTCCATATTCATCTACAAAAGCGAGCTCAGATTTACTCGTACGAGCTTGGGTACGTAGTTTTGGTGTAAAAGCTACAATTAGTAATTGTAGTAATAATTATGGTCCTTACCAACATATCGAAAAATTTATTCCACGACAGATAACTAATATCCTCTCTGGTATAAAACCGAAGCTATATGGAAGTGGCGAGCAAGTACGCGACTGGATTCACGTTGATGATCATAATGCAGCTGTCGCGCTTATTTTAGAGAAGGGTAAGCTTGGTGAAACCTATCTTATTGGTGCTGATGGCGAGAAGAACAATAAAGAAGTGGTAGAAACAATCTTGCGTCTTATGGATAAAAATCCTACCGATTACGAACATGTTAATGACCGACCAGGGCACGACATGCGCTACGCCATCGATTCTACCAAGTTACGTACTGAGTTGGGCTGGCAGCCACAGTATACAAAGTTTGAAGACGGCCTAAAACAAACAATTGAGTGGTATCGTACTAATCAGGCATGGTGGCAACCTCAAAAAGATGCTGTCGAGGCAAAATACCGAGCACAAGGCCAATAACTTCTTGCATTTTAACTAGCATTCGCTATACTACACCTGTTGTACCTTCCCACGACAGGAGAGCAGCATGGAAGTTGAAGACCTTGGTCTAAATGGCGCACTACTGATAAAACCGACGATTTTTGGTGATGATCGAGGTTACTTTTTAGAAACCTACCGCCGCGAGGCCTATCGCGAGGCAGGGGTGATTCTTGATGAAGTTCAAATGAATCGTTCGCGTTCGAGCCATGGAGTGCTAAGAGCAATTCATTTTCAGCTCAGCCCTGGCCAGCCTAAGCTGGTAAGCTGTGCACATGGAGAAGTATTTAATGTAGCTGTAGATTTACGACTGCAGTCACCTACCTTTGGTATGTATGCCGGTGTAGCACTCACTGAGAGAAACGGCTATCAACTGTATCTCCCAGTTGGTTTTGGTAATGGTTTTGTGGTGGTTTCAGATACCGCTTCGTATAACTATATTGTAGGCAGTCTCTACGACCCAGCTAACGAGGCCGAAATTGCCTATAACGACCCCGATATTGATATCGATTGGCCAGTTGATGATCCAATTGTTTCTGAGCGCGACAAGCAAGCTCCACTTCTGAAAGATTTTGACTGGAGTAGGTGTACATGGCAAAACCAACCGACCTTATTTAGTTAATAAGGTCTTTTTTGTTATAATTACAGATAGAAAAGGAGCTTTGTGAAAGGAATTATTCTAGCTGGCGGGAGTGGCACCCGTTTATATCCAATTACTAAAGGTATTAGCAAGCAGCTAATGCCGATTTATGATAAACCAATGATTTATTATCCGCTCAGTACGCTAATGATGGCAGGTATTAAAGATGTTCTTATTATTACTACCCCGCATGATAGTGATCAGTTTCAACGACTTTTAGGCGATGGTAGTGTGTTGGGTATTAATTTGCAGTATGCTGTTCAACCCAGTCCAGACGGTCTCGCCCAGGCATTTATTATTGGTGAGGAATTTATTGGTAACGATAAGGTTGCCCTTATATTGGGCGACAATATTTTTCATGGGCATGAGTTTGGCCTAAGCTTAAAAGAGTGCAGTAATCCAGACGGCGGAATTATCTTTGCCTATCAGGTATCAGACCCAGAGCGTTACGGTGTAGTAGAATTCGATAGTAATAAGCAAGCTCTTTCAATAGAAGAAAAACCCGCCAAACCAAAGTCTAATTATGCTGTTGTGGGCTTATATTTTTATGATAATGATGTAGTAGAAATTGCCAAAAATATACAACCAAGTGATAGGGGTGAGCTAGAAATAACTACCGTTAACGAAGAATATCTAAAACGTAAGAAATTGCAAGTACAGATAATGGAGGCTGGCTCCGCCTGGCTTGATACTGGTACTTTTGCTTCTATGATGGACGCTGCCGAATATATTAGTGTTATAGAAAAAAGAACAGGATATAAGATAGGCTGTATAGAAGAGGTAGCATATCAGCAAGGGTTTATTACTAGGCGACAGTTAAACAAGCTTGCCGAACCACTTGTTAAGAGTGGATATGGAACATACCTCAATAAAATATTAGAGAAAGTAGAGTAAAAAAATGAGAGTGGCATTTGTAATACCAGCTTACAATGAAGCAACAGTAATTCCTAACGTCTTAAAAGACTTAAAAAAAGCTCTTGCCAAGACAAAATTAGATTATGAAATTGTTGTTGTTGACGATGGTAGTAGTGACAAGACAGGAGAAATTGTAAAAAATGAAGATGTTTTTGTAATCTCGCATATTCTTAATTCTGGTAGTGGTAGCGCTACGGCAACGGGACTCAGCTATGCCCAACAAAGTGGATTTGATATCGCCGCTACTTTAGATGCGGATGGTCAGCATGATCCTAGTGAAGTAATTAAGGGTGTGGAATTAATCCAAAAGAAAAAAACCGACCTCCTTATAGGTAGTCGACTTATTAATTCTAAAGGGATGTCTAAAACAAAAGTTGCTGGCAATAAAGGTCTGAGCTATATTACCTTTTTACTTTTTGGTATTAAGGTTACCGACTCACAGTCAGGGATGCGTATTTATTCTAAAAAAGCCCTAGATAATCTTAAGTGGAAAAGCAGTGGGTATGAGTTTTGCTCAGAAATGTTATGGCGAGCAAAACAGCAGAACATGAAAGTAGATGAATATCCAATTACTGCAATTTATACAGACTATTCAAAAGCAAAAGGCCAAAATAATTGGAATTCATTTAATATTATTAAATCACTTTTGCAACGGAGAATAATGGAGGTGTTTGGTGAGTAGATATTTATTACTAGTTTTACTTAATACTCCATTAATAATTTTAGGAATTACTAATGCTCTAGTGGCATACAAACTAGAACGTACTAGTCGAAGGAGATTTATATTCAGGCTAGTATTATGGCTTGGAATATTTACTGGGTTAGTATTTGCAGAACCAATATATAACTTTTTATTTTCTAAGGGTCTGACACAAACTGAACCACTCAGTTTGTTTGATGTGATCCAAATAACTGCGATTATACTAGTATTGTTTTTAGCTAATCTTGCTAATAGCCGAGTAGCTATATTAGAAAAACAAGTAAGAGACTTACATCAAGAGCTCTCTATTCGCCTTTCAGAAAAACAAAACAAAAAATAGTTAGAATAATCAGGTTAAATCTGCTACTATACTAGATATAACTTTGTGGAGAATATGAGTAATTTTACGAATAAAACATTATTAATTACCGGAGGAACTGGCTCTTTCGGTAATACAGTTTTGCGTCGATTTTTAAAAACTGACATTAAAGAAATAAGAGTTTTTTCTCGAGATGAGAAAAAACAAGATGATATGCGAAAAGCTTTGGCTAGTGAAAAAGTTAAGTTTTACATTGGGGATGTAAGAAACCCAGAAAGTATACATGATGCATTAGTTGGTGTGGATTATGTTTTTCACGCAGCGGCACTTAAACAGGTTCCATCATGTGAGTTCTTTCCAATGGAAGCAGTAAGGACTAATGTATTGGGGACTGACAATGTATTGAATGCTGCCATTCGTGAAGGCGTAAAAAAGGTAGTGTGTCTGTCTACCGATAAAGCTGCTTACCCAATTAATGCTATGGGTACATCTAAGGCAATGATGGAGAAAGTAATTGTTGCCAAGTCTCGAACGGTTGACTCTAAAGATACAACCATCTCGGTTACGCGCTATGGGAATGTTATGGCCTCTCGTGGTTCAGTAATACCATTATTCATAGAGCAGATTAAAGCCGGCAAACCACTTACTATTACTGATCCTACTATGACTCGCTTTTTAATGAATTTAGATGAAGCAGTAGATTTGGTACTATTTGCTTTTGAAAATGCCAACCAAGGCGATTTATTTGTCCAGAAATCACCCGCCTCCACAATTGAAGTGTTGGCCCAAGCAGTAAAAGAACTATTTGAGGCAAAGAACGAGATAAAAATTATTGGTACTCGACATGGCGAAAAAAAAGATGAAACACTACTAACTAGAGAAGAACGTGTAAAAGCAGATGATTTAGGTGGATATTTTAGGGTTCCGGCCGATACTCGCGACCTTAATTATGGCAAATTTGTTGAAAATGGCGAACAGGGATTAGGGGAGGTTGTTGAATACACATCAGATAATACCGACAGGCTAAATGTTGAAGAAGTTAAGAATAAACTTCTTACTGTTGAGTATGTTAAAGCAGAGCTTGCAAATAAAAAAGGAGAATTACTATAAAAACAAAAAATATTCTTGTTTTAGGTGCTGCCGGAATGGCAGGCCATGTAGTTTCGCTATACTTGCGGGAAGAGGGTTTTGATGTAAAAACCCTATCTGCACGTAATAAGCTAGACGAAAACACCACTCTCTTAGATGTTACAAATCCAGAAGATCTAAAAAACTATCTCAATAATAATAAGTTTGACGTAGTAGTTAACTGTATTGGTCTGCTTATTAAACAAAGTGAAGAACGAAAAGACCTAGCAGTGTATCTTAACTCTTATCTGCCGCACTTCTTAGAGAACTATTACAAAGATAGTAAGACAAAAATAATACATCTTAGTACTGATTGTGTTTTTTCCGGTAAGAACCCTCCATACAAAGAAGATAGCTGGTTTGATGGTGAGCTTTTTTATGACAGAAGTAAGGCTCTTGGTGAAATTATTAACGACAAAGACCTCACTTTTAGAATGTCTATTATTGGGCCTGATATGCAAGAGGATGGTGTAGGATTGTTTAATTGGTTTTATGCTCAAAGTGGTGAGGTATTTGGGTATACTAAAGCGGTATGGAATGGAATTACTACTATTGAACTCGCTAAGGCAATTAAAGTTGCAATAGAAAAGAATCTGACAGGTCTCTACCAATTAGTCCCTAGTGGTAATATAACTAAATACAACCTATTGCAACTGTTTAAGAAAGAGTTTAATCGCAATGATATTACTATTAGCCCCAAAGAGGAAGTTGCTCTAGATAAAACACTTGTTAATACTAGAAAAGATTTTAACTTTAAAGTTTCTGAATATCCAGATATGATAAAAGAGATGAGAATGTGGATAGAAAAACATAATAATTTATATAGGCACTACAAAAAATGAATGATTTAAAAAAGATAGCAATTGAATGTTCAAATAAAATTATCAAGGCAAAAAAAAATGGAAAAGTTATACAAAAACCCTATAAACATTTGATAATAGACGATTTTTTTCCAAATGAATTGGCAAAAGATTGTCTAAATGCATTCCCAGATCTAGATGCAGATATTTGGGATAAGTCTAACGATCCTGATATTGAAATAAAGATGAGATCTAATTATCAATCTGAATTTGATTTTCCTAAAGAAATTAACAAAGTTGTAAGAATCATGAACTCATCTATGTTTCTAAAAGCCATGTCAGCAGCATTAGATATCCCTAAGTTAGTTCCCGATCCTTATTATTCAGGAGGCGGCCTGAATGTTACTGTTAGTGGCGGCCTCTTAGATGTGCATGTTGATGGTAATTATCATGATGCCACTGGTTTGAATAGGCGAGTCAATGCTATTCTTTTTCTTAACCCGGGGTGGAAAAAAGAATGGGGTGGTGAGTATGGTGTATATGATAATAAAGGAGAGGAACTAGTTGAGGCTGTTGCCCCACTTATGAATCGTTTGGTAATTTTTGATACTCATGACTTTTCATTTCACGGTACTCCAAACCCTATTAAATTTCCAAAAGGTACTGCCCGTAGATCCGTAATACTGTACTATTACACCAAAGAACCGCGGCCATCGAGCCAGATATCAGTAGAAAAACCACACAGTGCGTTATGGAAGAAAAAGAATTTTACCGATAAAAAAGGTAATGTAACGCGAGAATATAAGTAGGTATACTATGAGTGAAAGTAAGTTAAAAGTAGCTACCATTATTGGCACTCGTCCTGAGATTATTAAGTTAGCACCAACAATAAAGGCATGCAATGAGTATTTTGAGCACATACTTATTCATACTGGTCAGAATTATGATTATACACTTAACGAAATTTTCTTTGAAGAACTTGGGTTGCGCAAACCAGATTACTTTTTAGAGTGCGTAGGTGAAAATTTAGGTGAGACAATGGGGAATGTAATTGCGAAATCATACGAAGTTTTACTAAAAGAACAGCCTGACGCAGTTCTGATCTTGGGTGACACTAATAGTGCACTCAGTGCAATCTCTGCCAAACGGCTAAAAATACCTATTTTCCACATGGAAGCTGGTAATAGGTGTTTTGATGAAAATTTGCCAGAAGAGATTAATCGTAAGATTGTAGACCACATTAGTGATATTAACTTGCCATATACAGAACATGCCCGCCGCAACTTAATAAGCGAAGGTTTACGCAAAGAACACATATTTGTAACTGGCTCACCAATGACAGAGCTTATAGAAAACCACAAAAAAGATATAGAAAAAAGCCCTGTTCTCTCTAAGATTAAATTAGAAAAAGATAAATATATACTTGTATCAGCTCATCGTGAAGAAAATATTGATAATCCTGATAATTTTAAATCTTTAATGAATGCAATAAATGATATTGCTGAGCAATATAAGCTACCGATTATATTTTCTACCCACCCGCGAACTCAAGATAGAATTAAAAAGAATAATTTTAAACTTCACCCATTAGTGCAAAGCTTAAAACCGTTTGGGTTTTTCGACTACAACAGACTACAACTAGATAGCTTCTGTGTATTATCAGATAGCGGTACATTAGCAGAAGAAGGTTCTATATTAGGATTCTATGGAGTTTCGTTACGTACCTCTACAGAAAGGCCAGAAGTGTTAGATAAAGGATCGTTTATTGTGGGCGGTATTACCACTAAAGACATTACTCAGTCTATTGAGCTTGCACGTTCATTAAAACAAAATAATGGGCCAATTCTTTTAGCTGGCGACTATATAGACAAAAATGTTTCTGAGAAAGTAGTAAAAATCATTCAAAGCTATACCAAGATAATTAATCAGGTAGTTTGGCATAAATCTGAATGAAAAAAAAGAAGATTCTCATAATTTGTCAGCACTTTTGGCCTGAAGGGTTTCGTGTAAATGATATTTGCGATTATTTTGTAGAAAATAATTATGAAATAGAAGTATTGTGTGGTATCCCAAACTACCCCAAAGGAAAGTTTTTTGATGGCTATTCTTATTTTAAAAATCGTCGACAGGTTCATCATAATGCAATTATTCATAGGACTTTTGAGATTCCACGGGGTAATAATACAAATATAAAAATATTCCTTAACTATATATCTTTTCCGCTTGCTAGCTTGTTTCACATACCTAGGCTACTAACAAAACGCTATGACAAAATTTTTATTTATCAATTATCACCAGTAATGATGAGCCTAGCAGGTGTTATTATTGGGCGCTTAAAAAAGATCGAGACTACAATGTATGTTCTAGATCTATGGCCAGAAAATTTATACTCAGTAATAGATGTCAAGAATAAAGCTATGCGTTGGCTTGCAGAAAAACATTCACACTGGTACTACAAAAAAGCCGATAAACTGGTTGGCCTTTCTAATGCCATGCAAACTAAGCTACTTGAAGCTACGGGCAAGCCAAAAAACAGGGTAATTGTATTACCACAGGCCTGCGAGAAGGTATACGAAGAAACTATACACGACAAAGTACTTGCCAAACGTTTTTCAGACAGTTTTAACGTTTTGTTTGCTGGTAATATTAGCCCTGCTCAATCGTTTGAGACTATCCTGGAGGCTGCACAAATATTAAAGAACTCAGGGTTGAGAGATATTAATTGGATAATTGTGGGTGACGGCATGTCGCGTAATTGGCTAGAGAAAGAAGTAAATAACGCCGGGTTAAAAAATAATTTTTATTTTGAGGGCCACAAGCCAATTGGTGATATACCTAAATATACCGATATAGCAGATGTTTTAGTTGGGTGCTTAGTAAAGAGCAACTTACTAGAGGCTACTATACCGGCCAAAGTAATGAGTTATATTGCTGCTGGTAAACCTATAGTACTGGCGATGGATGGCGAAGTCCAAGAATTGATCAACAAAACAATTAAGTGTGGTTTTGTAGGGCCAACTGAAGATGCTAAACAGCTGGCCAATAATATAAAAAAGGTCTACACTATGTCTGATTTACAAAGAAATGCGATGGGTAAAAGAGGTAGGAACTATCATATGAAACACCTTGAGAGAAATATAACATTAAACAAACTCCTCAATTTTATGTTTAGTTAGTTTTTTAGGTATAATAATTAAATGCAGAAAATCTTATTACCACTATATGTATTAGCTACTTCAGCCGCACTAATTATTATCAAATTAAGTACTGCAAATGGTGCTCCTATTTACTATCTTAATAACAAGCTTCACTTTAATATTAATTTACTTACAATTTTAGGGCTGGTATTGTACGTCGTTAGCTTTTTAACCTACTTATTGTTGATTTCTAAGTTTGAACTTGGTTATATTATTCCTCTTACTACAGGTCTTGTGTATATTCTTATTTTTACTGCCTCATACTTTATCTTCAAAGAAGTATTTAGTGTTCCAAAAATATTAGGCATTACCCTAATAATTGCTGGTATTCTTTTGCTGAATTTAAAAAAATAGAACTATGAAATCTTTTCTAAAGCCTTATAAACAAGCAGAAAAGTATTATGTTTGGATATTTCCAGCTATTAGTGTGCTTGTTTTCCTTATACTATGCATAGGTAAAATCCATGGTTCATCAATTGGTTTGTATGAGGCCACTGCTAACCCTGGCCTCAAAGATAAGAATTTACTCTTTGGTTTTCCTAGGCAGATTCGTAGCGACGAATGGGTGGTTAATTCTCCATTGCAATATGCCCAAAAAGCTACAAATTTTGCAAGTATCAATCCAAATATTGGTAATGGTCAAGATATGGCTATTGTGCTCGATATGCCAGTAGGTGACTGGAGTGTAATATTTAAACCGCAGAACATAGCCTTTTTGTTTTTACCGTTCTCTATAGCATTTTCATTTCATTGGTGGTTTATGCTACTCGCACTGTTAATTGGGGCATATCTGTTATTCAGAACACTAATACCTCCACCTAAAAATAACCTCTTAAGCGCTTTGCTTGCTACTGCATTTTCGTTTAGTCCTTTTATTATGTGGTGGTACACCAATGGTACCCTACTCTCAATTGCATATGTTTTTTGGATGTTATTCTTTTTTATTGAAATCTTAAAATGTACTAACCTCAAATACAAAATAGCATATGGTGTAGGATTGGCATATTTTGTGGTGTGCTTAGCACTAACATTCTATGCACCATTTATAATTGCAACTTGTTTAGCTGGGTTATTTATTGCGGCTGGCTATCTTTTTTCCCAGAAGAACCTAAAGAAATTTATTACAAAACAAAATATTCTCATTCTTTCCCTAGCAGTTTTTGCAGCAGCTATACTATTAGGAATTTTTTATATTATTCATAAAGAAGCAATACATTTGGTTCAGAGTACTGTTTATCCAGGGCGCAGAAGCAATGTAGATTCACCAGCCGAATTAAGTGCTCTCTTTGATGTATTTAAATTGTTTTTCCTGCAAAGTAAGGAATTTATTACACGAAACATGATTAACCAGAGCGAGGCATCAAATTTTGTCTATATGTTTATATATTTGTTAGTGCCTGCAGCTTACATAATTTATGAGGGTGTAAAGCACAAAAAAAATGATTGGTTTCTGATAATAATTAGTCTAGGCATAATTGTCTTTTTAACAAGAATGCTAGTACCGGCTGATACGGATTTTGTTTTTAAATTATTGCTCTTGGATAAGTCAGCCAAAAAACGACTTCTAATTGGATTAGGAGTTTTAAATATTTCTTTTATTATAGCTATTATTCGAAACGTTAGACTTCGCGCAAAGCCGTTACCGAGGTTTGTAATTATTATCACTACGTTTACTACTACAGTAATGCTAATAGCGCAATACTTTATATTTATAAATAAGCTTGAATTTATTTCAAGTCATACGAAGCAATATATCATCATATTATCCATACTTATATTATCTGCAATAGTCTTTCTTTTATATAAACGCACCGTTATCTATGCGGCTCTTTGCTTACTCTTAATAAGTATGGCAATGTCATTTTATATTAATCCAATCTATAAGGAGGTTCCATTTGAGTATGATACGGTCGTAAAACGCATTTCTCAACAAAATGCAGCTCAATCGGGTACCTGGGTAGTATTAGAAAATATTACATTAGAACAGTATCCCCAAATGGCAGGTGCAAATTCTATTTCAGGTGTAATGATTTACCCACAATATGGTGTGTGGGAAGACTTCCCGAACTATGAGCAGTATAAAGATATTGTAAATCGATATGCACACGTGACATTTAAACTGAACAACGAGAAAATGGATTATATATATTTAAACCAAGCTGATCTAATGACGGTAAATATTGATCCATGTAATGCTTTTGCTCAACAACACATTATGTACTTTATAAGTACTAAAGTAGAGGTGAGTCCATGCATCAATCAGATTAACAGATTTTATAATGGCCAGCAGCTTATATATATTTATAAGATCATAAAGATATGATATAGTCGGTAATGCTTAAATCATGGGGGGGGTGAACGGTATGAAAAAAGGTAAAAAAAATAAAATTATAGTTCTTACTGTGCTAGCCGTATTGTTAATGGCTACTATTATTGTGGGAATAGTTATATATAAAAATCAACAAGCAAAAAAACTATCTGCTGCAAATCAACTACAATCAAATCAAGAAGAGGGTAGTAATACTGAAGATCAGAATAACCAGACAGAAAGTCAGTCAACCCCCACAAATACTAGTACACCGCAAAATAACCAGACAAACTCTCCTTCAGTGCCTGAGAAACCTACATTTACAAAAAGTAGTGGTAATAATGGACCGATACCACAAAATGTTTTAGTTGAGTTTGTCTGCACTACTTTGCCAGGGCTAGAATGTCAAATTATTCTCGTTAATAGTAATGGACAGAAAATTACCTTACCATTCAAGCCAGTAGCAGATAATGGTAGAGGACAATACTTCACGAGTTGGCAATGGAAAGGCCAGCAAGGTAACTGGTCAATAACTGCTCAATCCAAAAACAGTGAAGGTGGAACAAACACTTCCGAAAAGCAAACATTGGTGGTAAAATAATAAGCATGAGAAAATTGTTATTCTTATTAATGGCATCTATATTTTTGGCAAGTTCTTTTGTTGTTTCTACACCATCACAGAGATCCGCCAAAGCATATAGTAATAGCTTAATGATTACTGATGGTAACTTTGATCGTTCTGGCAGTATGTCTGCTGCTGATATACAGAACTTTCTTAATAAATATCCTAACAGCTGCCTAAAGAATTATACCGATGAGTATCCAAGTAATTACTTTACGTATAGTGGTTCTGCAAGCGCTGCGTCAATTATACGTAAAGTATCAGATTTATGGGGCATTAATCCCCAGGTAATGTTAACCAAGCTAGAACAAGAAGAAAACTTAGTAACAGGCAATGCAGGATGTCCATTATATAGATATGTTAGTGCAGTTGGATTCAATTGTCCTGGCCCTACCAGAAATGCTGTCTTTAGAGGTACACCGGTTGTTACTTGTGTGCAAAGCGATGCTAATATGGGGTTCAGTAGACAAGTTACAAAAGGTGCATGGCTGCTTAAATGGGGTAAAGAGCGAGCAAATGGCAATCTCAGCTGGTTAGTACCAGATGATGCAAGCTATTACTATGGTGGCCCAATGACACAAGGCAATCGGCAAAGAAGCTCAAGTAGCCCAGTAGTGTATTATGATGGCTATTGGAATGGGGTATTGCTAGGTAGTGGAGCAACTGCCTCTTTGTACAATTACACTCCATTTTTAAATCAGGCTTTTTCGTCTGTATTTCAAAACTTTTTCGGCTATGACCCAGCCGTTGATCCAAACCCTTATCATTCAGCTTCGATTTTCCGTTCTTACTTCCCAAGAACAGGTGAGCATTTTTATACCCAAGATTATATAGAGTGGCAAACTACAGTTCGTAATGGAGCTGTACCAGAGGGAGTAGTCTATCTGATGCCTCATACAGCTACCTCAAAACCTGTTTATCGATTACTAACAAATGTAGGCCTGCATTTTTATACTAGCGATGTAGCTGAAAAAGATTATCTAGTAAATACTATAAGATTTAAATTCGAGGGTATAGCTTTTTATGCTGAACCTAATCAAATACCATCTACGTTTCCTATCTATAGATTAAGAAATGATTTAAATGGTGACCACTTGTATACTGCAAGTACAGGAGAGAGGGACAACCTTACAAAATATCCGGGTTGGAAGTACGATGGTATAGCCTGGTATGCCTACTAGAATTAACTAATTTAATAACCTTTTTTCATTAAGTGCCATAAATAGTTTTTATCTATGTTCCGA
The DNA here is from genome assembly GCA_046350735.1 of Candidatus Saccharimonadota bacterium. Lineage (GTDB taxonomy): Bacteria > Patescibacteriota > Saccharimonadia > CAILAD01 > BJGX01 > JAHFOQ01. The sequence goes on from JAXLZU010000001.1 coordinate 76,335, forward strand.
CTTTTGTTAAGTCTTAATCTCTTAATATAGAAGATAGGTAAAAGTAGTAGGCCAAACAACCGTCCCTTAACTACTGCTTTCGCTTCTTCTTTTCTACCAAGCTGTCTAAGATGTTTAACGCGTGCCCTATCTGAACTAATAACTCTAAAGAGGAGCTTTGCAAGAGTACCGATAGGTAAGTTTTTAACTAATAATCCTGAGTTGTTACGAAAAGTCATGTAGGCTGGATATGTCTTATTTGATTTGGAACTAGCTGACCCCATATGGTATGCATATGTATCCTTAACACAGTAATTCTTATAGCCCATAACAATAGAGCGCAACGCTACATCTACATCTTCTAAGTACATAAACATTGTTTCATCAAATAAAGATTCAAATGGTTGTGCATCAATAAACTCACGTGTATACATAGCTGCGGCAGCATTTACGCCCATTGTAGTGAATGAACTCGGAATGTTAATCAGATCATCTCTGTATGAACCCTGAGTGGCTTGCCCACTTCTCGATAAGAATATATGCGTAGAATCTATTATGTTATGGTTGTAATAATCGAGAGTAATACCTTGCATTGCTGCTACACGCTTCTTGCCGTCGGCGAAAGTAACTAGTTTTTGTGCCCATAATTTCTCAATTGTAGCGTCGGTGTTTAATAGAGCGATATACTCAACATTCTTATCTTTTAGTGCTTCGCGAATACCAATATTATTTCCTTTAGCAAATCCATTATTTTTACCAGTTTCAATGCAAATTACATCTGGATAATTCTCTTTTACTAATTTAACAGAGTTGTCGGCAGATCCATTATCAACATAATATATTTTTATATTGCTATACGTCTGCGCGAGCACAGAATTAATACATTCAGGCAATAATTTCTCGTTGTGCCACCCAACAATAATAAAAGCTACTACCTTTTTCATAGTTGTTCATTCATTAAATTATACTTGTTTGTAACCGGTAACTGGCCGTGCATAGTAGTTTCAAAATCTTCTTTTCCATATTGAGAAAGATTGTTACTAAAATTAGCTTTTGTTTGAATTGAATCTTTAAAATTCTTGGGCATAGTGAAGATATCACGAAATAAACAGCGTCCAAGTGATGTTTTGTAAAGATTCTTAGTTTCACATATTTTGTTTAGCTCAGAAAAAAGAGCAGTAAAATTATCTGCTGAAATATTTGGTGTAAGTTTCGACTCAAATGCTACAATTCCTTCCATAACTGTGTCAACGTTTCTGTCCCAATCTGCATCACCAAAACTAGTTTTTTGATTATACTTTAATCCTTTGAAGATAGGGTAGTTTCCTTCGGTAGTCTCTACAGAACCTTTATACATAACACTACCAAGGTAGTCGATTATTGTAGGAGTAATCAGTCCAATATGTTTTTGTGTAAGAAATGCAGCCATGGTATCAAGCCAAGAACTATTATTTGGTAAAGCCATACAATCAATTATTACTATTATCTCATTCTCTTCTTTTGCTTTCATTATGATATTATTAAACTTACCTAATGTAACCTCTTTTTTACTTGAGGTTAGCCCGTTATTCTTAACTCCATACCATTTCAAGTTATGTTTTGATTTTGTTTTATTCTGGATATGTCGTATAAAATTGTTGGTAAACAACTCATTTTCTAGATTTAGTATTATCCCAACCTTTTTATGGGGGATAGAGATCTTTGCTTCATAGAACCCGGGTGTTTTATTGCGTATTTTTACTTTTGCCTTAACGCCCTTGTGTAAATAGTAATCTTCTAATGACTTCGTTCCTGCAGTTGCAATGCTTTTCTTATTCTCAAAAGCAGAAGCAGTTGATCCGATCGCCTCTCTCCAATAGTACAAAACATATGGTACATGTATGATGTCGTTTGTGTATGATGATATTCGCAAAAACATATCATAGTCTTGAGCGCCATCTTTGGTTTTATCAAACCATCCCACCTTGTTGAAGATGTCTCTTTTCATTAATGTAAAATGGGTAATATAGTTTAGGTTACTAAGCAGGTCAGGCGAGTAGCTTGGTTTATAATGAGGCCCAAAATACTGCTCACCATCCTCGGTTAACTTACATTCGTCACTATAAAACATCTGGCCTTTTGGAAACTCATTGATTGCACCCACCATTAGCAATAGAGCATCAGGGTGCAATACATCGTCATGATCTAGAAGTGCAATAAAGTCACCTTTACTGAGTTTTATTGCTGAGTTGGTATTCTCACTAATACCTTTATTTTCAATCTTCTTTCTTTTAATCCGTTTGTCGTAGTCTTCAATTTGTTCAAAGTACTCGATTGCCTTTTTGCTATCACTCCCATCGGCCACAATAAGTTCGAAGTTCTCATAACTCTGATTGAGTACAGAGTTGAGAAGTGCATCAAAGTATTTACGCTGCGTATTGTAGACAGGTACAACAATTGAAATTAGTGGTTTATTCTTTAGATTGATGTCCTTAGGTAGAACTCGTTGAATCTCACAACTCTTTTCTACTAAATAATTATGCAGCGGATTATACCTCGGTGAATAAATACCAAGGGCTGAAAGGATTTTAATTAATCCTTTTCTTCGTTTACTGTTGGGAGGAAATAGTTTTTTTAAGATTGCTCTCATAGTTTTATTAGGGTAATATATTGTATACTCAGTATAGTATATAGTATAAAACCATGATTCAGAAAAAAATAGAAAATAAGATAAGAACCAATTATAGATATTTTGATTTAATTCGAGAGTTGGCAGTTACAGATTTTAAATTAAAATACCAAGGTTCATTGATAGGTTACGCCTGGTCACTTGTAAAGCCATTAGCGATGTTTGGTGTACTATATCTTGTATTTACTGTATTTGTTCGCATCGGTTCTGGTATACAGCACTATGCATTATATCTACTACTTGGTATTGTGCTCTGGACTTACTTTGCAGATGCAACCAACACGACTATGAAAGCTGTAGCTGACAAAGGTGATATGATGCGAAAAGTATACTTTCCGCGTATCACCATTATTATCGCGGCAAGCATTAGTTCGGCTATTACTTTATTATTGAATCTAATTGTTGTATTTATCTTTATTATTCTCGCAAGAATTGTTCCTGGATGGAATGCCTTACTATTCATCCCGCTCTTAATTGAGCTCTTTATTCTTTGTCTTGGAATTGCTTTCATTACGAGTGCAATGTTTGTGAAATATCGTGATGTCGGTCATATTTGGGAAGTATTATTGCAGTTATTATTCTATGCAAGCGCGATTATCTATCCGCTACAAATAGTGCCTATTAGATACCAGAAGTTTATTCTACTCAATCCTATCACTCAGATAGTACAAGATGCTAGATATTTACTAGTGACAAAAGAGACAATTACAGCAGAATCAGTTCTTAAAATGCCCCTCCAGTTTGTCCCATATATTATTACAATACTAATTGTAGTGATTGGATTCATATATTTTGAAAGATCTTCAAAAAACTTTGCAGAGGAAGCGTAGTATGAAACGAGACACGGCAATTACAATTAGTCATATTAGCAAAACCTTTAAAGTACCACATGAAAAGCACACCAGTCTAAAAACTGCGGCCGTTAACATTTTTAAAACAAGAAAATATACTAAGTTTAAGGTTCTAGAAGATATTGATTTTGAAATAAAAAAAGGTGAATTCTTTGGTATCGTAGGAAAGAATGGCAGTGGAAAAAGTACATTATTAAAAATACTTGCTAATATCTACCAACCGAATAAGGGGAGAATAAGAGTAAATGGTACATTAGCACCATTTATAGAGTTAGGCGTTGGCTTTAACCCTGAGCTTACCGGACGAGAGAATGTATACTTAAGCGGTACAATACTTGGGATGAAAAGAAAGAAGATTGAAGAAATTTATAATGAGATAGTAGATTTCGCAGAAATTGGTGAATTTATGGACCAAAAATTAAAAAACTACTCATCAGGCATGCAAGTAAGATTAGCATTTTCTATAGCAGTACGTGCAGAATCTGATATTCTATTAATTGATGAAGTACTAGCTGTAGGGGATGCAGCTTTTCAAGAGAAATGTCTTAATTATTTCGAAGAACTTAAGAGATTTAACAAGACAGTAGTATTTGTCTCTCATGATATGGAAGCAGTAACGCGGTTCTGCGACAAAGTAGTATTGATAGATAATGGACAAGTTATAAGCAGCGGTAGCGCCGATTTAGTTGCAAGTAAATACTATCAAATCAATATGAACGATTCAGAAAATAAGCACAATGCTGAAACCACATCTCACCTAAAAAAGATTGTCTTGAAAGACAATAATGGAAGAGAAGCACATATTTTTGAAAGTCCAAAAAAGATTCAAGTAACTGTTGAGTGGAAGAAGAATCCAGAAATACAGAACATTGGCATAGCTATATTTAGAAATGATGGTACTTACTGTTTTGGGACAAATACTCAAATTGACAATTTTAAGGTGAATGACTCTAAGGTTCAGTTAGAATACGAAAATCTTAATTTGGCACAAGGTACATATTTGCTAAAAATAAGCTTTTTTAACAAAAATGACAAGTTACCAATCGAGTTTATTGATAACGCTGTTCAATTTAAGATAAAAGACGAAACGAAGCAACAAGGTATAATAAGAGTTAAATCTAGTTGGTATTAATTGAATATACCAATATGACCAATACGTTTATAGTATGTTCCTCCTGTAACTATAGAGGATAATCCGATATTAATGGGTGTATAATACAAGAATTAATCAAAGTTGAGTGAAGGAGTATTGTTTATGTCAAATTACTCGAATGTAGTGCTATCTGATGACCCTAATACCCCATGGTATCGAATATTTGCGTATATTGAGCCACAAAGCAGAGTTCTTGATGTTGGTTGTAGCGCCGGTAATTTTGGCAAGGCACTAATCGATCAGAAAAAGTGTATGGTTGATGGTATTGAAGTTAACAAACAAGATTCTATAAAAGCTAAAAAGAAACTGATGAATGTATATAATATTAATATTGAGAACACAGATTTTAAAAACTTACCAGGTGACTATCGATATATATATTTTGGCGATGTTATTGAGCATTTAGTTGATCCAGTTTCAGTGTTGAAAAAAATTACAAAATTATTATCCAAAGATGGTGAAATATTATTTTCTATACCAAATATGGCACATCTTTCTGTTCGATTAATGCTTTTAAGTGGCGAATTCAATTATGCTAAAACAGGATTACTCGATAATACTCACCTTCACTTTTATACGTTTAAGGAGATTGAAAGAGTATTTAATGAAGCAGGGTATGAGATTGTTTATCAAAAACCAATTATTAAAGAGTATCCCCGTAAACTACTAGCTAAAGAATTAAAGAAAGTCGGTCTTAAAGGTGAAGAAACTTTCTTTAAAAGAGCATTGAATTCTGATGCTGTGGTTTGGCAGTATGTAGGAGCTGCAAGAAGATCAAACACACCCAAAGAAGCAGCTGTTCTACCGGCCATTAGCCCTGGATTAGAATTTGAAGAATTATATGCAACAACAGCTCAAGAATGCAGAGATATTATTTTAGAAAATAAGCAATTACAAGAACAATACCAAACTGCACTCAAAGTGATTAGACAAAAAAATAAAGAACTACACACGTCTAAAAATCTCCCTTATTTTGTTATGAAAAAAATAAAAAACAGACTAAAGAGCACTTAGTATGGTTTCTGATAAAAATTCTGTCTCACATCAAAATATCTTAGAAGTTAATAACGAGTTCTTTAATGAGGATGAAAGCAAAGAAATATATGTACGAAATAAAAATGATCCTCGATTAATTTCATTCTACTTGCCACAATTTTACCCTATCCCCGAGAATGACAAGAGTTGGGGTAAAGGGTTTACGGAATGGACAAATGTTAGAAAAGCTGAGCCACGCTTCGTAGGCCATCAACAACCATTTTTACCTCTGAACGATGACTATTACGATCTGAGAGATCCGAATGTTTTAGAACAACAAATACGATTAGCCAAACAATATGGTATCTTTGGTTTTTGCTTTTACCACTATTGGTTCAGTGGAAAAAGACTACTAGATGTGCCTCTAGATATCTTTTTACAAAATAAGCAATGGGACTTTGGTTTTATGATTTGTTGGGCAAATGAGAATTGGACAAAACGCTGGGATGGCAGAGAAGAAGAAATAATTATCGCCCAAAAATATAGAGATAATGACCCCTTAGAATTCATCAAGTCTGTTGAACATATAATAATTGATCCGCGCTATATAAGAAACAATAACAAGCCTGTGCTAATGGTTTATAGAGCACCTGACCTGAGGGATCCACTTGCTTACTCAAATATCTGGAGAAAATATTTGCGCGATAAATACTCAATTGAGATTGAACTTGTAACCACAATAGGTTTTGATTTGGTCGATCCACGATCGTATGGCTTTGATAAGGCCTTGGATTTTGAACCACTAACGTATGGTTTAAAAAAGTCTGGTAATGACGGTTCCCAGGTAATATCACGAAAGGTTTCAAGAAAACTAATTGATAAAGAATTTACTGGTAATGTTGAGGATTATAGGAATATAGCATTGGACGATAAACAGTATGAAGTATTTAATTTCCCAAACTACAAGGCTATTATGCCGTCGTGGGATAATGATGCCAGAAGAAAAGGAAAGGGATTTACTATGCACAATTCAACTCCTGATGTTTACGCACATTGGCTAAAAAATACAATAAAAATAGAAACTAGTAATAATAAACAAGAACCTCTGATATTTATTAACGCCTGGAATGAATGGGGTGAAGGGGCGGTCCTAGAGCCCACAAAACATTTTGGATATGCTAACTTGTTAAGAACAGCTGAAATACTGTCGCAGTATAATAAGTCAAAGAGGAATCTAGATAATTTCCCTCTCTATAGAATTCGAAGAGGGGGAGATAGTAAGTTGGCTGTGGTAATTCACCTGGAAGGTGGACTCAACTGGGATGTTTTAAACGAGAAGCTTGGTTATTTAAAGAATATAAAACATGATCTATTTTTTTATATATCTAAAGACTTAGATATTAGTGAATCTTATATTCAACAACTCTACCCAAATTCAAACATTTATTACTTTAGCCCTAATGAATATATTATGATGCGCCTTATGCATGTAGGTAGACGATTACTAGAATGTGGATATGATAATCTCCTCAATATTGCATCGTCACAAAGCATCAATTTGGATAAGGGCATTGAGGATATCTTACCGAGTAAACAGCAAGCATTCAAAGCTTATAAGACACTACAGAATCATTCAAACAGCGCTATAGGGGTTACGGAGCATTCATCGCCACTTACTAATACTGTCGTTAAAGACAATCCAAAGATTAAAGAGGTTTTGTCGAATATATACAACCCAACTCTTGCGGACATTATTTTAGAAGAGACATTTGGTTTCGGAAAGTACAAAAATTATTCTTTTTGGGTTAATCTGCCTACAATCAGCCAACTATTAAATTTTTATTTTCTACCTTATGATTTTCTTAACCCCACCGAAGGAACTCCTGATGCACTTAATGATGCGTTATGGAATGTTTTTTGGATGCTACCAAAGCTTAGAGGAGGATCTATATACAGCATCGGTAAGGGCGACATTATGACAGAAAAGTTTGAAGTAATGTAATTAACAAAAACAATCCAATTTACTGTGTACATAATGAAGCAGTTATATAAAAGCCAACGTAATAATAACCTCTTATAAATGATATAATAACAGGTATGAAACAACCAACTGTAAGCGTGGTAGTACCAAATTGGAATGGCAAAGACATATTAGGTAAATGCCTAGACTCGCTACAAACACAAAGCTACAGGCCAGCTGAGATTATTGTTGTAGAGAATGGTAGTATTGATGGCTCGGCCGAGTATATTGCCAAACACTATCCAGAAGTTGCGCTGATTGTAGAACCGGAAAATCTCGGGTTTGCAGGCGGAGTAAATGTTGGTATAAAAGCAGCCAAATCTGATTATATTTGGCTGTTTAATAACGACGCGGTGGCGCAAAAAGATTGTTTGGCCAAACTAGTGGCTACAGCAGTAAAGAGCAACGCAGATATTACCTCTGCAGTTATTCTTAGCCAAGACGGTAAAAAGATAGATTCCGATGGAGATGTCTATACTATCTATGGGTTTCCTTACCCCAGACACCGTAACTTGGCAGCTAGCGAACTACCAAAGCAAGATGAACCTATCTTTGCTGCTAGCGGCGGTGCTAGCCTGTATAAAGCATCGCTATTTACAGACATTGGCTACTTCGAAGAATCGTTCTTTGCGTATTACGAAGATGTAGACTTAAGTATGCGTGCACAGTTGCAGAAAAAATCTCTTTGGCTTAGCCATAATGCCATTGTGTTACATGCCACCAGCCATACCAGTAATAAAATTCCCGGGTTCGGCAGAGAGATGGCAATTAGAAATAGTATATATATCTTTTGGCGTGATCTACCAAAAGGTGTACAGGGCAAAGTTTTTTGGCGATTCTTATGTGCCAATTGGCGGCTTAGTTTGGTTTCGATACTCAAGGGACATCCATACAGAGTTTTACGGGCGCACTTTACTGCGTTGTTCCATACTCCACAATTACTAAAGGCAAGAAAAGAAATTCAGTCTAGCAAAAAAATGAGTGCCGAACAATTTCTCGGCCTTATTAGTAGAGAGAACCCGTTTAAAGTATTAAAGAGTCGCCAGTAATGTTAAGCATTATTACGATTAACTACAATACCCAAAAGTTGCTCGAGGATTGCTTAAACTCTATTAAGCGATATATAAATATTGAGAGTTATGAAGTAATAGTGGTAGATAACGCCTCAGAAGAATTTAGTGAGGCAGCATTAAAAAAGATTATTCCAGGTATTACTATAATTCACTCTAAAGAAAATCTTGGTTTTGCAAAAGCCAATAACTTGGCTGCCAAGCAAGCAAAAGGCGAGTATTTGTGGTTTTTAAATAGTGACACCAAGCTAAATAAAGACAGCAATATTAGCGTGCTAATACAGTTTTTAGATTCGCACAAAGAATATGGCGCTGCCGCACCACTCGTACTCGATGCAAAAAATGTACCACAACAATATCAATATGGGTATTGGCCAGCGGTCTGGCGTATGATACTCGAAAAGCCAGTGAACGCTAGAGTATCTAAGAATCCACTCCATGCCAAGTACTGGCGTTGGCTCAATGCAGACTATTTACCATTGCAAAGTCGGGATGTCGACTGGGTAAGTGGTGCTGCTATGATGATACGCAAAAATGTGTTCAACGAGGTGGGTGGCTTTGAGGCTGAATACTTTTTGTATTACGAAGATGTCGACTTGTGTCGCAAGTTGTGGGCCAACAAACAAAAGATTCGCTTCGTAAAAGATGCACAGATTATACATTTAGAAGGTGGCAGCGAGGGCGATATGTCTAAGAAAAAACTTATTGCTTATCATAGCCAAGACATTTACTTTAAGCGCTGGGGGAGTCCGGTTTCGCGATTTGCATTACACAAGGTTCGTCGACCGTACGCTAAGAGATGGCAGAAGAAATAAAATCATATATAGCACAAGCAAATGTCTATTTGCTAAGCGCACTGTTATTCTTTTTGCCATTTGAGATTTGGCCGCAACTGTATTGGTACAGCACGGCAGTTCGACCAAGCCATATCGTTGGTACTCTATTATTACTCATTAATATACCAATGCTGATAAAACGGCGTTGGGACTGGCTGCAGTTACCATGGGTATTGCTAGCCTTGTTTTTGCTAACAGGGGTTATATCGGCATTCTATAACAAAAGTACCAGCCACAGTTATCTAACTCTTATGTTGTATGGGTATGAGTTTGTGTTGGCTTTTTGTGTTGCACAAATAATTAATAAGCGAGACTTAGCATGGTATCGCAATATTATTCTTATTAGTGGAAGTCTAGTTGTGATATTTGCCTTGTGGCAATTTTTTGGTGATGTGCTTGGTGTTTCTACTCATTACACGCTTTTGGCTACTCGCTATTCTAAGCTTATCTTTGGGTATCCTCGAATAACGGGGCTGAGTTTTGAGCCTGCTACTCTAGTAAACTATCTTATTATCCCACTTAGTCTGGCACTTGTAACATTTTTTGTAAAACCTAGTAAGCGCTATTTTGTTTTGTCTGTTGCATTCTTAAGTAGTATATTCTTGGCAACATCACGCTCGGCATTTATTGGGTTGTCGCTAATATCTCTTATATTGTTAGTAGTTCTTGCAGCTAAAAGGTACTATAAAGAAATTGTTTATCTTGGTTTATTAGTAGTTATGTCTGCTGTTTTTGCGGCTACAATTTTGTTTGTAGGTGCACGCCTGGCCAGACCAGTGCAGGTAGCAGTTCCGTCTGATATTCAGACAACTATACCACAGACAGGCATTAATCCTTCGGTGGTACGTCATAACCTGACTACTCAGCTTGCTTCTGTAGAAACAAATACCTCGGTACAGACTCGCTTAGATTCATGGCGAGCAGGAATAAAAGTATTTATTACTCATCCTGTATTAGGAATAGGACCAGGAAATTTACAGGCCACATTAGCACGACAGTTTAATGTTGATACATCAATATATAGCGGCAATTCGCTATCACGTAGCGTATATGTACAACTTTTGGCAGAGCAGGGTATTGTTGGTAGCGGCATATTAATTGTTTTTCTGATTACCTTACTTTGGTTGGCGGTACAGGTATGGCCAAGAATACATAGTAAACAAGAAGAAATATGGCTGTTGGCAATAGTACTTATGAGTATAATGTTTTTGGTGCAGTGGCAGAGCCTAGGTAATTTAGCAGTTACACATACATGGATATTTGTTGGTGTGCTCGTTGGTATCACTGGCTCGGTAAAAGTAATGTATTTAGACAATCTTCGTCGTCGTGTGCAGAGCAGTGTATGGCTTCGCCAAAACAAATTAGCTTTAGTAATATCTGCAATAAGTTTTGGATATTATGTACTACTGCAATATTTGTTATATCGTAAGTTGCAGATACCAATGCTCGATCTCGGTTTGTTTAACAGGCATATGTATGGGCTGGTTCACTCGGGCCTCAGCATTAATCCTCTTAAGGGCTATAATCTCTTGGGCGACCATGCGCACTTTTTCTTATTGCCACTAGTGCCACTGTATTATCTTTGGCAAGCCCCCGGATTCTTACTTGTCTTGCAAGCACTTTGTATTGTACTCAGCGGTTGGCCAATATATTTAATTGCCAAACACTATTCATCCAAGCCTCAGCTGGCAGCATTCTGGCTGCTGCCGTACTTTTTATTCTTTGGGTTCTTTTCTGCACTCGTCTATTCTTTTCACGACTCAGCTGCCGCCGTCTTACCACTGGCCTGGGTGCTGTATTTTCTATTAGTAAGTAAAAACTATCGGCATTTATGTATTGGCTTAGCAACACTGTTGCTCTTTCGCGAAGACATGCCGCTCGTAGCACTAATGGTAGCAATTTATCTAATAATAGTTGAACGTAAATATTGGCTTGGTGTAGCAATTGGGTTTGTTAGTGCACTATATTTTGCTGTTATAACTAAGCTATGGCTACCACTATTTGGGCCGAGTTATGGATATGAAAAAACAAATTTTGGCAGCGGCATACAAGATGTAGTAAAAGCAGTATTTCTACAGCCACTTGGTGTCGTAAAAGCGTTCTTTTTGCCGAGCGAAAAGCTACGCAACATGCTAGCTATGGTATTTTCATTCGGTGGTTTTAGTATCTTTGCTCTCGAAATAGTAATTTTACTTTTACCACTGTGGCTAGGGAGATTTTTAAGTACTGAGACATGGCGATGGGGAAGCTTTGAGCACTACTCGGCATCGCAAGCCCCAATATTGGCAGCCGCATCTATTATTGGTTTGTATCGGTTGATACAATTTTTACACAAAAATTATGGTGTTAATAAAGAGTTACTATACAAGATAGCCATTAGCTCTACGATACTATTGGCCTTTAGTATTAACATAGCTATGCACCAATATGCAGTACTAAAGCCATTGTCCCTTCGGTTTTATAAGCTCACCCCTACAGAGCGGAGTGCTCGCACAGCATTTCAGTTAATTCCTAAAAATGCGAGCGTTGGTGCGAGCTCGGCATTTGCTATGCTTTCTTCGCGTGCAGAGATTTATTACTTACCACTACCAGAGGGGGCACACCCAGAATATATTGTTATTTCGAGCAACCTAGAAAAATGGCCATTTATGAGCAAGCAGGAAGTTGATGAGTATATTAGTGTACTTACAAATAATGGCTATAGAGAAGTATTTAACGAAAATACTGTTGTGATACTACAAAGATAAGCTATTCTTTCGTAATTGTACTCAAGAGTGAAATAATTCAACAGCTATTCAGAATTGTTTATTTGGCTCTAACACCATTTGGCTGGATTACCCACCAAAAACCGCCATGTGTTCTAACGTTATGGCACTCTACTTCTCCGGCTTTCTCATGTGCGTAATAATATAATGGATGACCATTGTAGGTAACTTGAGTAGTACCATCACTGCGCTTAGTGGTTCCAAGCAATTGACTATTTACCTCAGCAGTTGCAATCGGTGTACCATTTGTTAGCACAGGCGGCCACTCTTTGGCACAGTCTCCATAGCATTTAGCTGTTGACGAATCTTCTAGTTGCCAAATATAGATAGCCTGATTGTTGTTATCAAAAAGCATCACGCCATATTTACTGTTACCGGTTTTAATAATAGTTCCGGTAGCAGTATCTTCTTTGTTTACTTCAGGCTTATTGTTAGGCGGTGCTGATTCAATATTTTTGTTAGCAGCTGTTTGATTATTATTACTATTTAATCGAAATAAAAAGTAGCCAAGGCATGCTATTGCTATTACAAACGCAAGTATACCCAACCAAACTAACTTAGAGTTATTTTTTGTTACTTTCATATACCTATTATACTAAAAAAGACCGATACAATTCGTATCGGTCAATAAGTTATCTTCCTGGCCAGGAGCTATCTGCCCAAGCCCAGCCAATGTATGGTCCGGCACCTACCGAGCTAATAGTGGTAATACGGGCGCCATAAGCCTTTCCATTATATGTATATCCATTACTCACAAACTGACCGTTGCCAATAGATAGCATTACATGGCCATAGCCACCATTTACATTTGCGGCACCAAAGAACGCTAAGGCACCGGCAGGCACATTAGTATCACCTCTATGCATTTGCCCAGTGGCAATTTTAGCATTCGCATTGGCAAGTGCACTGCCATATCGCCCACGTGTACCAAAGGCTTGCTCCACCATAAGTTCACACAGACCGTTCCAAGAAGTACTACCAACTTGTGATTTAGCCCAGTTGATTGCTCGCTGCTCTTTGGTAGTAATTATCGGGGAAGGTGGAGCAGAACAACCTGCAGCCCCAGCGTATGGGTAGGTAGCAAACATGGTATTAATTTCGGCTTGCGATGCCGAGCGGACACCATTCCAACCACCATAGCAACGTAGCAATGTTTCGGCACTAGACATACCAAATATTTGCCCGTTGTGCAGTAAGAAAACGGTTCCATTTGGCGACAAAAGTTTGGTGCCTTCTGGCAGGCTATACTGACAACCTGCAGTACCGCCACCGGGGTACGTTATTGTAAGTCTAAGAATCTCGGCATCACTAACATGATGTACCGCTGACCAACCGCCATAACAGCCAAGAACTGCCGGGCTCGGAATGGCGAGCCAAGTACTATTTCTTACTAAATATACACCTGGTCCAGAACCTTGCAAGAGCGTATTGTTTGCATAAGTAATTCTACTACAGGTAAACGTACCGGCATTTGAGTAGGTAGCCATGGCCCAACGAAATTCATAGGCTGGCATGTTCATTTGTACTGGTGCCCAACCACCTAGACACGCAATAAGTGTTTCGGGGTTAGGAACCCAATAGCTATTGCTGCCCGAAATTACGTACACCGCACTACTGTTAGGGTCTTTAAAGGTCTTATTATTTGGGTAAACTACCCGGCAGAACGCGGGCTGACTAACACCCATAGTTACTATGGCATCATTAAGAAGGCTATCATTAATCCAATTAACGCGAGACCAACCACCTAGGCAAGTAGTGAGTGTTTCTGGGTCTAAGATGGGATGGAGGTTACCATTACTCACATAATACACACCAGGCCCCGAACCCTTTAGTAGACTGCCATCGGGGTAACGTGTGCTGGCAGAAGCCTGTTGTTGTGAAAGTGCAAGGCCACAAATCGTAAGAACAATGGCCAATAATGAAAAAACGACCTTGTGGGTCGTAGGGGAGGTTTCCATTGTCATCCTCCTTGTTCGGCGCTGGGGACTTGTGATTACAATGGAATATATCCACCTTACCAAATCTAAAAATGGCTTTGCAAGCAGCAGCAGTTTTATGCCGCCTCATGCTTAAAAAATATACTATTTTAAGGTATAATACCCTAGATATGAAGATCGTAATTGATGGTCGTTTTATAAAGCAAACTGGCATAGGTCGCTACATTGAAGAAATGGTTGAGCAGGTTTTACTTATCGACAAAAAAAACCAATATGTACTAATTATTCGCAAAAAAGACAAAGACCAAATTACCCTTAAGGCCAAGAATTTATCATTACTTCCGGTCGATATGGATTGGTATAACTTTAAAGAGCAAATACAGCTTGCCAAAATAATAGAATCGCAAAAGCCAGACTTAGTACATTTTACTAATTTTAATTTTCCACTACGTTATCGTGGTAAATTTGTAATGACTATACACGATCTTACCTTATTGCACTTTCAGAATATTCGCAAAAAAGGTATGGGCACGCTTAAGTACAAAGTGCGAGATCAAGCTAGGCGTTTGGCAATGCGCCAAGGTGTAAAACGCGCCAAAATGCTACTTGTAGATAGCGAGTATGTAAAAGAAGATATTGCCAAAACCTACCATGTAAGACGCAATAAAATTGTGGTTGCACCACTTGCTGGTGAAGCCGCGTATCAACGTGCTCGGGTAGATTTAGAAAAATATGGTATTAACAAACCATTCTTGTTTTATACCGGCAATGCCTATCCACACAAAAATCTCGAACGCCTAATTCTGGCATTTGGACAGCTAACAACTAAGTATCTCTTAGACTATCAATTAGTTATTGGTGGTAAAAAAGATGATTTTCACGAAGGCTTAGAAGAAGAAGTAAAAAAATCTGGTCTGAGTGAGCGAGTTATCTTTACGGGCTTTGTAAGCGATGCCGAGCTAGCAGGGCTATATAAAGCTGCTACTTTGTATGTTTTGCCATCACTCTCAGAAGGCTTTGGCTTGCCTGGGCTTGAAGCAATGAGTTATGGCCTGCCGGTAGTTAGCAGTAATGCTACCTGTCTACCAGAAGTATTAGAAGATGCCGCGGTATATTTTGACCCTCGTAGCGTTAAAGATATAGCTGCAGTTATTGCTAATACACTCGCCGACAAAGACTTGCTCGCCAAGCTAACCAAAAAAGGCTATCGTCAAATTAAAAAATACAGTTGGCGTAAGACTGCTAAGATAACACATGAAGTGTATGAAAAGGTATTAAGACAAAAATAAGTAAGTTAATTTTTGTTTGGTATAGTTTTAATGGCTTCCCACATTTCGGGGTGGCCGTTTTCTTTTAGCCAGTACCACCATTCTGATCCCCACAGATCAAACTCTCTTATTTGGCTCTGCCGAGCATACTCAATATTCTCATATAAAATTTTAGGGTTCATAGTAGCAAATGCTTCTTGGGGGTTGAGATTTTCGTTGCCAACTTTACCCCACGCCTCAGCTTGAAGCTCGTGAATTTTTATTTCTGAGCGAGTATAGAGGTTAATTATGGCAGCTTTCCACCAAAAGTAGAGGCCAGTTTGTGGGTAACGAAAGTAACCAAATGGACTCCACACCCAACGATACATCGAAAACCCAAAGATATTACCATATGGCAAACGCACAGGAAAACCATTCTGATTACTCTGCGTAATAACTATTGGACGTGATGAGTCTAGACTCTTAACTAAGTTATATTCAGCCTGATAATCTTTAGAGTTTAAGTTTTGAGCTGGACAATCACCAAAACTTTTTAGTAAGAACTCATTCTCTAACTGCCATTTCTCTATAGTAGGATTGTTTTTATACCTATTTACTACTGCCTCGAGCATTTTGAGTGATTCGGCATGTACTGCTTGAGAATTAGTCTTGTCTAGCCAAGCAGGGTAGTAACATTCGGGTACACGTAGGCTTTTTTGACCAATTACCATAGTAAGCTTGGCACCGCGTTTGCTCGCTTCATTTACCATGTAATCGGTTTGGCTAAAGTCGTATACATCTGGCTGTGGCTCTAGCCTGTCCCAATAGGCTGCAATACGAATATGTCTAAAACCTAGCTCATCCATAAGCGAAGTAAAGTTTTTCTGCCAGTCGCTACCATAACGCTCTGCCTGTACTTGACTAAAGCTTACGCCAATTTGTTCTTGTCTATTGTGATTGAGCAACCAAAAACGCATCATCAAAACAAACGAAACAACAATAACTATACCAATTAAAATAAGTGTGGTTCTCACTGCCCAATGGAGCTTTGGATTGGTAGTCTTAGCAACTTTCATAGATGTGTATTATAACAAATAAAATACCCCACCGTCTGGTAGGGTAATGGTACTAGGTAAGTAGATATTGATTGCCAAGAAGCCAAGGACTGTCTGGAGTTTGAGGACGATAACGAATGTGCTGCTGAATCATTTCTACTTGCTTCGTATACATATCTCTTGGTGTAGCGCGGGTAATACTAAGGTGTCGTCGTACTAAGCGTTGAATGTCTTTGAAGAAACCAGAATAATCACCTGAGCGATACTCAGTACTAGCAAGCGTCATGGTAATAATTCGCAATAGTAACCGTTGCTGGTCTTTTTCTGCATGTTTTAGCTCGGAGAGAAGCATATCTAACTCACCTAGTTGTTGTTCGGCAAGTAGAGCTTCAACAAGCATTTCTGCAGCAATTGGTGAGTCACTCTGAGTAAGGCAATGGTGGTTTATCCAGACCTTTGCCCAGAAGTAGGGCTTTAGACCGAGTCTGTCGAGTCGCTTGGTAGCTTCTCTCATAAAAGCATTAACACGTTTTCTCCCTACGCGTACACTACTCAGCATAGTCTGCAGATCCCAAATATCGGCCGCGATTGTTTCGGCAAAGGTGGTACAATTAAGATAACGATAACGCAGAGACTTCTCAGAGAGAGCATCGTACTCTAGTTGCAATCGCAGGCGAGCAATAGCTGCTGTTAGTCGAGCAGCATTGGCACTAGGGTTGTATCGAGCGAGCGAATCGCGAAACCCAACAGAATTTTCTACTCGACTGCGCGCATCTTTTCTAAGAAGTGTTCTACACAGCTGCATATCTGATGCAACTAGCCTAAGCAAATCAGCTTCGCCACTAGAATCTTGCAAGAGTTTAAACCAATCATCGAGCAGGCGCTGTCGAACTTCTTGCACAGTTTCTCTACGAGTTGTATCAAGATCAGAACGCAATGCAATATTTCTACTACCTTGAATACCAGAACGAATACCAGACTCTACCGTCACAAAGGTCTCATGCTCACTAAGTGGTGGTCGAGCCCTAACGTAAATAAGCACTTCACCAACCAAATCCATATCTTTAATGTCTGATACTTTGGTAACTACCCAATACTTCTCAGAGATATTTCTACCAGGCCTTACTAGGATCTGTCTAGCTCGAATATTGCGCGAACGCAGCTTTTTACCAGTAATAATTGGCTGTACCTCAACCCCAAGAGCATAGCTAAAGCGCATATCTTCTTGCACTGTCAATGTTTCTCCCTTTGTAGGTTCTCTCTTGAGAGCGAACGTATAATACCATGTAACACCTTGACTTTCAACCATATCAACAGATATAATCGTGTGGTTAGAGGTATTTTAAAAGCAGAAGAAAATGAAAAAAGATACTCGAAAATATATTGATAGGCGGGATTATCTAATTGCTGCAGTTGCCAAAAGACGTAAGGTACTAAAAGAAAAATCAGTACAATACAAAGGTGGTAAGTGCGAGCTATGTGGCTACGAGAAATGTATTGAAGCCTTGGATTTTCATCATAAAGATCCAAAAACAAAGAAATTTGGCATTAGCCATAAAGGATATACTCGCAGCTGGCAGGATGTGCAAGGCGAACTAAATAAGTGTGTTTTGGTTTGTGCAAATTGCCATAGAGAGATAGAAGCAGGAGTATCAAACATTAATCCGGGGTAGCTCAGTGGTAGAGCAGTTGGCTGTAAATTGATGCAGCGTTTAGTGGTAACACTAAGATGAAAATAGGGTGAATTGCGGGAAGCCTAAGTGAGAATATGGTAATCCGCAGCCAAGCCAAGAAGAGCAAAGGTTTCTTGGAAGGTTCAGAGACTAGAGGGTGAGACTCAACAATAATCTCTCAGATAGCGCCCTACATCCGTCATGGCGGATGATGATATAGTCCATTCCCATTTGAAAATTTGGGGTAGATGTAACCAATTGGTCGCTGGTTCGAATCCAGTCCCCGGAGCCATAGTACTTATGCTTAAAAGACCCAACCGGGTCTTTTTTGATATGATGTTGTCATGTCAATTTACGAGGCCATTATTTTTGACCTAGATGGCACTGCCATAAGCAGTGAGCCCAATGCTGTTCCTTCTGACAAAGTAGTTAAGGCAGTTGAAGATGCACAAAAATCGATGCATTTGTGTGCAGCGACTGGCCGCTCAATAACAAATTCAAAGTATCTTTTAGATGCTCTAAAACTAAATAGTCCATGTGTAATTTCGGCTGGCACCCAAATTGTTAACCCCAAAACTGAAGAGATTTTGTGGGAGGCAACGATTGACGAAAAAGATGTGGAAAGTGTTTTAGAAGTTTGCAAGCCTTACAATTTTGAAATTTTGTCTGGAACAGAACTTGTTGGCGAAGGTGCTGCTGCAGCCGAGAGAAAGCCCCATACAACTAACGTGCTATACATTATGGCTGTAAGCAAAACCGATGCTGAAGTAATATCAAAAGCTTTATCAGGAATTAAAGGCATATCATCAAGCGAAGTGCCGTCATGGGTAGAACATGGAGTTGATATTCACATTACTAACAAAGAAGCCACGAAAGAGCACGCTGTTGAGAAATTACTAGATATTATTGGCGTAGATAAAGACAAAGTTATTGGAGTTGGTGATGCCGACAACGATGTGCACTTATTTAAGTCTGTAGGGCATAAAGTTGCAATGGGCAATGCAACTGATAGACTAAAAAAACTTGCAGACGAAGTAGCACCGTCGGTCACAGAAGACGGACTGGCTGCAATTATTCAGAAGTACTCAACATAAAATTAGTTCTAACTTCCATCACCACTCGGAGCCAAAGTTAGAACCAAACACAACAGAGGTAAATGCCTCTGTTTTTGTTTTAGGGTGGCTATAGCGAATAATGTTAGAACTAATTTGATATGATGGATTTATGAAAATATTCGTATCAGGGCAAATAGACGAAAAAGAAGAAATTAATGTAATATACCAAAAGCTTCAGCAAGCTGGTCATGAAGTTACGCACGATTGGACTAAGACTGATGGTATTGGCGACAAACTAAAAAACCAAAAAGAATCTGGCTTACGTGCAGCAAAAGATATTACAGGAGTTGTAGAGGCTGACATATATATTCTAGTAAGCAATAACAAAAAACCAGGCAAAGGAATGTATGTAGAGCTAGGAGCAGCATTAGCGCTGAATGAAGCACTTGGCAAACCTCAGATTTTTACAATCGGTAATAGAAACCATCTTTCTATTTTCTATTTGCATCCAGCGGTAACGCACTTAAAGACAATTGAAGATGTACTACAACAACTAGATGGAACAAAACAGGTATAAAAAGTGAAAGTAGTCATCTGTAGCTCAACTAGGCATCACGATACAGCCGAGTATTACGCAAAGGAAATAAAAGAAGCTGGTATAGAGGTATTTTGTCCACCAATAGTATCGAGTACAGAAAAATGGAGACGACTGAGTGATAAACAAAAGAAAAAAGAGTTAAAAAACTCATTGAAGAACACTTCAACGAGATTAGCTCATCGGATGCAATTTTAATTATCAACAAAAATAACTATATCGGAACAAGTGTAAATATAGAGATTGGCTATGCTGCTGCAAAGTCAAAACGCATCTTTGCCATAGAACCTGACGCTGACTTATCACGCTCAACCTTAATTGAAGTAGTTATTAACGGCCCACAACAAATCAAAGAACTATTGGCTGATTGAACTTAATAGTGTTTCTAACTTCCATTACCACCCGGAGCCAAGTAAAAACACCAGAAGATTCTGGTGTTTTTACTTGGTTTCGAGAATTGAATTGAGAACCAGGTAACCGCAAAGCGGTTGGTTCGTAAGGAGCGAAAGGATGGCAGAAGCCGTAGGCTTTGAGAACCGAAGTGACGGAATAGCTAGCGAAGCGCAGCGTCATCAATACCTAGAGTAGTAGTAACCGCCCAAAAAAACTATATAAGTCATATTTGCTATAATTAAACAAATGCAAAATAATCAAAGATCAACCAATAGTGGATCTAACGGCACCGAAGTAGAATATTCTGCAGATGTCGATATAATAGGAACAAACAAAATTTCACCTAACACCAAGAGTACTAATGTTCCACTGATACTTACTATTCTTAGTATTGTAGCAGTACCTCTTAACTATATAATTCTTGCTGTAACAGGAAAGCTAATTAGCGGAAATATAGTATTAGGTTTTATTGCATTAATACCATTCCTTAGTCCATTACCGCTTGCTATCACGGCACTTGTAGTTAATAGAAACAATACTAAATTTCACAAACTTACAGTTATTTTAGCTATTATAGAAATTATCTTGTATTCGCTATTACTTGGCATGCTTATTGCGTTTATGTTATTAATTCGTACTTGGGTCGGAACTGGTGGTTGATTCCATAGGACTAACTTCCGCTACCAATCGAAGCTAGACCAACTATCTTACAGAGTATCCAGTAAGCATTCATACTACTAGATTTTGTTATAATCAACTTGAATGAACATAAAAAACGTATCAATAAATACTCTTAAGTGGCTGATCGCTATCTTTTATATATCGGCTTTGTCTGTACAGTTTCTAGTGTTGCTAAAAGTGATCCCTTACTACTGGGTAAATGGTGGTAAGTCAGCTTCCTATGAATCTCAACTAGTGCAGTCGCTAATTAGCATTGTCATTATTTTTATACTATATATATTTGTATGGAAGTTATTGTATCAAAAAGGACTTATCAAAAAGTGGAAGTTACGAGCGCTATATGTAATTACATTCTTCTGGCTTTTGGGCTTCTTAATGCAACTTGCTGGCACAGAATTTGAACGGTATTTTTTGTCATTATTCTTGTTGTTGGGTGTTGTATCTCACGGGATGCTCGTCCTGCGAGCTCGCTCCATTGTTAGTTTGTGACCTGTATGCTGAGCCAAGGTACTTAAAAAGACCTATTGGGTCATTTTTCTAAAATAGGCATTCAAACTTTAAAAGACTCAAAAAGGTTCTATTCTGTTAAGATATATTTAATGAGTACAAAAGCACACACTACAATCCCAACCAAGAAAGAAGTAGATGCAGAGCTACCTATAGAACCACAAGCTCAGAAAATTCATTGGTGGGTTTTTGCTTTAGTCGGTCTGTTGGTTTTAGAATTTGTTACAATAATTGTACTAGCACTTGTATGGTGGCCATTACATATTTTTTATAAGTCTGTCCCAGTTACTGTTAAAAGTACTCTACGATCAGTAAAAATAGTTGCAGTTGGTGATATTAGTTGTGGTCCAGATGATCCAAAGAGAAATGGTATCGATCCAACCAGGTGCCAAGATAATAAAGTTTTTGATTTAATAAAAACAATTAATCCAGATAAGATACTATTGCTTGGTGATATTCAGTATTCAACAGGTAGTATCGAAGCATTTAATAACACATTTAATACAAACTGGGGTCAATTAAAATCTAAGTTTTTACCTACCCCCGGGAATCATGAGTATGGTACTAAAAACGCCCAAGGATACTTTACGTATATGAATGATGGTAATAATAATGGTATCGCTGGTGATAATAACTTAGGGTATTATGCTTCAGAAATTAATAATTGGAGTATTTATTCTCTTGATTCAAACTGTCCAGAAACCAACGATTGTTCTATTGGATCAAAGCAAATACAGTGGTTAGAAAGTCAGCTAAGTAATGAGAGTAATACTTGTCAGTTGGCCTTCTGGCATCATCCACAGTTTAGTTCTGGTAAACACAGTGCAGATTCTAGTCAAATAAATAGATTACCTGATGCGTGGAAGATGCTGCAAGACAAAAAGGCAGAAATTGTATTGAATGGCCACGATCATATCTATGAAAGATTTGACAAGCAGTTATTGGATGGCCAGAAGAGTGTATATGGTATACAGGAATTTGTGGTTGGGAGTGGAGGATATTCTCATTATGAAAGAATAGCTAATAGACCCAATAGTGCATTCTTTAATAACACAGACTTTGGAGTTTTGGTGCTTGAATTATATCAGGGATCGTATAATTGGAAGTTTATTAATCTTAGCGGACAAGTATTAGATGAAGGGGCCGAAACTTGTAACAAATAGCTTTATAGCCATGATTCTGAATAATAACAATATCTAGTTTATAAGATAGTGGATGTTATTATTACAATTATATAATAATGGTCTTAACTTCTATCGCTATCCAAAACCAAAGTTATAAAGATAATTCTTACGTAGCATATAAAAGTCGCTAAGAGTTTTGACACAATTAAATGAGAAATAATAAGCCAATAACTGGCAAGGTAAACATTAGAAGTGTGGATACAGTAACTACTTTAGTAGTGACTGAATTTGGGAAGGTAAAGTCTACTCCAAGAGATAAGATACTAAAGTCGTACAAGAAATGAATAAGTATTGGTAGCCACAGGGTTCCACTAAGAATCAAAATAAAGTAAAAATTTAGCCCCATACATACTGTTCCTGCTACTTGTGTGGCGGTTTTACGAATATCTTGGCCATTAAAATAATTTACAAAATGGAGAGCACCAAAAATAAGCGAAGAAAAAACACCAACAAGAATTACCGAGTAGCCTGCATTTTGCAAGGCGCTAACAGCAATACCTCTTACCAATAGTTCTTCTGAAAATCCAACAATGAGAGTGGCCATAGACAAAAATAGTAGTCGTTTTTTGTTATGCAAGGTGTCTCTCAATAAACTAAAACGAGCAAAAATTGAGATAATTGTAACAATTG
The DNA here is from genome assembly GCA_046350735.1 of Candidatus Saccharimonadota bacterium. Taxonomy (GTDB): domain Bacteria; phylum Patescibacteriota; class Saccharimonadia; order CAILAD01; family BJGX01; genus JAHFOQ01. The sequence goes on from JAXLZU010000001.1 coordinate 99,609, forward strand.
GGATAACCAACAGTATTTGCTGGCTAATTTGAGGAGAGTACTTAAAAACTTTAGGTACCCAGTGCAAGCTAATGGCAAATGTTGTAAGTAAAAGAGTCGTAATACCTATTGGATAGATTATTCCTCTTTTTATGTTTTTGACATTCTTGCCGATTTCAGTGTATTTTACACCAAATATTTTTGTAAAAATAAAAATTAACAATACATAGAAAAAACAGATGGAAATAGCTGTAAACATTACATCTATTGTACACAATACGTTCTAACTTTTATTACTATATTCAGTTAAAGTTAGAACCAAATACAAGTATATAGAATTAATTTGATATGATTATTTTATGAAAATTAAGAGTAAAAGTAATAAGAAGCAAGAATTATTCTTAAGTATGGCACTTGGGGTATTGCTCTACTCAGTGGTGCTTGGATTTTTTAACGACTATACAACTATTCTGCACACTACCTCTTACTCCGTTACATTTCTGTTGGCAATTGTAATGCAAATACTTACATATCTTACTTTTGCAGTAAAAGATATAGCCAAAACATGGTTTAAATCAAAGGACTCCAAAGTATATAAGTTTGCTTTGGTTTTTACCATATGGCTAATACTGTTTTTATCTAAGTTTGTGTTTCTCTGGGTAATAAGCTTGGTATTTAGAGAACAAGTGCATATTAGTGGCTTTGTTGGACTACTTTTTATTGTGGCAATTCTGACAATTCTTCAGCAGCTATTTGAGCTGGCTTATTATAAATTGGCCGATTAATTCTAGCACTCTTTCTAGCTTATACTGCAATTAAATGAATTGCAGAGTGTTTTTTAACAGGCAATACGGTTAATTTGTTATAATAAAAATAAGATATACAATATGCAAAATATTACACCCAACTTATGGTTTGATGGTAACGCAAAAGAAGCAGTAGATTTCTATACCTCAATCTTTACAGATAGCAAGATATTTTCTACAGAGTACTATCCTAATAGCCAAAAAGAAGGCTTGGCTGATTTTCAGAAAGAGTTGGCTGGTAAAGTACTTACTATAGAGTTTGAGCTAAATGGTTTACGTTTTGTTGCAATTAATGCTGGGCCAGAGTTTAAGTTTAATGAAGCGGTATCATTTTCTATTACCTGCCAAAATCAGAAAGAAATAGATTATTATTGGGAGAAGCTCTCGAGCGTACCAGAATCTGAGCAATGTGGTTGGTGTAAAGATAAGTATGGACTTAGTTGGCAGGTTGTACCAAAAAATATGCAACAGCTAATGCAGAAGCCAGATGCCTTTAAGACATTAATGCAACAAAAGAAGATTGTAATAAGCGAATATTAACTGAATAATTTTGTTATTATAAAACTATGAGTGTAGCTACAAAAAAACAAATCTCTGGCGGGGTAGTGCATACATTACCAACTGATCTAAAAAATGAATTACTCTCGTCCCCAGATGCACTAAAAGAATGGGAAGATATTACACCTTTAGCGCGCAATGAATGGATATGCTGGACAATTTCTGTAAAAAAGCCAGAGACCAGAAAACAACATGTTAATAGGGTGGTAGAGGAGTTAGTAACTGGTAAGCGTCGACCTTGTTGTTGGGCAGGCTGTCCTCACCGAAAACGTAATAGTCAACTTGGTTAATAATTTTCTTATCTTAGATTAACAACTTTTCCTCAATTTGTATGAGTATTACGATATAGTAGGTACATGGATAAAGTAAGTCAACTTATTAACAAGCAAAGTGCAGAACGTCAAGACGAATTAAATCGAGTACGCACGATTGTTCAAAATAACTTTCCTCAAGCCACTGAAAAAATTAGTTACGGAATGCCAGCTTTTTATTACAACGGTAAATTGTTATTATGTTACGCTGCACAAAAAAGTCATTATGGTCTTTACCCAACATCCCTACCAATAAAAGAGCTAGAAAAAGAGCTGAAACCGTACGATGTTTCTAAGGGGGCAATTCGTTACACAAAAGAAAATCGTATTACTGAAAACCTATTAATAAAACTAACTAAAATTAGAGTTAAACAGATAGTTGCAAATATCTGAGTATAAAATAAAAGCTTTAACGGAGAAAAATATATGGCTATAACACCAAACTGTGATGTGTGCGGCAAAGAGCTTGATGAATATGGTGCCATATTATTTGGGCCACCAAGCAATAATAAGAGCGAGAAGTTTCATATTTGCAAGAATTGCTATACTCATCTTATAAACCTTTTGAGAATTAAGCATAAGTAGTCTATAGTAATACATATGGAAACATTACCAAGTTTTATCAAGGAACAATCGCTTGGCGTTTTGTGTACAAGTGATGAAAATTGTAATCCGTCTGGCGCAACAGTCTTTTTTGTAGAAAAAGATCAAAAACTCTATATCATGACCCACGAAAAAAGTTTAAAAGTACAGCATATTAAGAATAATCCTAATGTTTGTTTTGTGATTGCTGATCCTATCCATTATCATCAGGCACAGCTTTACGCGACAGCAAAAATAGCAGAGAACCCGGGGGATTACTTACCTCTAGTAGAAGAGGTAATAAAAAAATATTCTGAAAGAACAGAAGATTTTATACCTTATGTACATATAAAGAACGAAGGAGATGCTCCGGTAATATTAGAGTTAACCTTAAAGCAAAATCGGTCTTATCAGCCAGATGAAGGTTTGGTGGATAAAAAACTTTAATAACAAAAGAAGCTGATACGAGCAAACATGAACATTCTCGAAACGAATAAGCTGACTAAATTTTATGGCCACGAACGTGGTATAGAAAATTTAGATATGCAGATAGAGGAGGGTGAAATCTTTGGGTTTATTGGCCCGAATGGTGCGGGTAAATCTACTACTATTCGTACGTTGTTAAATATTATTTTTCCGACCAGTGGTAGCGCAACAATTTTTGGTAAAGACATTATTAAAGAAGGACCAACTATTCGCCAGCAAATTGGCTATCTACCATCCGAAGTCTTTTATTATGAGAATATGAAGGCAATAGAGCTGTTGCGTTATTCGGCAAGTTTTTATGATTTGCCAAAATCAAAGACCGAAGCGCGTATAAAAGATTTGGCAAAACTACTCGATTTAAACCTAAATAAGAAGATTGACGATCTGAGCTTTGGTAATAAAAAGAAAGTCGGCATTATTCAGGGCTTACTTCACGAGCCAAAGCTAATTATTCTCGATGAGCCGACTGGAGGGCTAGACCCACTTATACAGCAAAAATTTTTTAAACTTATCCGCGAAGAGAACAAGCGGGGCGCTACAGTGCTTTTTAGCTCGCACATTCTTGGTGAAGTGCAACGACTATGTAGTAGAGTTGCTATTATCAAAGAGGGTAAGATTATCCGGGTAGAGAAGCTGAGTGAGTTACTTAGCAGTACTACCAAACGATTTCACTTACAAGCCTTATCACCAATTCCAAAGTCTGTCATTAGCTCGATTAAAGGGGTAAGCGAGATTGTAACCGATGGCAATGAAATGAATTTTTTGTTTCGAGGCCATTTGCGTGATATTACTCAGGTTATTGCCAAATTAGACTTAGTTAATCTAGAAGTTACAGAGCCTGATTTAGAAGAAATATTTTTACATTACTATAAGTAGCTATGAATATTTTCTGGCAAGAACTTAAATACTATCGACGCAGTACAGCTATTTGGATTGTAGTGCTTTGTGCTGTAATGTTGTTATTTCTGTCAGTCTATCCATCACTTTCTACGCAAATTGATACATTTCGCGAGATAGTATCTAAATATCCAAAAGCACTGCTTACGGCAATTAATTTTCAATTTTCAATTTTTTATAGTGTGTATGGCCTATTTTCTTATATGCTCACATTTATATGGGTTGCAGGGGCTATTATGGCAATGAACTACGGCGTTTCTGTGATTGGCAAAGAGACTTCGGGGCGCACAGCCGACTTTTTATTATCCAAACCAGTTGGGAGAGTTAGAGTGCTGAGTGAAAAATTTGCTGCCACGTTTGTACTGATACTCATAACAAACATTTTCTTTACGAGCCTAACATTTTTGGGTGCCAAAGTTATTTCTAATACTGGATTTAGTGAAAAAAGTTTCTTATTACTTAGCGTAAGCTTGTTTTTTATTCAGCTATTCTTTGTGACGCTTGGTTTTTTGGTAGGTACAATGTCTCGCAAAATACGATCAGTCATCTCAGTGACGCTTCCTACTGTTTTTGGATTTTATACTGTAGGCGCTTTGGCCGCCATAGTAGATAAGCCTTTTGCTTACTACCTCACACCATTTAAGTATTTTGATGCTACGTATATTTTTCAAAACAATCATTACCAATATACCTATCTTATTGTGCTTGCAGTTTTTGTCTTGGTTTGTCTCGCTGGTAGTTATAGTATCTATTTACACAAGGATATCACCGACTAATGCAAATGATTTGGCATGAGTTAAAAAGCAATCTCAAAGGTCTGATTGGCTGGACTATTGCAGTAATTATCTTTCAGCTTAGTGGTTATAGTAAATACCAAGGTTTTGCTGCAGCCGAAAGTTCTAACTCGCTAAATTCTATTACCAATGTATTTCCGCCCGCTTTGCAAGCATTATTTGGAATGAGCAATCTCAATATTGGTACCCTGATTGGTTATTTTGGTATATTGTATGTGTATTTTGCACTAATGGGCTGTATATATTCTGGCTTGCTTGGTGCTAACATTATTGCTAAAGAAGAGCGAGATAAGACATCAGAATTTTTGTATACTCGGCCGGTAAGTCGAAATAAAGCACTCACTGCCAAAGTTACTGTAGGAATCTTTAATAGTGTATTCTTATGGGCGGTTATTGTAATAAGCTCGATTATTGGTGTGGCTATTACAAATAGTTATCATTTTTCATTAAGTGGCCAGGTAATGCAAATGATGTGGGGAATATTACTAATGCAAATATTTTTCTTTTGTCTTGGTATGTTTTTTGCTGGGCTGTTTAAACGGCCTAAATTACCTACTACTGCTATAACAATATCTATTGTCGGAGCGTATTTTTTGGCAGCTTTTGCAGATTTGAATGTTAGTCTAAATTGGTTGCGTTTTTTTACACCATTTCGTTGGTTTAGTGCGCCTAGCATTGTTAATACAGGCCATGTAGCTTTAGGGTACACTGTGTTAGCTATTATATTTTCACTAGTATTAATAACTTTCGGTTTTGTCTTGTTTGATAGGCGTGACATTACTGTTGGATAAACGCTTGTAAAAAAATGTGCACCAGGGTGTATAATATAAACATAACATTAATTAAAGGAGTACAGTATGGCTTCAAATAATAAAGAAGTAACTGGCTGGGTCGGTTGGGTGGCCTTTGCCGGTATATATATGGTAATTGCTGGTATTTTCCAGTTAATTGTCGGTTTCGTAGCATTGTTTAAAAATGATATCTACTTGGTAGGTAAAAGTACCGTATGGTTTTTTGACTATTCAACCTGGGGTTGGATACATATGTTGATTGGCCTTATTGTTTTGCTTGTTGGCTTGGCAATCTTGGCTGGTCAAACATGGGGAAGAGTGGTAGGTGTAATTATGGTGGCAATTAGTTTAATTGCTACTTTTGCATTCTTGCCAATTTACCCATTCTGGTCAGTTGTTGTTTTAGTAGTTGATGCATTAATTCTTTATGCATTAATAGCCCATGGTGGCGAAATGAAGGAAATGGAATAACCCAATATATTCTCTCTAACTTCACAAAAAACCCATTTGATAATGGGTTTTTTGTTTATAAATAGTATTTAGGTTTATAATAAGCAAAAGCATGTTAAAACAGAGCAAAACCAAACAGTCTTTCTGGAGACACCATCGAGTTTTCTTAGTAATTCTAACTATGGTTGTTCTGATACTTCTTATTCTTATAGGTATTTTAGGATATCAACAGTATCAGGCTAATCAATATCAAAATAGTATTAGCTCGTTCTATAATACGAGTAACTTACCTCTCAATGGACCACTTGGCCAAGTTGTAAGAAGCGAGCCGCTTGGGCAAACAGTGCCAGGCGGAAGTGCACAGAGAATCTTATATCGTACTCAAAGAGCTGACGGCACACCAACATTTGCTTCAGGTATTGTTTTTATTCCCAGTTTATCAACTACGACACCTCGTCCAGTTGTTGCCTGGGCGCACGGCACAATCGGCATGGGGCCACAATGTGCGCCATCACGTAATGCCAATTCTGTAGCTAGTATTGATTGGATTAGCTTGATGATGCAGCGAGGGTGGGTAGTAGCCGCTACAGATTATGCAGGGCTTGGAACACCGGGCATTGAAGAATATTTGATAGGCAATAGTGAATCAAACGACGTTCTTAATAGTGTTAGGGCAGCACGAAATATTACTAGTGCGCAAGCCGGCAATGTATTTACCGTCTGGGGACACTCACAGGGTGGACACTCAGCACTCTTTACCGCCAAAAATGCCGCAAGTTATGCACCAGAGTTACAGCTAGTAGGTACAGCAGCAACTGCTCCTGCCGCAGAACTTGTACCGCTCTTTAACGAGCAGAATGGCCAAGCAATAGATTGGGTAATTGGTCCTGAGGCAATTATTTCTTGGCCATCAGTGTATGCCAATCTCAATGCCCAGGATGTCTTGACTTCTGCCGGTAAGAATAATTACCAACAAATTGCTCAAAAATGCATTGATGCTGCAGCAATAAGTGGCATTGTTCGTAATGGTTTGCATCAACAGTTCTTTAATACCAATATTATGAATATTCCCGCTTGGAAAACTGCTGCACAGGCCCAAACTGCACCAATATTAAAGCCAAACCAACCAGTTTTTGTTGGTGAAACGTTGGCCGACCAAGTTGTATTGCCCAACACAACAGCCCTATATATTCAGCAAGCTTGCGCGGCAAACTCAAATTTAACTTCTCTGTGGCTAAATGATGTAGGTCATATACAACTACAGACTGTGATAGCTCCAGCAGTAATTAATTGGCTTGGAGATAGATTTGCAAGTCGAACAAATATTTCTACCTGCAATCAGCCATTACCTATCGCGCCAGCACAATCTAGCTAGGTGTAGATAACAATGTTCTAAAACGCTTTAGTTGGGGTTATAATAAAGCATAACTTATATGAACAAAAAATATTCAAAACTCGATATCCTGCGTTGGGTAATTCTAATAATAATAGCCATTACAAACATATACATAGTAAAAAATCCTGTACTATCTTTGCTAATATTCTTGTTACCAATCACTTTTGTATTCTTACATAGTGGTAATTATTTTGGTTGGGTGCATACCCTCATTATGTTTGTACTAATTATTGCAATTGGATTTTTAGGAGAATATCTTGGTGTTCATACAGGAGTAATCTTTGGTAATTACTATTACAACCCTAGCCCCAATGTAAACGGATTTCTTATAGGAGGTGTGCCACCACTAGTAACATTTAGTTATGTATCGATGGGCTATACCTGTTATATTTTGTCACGAATTATTTTAGGCTACTACAAGAAGGTAACTGGTTGGATGGTATTGGGTATCGCGGCAATGGCTGCAGTATTTATGGTAATTTGGGATATGTGTTTTGATCCAACCTCTTCTATTGTCCAGCATCTTTGGACATGGCAGAAGGGAGGTGCCTACTTTGGTGAGCCCTTTCAAAATTTTACGGGTTGGTTTATGGTAACCTTTACATTTTTTGTGGCTATAGGACTGTATTTGTGGTGGCGTTCGAAACCCAAAGACTATATTGCTAAGCCAAGCAAACTATTTTTATTAGAACCAATTATTCTTTTTGCCGCCAGTGCATTCTCTATCGTTGTTAAAGAAATGTCTCCAAGCCCAACTGTACTGCAGCAAAATCTTGCTCTCATTGCATTATTTGGTATGGGTACAATTATACTAATTGCGGTATTACGGTTACTAACTACGAAAGGTTTTCACTAAGAATGGACATTGATAAAAATACAAAACAGAATATTGCAGCTGCACTTTGGCTAGATGAATATAATGAGGAAAAAATAGATAAAGACTTGCTACAACAAATTAATTCCGATAAAAACTCATCTACTCAAATAGGTGCACGTATGCGACATTATTTGCAGTGGCTGAAAGACAATCAACAAACTCATAATCCTAATTACAGTAAACGTTATACATTATTAACAAGCTTGGTGGGCGATATTAATGTACAAGCTGCCTATGTAATTGCAATGAAATTCTTGGGAAATAACGCAACCCAGGGATTTGAGGAAATGCCGAGCGTTTCTAATATAACGTTTCCCCGTGATCATGCACCACAGTTACGTAGCCAAGTTGGTTGGCATTTCTTTGTTGGTAGTGCTTGGGATGAAGATGGAGAAGAGTATGGAATAGAATTAATGTTTTTTAGAATTGCACTTTTGCCACCGAATATGGCCAATCAACTTGGTATTAGTGATATAGAAAATCAAATTGTAGAAATTCAACTTGGAATATCTAAGGCAGGTGAAAGACATTATCAGGCAGAACCGATTGTAGTTGCCGGTACCTCAGGACTTATAGATATTATACCTAACCCACTGCGTTACACTGTAGGTAAAAATGAAATTCGTGTTGACAAAAAAGACTCATTCTTTCCGATAAATGTTAAAGCCCAAGGTGATGATAATGGTCAGAGCCCTGCGGTAAGATTGGGTGTAGACCTTACTTTTACAAATGGTAGAGAATATCTTTACCAGGGTGACGATGGTTGTATGCCATGTGTTGCCGGAATGGGTACACTCTATTATTCAATACCCAACTTAACTCTTAAGTCTGGCAGCTCAATTGTATATAAAGGTAAAAAAGTGACTCTTAAGAAAGGTACATTTTGGTTTGATCATCAGTGGGGATTCTTGGGTGGTAATTCTCATTCTGCCATTCTTCGGGCTGCAAACAATATTGGCAAACCTATGCAGATGGGCTGGGATTGGTATATGGCCCAATTCGTAGGTAATAGACAACTAACAATGTTTGCTTCGCATAGTCCTGCTAATAAGCAATTTTATTTTCAGACAGGGCCAAAAGAGCCCGGTACAATGACAGTTGATGTTGCGGGTAAGTATATGGATGAGAACAAAAAACTACACAATACATGGGGCACTCTAGTAATCGATAAATGGGTAAAAAGCGAAGCAAGCCCTAACCCAGATAAGTACCCAATAACGCACACGTGGCATCCTAACCACTGGAAGTTTGCATTCGACAAAACACTACCAGAGGAAATTCGTAACTTTGAGCTTCATCAGATTGTTCCGGTAGCTCAAACCAATTATTTTGCAAATGGATCACAGTATAATGAGGGTGCCGTGTATATTACTAATCCAGAAGGTAAGGATATAGGACGTGGTTTTGCCGAGGCTGTGCAATATGCCGACTGTACTGATAACATGATTAAATTGGCCGGATTTAATTACACAAAAGAAATTCACAATCTTTTTTCTCAGAGCGCTTCTTGGCCACGCAAATTATCTAGCTTATTGTATGTACTAGTGCATCAAAAAGAATTAAAGAAAACACTCTCTAGCGCAAAAGGAATGGAGTTCTTTAGTCGACCCAGTAAATCATCACCCAAAGTGAGCTCGAGACATTAATGAGTATGAAAGAGAAAAATCGCAAAAATATTATTGCTGCAGTTGTTGGTGTGCTACTTCTTGCTATGATAGTAGCTGGTATTACGTATTTCATACATCTACAAAATGAAACCCGTGAAAAAAACCTTAAAATTACCCCAACCTTTACCGGTCCGCCAACACAAGCCAATCAATAATTACAGTCCAATTTCAGGAAAAATTCAGCTAACCTGGGTTACAATACGGACTATGCGAATACTTATTGTCGAAGACGAACATAAAATAGCCAATGCTCTCAAACGAGGACTCGAGCAAGAATCTTATGCGGTTGACGTTGAATATGATGGTGAGGATGGATTGCAGGCGGCACTAAATGAAGATTATGATTTGTTAATTCTTGATAGGATGTTGCCAGGTGTTGAAGGGATGGAGATTTGCCGACGAGTTAGAGAGAAAAATATTCACTGTCCAATAATTATGCTCACCGCAAAAGATCAGATAAAAGATCGCGTAGCGGGGTTAAATTCTGGTGCAGATGATTATTTAATAAAACCATTTGCCTTTGAGGAGTTACTAGCTAGAATTAAAGCCTTATTACGTAGACCGCAAGACAACCTTGGCACAGTATTAAAGTCTGACAATCTTACTCTCGACACAGTAAATTATGAAGTAAAGAGAGATAAAAAACCTATTGCATTATCATCTAAAGAATACGCTTTGCTTTATTATTTGCTACGAAATCAAAATAGAGTGTTGAGTAAAGACACGATAATATCACATGTCTGGGATTTTGATGCTGATGTTTTACCGAATACCGTTGAAGTTTATATGGGGTACTTGCGTAACAAGATAGACAAACCATTTACGGGCCCGAATCTTATCCACACTATTAGAGGGTTTGGATATAGGTTTGGGGTAGACAAACATGTATAGACTTGCTCGTTTTTGGCGTGATTTAAGCCCAGCACTTAAGCTAACCATTGCATACTTAAGTATCTTAATGTTGATTAGTTTATTTTTTAGCATTGTCTTATACAACTTAGCTGCAAATCAACTAGAGAGTAGTTTGCGTCGACAATATGTAAAGTTAACACCAGGTAGCACTATAGTTATTCCACGTGGCCCTAATCCTGTGCAAGTAGAAGAAGAAATACAAAATGCTCGCCAAAATCTTTTACTAGAATTAATATATTTTAATGCAATTATTTTGGCGCTTAGTGGACTAATAAGTTATTTGTTAGCGCGACAAACGGTAAAGCCAATAGAAGATGCTCTGGAGGCGCAAAGTCGTTTTACTGCCGATGCTAGCCATGAGCTACGTACGCCGCTAGCAGCCATGCAGACCGAGATAGAAATAGCTTTGCGAGCAAAAAAAATCCCCACTGCAGAGGCACGCGAGCTGTTACAGAGCAACCTTGAAGAAGTAATTAAGCTACGTAATTTATCGGATGGTCTGCTTCGTTTGGCCAGAGCCGACAGTAGTGGTAAAAGTCTTGCGACGTCAAAAATTAACCTCGCTAAGGTAGTAAAAGAGGCCACCGAGCGAGTTGCAACAGCTGCCAAAAGCAAACAAATAAAGATAAAAAACGAAGTAAACACCGTTTGGGTAGCAGCAGAAAAAGAAAGTCTTATCGATCTTATTGTTATATTGCTCGATAATTCAATAAAATATAGTGATAAAAAAACTGAGGTGAAAATTATGTATAGCACTTCAGCAAATCATGTAAAACTATCTGTTAGTGACAATGGTCCGGGAATTGCAAAAAAAGATTTAGAACATATTTTTGAAAGATTTTATCGATCAGATAACTCTCGAACAAAAAAACCAGATAGTGGATATGGCCTCGGACTATCGATAGCTGCAAAAATTGCTCAACTACATGGCGGCAGTATTGGTGTAAAAAGTGCAGAAGGTAAAGGCTCAGTATTTACAGTTGTTTTATTAAAATGTAATTCTTAGTCTTCTAACAACATATCTGATAGGATAGATGTACCACTATGAAAAAATCTAAAGAAGTTCAAATATTTAGTGTTCAACTAGAAAATTGGCTTAACGGAAACACGCCAAAAACTCTTGGCGGGTTGCGCGATGTCTTTGCTGAAAAGAGCTTTGCTATAACCTTTATCTTATTAATGGCGGTGCCTGCCTTACCATTGCCTACCGGAGGTATTACCCATGTTTTCGAAATTATTGTAATGCTTATGAGCTTTCAGATGATGCTAGGATTTCAGAAGTTCTGGCTACCAAAGAAATTACAAAAGACCAAGTTAAAATCTCTCACTCATCCAAAGACAGTAAACAAGATTACACGATTGGTTCAGTGGTTTGAGAGACACTCAAAACCACGTCTGGCAGAAGGAATTCAAACCAAAGGATTTGTGTCGGTTTCGGCGGCAGTAATTTTTATTTTTACACTTGCTGCTTTTTTATCACCACCATTTTCTGGTCTAGATACGTTGCCGGCTCTTGGCGTAGTAATTCTCTCAGTAGGTATTCTTCTAGAAGACATAATTGTGGTAATACTAGGAGTAATCTTTGGGATAATTGGTATAGCACTGTCATTATTTTTAGGCGACACAATTATTGTCTTTATACACAATTGTATCTCGAGCGTACAATCGGTGTGCAGACAAGTTATTAAGTAACAATCTCATTCTCACAGTCTTGCAATTTGAAGACTCGCAAAATACAATTGCTATTAAGCATAAGAATTAAAATTTAGGAGAAAAAATGACAGATTATACAACGACTACCACTACTAGTAGTGCTAATGCAGGAGCCATAGGCGCAGTACTAGTTATCTATTGGTTGCTTATTTTGGTAGTTGCTATTTTGGCGATTGCCGGAATGTGGAAGACATTTGCTAAAGCTGGAAAACCAGGTTGGGCAGCAATTGTTCCAATTTATAATATTATTGTAATGCTAGAGATAATTAACCGACCGCTATGGTGGATTCTTCTCTTCTTTATTCCTTTTGTTAATTTAATTGTGTACATTATTATTGCTCTCGATATGGCAAAAGCTTTTGGCAAAAGCACTGCGTTTGGAATTTTTGGACTTTGGATCTTCAGCTTTATTGGCTATCTAATGCTTGGATTTGGGTCTGCCAAATATGTCGGCGCACCAAACAAATAGTATTTGTACTTGGTAATAATCAATATATTCCCGGGCTTATTGCCCGGGATGATTATTATTGAGCTGATATACTCTTTATATATGAGTAAGTATCGTATAGGTATTATTATATTTCTCGTTCTTGTTTTTGGGATACTAGTGTATAAAGCTAGGGATGTAGATTTTCACAAAAATCTCAGGCCGGCTATTTCAATTGATCAACATTAGTTTTACTAGCTTCAGAACTGCTACAATATGTAAGATGAACAATAATCAATATTCTCAAAAAGCTCTCGAAGAGCATAAAAAGTTAGCCGGAAAAATACAAACCATAGGTCGTGCCGATCTCACTAAAGCTGAGCAGTTGTCTACGTATTACACGCCAGGTGTTGGTGCAGTAAGCTCGTATTTGGCCAAACATCCCGAGGAAGTCAAAGACTATACGATTGCTGGCAATACAGTGGCTGTGGTGTCTGATGGTTCTGCTGTGCTTGGGCTAGGTAATGTCGGCCCAGAAGCGGCCTTACCTGTAATGGAAGGTAAGGCAATGCTGTTTTCTCAACTAGGGGGAGTGAATGCTTTTCCAATTGTGTTACGTAGTCAGGACACACAAGAAATTATTAATACTATTGTAAATATTGCACCTGTCTTTGCTGCAATAAATTTAGAAGATATAGCAGCACCGGCATGCTTTGCTATAGAAAAAGCACTGCAAACCAGGCTTACAATACCTGTTGTGCATGACGATCAGCATGCTACCGCAATTGCAGTATTGGCAGGGCTTATTAATGCCCTAACAGTTGTTAACAAGCAAGCCGATAAAATTAAGGTTGTTATTCTAGGCGCGGGAGCGGCGGGTAATGCAGTAGCCAAACTATTAGTTGCGTATGGGGTTGGCGAAATTATTACAGTTGATAGTAGGGGAATTATTTATAAAGGTAGAGAGGAGCTAGATGAGTATAAGTCTGAGCTTGCCAATATTACTAATAAAACTGCTATCCAGGGTTTGGCAGAGGACGCTGTAACAGATGCTGATGTTATTATCGGACTTACTACAGGTGGTACCATCTTGCCCAACTACATTAAGATGATGAATACACAGCCAATTGTTTTTGCCCTGGCAAACCCTATACCAGAGATTATGCCCGTGGATGCTTTGCAGGCAGGTGCCGCTGTTGTTGCGACTGGGCGATCTGATTTTGCTAATCAAATTAATAATGTTTTAGTTTTTCCAGGGCTTTTTAAAGGATTGATTGAGAGTAGACAAATGGTGGTTAGCGAAGCTATCAAAATTACTGCAGCAACTGCTTTGGCCAAATGTGTTAAAAACCCAGCGCCAGATAATATTGTTCCAAGTGTTTTTGATGAGCGAGTTGTGCCGGCAATTACCGAAGCACTCACAGCCAAGCATAAGCATAGCACTTGATTTGCAAGCTTTTTGAGATTACGATAGAGAAAACAACTTAACATAAGGAACGTTATAATGGACGTAAAGAAAACACCAAAAAAACCTGCTACATCAACTAATCAGGCGGCTCCTGCTGCTACCCCAGAACCTACACAGGCAAGTGCACCACAAGCTACCAAAAAGAATAATGGTATGGCTGTTGCTGCTCTAATACTGGTAATTATTGGTATCTTTGTTCCGGGCCTCAGCATTATTGGTATTATTCTAGCTATTGTAGCTCTGGTACAAACAAAAAAGACCAACGAAGGTGGCCGTGGCATGGCAATAGCTGCCTTAGTTATTGCGATTATCGAAATTCTACTTGGTGCAATATTGCTGTTTGTTGTTATGTTTGCTTTTAATAAAGCACTCAAAGATAACGGGGTGAACGTTAATAATGGCAGTGTTAATGTAACAGGTAAAAACGGCGAATCTCTCAGTGTAGGTAATGCTAAAGTCCCAGATGGCTTCCCTAGCGACGTGCCAATTTATAAGCCCTCTGATGTAATACTCTCACTCAAAACAAAAGAAGGTTACAATGTAACTTTGGCTACCAGCGATAGCGCACAGCAAGTATCTGATTATTATCAAACCCAGATGGTTAACAACGGCTGGACAAAAGATGATACTGGTGCAGTCTTTAATGCTAATGTTGTACAGTCTTATAGTAAGGGTGATAGCCAGGTAGAACTTCTTATTGGTAGTAATTCAAAATCAACAAATGATAAGAAGACTACAGTAAGTATTACTTATGTAAATAAAGCAAATAGCTCACAATAGATTTAGATCTAAATAAATATGAGTATTAATACCGCCGACGTCCAAGCAGTTTTAAAACCGAGCATAAAACGAATTGCCTGGACGTTTGGCATTGCTGTTGTACTGCTAATAATACTTAATATTAACTTAATAATATTGCAGTCAACCTCTAATACTATCCTTGCTCAAAGCGATGTTCAGGATAGTATTATTTCGCAGTTACAAGCCTGGACTTCTTCACCAATATTAAATCTTGCTATTCTTGTTATCTTTTGGGTATGTGTTGGGCTTATTGCTTATTCGATAATCTACGCAATTTATAGTCTTGCTACCGAAGCGCAAAATGAAGTGGTTGTAGAAGAAGAGTATGTAAACAGGGGTGAGACCAAAAAACGCCTAAAAGGCTCGGCATATGCCCTTGGTATTATTGGCGGCATAATAATACTCGGCCTTCTTAGTCTGAGAATATTAGTACCGCTCTGGAATAGTTGGTTTGAAAACTTTATTTTAGGAATTCGCTCAACCCCAATTACAGCAATTCTTTACCTTCTTGCTTCACTTATTGGTCTTGGAATAAATGTGTATTTATTTGAAATACTTATTAACTGGTCGCTTTATTTAGAGTAGTTACTTTAGCTTGGATAAGTCCCATTTACGTTGCCAGTTGGTATCCATCTTTTTTCTATAAATATCTGCAGGGTCGTACCCGAGCACTTTGATGAGTTGAATACATTGCACAATAACATCAATGCATTCTTCGGCAGTGTGTTCACTAGCTTCATCATTCTTAAAAGATTCTTGAATTTCTTTGGCTTCTAAACAAACGCGCTCTATGAGAAATCCTGTAGCATCCTTTGTAATGGGGAAGCCTTTAGCTCGGGCAAGATTCAAGACCTCATTACCAATCTGGGTAAGATCTTGGTCTTTTGGGTATTTCATTACTTAATACTTACGAATAAGACCGATAACTACACCCTGAATCTTGAGAGGAGTACCCGGCTCAACATAGATGGGTTCCATGCTTGAGTTAGCAGGCTGCAAGCGAATACGTCTGGCTTCTTTATAATATCGTTTTAGGGTGGCTTCTGAGTTGTTGACAAGAGCAACTACTACATCACCATTACTAGGAACTTCTTTTTCTTGCACCACCACATAGTCACCGTCGTGAATGCCGTCTTCTATCATACTTTCGCCTTTTACTTGTAAGACATACGAGTTTTTAGAACCAACCATAAATGGTGGTACCTCAAGGGTTTCGGCGTGGCCAGTCATTGTCTCTATTGGGCTACCAGCCGCAATAAGACCGAGAATAGGGAGGCCAACCCCCGGCTTATTTACTTGTTCTTGAACATCTTCTACCGGAATAAGTGATCGTGCTGAATTATTACCTTTTTGTAACAGCCCTTTAGCCACGAGTGTATCGATATGTTGTGCAACGGTAGCAACCGAATTCAGCTTAAGACCGTTGGCGATTTCTCTATAGCTTGGTGAATAACCTTTTTGTTCAATAAAGGTAGTTATATAGTCGAGCGTCTTTCTTTGTTTCTTAGTGAGTGCTTGTTTCATGTAGTATCCCTCCGAAATATTACTTACTAATATAATAACGAACAGCATACGAACATGTCAACATAAAAAGTAAACATTTTTCTAAAATAGTATGTTTTAACCTGTTGAAGTTTCTATTTATGCCGGGGATTGTAGATACTTTTTGTGATAAATAGTAATCATTTTTTTTCTTGGAAACACACGACTTTTCTAGAAGAAATACAAATGTACATATGGGAATTATCATGTATTGTGTCTCTTGCAGAATTAGAGTCTTTAACTGAAGCAATAAACAGCATTACTTATGGTATAACTGCCAAAAATAAAACTAAATATGCTGCAATTAATTGCGGAATATGGATAATGTACTCTTACGGAATAATTTAACTATATAGCTCGCATACGATTGCTACGCGAATTGTGTTCGACTTCCGCCAATCTAAGCTCTTCTAATAGTGGTGGCATGTACATACCAAACCTTCCACGCAGGCCTTTTTTGAGGCCATACCATCCACCTACTGGATTACTAGAGGATCGGCCCCATGCCTCAACTGTTCCTTCCTTGGCAGGCTTTTGTTCGTCAGCACTACCAAGCTCCATCCAGTCACCATGTTTCTTGAGCATAGCATGCAAATCGTTAATTGCCCGTTTATCGTAGAGCAGGGTTGTCTTGCCAACAACACACACTATTACTTCCTTACCATCTTTTTCGTCTAAGTACATTTCATATTCGGATGAAAGTGGTGGTGTTTTTAGTTTCCATGGGTTTTCTTTTGTGCCTTTTTCTGCTGACATAATTACTCCTTTAAGTTTGTTTATTGGCTATTGAATGACTCTTTGTAGTTCGATAGAAATGCATTTGTAATCATTTGTTTTAATGTTTCAATATCTATATCCTTTAATGATTTAATATAAAGACATCCTTTACCTACTTTATGTGGTCCAAGTTTTTTGAGTAACTCATTATTGGTGTGCATAAGATCATACATAACAAGGCCATAAATCGTTAAAGCTTGCTTACGTGGAGAAAAGCCTACACGCAATGAGTCTCCCTCGCGCCCAGATTGGTACTTATAATGATAACTACCATAACCTACTATACTTGAGCCCCACATGACTGGTTCTTCGCCAGTGCATACTTTGAATATTTCGAGCAATTGTATACTGTCTTGTTTTCGAGCTTCATTTTCAATAGCATTTATAAAATCTTTAACACTTGAATTATTCTTCTGGGTCTTATTCTCTGTCATGCCCTAATTATATCAAATGCAAATATTTAACCCTGTTACAAACATAAATGTATTAGAGAGTTTACTTACCATTTTTGTTTTGGTAGTCGAGAATTGCTTGAGAAACTTTACCGTCTGCTTTTAAGTTCTCCCAGAAAAGAATCTCTTTTTTGTTGATATACATACTATCTTCTGGCCCATGTAATTCATTACCAAGCTTAGTGAGTGAAAGTTGTGGCTGAGTAGTATTATTTTGCGTTTGGCCGTTTTGCTGACCCTGTACCTGAAGGTAGAAGATGTTTGTTAGTTTGACGTATTCATCATTAATATTTGAGATTTTACCAAAGTAAACCATATTGTTACTCAAGAAAACCGCCTGATAGCCCTTTGAATTAACAGCACCACTGGTATTTATCGTGCCCCACAGCATAGTGAGGGCTGCGCAAACCAATACTAAGGCAATGGCAGCTAGAGCAATAACCCCTACTAAGAAAGGTGCCTTAGACTGCTTGGGCGGACGTGGCGGAGGCGGGGTAGCTGGTCGATGAGGTGGTGGTGGGGAAGTCTGTGGGCGTACAGCTGGCCGAGGGCGGGCAGCATGACGCATACTTGGTGGTATACCAGTAGGACGGCCAGGTTTAGATTCCATAAATATTAACTCCTTTGCTTTACAAACCTATTACTTACTCTATTCTAACCATATCGCTCATGCTTAGCAACGGGTTTTGACGGGTTAGGATGCAAAAAACTTCGAATTTGCCTATTGACATCACCTTACAGGTTTCGTAATCTTAAGAACATAAGTAAAAATTAATTGAGGAGGAGTTAAATGACTTACGAACACACTAATTCTAGAGGTCAAAAATATTTTCTTCACCAGCGAGAAGTAACTCTCAAAGGTGGACGCTTGCAAACAATTTACTTTTTTGCACGCGAAGTTAAAGATGGTGCTATCGATGCACTACCAGAAGGTTACGAAGTAGTAGAAAACACTCGTACTGGTCTTCCAATTCTTAAAAAATCTAACAAGTAGATTTAGACAGAATTTATGCAGAGGCGCCCTTATGGGCGCTTTTTGTTAATAGTGAAAACAGATTGAAAAAAAGTATTTTTTCAGATAGAATGAGTGAGTTATTTAAGATAATTTAATGATTTCGAGGGCCCGTAGCTCAGTGGTTAGAGCAGTCGGCTCATAACCGATTGGTCCCTGGTTCAAATCCAGGCGGGCCCACCAGTAATTATAAAAAAGACCCTAGTAGTGGGTCTTTTTTTATTTCTGGCTATTATGTCGCTGTTTTTCTACCTCTAATTGCAGGCGAGCAGTGTGGCCGATAGAACCTTTGTCGGTTACTTCTGAGTATCGTGGCATATTACCTCTGGTGGCATTTATTTTTTGCTGTAGCTCATATGTCTTTTTGGCTGCCACACTTTCTTCTAAATGTCTCTCGGTAGCTCGGTCGGCAGGTGGTTCTGACGAGTCGATAACCACCGACTCGTAATCGGCTGGTGTTACCAGGCGGGGTGGTGTAAAGCGTTGTATTCGACTTGTATTTTCACCATTCATAATCTTATTGTAAGAACCAGATACAAAAATGGCAAATCTAACTTTCTTATGCTTGAAAATGTAGCTAAGTTAGGCCAAAATTGTGCGAGTACCTTCCCAACAAGTAGAGGTGAGCAATGCCACGTAACTTTATGCAGTTGCTACAGGCCCAGCAAGACAAGGGGAACTTTGTCTGTGTTGGTCTCGATAGTGATCAGAAGAGATTACCCGGCTACCTAGTTACAAAATATAACGGCTATCTACGAGCTCAAATTGAATTCAATAGAAGCATTATCGATGCTACCAAAGATTTTGCAGGTGCATATAAGCCAAATTTAGCGTTTTACCCTGATGCTTCAGGTAAGACTGTCTTAAAAAGTGCTATTGATTATATTCGTCAGGTTGCTCCAGATGTTCCAGTAATTCTCGATGCCAAGCAGGGCGATATTGGCAATACTAATAATGGTTATGTGTTTGATGACTTTGGCTATTATGGTGCAGATGCGGCAACAGTACACAATTATATGGGTATGGAAGCAATGCGACCATTCTTAGATAATCCCGACAATGGTGTTATTGTGCTCTGTCGTACCAGTAATGATGGCGCTGGTGAGTTACAAGATCTGATGGTGCAACCTTCAGCTGAAGAAGCGAAGGCTATTGGTATCCCTTCACTACTTTCGATACCGCTCTACGAGTATATTGCCTACAGGGTGTCGCGCGCGTGGAACTACAATGAGAATGTGTGTGTTGTAGTTGGTGCTACTAGACCAGAAGAACTGGCTGAGGTTCGTCGTATTGTTGGTGACATGCCAATTTTGTTACCTGGCATTGGTGCTCAGGGTGGAGACCTTGAGGCTACTATTGATGCCGGTAAGAACAGTAAGGACCAGGGCATGATTATTAACAATAGTCGTGGCATTATCTTTGCCTACGAAAAAGATGATGAATACGGAGAAGATCAATTTGGTCTTGCTGCCCGTAAGGCCGGACTAGCTATGCACCATGCAATTCGCGAACATCTTGGTTTGCCATATGGCCAGCTGAACATCTGAAAGGACACACCATGAGCGATGAAGCCTTGGAGATGGTTACCAACTATGGTTGCCGGGTATTCGATGGTGAACACTTTGTGTATAAATCTGGTATGCATGGGCCGGCGTACATCAACGTAGACCCAGTACTGTACCAGCCATGGGCATTGTATAGTATTGGTCGCAAGTTGGCCGAGCCTTATATTCCTGCAGGATTGCGATCGTCTGGCGTGGTGCCAGATGTTGTGGCCGACCCTGCCGTGGGTGGAATTAGTTTTGGGCTAATGACAGCCCTTGCCATTAATGAGCGCATTGATGCCTTTGCTACCAATCTTACTATGCGAGAGCAGTATCCAGAGCAAGTTATGCATGTCTTTGCTGAGAAGCAAAAGACTGACAATGGCCAAGAAATTTTTGTTATCTCTCGTACCGGCTTTGCTGCACAGTGCAAAGGTAAAAAGGTTTTGGTGGTAGAAGATATTCTTAACTCTGGTGTCAGCACTGCCGGAGTTATAGAATGTGTGCGGACTGCCGGCGGAGAAGTAATTGGCGTTGCTTGCCTAGTTAGTCGGGGCGGTGCCACCGCGGAATCACTCGGTGTACCACGCTTTGACGCGCTTATTGACATTAATATGCTGCAATACGACGCAGCTACATGTCCGCTTTGCGCCGAGCGTCGGCCAATGGTGATAGATGACTCACTTGGTAAAGGTAAAGGTTGGGCGGAGAAGCATTCTGACTACCCGACCAAATTACTACTTAACTAGACAATTATGCCTTTCGATATATCGAAAGGCTTTTTTAATATCTGAAAAATTGCTAGAGTATAAATAATGATTATTGAGGTAAAAAATCTAAAGAAAGAATACGGCAAAGTAAAAGCCGTACGGGGTGTTAGCTTTGCTGTAGAAGAAGGCGAGGTGTTCGGTATACTTGGGCCAAATGGTGCAGGTAAAACCACAACACTTGAGATGATGGAAGGATTGCGCGAGGTGAGTAGTGGCAGTATTGATATTGACGGTATTGATGTACGTAAGAACCCAGATGATGTAAAAGAAATTATTGGCGTACAGTTGCAGAGTAGTGCTTTTTTTGAACACCTTAGTTTGGTCGAGCTGCTGAAGGTTTTTCGTGATCTCTATAGCACACGACGCGATCCACACGAGTTATTAAAAGAAGTTGGGCTAAGTAAAAAGGCAAAAGCACAAGTAAAAGAACTTTCTGGTGGACAAAAACAGCGCTTTAGTATAGCCGCTGCATTGGTTAATGACCCAACGGTATTATTCTTAGACGAGCCAACCACTGGGCTCGACCCGCAAGCAAGACGCAACCTCTGGGAGCTCGTGCAACAAATAAAAGCGAAGGGTAAAACCATTATTCTTACCACACATTATATGGATGAGGCAGAGCTGCTTTGCGACAGGATTGCCATTATGGATAATGGCAAAATTATTGCCCTTGATACCCCACAAAATCTGATTGATGCATTATTAAAGCGCGGTTTTAAAAAGAAAATGCCTACTAACAAGGCAAATTTAGAGGATGTATTTATTGATCTAACAGGAAAGGCTATTAGAGACTAGCATGGA
The DNA here is from genome assembly GCA_046350735.1 of Candidatus Saccharimonadota bacterium. Classification (GTDB taxonomy): domain Bacteria; phylum Patescibacteriota; class Saccharimonadia; order CAILAD01; family BJGX01; genus JAHFOQ01. Next base: position 121,422 of record JAXLZU010000001.1, read on the forward strand.
TAAGCAACATCCACATCACAAAAAGCGTTGGTTGGCCTATAAAACTCTCACAGTTGCTAGTGTAAAAATGTACTTTCGTAATCGTTCTGCTGTATTCTTTACACTGTTTATTCCGGTGATGTTTATTCTTATTTTTGGCGCATTTAATTCTACCAAGCAAAGTAGTTTTAAGCTGACTATTGTAAATAATAGTAATAGCGAACTTGCCGGACAGTTTACCAGGGCATTAGAAGATAACAAAAATGTTTTTGATGCCTCGCAAAATAATCTAGATAATGCCAAAGATTTATTAGATAAGGGAAAAACAGATTTAATAATTGTTGTACCACCCGAGTTTGGTGCTATCGATACGTCAACCCAAAAGCTAAAGAATGCTGAGATTATTACCTATTACAACAAAGGTCAGCCCCAAGCTGGCCAGGCCGCAAGCCTGGTAATTGGCCAGATAGTAAGCGGGTTTAATAATCAAATTACTCGTACACCAGTTATTTATAGTGTAAATTCGCAAGGAATTAACACTCACAATCTTAGTTACCTAGACTACTTAGTACCAGGCATTTTGGCTTTATCAATAATGCAGTTGGGTATTTTTAGTATTGCTTTTGCTTTTGTAAGTTTTAAATCGACCGGTGCTTTGCGCCGACTTTTTGTTACTCCAACACATCCAATTAGTTTTATTTTTGGCCAATCAGTTGCTCGCTTTCTAATTGCATTTTTGCAAATAGGCCTGCTCTTGGCTTTGAGTATCTTGGTATTCAAAGTACATGTTGTGGGTAGTATCTTAAATATGTTTATCTTGGCTTTCTTAGGTATTATTGTATTTTTAATGTTTGGTTTTGCTGTGGCGGGTTGGGCAAAAGACGAAAATCAAGCGGCACCAATAGCCAACTTAATTACGTTTCCGATGCTGTTTCTCTCTGGCACGTTTATACCACGAGACAACTTACCAGTATGGCTGCAAAAAATAACCGGTATTTTACCACTAACATATCTAGCCGATGCAATGCGTTCGGTTTCTACTCTTGGGTATTCTCTTTGGCAGGTTAGAATGGATATCCTTGGGCTATTAGTCTGGGGTATTGTAATGTTTATAGTTGCAATTAAAGTCTTTAAATGGGAATAAGACCAGTCTCTAATACGTTGCGTAGTGCTTTAGTTAATGATAGCTGGGTACTAGTAGCTTCAGACTTGCATTTGGCGGCTAATACAACTTCAGCAAGTCTAGCTGTGGAGCGTGAGTTGAGCAGAGCAATAAGCGAAGGAAGTAAGCATCAGCATGGCATTATTGTTCTTAATGGAGACATTATTGAGATGTGGGCTGGTGAACGACCAAGCGTAGTAAAGGCATTGAAGGCACACCCAAAATTAACCCGGGCGATTGCAGACTTTGCAAAACTACCAGACCATAAAGTCTTTTATGTAATCGGTAATCACGATGGCAAGCTTGGTTGGGACAAGAAAAGCCAAAAGGATGTGGCGAGTTATCTCTCTGCCAAGTTATGTTTTACTCTTGAGCTAATATCTCCACAGGGCAGTATACGTTTTGAGCATGGTCATCGGTTTGACCCAGATAATTCGTTTGAAGACCCGCGCGACCCATATGACAAACCATTTGGTCAGTACCTAGTTCAGCAAGCACTACCTTTAGTAAAGGAAAGCCAAGGCAAACTACTAGCTGGTATTGATCATTTAGCTGAGCCTCACCAGTTTCCAAAATTTGTTGCCAGTAGAGTTATGTATCGCGAGATAGTAAACCGTAGCTGGTGGCTATTAATACCAATCATTATTACACTCATAGGTCGTATAGTTGTAGGTCTGGGCATTTATCAAGTATCAGGAATAGACTCTAAGCATATTTTGGAGATAATTATTCTTACTGAGCTGGCAGTATTTATTAATGTTGCCTTGATTGTTTTGGTGCTGGTCTTGATATTGCAAAATATTCTCAAGCGGGCTAAAGGTATACCTGGCCAAGGAGCTGGCATACATCATAATGACCCTCCACGTGATGAAGCTAAGTTGCAAATCCATAAGGGTAATTTAGGTGTCATTACCGGCCATACGCATCGACCAGAGCTAACCAAAATTGAACATGGATTTTATGCTAACAGCGGCTGTGGTACAAAAATGATTATGGCTAGTAAAGCAAAGTTTGGTCTGCCCAAGACATATATAGCAAAGAATCAATTAAGTTGGCTCGAGCTTACCTTTGCCGATAACTTAGATATAAACCTTTATAGCGGATCTACCGTGGTAGGTGAGCAAACTCGACTAGAACGCGCACTAACCAAGAAAAGGCATAGTGAGCAGCCAATTGGGTTACAAAAACACCTAAGAATTGAATTATAAAAAAAACACTACCGTTTCGATAATGTATTTTTTATTGGTGGCTGGAGCTGGAATGTTGCATGGCAATTTCATTCGGTGCTCGAAAACTACTCAAACAAGTTTGGTATTTTCTGCGCGCCTCATTCCACGACCCAGCGTCGCCGGTTCAGTCTAGTCTGTCGGTAATAAAAAAAGATTACCAGTGTAATCTTTCATTATTGGTGGCTGGAGCTGGAATTGAACCAGCGACCTCAGGCTTATGAGTCCCGCGCTCTAACCAACTGAGCTATCCAGCCTCGTCTGATTTATGTTTCAACTTACATTAGTTTAAAATAATTAACCTAATTCCAGTTTACACTTAAACCATCCTCTTCAATCAAAAAACAGCTATCAAATGCTGTCGTTTTTGATTGGTAAAAATATGACTGCTTTATTTTACCAGGTTGAACCTGGATAGTAAATATTTATACAGCATCAATTTGTATGTCTAACTTGAATATTAGAATTAAATTCGTTACCATAAGGGTAATAGTAAAAAGGAACACATAAATGGCAACAAAAAGCAGAACCGGTAAATTGACCCTGACAAAGAAGAAAAAGAAATACTTTGATCCTATTATTCTGGTTGCTATATTGTGCATTGCTCTAGCAGGAATGGCTTTTGTACTCTATGCCAGTGCTGCTACTGTTGATTCTGTAGTTCGTTAGAGCTGGCTTAGCTGGTACATATGATAAAATATTGGTATGCGTAAGCTATTTGATTTTACTCGACTCGCATTTTGGATTGGTCTTGGCATCATTATTTATATGTTTGCAGTTTTAACCAACGAGACAGGTAAAAACTATAATTTGCGCGCCAAAACTGATGAGTTAGACAATCAAATTACTCAGTTGCAGTCTCAGATAGAAGAGTTAGGTTATAAAGTAACGTACTATCAGACCTCAGATTATAAAGAAAAAGTAGCACGCGATAAGCTCGGTATGCAGAAACCAGGTGAGCAGGTAGTAATTGTACAAAAAACTGATACGGTTACTAGTACACTTCAGCCCACCCAACAGGTCGAGCTAAAGACTAAAGAAGAGATAGAAGCCGAAAAGCCACATTGGCAGCAATGGCGAGAATTCTTATTAGGGTCTTGAAAAATAGGGTTCTTTCGTTTATAATTTTCAAGTACTAAAAACGAAATATCGCGGGGTAGAGCAGTGGCAGCTCGTCGGGCTCATAACCCGGAGGTCGCAGGTTCGAATCCTGCCCCCGCTACCAAGAAAAAATCCCAACTTTGGTTGGGGTTTTTTCTTTGAATTGGACAAAGGTTAGGTTTTGCGACGCCAAGTTTTACTTGGCTAGTCGCAGGGGCGGTGAAGTGGGTGTAACAAGTGGAAAAGGTTTAGCCGCTATCCTGCCCCCGCTACTAAGCAAAAAAACATAGTTTCTATTCTGTCTTACTACAATACTTATAGCTTTAGAGTTATTCATATGATAATCTGAAAGTAAATAATAATAAGGAGCAATTATGGCTAACTCAGATAATGGCAGTGATACAAAACTACTTTTTTTAAAAACCGCAAGAGTGCTAACCTATATAGTCTATGCGTTTATGTTGGTTGCAGTAATATTTTTATCCATTGGCTTTTTCTTGTTATTATTTGGAGCAAATCCAAACGTTGGCTTTACTCAATTTGTTTACAAAGTAGCTGCAGAGTTTTTGCAGCCATTTAGAGGAATATTCCCAGCACATCAGGTGGGTGAAACTGGTTACTTTAGTACATCTGCACTATTTGCGATCATTATCTATATCTTACTTGCACTTGGTATAAATTCATTGATTACATATATAACAGCTAAGATGTTGCTTCACCAAAAAGAGCTAGAAAAACTTAGCTAAAGCATTTCTTGGTAGTAAACCTAGGTAATATAGGTGGTCATTTAGCTTATACAAGATATTAAAAGCAGGTATAATACATAGTGATGCTCAGTACTCGGCTACATGACCATTTACAGGCAACCGATCTGCTACCCCCACAATCTAAATTAGTGGTGGCTGTTTCTGGTGGGGTAGATTCTGTTGCCCTTCTAAACATGTTACATGAGCTACAAGATTTTTATGGTTGGCAAATGGTTGTTGCACACCTAGATCATAATGCTCGTCCTTCTAGTGCACATGATGCCCAATTTGTTGCTGGCTTGGCAGAATCGTACAATATGCCGTTTTATTTAGAAAAACTCAGTAAAGACAATGCGACAACAGAAGCAGCATGGCGAGCTGCACGATACTCATTCTTAGAAAGACTTCGTGAAGAGCTCAATTACCATACTATTGTTACCGCTCACCATGGCGACGATCGAATTGAGACAGCAGTATTTAACTCTATTAGGGGGGCTGACAGGGAAGGTATTACCGCCCTCAAAGCAAAACGCGGCAATATTTCTCGCCCGCTTTTACCTTTTAGTAAGGCCGAAATTATTACCTATGCCAACCTCAAAGAATTACCATTTGTTACCGATGAAACAAATACCGACATTGGTTTTAGTCGTAACTATGTACGCGAAGAGCTCTTACCGCTGGGCAGCACAATGTATCGTAACTTTCGTCACTCGTTTCATACCGTGCTAAATCATCTAGAAGATTTGAACAAAAAAATCTCACTAAGACTGCATAATGTTGTTACAGATCTTACCATAAGTTCATCCGCAGAGAGTGTCGAGCTTGCCAAAGAGGGATTTCGTAAGTTGCCTGATACAATTGCTCTTAATGTAATTGCACTCTTGGCAAAACAGCTAAGCCCAGGTATTGGTCTTAGTCAGAGCAATCTAAGGCAAGCACTTGGCTTTTGGCAAACCGGCAAAAGCGGTAGTAGCAAAAACCTTAAGGCTGGCTTGCAACTCTCGATAGGATATGATACCGTAAGAATCGCATATCATACCGACGAAACCTTACTCACTTCTGAAGAAACTGCTCGATTGCTTACCGATTCTAGCCCCTATCAAAATAAACATTTTACCATCCAAATGACAGGCTCTATTGCTCAGGGGGATGATTCTGTCATTTTAAAACCAGCAAAATATTATGTACGTTTGCGCCAGAGTGGTGACAGAATTGCTCCTATTGGTTTGCAAGGCAGCAAGAAATTACAAGATATATTTGTTGATAAAAAAATACCGCGAGAGCTCAGAGGACATTGGCCTATCATTGTAAATAGTCGTAATGAGGTAGTATGGGTGCCATTTATTGCCACGAGTCGCAACCACAGTGTTGACTCAAAAAGCGGTATAAAGATAGTTTGTAAGAAGAATTAATTATGATGAAAAAGATACCACGACAGGTTTTTTATATTGTAGCTGCTTTAGTTATTCTGGGTGGCTTGCTTGCCTATGCAAATTTTAGTGAGCCCAAAACTACCCAGGTGAGTATTAGTAAAATGATAGAACAGGCCAATGCTGGCCAGATAGATAAGATAGAAGTTGCTGGTGATAATCTTACTATCACACTTAAAGATGGTACAAAAGAAGAAGCTATAAAAGAGTCAAACACCAATCTAAAAGACTACGGTATTGATTACACAAAGGTAAAAGTTGAAGCGAAAAATCCTGATTCTGGATTGACAAAAATTTTTGATTTTCTCCTAACAATACTGCCTATTGCACTTATTATTGGCTTCTTCTACTTTATTATGCGCCAGGCGCAAGGTAGCAATAACCAGGCAATGAGCTTCGGTAAGAGCAAAGCACGTGTGTTTGGTCTAGAAAAAGAAAAAGTAAAATTTAGCGATGTAGCCGGTGCGATAGAGGCTAAGACTGAATTGCAAGAAATTGTAGAGTTTCTAAAATACCCTACCAAATTTGAATCACTTGGCGCAAAGATTCCAAAAGGGGTACTGCTATTTGGCTCGCCTGGTACGGGTAAAACTCTTTTGGCCCGTGCTGTGGCGGGTGAAGCAGATGTGCCTTTCTTTTCTATCTCAGGTTCGGAATTTGTAGAAATGTTTGTGGGTGTAGGCGCTAGTCGTGTACGAGATCTCTTTGGTAAAGCTAAGAAAAATGCACCATGTATTATTTTTATAGACGAGATTGATGCTGTTGGTCGCCAACGTGGTGCTGGCTTAGGAGGTGGTCATGACGAGCGCGAACAAACACTTAACCAGATATTGGTAGAAATGGATGGATTTGAGCAGGGCACTAATGTAATTGTAATGGCTGCTACCAACAGACCAGATGTACTCGACCCAGCGTTACTTCGTCCAGGTAGGTTTGATCGTCGTATTACACTCGATGCACCAGACATGAAGGCCCGCGAAGAAATTTTAGAAGTACACACCAAGAATAAACCACTCGATAGCTCAGTAAAGCTTGGTGAGATTGCCCGCAAAACCCCTGGTGTATCCGGTGCAGATCTTGCTAACATTGCCAACGAAGCGGCTATCTTTGCAGCTCGAGCAAACCGTAAAAAACTGATCCAAGCAGACTTTCATGAAGCTGTCGAAAAGATTGCCCTTGGCCCAGAGCGAAAAAGCCATATTCTTAATGATAATGAGAAAAAGCTTACTGCATACCACGAGGCCGGACATGCCTTACTGAGCCATTTGCTACCCAAGTGCCATCCGGTACATAAGGTATCGATTGTTAGCCGTGGTATGGCTGGCGGCGTTACTTGGAGTCTACCAGAAGAAGACAAGCATTTACATTCTATTGCCGATTTTAAAGATGATCTTGCCATGAGTCTCGGTGGACGTAGTGCCGAAAAGCTTGTTTTTGGTGAAGAAAACATTACTACCGGTGCTGAAAGCGATCTAAAACACGCCAATGAACTTGCCAAACGTATGGTAACAGAATATGGCATGAGCGATAAGCTGAAGAATCGTTTCTTTGGTGATGGTGAAGGCTCTGTCTTTTTGGGTCGCAGTATGGGCGAAGGTAAAAATTACTCAGAAGAAATGGCAGCTGTTATTGATAACGAAGTAGCCAAGCTGATTAACGAAGCAAGCAAAAAGGCCGAAGACACTATTCGTAAAAATCGCAAAAAACTCGATCTCATTGCTACTACTTTAATAGAGAAAGAAACGCTCGAAGGGCCTGCTTTTGCAAAGCTCTTTGCACCTATAGACAAAGCTGCTCGCAAAAAAGCCTAAGCAAATTCGTCTGTAACTACTACACTCTAGCTGCTTAGCTTGACGCTCCATAACCATAACCTCTATACTATTTACATATAAGAGAAGTGGAGTATATGCCCGAAGAACAGGTAGCAGAAATAGTTGCGCCAACTTGGCTAAAAGTTACTACTTGGTTATTACTAATAACCACTGGAATTATTCTAGTAATTCTCTGTTTTTGGTGGCGACAATATACCGCAAAGATAGACGATCTTACCTCTCGTAACTATGTCGGAAAGACTGATACTGGCGATTTCTTAAAGCAAGGAATGAGTGCAACAACAGGCCAGTTAACTGTTGATGGTAAAGCCATCATTAATGGCGATTTGCATGTTACGGGTACTATTACGACAGATCAGAATAATATTAGCGTATCTAACTCAGCAGGTAATTATTATACCAATTACTTTGCCGGTGGTTGTAGTGCTCAGGTAATCTGTAACTCTACACTACTGCAAACAAGAAAAGAATTTGTTATTCAGCCAAGTAGTCCGTACGTAGTTGGCGCTACAGTTCGAGGTAACACAACACAGGCAGTCGATCTCTTACAGCTTCAAAATGCATCTGGATACTCTATGATAAATGTTACTGCGAATGGTAGGCTCGGAGTGAATAATCCAAGTCCGCAATATAATGTTGACGTCAATGGTCAAGGAAGATTTTTGGGGCATACTGCGTATGGTAATGTATCAGCTGTAGATAATCCAAGTATACTTACACCGCTTACAGGCACCCCTGTTATTAGGGTAAATGGCACCCAAGAGGTTGTTACAAATTTAACCCCCGGGTATAACTATTATTCTGGTGCATCTTCCGAATATTTTGTTAATTTGGGACAATCTGCTAATTCTCAGTACTTTACAGGTGGATATCATGCGGGTGAGATTGTTAGCGGTAACCCTCAAGACTATTTAGGATTAGCAGGAGAGACTGGTCTTGCAGTACATGAGGGCACTGGCAATATTAATTTAATGTCTGGTATATTGGGCTACACCTTTAATAACTCTAGTGGTAATATTGGTGCGGCGGCTGGAACATTTGGATTTCTGAAAAACAATGATAGTGGCAATATTGATACCGGCGTTGGTGCAGGAGGGGTAATAGAAAATCCTGGAGTTGGTGTAATAGGAATTGCGAATGGTTTGTCTTCTAGTGTAATTAACGGTGGTCTTTTCGGTGGAGGCTCTGGTTCTATTGGTAATGCAAATGGGGTATCTGCTGGCGTAACCAATAATAGTTCTGGAACTATAGATAATGTCACAGTTTATGATGTTCAGCCGGTAGTAAATAATGGCGGTGCAATCGGTAATGTAAGAGGGATTTATATCGGCGACCAAAGCGCAGTTGCTAATGTTTCTGGAGTTAAGTACAACCTAGAGTCTATGGGAAATAATAGTACTAATCTTTTCCATGGTGCAGTTGGTGTTGGCTCTGGTGCTGCACCAACCAATAAACTTACTGTTACCGACACCACCACCAACAACGTTGCCAAGTTTAACGGTACTGGCGTAAATCAATGTACCGTCGTAGCTGGTACTGGATGGAGCTGTAGTAGTGATGAAACATTAAAGACTAACATTCTAAGTATTAGTAATGGCCTCGGTGTCATTACCCAACTTCAAGGTGTCACCTATAACTGGAAGAGTGACCCTAACGGTACCCGCCAAGATGGCTTTATTGCCCAAGACATCCAAAAGATCTTACCCGAACTCGTTACTACCGACTCTAACGGTAAACTCTCTCTTAACAAAGACGGTATTATGCCCTTTATTGTAGAAGCCATAAAAGAACAAAACGGCAACTTAGACAAAACCAACCAACAACTCTCTGACCAAGGTATTAAACTCACTAGCCTGAGTGATGAGTTGGTGGCACTGACGAAGCGGGTAGATCAGCATGATGTGGATATAGAACAATTAAAGGCGCAAGTACAACAACTAAATAGTCGTCTGCAAAAACTCGAACCAGCGAATACTAATTCTACTAACACTACTACAACACCATAATTTGCTAAATAATTATTAAGAATATTCGTTTTATATTTGCTTACGCAACAGGTATACTACTGGTATAATACCTATCAGTGAAAGATATTCTCAAACATATAAATAAATCGCGCACACTTGGTGTTGCAGCGTTTTTGATTTCGCTCAGTTATATGCTGAGTCGAGTTTTGGGTCTTGTACGTGATAGGCTCTTAGCAAGTAATTTTGGTGTATCTGCTAGTACCGATGCGTATACAGCTGCTTTTCGTATTCCGGACTTGTTGTTTACTATTCTGGTATCGGGTGCCTTTGCAGTATCATTTATACCGGTATTCATTGGTTATATAGAAAAGAAGAAGGCAGCAGAAGGTTGGCATATTGCTTCATCACTGTTGAACATTTTTTCTATTGCTACTCTTAGCTTGGCAGTCATTGCCTTTATCTTGGCACCATATCTTGTAAAAGTCTTGGCACCAGGTTTTGATCAGCAGAGATTTGAGTTAACAGTAAATCTTACTCGTATAATGCTAATCACTCCTTTTTTATTTTCTATATCTTCGGTTTTTGGTGCAGTACAACAATCGTTTAATCGATTTACCTTATTTGCACTTGCTAGTGTTTTTTATAATATCGGAATTATTGTCGGTATAATATTTTTCTCCAAACTATTTCCTGCTCAACCTATCTATGGTGTAGCTTATGGTGTAGTGTTTGGTACGGCATTACAGACAGCTGTACAAATCTTTGGCGTAATTGGTCTTGGATGGAAGTATAAGTTTAGTTTTGATTTTTGGCACCCTGGTGTTATTCGAGTTATTAAACTCATGATTCCACGCTCTATTGACTTAGCAATAGATCAGTTTAACTACATTATCGAGACGGCTATTGGGTCGCACTTAACTGTTGGTAGTTTATCTTCGTATTATTATGCAAATAACTTAAAAAATGTACCCTTAGGTATATTTGGTACAGCTATTGCAACGGCAGTGTTTCCAAGTTTAATTCGGGCTGCAAAATCGAAAGACAAATCTAAACTACCAAGGGCAATTGTTACAGATATGAGTCTGGTGTTGTTTTTTGTAGTGCCGAGTGCCGCTATTGCGATAGTTATGCGTGGATACATAGTTAGGTTGCTTTTTGGGTTTGGAGACCAAGCTACCGCCGACACTCTTGGCTGGCTGGCCGGATCGATTGTAGCAACCAGTATGTTTTTCTTAGTGGCTCGTATATTTTACGCACTCGAAGATACACTCACACCACTACTTACTAGTCTCAGCTCTATTGCAATAAATATCTTCTTTAGCATAATTTTAACCAAACGGTTTGGCGTTTCTGGTCTGGGAATGGCACTTAGTATTGCAACTTTTTACGAACTCATTTTATTAATGATAATCTTGCGATTTAAAATAGGCGATTACGGGTATCGTTCTATTACTATAGTGGCTTCTAAGCTAGTTATAGCAAGTTTAATAATGAGTGGTGTAATGTATCTACTTATTTTAAGAGTATTCCCATTATACAAAGCAGATGTTGGCTTCTTACATATTGCACCAAATTTTATTGTTATCTCGTTAGTAGGCGTTACAGTATTCTTTGTCTTAGCAAAATTCTAAGGGTAGCTCAGGCAGATATGATGCCCGGCGATGTCTTGCATCCGGTAAAAAGTATTGCGTCGAGGAAGGTTTTAATATGAAGCACATACGTAACTTTTTGTATTGTGCTCATATTGATCACGGCAAATCTACCCTGGCCGATAGAATGCTCGAAATTACTGGTACAGTTGAGAAGCGAGAAATGAAGCAGCAGTTATTAGACAGTATGGATCTCGAGCGAGAAAAAGGCATTACAATTAAGTTACAGCCAGTACAGATGAAATGGCAAAACCATACTCTCAATCTAATAGACACTCCAGGACATGTAGACTTTAGCTATGAGGTTAGTCGTAGCCTGGCAGCTGTCGAGGGCGCAATCTTGGTGGTAGATGCTGCACAAGGTATTCAGGCCCAAACACTGGCGAATGTATATCTCGCACTTGAGGCAAACCTGACTATTATTCCGGTACTCAACAAAATCGATCTACCCGCCGCAGACCCTGAGCGTGTAGCTAGGGAAGTTGCTAACCTCATTGGTTGTGAGCCAGACGAAATACTGCGTATCTCGGCTAAAGATGGGACAGGAGTAGAACAGTTGCTCGATAAGCTAGTCGAAGAGATACCGGCGCCAAAAGGAGACGAAAATACATCACTAAGGGCTCTGGTATTCGATTCGGTCTATGATGAATATCGTGGAGTTATTCTCTATATACGTGTAGTCGATGGCAGTATAAAAAAGGGCGATGCTCTCAAAATGATGTTTTCTGGTCAAAATACTTTGGCAGTAGATGTGGGGCACTTTGCGCCTACAATGATTGCCGATAGCGAAATTCCCTGTGGGCAAATTGGATACATCTGTACTAACTTAAAATCTATTACTGAGGCAAGAGTAGGTGATACTGTAACAACAGAAAAAAATCCATCCGAGCTACCACTGGATGGTTATAAAAAGATTAAGCCATATGTTTACGCGGGATTTTTTCCGGTAAGTGGTGAAGACTATCCAGCGCTTAAAGATGCTTTAGAAAAACTTACTCTCAATGATGCATCTTTACAATATGAGCCTGAGTCATCGAAGGTATTAGGGTTCGGTTTTCGGCTGGGGTTTTTAGGCTTACTTCATCTAGAAATAGTTAAAGAAAGACTCGAGCGCGAATTTAACCTCCAGCTCGTTATTACGAGCCCTAGCGTAGATTATCAAGTAAAAACCACCAATAATGAAGTAATAGAGGTAAAAAGTGCGGCTGACTTGCCAGATGTGAGTCGTATTCTAGAAATTAGCGAGCCATGGATAAATGGTGAGATTATTGTTCCGAGTGCTTATCTAGGGTCAATTATTCAGCTTATTAATTCGGTGCGTGGTATACAAAAAAACCTAAGTTATATCGAAAAAGAATTAGCGCTAGTAAGTTTTGAGGCACCACTTGCTAATGTATTAACTGATTTTTATGATGATCTAAAAAGTATTAGTTCTGGCTATGGGTCATTTAATTATGATCTTAGCGGCTATAAGCCCGAAGATTTGGTAAGAGTAGATATTCTGGTGGGTGGTGAAATGGTAGATTCACTTAGTGTCATTACACACAGAAGTGAGTCACTTAGTGTAGGGAGAAAAATTACAGAAAAACTCAAAGAAGTAATACCACGCCAGCTTTTTGAGGTAAGCTTGCAAGCTGCAATTGGCGGCAAGGTGATAGCTCGTGAAGATGTAAAAGCGATGGGAAAAAATGTAACTGCCAAATTGTATGGAGGAGATGTTAGTCGAAAAAATAAGCTGCTCGATAAGCAAAAAAAAGGTAAAAAACGTATGAAAAAAATTGGTAAGGTCGATATACCAGCTGAAGCATTTATGGTACTGTTAAAGAAAGATTAACGAGACAATAATGGACAAATCAAAACGACCACCCTTGAATCCAAGTGAAGTAAATTATAGTGCAGAAGGTGAACTAGAAAGTTATCGATACAATCCACACTCAAAAACCCGAACAGTTCTTGTGATACTATTCTTTGTTATTGTAGCAATATTGGTTTTGGTTGTTATAGGAGTTTGGTATTGGTATACTGGCAAAATTAATACATTACTTCAATAGATTGGCCCGGTATGAACGATACAGATATGCGCAAAGCAGAAAATAAACGCTCTATTATCACTGCGATAGTATTTGTGGTAGGATTTAGCCTGCTTTTAATCGGTTTTATACTAATGATGAGAGCACTATTTGCACCGAAGACGCAATATAATGGTAAAAGCGCTTCTGGGCAATTCGAAGCTGATCAGGAGAGTGAGTTTTATCAGACACAAGAGAATGTATCACAACCAGATCCTCCAGCTACCACCCAAACAGAAGATAACCAATAATAAAAAACTCCAATTAGCACTCTTGACACTAGAGTGCTAATTTATATACAATGGTATGTATCAGCACTCTAAAGTGTTGATTGCCAAATAAACGTTTATTTTTATGACAAAACGACAAGAAGAAATATTGGCCGATATTATTCGGCTCTATGCTGATAGTGCCGAGCCAGTAAGCTCGCGTGAGCTAGCCAGAATATTTGGGCTGAGCTCAGCCACTATTCGTGCCGAGATGGCAGCATTAGAAACTAACGGCTATATCTTTCAGCCGCATGTTTCCGCTGGTAGAGTACCAACCGACAAAGGCTATCGTTTTTTTGTTAACAATCTGGCAAATAACCCAGGTGAGAGTACTGATGTGATTCCTACTAGAAGTGTGCAAACAATAGCAAAGAGAGTCGACAGCCTCAAAGACAGAAGCGATAGTGCCATAAAAATCGCTGCCGAAACACTTAGTGATCTGACTGGCAATATGACTTTTGCTACGTTAAGTGATGCCGTCTATCTGCATGGTATGGGACAATTATTCTCACAGCCAGAATTTCTTGATCAGATACAAGCTTTGCAGGCTGCTCGGTTTATCGATGCTATGCAGACTTGGTTGAGTGAGGCAAAGATAGATAGCCTGCAGGTGTTTATAGGTTCGGAAAATCCTATCTCGCGGTCGAGTGGGTTAACTATGGTGGTGAATAGGTTTTCTAGCCCATATTCCGACCAAAGCTACATTGGTATTATTGGCCCAACCCGTCAGAGCTACGACAAGGTAATTAATCTAGTTGAGTCAACTACCGAGGCATTAGAGGAGGCCTTTAAAGCATGAAGCCAAAAAAACAAGCTAAGCCAAATAAAGAGACCAACAAAGTAAAAACTACCCAAGACTATCAGCAACAGATTGGCGAACTTACTGCGCACTTGCAGCGTTTGCAAGCAGAATTTGAGAATTATAAGAAGAGACAAGCTGATGAGCGCGCAGAACTAATGAACAGTGCTAAAGAAGCAGTTCTTAGTGAGCTTTTGCCAGCACTTGATAATTTTGATTTAGCTGCTGCACATTTGCCAGAAGATTTACAAGATAATTCTTGGGCACAAGGTATGCAGTATGTGGGTCAGCAGTTGGTGCAAACACTTGATGGTATAGGGGTAAAGAAGATTGAACCTCTTGGGGCAATGTTTGATCATAACCAGCATGAAGCAGTTGAACATATCCGCTCTGATAAGCCGGAAGGAACCATTACCGAAGTTATCGCTCCGGGCTATCAGATTGGAGATAAGGTTGTGCGCCCAGCTCGCGTAAAAGTGAGTGGTGGTACCACAGCAGACACTAATGACAGTAAGAATAGTAATGATAAAAAAGAAACATAAGGAGTAAAATTATGTCAAAGATTATTGGAATAGACTTAGGAACCACCAACTCGGCTATGGCCGTAATGGAAGGCGGTGAAGCTACAATTATTGCAAATGCCGAGGGTGGCCGTACTACACCAAGTATTGTTGCAGTCAATAAGAATGGCGAACGGCTTGTTGGCCAAACAGCCAAGCGTCAAGCTGTAATTAACCCAGACAATACAATATTTTCAGTAAAACGACTTATTGGCCGAACTATTGATGATGCAGAAGTAAAACGCGATATCGACCTTATGCCATATAAGATTGAAAAGGCTGATGGTCATGTAAAAGTTAAGATGGGTGATAAAGATTATACTCCAGAAGAAGTATCAGCTATGATTCTTTCAAAGCTTAAAGCTGATGCCGAAAAATTCTTAGGCCAGCCAGTTACCGAAGCTGTAATTACGGTACCTGCCTACTTTAATGATGCTCAGCGTCAAGCCACCAAAGATGCCGGCAAGATAGCTGGTCTAGAAGTAAAACGTATTATTAACGAGCCAACTGCAGCTGCCTTGGCCTATGGACTCGATAAGAAAAAAGAAGAAAAGGTAGTAGTGTATGACCTTGGTGGCGGTACGTTTGATGTTTCTGTTTTAGAGCTAGGTGATGGTGTGTTTGAGGTAAAGAGCACAAATGGTGATACTCACCTTGGTGGTGACGACTTCGACTTAACACTGATTAACCATCTTATTGAAGAATTTAAGAAAGACCAGGGTATCGATCTTAAAGAGGACAAGGCTGCCATGCAACGCCTCAAAGAATCTGCAGAAAAAGCCAAAATAGAACTTAGTACTACCAATGAAACTTCGGTAAATATTCCATTTATTACTGCCGATGCATCTGGTCCTAAGCACTTAGATATTACTCTCACCCGTGCAGATTTCGAAAAACTTGTACTTGAATTGGTAGAGGCAACTCTAAAACCATGTGAAGCCGCCCTTAAAGATGCTGGTGTAAAGAAAGAAGATATTAATGAAGTGATTTTGGTGGGTGGTATGACACGTATGCCACTAGTGCAAAAGAAAGTTGAAGAATTCTTTGGCAAAAAACCTTTGCAGGGTGTTAATCCTGATGAAGTTGTGGCTACTGGTGCTGCTATTCAAGGTGGTGTACTTGGCGGAGATGTAAAAGATGTGCTCTTACTTGACGTTACACCATTAAGTCTCGGGTTAGAAACATTAGGTGGAGTAAGTACTAAGCTGATTGAACGCAATACTACTATTCCTACTAGTAAGAGTCAGACTTTCTCAACTGCAGCCGATAATCAAACCAGCGTGGAAATAAATGTATTACAGGGCGAGCGTGAGATGGCCAGTGACAATAAATCACTAGGACGCTTTATTCTCGATGGTATTCCACCTGCACCACGTGGCGTTCCGCAAATTGAAGTAAGCTTTAATATAGACGCCAATGGTATTGTAAATGTTTCTGCCAAAGATAAGGCTACAGGCAAAGAGCAAAAAATTACCATTACAGGTGGCGGTAGTTTAAGCGAAGAAGAAGTAAAGAAAATGCAACAAGACGCTGAAGCACACGCTGAAGAAGATAAGAAGAAAAAAGAACAGATAGAAGCAAAAAATCATGCCGACACGCTTATTTATACTGCCGAGAAATCTCTACATGAAGCCGGCGATAAGGTATCAAAAGAAGATAAGAAACCAGTAGAAGATGCAGTTGCTGCCCTGAAAGAAAAAATTGATACTGATGATATGGATGAGTTAAAAAAACTTAGTGATGATCTTAATGAAAAACTTATGAAGATTGGTGAGCAGATGTACAAAGAAGATGCTGCCGAAGAAGGTAAAGACAAGACTCAAGAAAAAGCTGAAGAAGCCGAGACTAAAGACAAGACTGACAAGCAATCTGATGACGACGGCGAAGAGGGCGAAGTAGTAGATAAAAAAGAAAGTAAATAGTATTTTTATCGGGGCAAAGCGATAGACGATAATCACTATTGCTTTGCTCGAACAATACTTATAAGCGTGAGATAATACCTATATGACTACTACTAGCCCAGCCAGTATATTTATCGATGGTGAAAACCTGCTTTATGGTCTTCTCTCGGTTTTAATACCTGAAAAACTAGTACCTGAAAGGGCTGATTTAGTTAAGTTTGATCTTATCTCACTCTTTTTAGAGGCAGTTAAAGACAATACCAAACCGATTAATATTTACTACTATGGTACCAAGCCGCACGTTGTAAAAGACATGGGCGAGGAAGCTCTGGAGGCATCTACAAAAATGGTAGAACACAAGCAGGCATGGGGAGAATGGTTAGAGAAACAAAAAATTCTCTATATTACTGCTGGTAATTTGCGTGCTAGACAAAAAAAAGAAGGGGTTATATTTCAAGAAAAAGGTGTAGACGTACGTATTGCTGTAGATATGGTAAAGCTAGCATATGAGGCTGACAAAATGCACTTTGTTGTAGCCAGTAGCGACAGTGATATTATTCCGGCACTGAGAGTTATTAAAGAAAAAGGACACCAGATTACCTATGTGGCAATGGCCGGTAGCACCAATAAAGCTATTTCGGCTAATGTAGATAAGACAGTAACCTTTAATCGCCAGGATATTATTACTAATTATAAAAGTGTTAACAAATAATGGCAGACAAACGTGACTATTACGAAGTATTAGGGGTTGGTAGAGATGCATCTGCCGATGAGATAAAGAAAGCTTTCCGCAAAAAGGCTATAGAATTACACCCTGACAAAGATACTGGAGATGAAGAAAAGTTTAAAGAGGTTAACGAAGCCTACGAGGTCTTAAGTAATGAGCAAAAGAAAGCAGCGTATGATCAATTTGGGCATGCTGCAGGTGCCGAACAAGCGGGCGGAGGCAACCCATATGGTGCTGGCGGCAACCCGTTTGCTGGTGGTTTTGGTAGAGCTGAAGGCTTTGATGGCATGGAATTCAATTTTGGGGGAGGTAACTTAAATGATATTTTCGACATGTTCTTTACTGGTGGACGTAACAGAACTCGCGATGTCGAAATAAGTATTACTATAGAATTCGAAGAAGCGGTGAAAGGAACCACTAAGACTATTAGTTTGCGTGTAGCCGACAGTAAGAATGGTGGTCGAAAAAACGAAGAGGTAAAGATAAAAATTCCGGCTGGCATTGATGATGGCCAGAGCATAAAGATGAGCGGTAAAGGTGAAATTAATCAGAATGGCGACCGGGGAGACCTATATGTTCATATTAGAGTGCGTCCCAGTAACGAGTTTCGTCGCGAAGGTGCAAATATTATTACCGAGCTAAATGTCGACTTTGTCGATGCGGTACTCGGCAGTGAGGCCGATGTTAAAACATTAGATGGTAAAACAACTATTAAAATTCCTGCTGGTACCCAGCCAGGTAAAATTCTCAAAATGACCGGTAAGGGTATGCCACTACTCGGTACCAATAGGCATGGCGACCATCTAATTATTGTAAATATTGCTATTCCTAAAAAAATTAGTAGTAAACAGCGACAAGCTCTAGAAGACTATCGTAAAGCTAGCAGTAGAAAATTCTGGTGAACAGCTTGTATCTTTATAGCTAAGAGAATTACTTGCTGCTTACCCAAGCAGAAGCTATACTTAGCATAAGATGTTTCATATACCAAACTTTACGTTCAATCTCTTACTGTTTGGCCTGTCTGGTTTACTAGCGGCGTTAGGATTTATGTTTGGTGAAAACCGTATTAAGGTGGTGAGTTATGCAGCTTTTATTGCATTATTTATACTGCAAATTATTCCTGGTAGCTTTTTTGATAGCTTGGGTAAAAGTATTCATATAGATCTCGCTTCTCCTAAAGTGGCCTTTGTAGCAATTGTTTGTGCAGTCTTCTTTTTGGGTGCCCTAATTAATCAGAAAAAGGCAAAGTATAAGATGCGGGCTATCCCACTTGGAGTATTAACTGCTGTTTTTATTGTGGCGTTTTCTATAGGCTTGTTTCCGAGCAACCAAGCTAACGATCTTCTAACGAATTATAATCTAGCAGCAATGGTCAGCAATGTTCGCGTTCCCCTTATGTTGGCATTGGCTATCTGGCTGGCAGTTATACAGTTCCTACCAGACAAATCTGATAAAGATGACAAAAAATGACACAACTGTCAGAGAAATATCAACGGTCTCTTAGGATACTTCAACAGTCTCCAGAGTTTCATTTGAGCCAAAACGAAAAAAGAGAAGTTAAGCAATTTGAAGCTTTTCTATGTCGGCCAGAAATTCCTGGAGATCTTATTTTTTTATCTACTAGAGTGAAGGCACCCCAAAAAAATATTGCCTGGATTGCCAGACAAAAGGCAGGCTTAGAAACTATATGTCTTGATTGGTATAGAGCTACAAAAGAAGGTCAATCAGTACTGCAAAGATTGGGCTGGAAAGATGCTATAGATACAAAAGAAGAGATTAAAAGATTTTTATCCCAGGCAGTTATTATGGCTCATCAAAACAAGATTGAAGTTGGCCATACACAATCGATAAGTTGGGGTCATGAACAATTAGAAAAAAGAATACAAGAAAAGCTAGAGAGTGGTGAATCGGCCACAGTCGAACCTACATTTTTCTCTTTTTTTACTAATCCAGAAATTCTTGTTGAGGTTGCTTTGCAGGCAGAAAAGCTAAAACAATTTTATTTAGCTATAGAGACAGCTTTAAAGACTCAAAAACTTGATCATATAAATGAAGCCAAACAGATTATGTTAGGTTTGCATAAGCATCGTCTTAATGCATTGATTGCAAGCAACTATCGAGATCTTATTATTCTGTTGGAACAATACAAACTAGCCCCAACAATACTAAATACAAAGCAAATTAACCAGTTACATACACTATTTCCGCATATAAGCAGAACCAATGTTGATGATTTGGATAAAATGGCGCAAATCTATAGTGTAATTGATAAATTTATTACAGGTATCGACACAGAAAATAGTTTTGGACAAATAGAAGCCGAGATTGAATATTTAGAGATAGAACTGCAAAAAGACATTGCAGAACAAGATAGTGACATAGATAGTGCTAAGCGACAAGAACTGCCTAACATAACCATTAATGCGAATGAATTAAAACAACTTTTTGAGACTATTTTATTAAAATATAATCTTCTAGATGAATTAAATCGCAACTGGAATGAGGAAGAAAAAAATCAAAAATGGCATGTTGTTGTTAGTCGTCTAAAAGAAAACTTGTCGGTCTATGCAGAGAAGGGAATTATTTGGATACCCAAAGATTTTAATCGTAACCTTAATCAAAAAAAACCGGTAGGTGTTTTACCTCTGATAGACCATGAAATTACACATGTTCTGCAACATAAGAATGGTGCTGCTCTAGGGATTGGATTACTAGAGGTAGACCGGGCAGCTCGCTCTAGTATATGGTTTGAGGTAGGTGCTACCGAGCAAGAGAATCATTCATTCTTAGAATACTTCAATATTCATAGGGGCCCAAATCTACATTACATAAAAGCTATGCAGACCCAGCTAAGAGGCGGGGGTATCTCTGATTGTATATTTACATTTTATAAGAGCTTAATAGAATCGGGTGATATTGTAGACAAAAAAGCCGCAATAAGCTTCGCTACAGAAAGAACTTTACGCCTGTTTCGTAATGGTATTGAATACACCCCAGGAAACGGTTATATCACGAATACCGAGCCCATAGAGTTTGCTTGGCAAGAATTGGTGTATAGACAGTTACCGGTTAACCTGCATTGGTTGTACTTTGTTGGCCGAATAAATTTTCTAGACTTAGCTGAACTACACCGAATTGGATGGCTAAATCGAGATGAAATATTTATTCCAGAGCTTATGCCAGATAAGATAGCATTGACCGAATTAAGAAAGCTCAAAAAATAGTCAATTAACTATATAAATGACTATATAATTATAAAGAAGGAATAATTTTATGCCCGAGAAAAATCTATCATTATATCCAGAAAGACCCAATTCAGAAAGCGATAGTTTCAGGCAGACTATTGAGATTTTAAGCAATCCTGCCGAAGTTGAATTGTCCCCAGAGCAGAAAGCTGAGGTAACAGCATTTGAACATTCGCTAGCGAATTGTAATATTGACGTGAGTAATGAAGTTAATAAACCTCCATATACTATTGGTGAAATATTTAAGATTGATATTCAAGAGGAAAAGCTTTGTCTTGACTATTTTTTGAATGCATTTGGCACGAGTGTAGATAACCCTACAGATAGAGAAGCTATGAAGCAAGCTTTGATTCGATTTCAATCGCTTCCCAAAGAAGAACGACTAACTCTTGAAGCGATCGAGAATTCTAAGAATTATGCTCGTGATATGCTTGAGGATAATCTTAGAGACCTTCTTGCTATTGGTGCCTATGATCGAAGGAAAGAGCCAACCTATTTACGTATTCTTGATGATCCAAATCTTTTAATTGAGAAAGTTGATGCTGCCCGTCAATTAAAGCATTACTATAAAGCAGTAGAGAGAGATATGGGTATCTTAAGTTCAGGTGATCCCGTCGATACAGCGAAACTACTGATGATACAACTGCACAAAGAGCGTATTAATACTATTATAGCTGCTAGCTATAGGGATGCTATCACCTTAATAGAACAGGATAGAGTTGGTAATGTATTAAGTGACGAACAACGTGCTATTCTATTTCGTTCATTGCCTGGTTTGGCAGCTCGCAACAAAGATGCTTTACTCGATGATGCAGAGTTGGTTGATAAAGAAAGATTTGCACGCACTTTGGCACGTATTGACCATTTTATTAATGGAGTCGACAAAAGCCGTGGATATTCACCAATTTCACAAGCGTTATTGGATTTACGGGATCGCTATGAAGCTGAGCAGATTGAGGGGCAATACGAATATGAAGATGTTGATCCAGAATTATTGAAGAAAACAAAAGTTAATGCCGAGCAGCTTGCAGAAATGTTTCAACAGGTATTACGCGAGTATGGTCTATTAAGCTCAAGTACCGATTATGATCCAAAATCTAGCGTGAGAGCAGAGGATGATTTGTGGCGGGTTATTATTGACCCACGGGCGAGTAGAAAATCGCTTGCTATTAACAATCTCAAAGGCACAGTTATGTTACCCCAAAAGTTTAGCAGAACATTAAATCAAACAATGCCGGCAGGCGTTTTACCTCTAATTGATCATGAAACTACTCACGTATTGCAACATGAGAATGCCGACAGGCTTGGTTTAGAGCTATTTAATGGACCAGGTAGTGCACGCTCTTCTTTGTGGTTCGAGGCGGGTGGTGTCGTTTGGGAAACGGTAGCTCAAGAGAAGCTTTTTGGACAGCAGCGATCAACCAATTTTACTTATCTTGCTGCTGTAGAGAAAAGACTAGAGGGTGGAAGTATGACAGATTGTGCATTTGAGTTCTTAAAAGAAAAGATGCGAACCAACCCTGATAAAGACCCACAACAAATGGTATCTACAGCAGTTGGTAGCGCACTTAGGCTTTTTAATAATGGTGGAGAATGGACGGTCGGTACGAGCTATTGTAGCAATACAGGACCACTAGAATATGCAGAACAAAAGATACTAGCAGATTCTGTGCCAGAAAATATGCGATATCTGTTTTATGTTGGAAGAGTTAACTTAGAAGTATTGGCGCAGTTACATAAAATAGGCTGGTTTAATAAAGAGGATTTCATTGTCCCTGAAAGACTACCTTCAACAATCGTAGAGCCATATGTAAAGTCTGAAATCCTATCTGTAGAAGAGTAAAAAAGCATTTACAATTAGGAAAAAATTTAGTATAATCTGTTGATTAGTTAGGAAGCAAAGATAATGAAAAAGATTCTCGTATTCTATAGTTACAAAAAGCACAAAACCGGCTACTACAAAACACTTTTTTCTCGACTTAATGAGGGCGCAAAAAAACACAACCTCAAACTTTTTCAAGGTTCGGTAAAAGATCTGCGCATAAGCATCCAGAATAATAAATTGTGTGTTGTAGAGGCTTTAACGAACCAACCACTCAATAATTTTGATGTGGTTTACTTTGAGTTATGGTCGAAAGCTCCACAACATGCTCTGGCAGCTGCCATTTTTTTACACAATACTAATACACCATTTATTACTAGCGAGATGACTCAAGTAATGTCGACATCTAAGTTAGGCGAGATGGCTAAAATGACTTCAGTTAATTTACCTATGCCCGATAGTTATTTTGCTAACAATAAAGACTTACTAGAATTCAGCAAGCAAAAAGATGCCTTTATTTCATTTCCGATGATAGTAAAGAATACCGAGACTTTCGGTGGCCAAGATAATTACTTAGTAAAAAATAGTGTAGAGCTAGAGAAAATTCTTGCTCAACATCCAAAAGTTCAATTTGTCTTACAGCAATTTATTCCAAACGATTGTGATTATCGGGTTTTGGTTTTTGGCGGCAAGATACGTGCAATTATGCGACGTACAGCAGTAAAAGGTAGTCACCTCAATAACACTTCAGCAGGTGGTGAAGGAGAAATGTTACCACTTAATTCGCTCTCTCCAGAAATTTGTACTGATGTGTTGATGGCAGCAAAGGTAACTAACCGAGAAGAACTGGCTGGCGTGGACGTAGTAATTGATAAAAATACTAACAAGCACTATATACTGGAAGTAAATCAAGCACCTGGTATCGAATTGGGAGAACATACCGAAGTAAAGATGGACGCATTCTTTTCGTATATAAAGGAGCTGGCAAACCAATGAAAAAACCAAGTATTTTATTTATTTTTGCTAATCGCGGAAGTGAAACAAGCACTAGATTTGGTGGCTTTACAAAACGATTAAAAAAATATGATGCGTTAGGGTATACAAGCAAAGCTGATGTTGCTGCACTCGAAGATTTTCTGTATGTAATTGATAATGGTGAAGCGAAGATTATTGATATGTTTACTGGCAAAGATATTGCGAGCTATAGCTTTGTGTACTTTAAGGGTTGGGAGAGTATGTCCGATAGAGCCGCAGCAGCAGCCATCTATCTTCAAGTACACGGCATACCTTTTATTGACACAACTGTAGCGCAAAAAGGAAATCCTAATAAATTAGTTTCTCATTTTCGTTTGTGGCAAAATTTATTGCCGGTTGCCAAAACACTGTATACAAGCTCTACCCATGCAGAGGCTGCGTTAGATAAAAAGATTCTCCAATATCCTATTGTTATTAAATCTACAGTTGGGCAAAAAGGAAAAGACAACTATTTAGCCAAAACAAAAAAAGAGGCTCTTAAGATTATCAAGACATATCCAGACACCGATTTTATGATGCAAGAGTTTATTCATAATGAGGGCGACTGGCGTATACAGGTATATGGTAATAAGGCTGCACTTGCCCTAAAACGTATAGGTAAAACCGGCTCTCATTTAAACAATACTTCGGCCGGTGGCAAAACAGTTATGACAGAGCTTAGCAACGTTGGCCCATTACTTTTAGAGATGGCTGAAGATGCCGCCCAGGTAATGGACTTGCAGGTAGCAGGTGTGGATCTTATTGAAGATAAAAAGACAAAAAAAATCTACGTGCTAGAGGTTAATCAGGGATCGCAAATTATTACTGGGGCACCAGAATTTGTTAAGGCCAATATACCTGCATTCGATAATTTTCTAAAACGCGCAATAAAACGTCGTTTTACCCGTAAGAATAAATTTTACAATCTGCCAAAAACTATTATCGGACGACATGAGCTTGTAAGTTTACCAGAATTTGGTGTGACCGATATTACTGCTAAGACAGACACTGGTGCTTATCATAGTGCTCTGCATGCCGAGAATATTATTATCAAGAAAGAACGAGGCAAAGAGGTTTTGCACTTTAGTATACCTGTCTTTGCAAATGGACATCAGAAAACTGCAGTTATGGTTGATTGTACAAGTTTGGATTTTTCTGTAGTAGATATAAAAAACTCTTTCGGAGGATGGCAAAAACGTTATAAGATAAATACAGTGGTTGAAATCGGTGGCAAAAAATACGATACTCAACTAACACTAACAAACCGCGAAAGCCAAAAAATCCCAATGTTGCTTGGTAGAAAGTTGCTTAGAGGAAACTTCTTGGTTAACGTTGAACTCTCACGAAAGGAAGTTGAAATATGAAAATTGTTATTTTATCACGAGGCCCGTCGAACTATTCAACTAGACGTTTGGTAGAGGCAGCTATTGCACGTGGTCATAGTGCCAAAGTAGTTAATCATGCTAACTGTTATGTCGATATAGAACGAAATAAACCAGCAATTTTATATAATGGCTATTCTTTAGAGAATGTAGATATTGTTATACCGCGTATTGGCCAGTCAATTACTAGCTACGGTTCTGCTGTTGTACGTCAGTTTGAGATGATGCGTGTTTATACTCCGGTTAGCTCTCTCGCCCTGGTTAGAAGCCGAGATAAGCTACGTAGCATGCAACTTCTTGCTCGCTCGGGAGTTGGTATTCCTAAGACAGTGTTTGCACGACAAGCCAAAGAAACCGATGAGCTAATAGAAAAAGCTGGTGGTGCACCGGTGGTAATTAAGCTACTCGAAGGTACACATGGTATTGGTGTAGTCTTGGCCGAGACTCGTAAAGCGGCTAAGTCGGTTATTGAAGCATTTTATGGACTTGGTGCTAACATTCTTATTCAAGAATTTATTGAAGAAGCGCACGGTGCAGATATTCGCGTAATTGTAGTAGGCGAGCGTGTGGTAGGTGCTATGATGCGCAAGGGTCCAGAAGATGAGTTTCGGTCCAACTTGCATCGTGGTGGCGAATCGTTGCCTGTTGAGCTAACCAAAAAAGAAGCTAATATTGCAATTAAGGCCGCCCGTACTCTTGGCCTGCCAATTGCTGGTGTAGATATCATCCGCTCTAAACGCGGCCCATTGGTATTAGAAGTTAATTCTAGCCCAGGACTAGGTGGTATCGAGATGCAAACCAAAGAAGATATCGCAGGTGAGATAATCGACTACGTGGTTTCTAAGGCTTCAGGCAAACGCCGTAAAGATAGAATCGGTGCTTAAGGATTGATTTTTGTAGAAAAATCAGGTTAAATATATAGGTATTTCCCTCAATCTTATTAGTTTTACCCGATCAAAAGCGATAATAATTTTGGATGCGGGTCCGTAGCTCAGTTGGTTAGAGCACCTGCCTTTTAAGCAGGGTGTCGTGAGTTCGAGTCTCACCGGACCCACCAATAAATAAACCTCATCTATTGATGAGGTTTATTTATTGAAGAAGTTTTGTTGGCTCGAACGCAGTTCGGTGTAAGAAAGCGCGCAGTGAAAATTGAAAAACTTGTTATGATATTTTTCAAGCACTTTCTGGAGGTGGCGAAGCCACTGTCTCACCGGACCCACCATAGAAAAAACCCGAATTGTTTCGGCTTTTTTCTTATGCTTGGATCTAAAATGCTCAAGCTCATAGCATAGATAAAAGATATATGAGACGCAATGTACAGATTATTCTATTTGCACTAGCCTTTATGGTTGGTATTATTTTGGCTGCCAACTTTTGGTTTCCTTTTTCTTGGTGGCTAGCGCTAGCTGGTTTGGTCTTTCTGTTAACTGTGTTTATATTTAAATCAAAACTAGGATACATTGTAATTGTTGCTGCAGCTATGCTTTTAGGTATTGCTCGTTACGAGTTTTGGTATACTCATCAACCTGTCTCAGTAGACACATTAGCTGATCAGAAGGTAACAATTACCGGTGTCGTCAGTGGTGAGCCAAGTTGGGATCAATACCATATGTATGTCTTCTATATTGATAATGTGCATGTTAACGGAGTAGGTTATGCGGGTCTTGTTCGAGCAAAAAGTGTTAGCGGACAAGTGCACGAAGGTCAGATGGTGCAAGTGCGTGGCAAAGCAAGATCGAGTCTGGGCAAAGCTAGCATACTAATAAGTTATGCTGATGTTGAGATAATCTCACGAGCTCAGCCGTTTATTGTTGTTGCAAAAGAAACTTTTCTGAATGGATTAAATACTACATTAAGTCACGATTCAGCGGCTTTTGTGGCTGGTACACTTATTGGCTCTCGCTCGGCACTGCCAAAAGCACTACAAGATTTACTATCGGCAGTAGGTCTTTCTCATGTTATAGCTGTTTCTGGCTATAATCTAACCATTCTAGTTGCTCTGCTTGCTATGCTGCTTGGCAAGAAATGGCGATGGGGTGGCCTAATTATTTCACTTTGGGTAATTTTGGGGTTTGTGATAATCTCTGGTGCAAATGCCGCAATTGTAAGAGCAGGAATAATGAGCACAATATTTTTGGTGGCCAACTTTTATGGTAAGCGTGTTAACTTGGTGGTATGTATGGCGTTAACGGGTCTGGGAATGGTAGTAATAAATCCTGCCAATCTACTAAGCGATATTGGCTGGCAACTTTCTTTTGCTTCACTTTTTGGTATTGCTACCCTTGGGCCAAAGATTGGCCGACTTTTGCCAAAACGCCCTGCCTGGCTGAATGAGATTTTGTCGGTAACTCTATCAGCTCAGTTAGCTACTGCCGGTATTATTGCGTATAATTTTGGCACTCTTAGCCTGATTGCACCAATAGTAAATTGTATTGTAATGCCATTGGTTCCGATAATAATGGCTTATGGAGCGCTAGTGGCGTTCTTTGGAATGATCTTACCAAATTTAGGTGGAATTATTGCCCGTCCATTAGATGCTTCAGTGGTAATACTATTTGATTTTCTAAAATTTATGCAGCATTTTAAATGGGCAAGCGTGCAAATATCGTCTCTGAGTATTGTGGTGGTTTGCTTGTATTATGCCGTATTATCTTTTTGGGTAATTATGGCCCGCAAAACAGATTCGAAAGATTTACCAACAGATATAGATCGTGCTACAATAACCAATATTGTTGACTCAGCAAATAAGCCAGTATTTTCTAAAAAAGGAGCACAAAATGTCAGGCCACAGTAAATGGGCAAGTATTAAACATAAAAAAGGCGCCGCCGATGCTAAGCGCGGTAAAATCTTTACCAAATTGGGTAACGAAATTGCTGTAGCTGCGCGCGAAGGTGCTGATCCTGCAATGAATTTCAAGCTTAGATTGGCTGTAGCTAAGGCCAAACAGGCCAATATGCCAGCTGCTAACATTGAGCGATCGATTGCTCGAGGGGCTGGTACTGGTGAAGGTGCCGCACTCGAAGAACTAACATATGAAGGTTATGGCCCTGCAGGAGTTGCTATTATGGCTAAGGCATTAACTGATAATCGCAATCGCACAGCCTCTGATGTAAAATCATCTTTTTCTAAATTTGGTGGTAATTTGGGCGGGCCAGGATCGGTCGCTTATATGTTTGATCAAAAAGGTGTTATTCTAGCAAAGCCAGATGTAGATAAAGATGATATTGCACTTAAGGCAATAGAGCTAGGTGCTGATGATATAGATGATAGCGGCCAACAAGTAATTGTGTACACTGCAGCCGGAGAGCTAGAGAAGATTCGTGATGAACTCGGCCCAGACAATGTAGATACTGCCGAAGTAAAGTTGATTCCCAACCAATCTGTGTTGGTCGAGGACGAGGCTAAAGCCCGGACAATTATGAAGCTTATGGATGCACTAGACGATCTAGATGATGTAGTAGAGGTAACTGCCAACTTTGATATTCCCGAAGAGATTTTAGAAAAGCTGGAATAAATGAAGATCTTAGGTATCGACCCTGGTACTGCCACAACCGGTTTTGGTGTTATTACAAAAGAACAGGGTAAGTTGTCTGCTATAGACTACGGTGTAATAAGCACTAGCAAACGGCTAGATATGCATTTACGCCTTAACATTATCTTCCAAGACTTAACCGATTTGATACACCATCATAAGCCAAATATTATTGCGGTAGAAAAGCTCTACTTCGTAAAAAACATCACTACAGGTATATCGGTAGGGCAAGCCAGGGGAGTAGTGTTGCTAACTGCTGCACGGGCCGATCTTACATTACTCGAATTTACGCCACTACAAGTTAAGCAGGCAGTAACAGGGTATGGGCAGGCCAACAAAAAACAAATTCAAGAAATGGTAACAAAGATACTAAAGCTTCCTTCTCTTCCGCAACCAGATGATGCTGCTGATGCTCTGGCAATAGCTATTTGTGCCAGCTCGCAAACACGCATATAATACAGATATGATTGCGAAAATAAGTGGAACAGTTAGTGAAAAACTAGTTACGAGTGTTATTGTAGATGTTATGGGAGTTGGTTATGAAGTTTTCTTAACTCCACGATCCTTCGATACAATTTTGCCTGGCGAGAAGGCCAATCTCTACATTGCTGAGCAAATAAAAGAAGATGAACATACATTGTATGGTTTTATTCATTTAGACGAGAGACAAATGTATTTTCAGCTTAATTCTGTTAGTGGCGTAGGACCAAAGGCAGCCATGGCAATACTTTCTCATCATCAAGTAGATGATATACAAGATGGTATTATGACTGACAATATAACTATATTTAGTAATGTCTCTGGTATTGGCAAAAAAACTGCCCAAAGAATTATTTTAGAACTAAAGGGCAAATTGGTAGAAGCGCCAGAGAAGAAAGCATCTCCAGACGATCCAGCATATCTTGCGCTTCTTAGTTTGGGTTATAGTGCAAAAGATGCTGCTACGGCACTACAGAATGTTGAGACAAATTTAGAAACAAATGAGAGAGTAAAACAAGCCCTAAAAGGGGTGAAATAAATGATAGAACGACAAGAAGAGTCAGAACAGATTGAAGAACAGGCCGAAGAACAAGCCTTTGAAGATGTCCTGCGTCCACAAAAATTTGAAGACTACATTGGTCAACAGCAACTAAAGAAAACTCTACAACTTGCTATGAGTGCAGCCAAGGGTCGCAACGAACCAGTTGACCACGTGTTGCTATATGGACCTCCCGGGCTTGGCAAAACTACCCTTGCACATGTTATTGCAAACGAAATGGGTAGAACTATTAAGGTTACAAGTGGCCCTGCCATTGAAAGAGCCGGAGATTTAGCATCATTACTTACAAATTTAGAAGAAGGCGATATTCTTTTTATTGACGAGATTCACCGGTTGCCAAGAAGTGTAGAAGAAATATTGTACCCTGCTATGGAAGACTATGTAATAGATATTATGTTAGGCAAGGGGCCATCAGCTCAGAGTTTGCGACTAGACCTGCCCAAATTTACCATGGTGGGTGCCACTACTCGTTATGGTTCGCTGGGTGGTCCGTTGCGCGATCGATTTGGCTTGGTAGGTAAACTAGAGTACTACAGTCCAGAAGAAATTGCCCATATCCTTTCTCGTACAGCAAAAATTCTCGATATAGAAATTTCGTCGGCTGCAGTGAATGAAATGGCAAAACGAACACGCCTAACTCCTCGTATTGCAAATCGATTGATGAAACGAGTACGTGATTGGGCACAAGTGCATGGTAACGGCACCATTGATGCAGAAGCATTAGATGAGACTCTAAAGCTACTCAATATTGATGAGTATGGATTAGAGGCTGCCGATAGAAAAATACTTAGACTAATTATTGATAATTATTCTGGTGGCCCAGTAGGGATAGGCACAATTGCTGCAGCTAGCGGTGAGGAGAAGCAGACCATAGAAGATGTGTACGAGCCTTATTTAATGCAAATTGGTTTGCTCGAGCGCACTCATCAAGGTCGCAGAGCAACAGAGAAAGCATATTTACACCTTGGGGTAAAACCACCAAATACCAACAGTCAGGATAGTCTTTTGTAAAAAATATGGTATACTAACTACAAAATACTATGGATGAGAAAACTACACGAGCAACAATGTATCCAGGTCAGCCCGTTGATGAAATAACACAACGGGTAATTTACAAACATATTATTTCTATTATGCCATTTATGTTTGTAGTCTTAGTAATGGGTATAGTTGGAATAATTGCAGCATATTATTTACAGAGCAATCCACAGATAACGACCTACGTGCCAGAAATATTTATTAGTTTGGGCTCACTTCTTTATATGCTAATTCTTATATTTCTCTTTGTTGGTGTCCTGTGGATCTGGCGTCGTAATAAAATCGTTATTACCAATCAGCATATTGTGGATGTCGATCAGCTAGGGTTGTTTAATCGTCGTGTATCAACATTACGTCTTGGTGAAATACAAGACCTCTCGGCTGACGTGCATGGTCCTACTCAAACAATTTTTCAATATGGAACTTTATATATTCAAACTGCTGGTGAACGCGAAAACTTTACATTTGATTACGTGCCTCACCCCTACGAGCTAGAACATTATATTTTAGAAATACGTCAAAACTTCCATGGCGAATCAGGCGGATCACTTACTCAAGATCCAGTAGGGCCAAACCAACCGCAGTAGCAAATAATGGGGCAATTTTTTTAGGAATTGGCTTAAGAGGATATTTGCCAATTCTTTTCCATGGGTCAGCGATAGTTACGGGTATATCTAGTATGCTTTGCATATACTCCGCAATACCTGGAATAACTGCACCACCCCCACAAAGAATTATTTGCTCGGTGTTATAGATTGGTATGATATTTTGTAGAGCACTAAACAATGGTGCCAATACTAATTTGCTCGCCTCACGAATCTTAACTTGCAAAGCACTTGGTAAAAAACCAAGACTAAATAGTAACTCAGTTGTTTCGTTAACTGGCATATTGAGTTTTTCGGCAAGTAGAGCAGCGAATGAATCAACACCAAGATTTAGTTTTTGCGTAGATATAACTAGTGTATTAACTACGCCTACTACTGTTTCATTGCTACCAATATCAACGATGATAGCAGATTGGGCTGTAATACCAAGTGTGCGAATAGCAGCTGATAGCTCATGGTCGGAGTTTGTAACTGTGCCAAGCTCTGAGAGAGTATTTAGATGTGCCGCAATAATGGTTTGCGCACTTGCTATAGACACAGATAATGATTGACTGTGTCTATACGTGTTAATTATTAGATCATCAACTGTTGTATTGAGGCTTTTTATGGCTTGTTGTACAAATTCATCGGCAGAAACATTATGTTGAATAAAGGTGTGACGATCGGGCAGAGCTATCGCTAAATTTCGACCAGAAAATTCTCCATAATTAGGAGACTGTAGGAGATTTTGTAATGCAGGAAGATATTGAGAAGGGTGGAGAATCGAGTCAACTCTTCTGTTATTGTTAATATTTACTCTTGCATAAGCCAATAATGCTATTTTGCTGTCTTTTCTCTTCTGTAACTGCACTGCCTTAATAGAGCTGCGGCCAATATCTAAACCAATGCTACTATTTTCGCCAGTCTGTAAAAAACGTTTCATTACTCAGACCGGTATTTATATCAGTTGGCGCTTGTTACTTCGTAAACGTTGGTGGTACCAGACTTAATATCTTTGTCGTTACCATTTTCTAAATTTGCTCGCAAAATATAAGAGTTGGGTGGATTACCAACAGTAATATATACATAATTCTGTTTTGTCTTCGGGTCTGTGGGAAGAGTAGTGAGGTAAGGTACGGTACCTTGTGTAAGTACATTTAAGTTGGCCGGATAGGCATTGTTGTCATTATAATAACTCTCTAAGCTAGCCTTTATTTTTCGAAGGTCAGATTTGCGTTGACTGTCTCTTGCGCGAGCTGGCCCAGACAAGAGGCTCGGCACAATTAAAACTGCCAAGATACCAACAATAACAATAACAATTAATAATTCTATTAGTGTAAAACCTTGTTGATCGCGCAGCCGCGAGAATATCTGCATTTTCCTCCTCTTTGTTGTCGATTACAGTTATTGTAAACCTGTTATGGTTGTGGCGTCAAGATTATTACTTTCTTAACGCAAAAAGGGGCAGAAAGTATATACTTATTGTAGTTACGCTTTACTTTCGGTTTTTTGTTGTGATAGACTAAAAAAATTATGAGGGTTAAGGGGGTAATTCTTAGTTTAATACTAGCAAGTATGATAGCGATATTTCATTCGTCAGTATCTGCTTTGGCGCAGTCTATTCAGGGCTCTACTACTATTGTAATATCAGAGATATCAATGGGCACATCTGCATCGGCAAGTAATGAGTTTGTTGAGCTCTACAATAATGCAAAGACAGACATAGATGTAAGTAATTGGACTATCTATTACAAATCTTCTACTGGTAAAACATGGACTAAAAAAGCAAGTCTGCCACAGAATACTATTATTCACTCTCACGACTACTTACTTATAGCATCTGAGTTGTCCGGTGCCGATGTTAAATTGAGTTCAGGTTTAGCACAGACTGGCGGTACGGTGCAGTTAAGAGACACAAATGGCACTAATATAGATATGGTTGGCTGGGGCACGGCCGATACATCAGAACTACAAGCTGCCACTGCTGCTCAGGCTGACGAAGCGGTCTATAGACAATTTGATGATCAAACACAAACTATGATTGATAGCGATAACAATTTCTCAGATTTTGATATATCAAGTACTGCTACACCAAAGTTACCACCGGCCATAGAGATACCTGCACCTGATATTACTACTACATATCCTGTAATTAGTTTAAGTGAATTATTGCCCGACCCAGTGGCTCCCCAATCTGATACTAGCGATGAATTTATAGAGCTATATAATCCAAATAATACCGAAGTTAACTTATCTGGTTGGATACTAAAAGATGCTGGTGGGACAAGCTACATACTAAAAGACAAAACTATTCCTTCACTTGGCTATCTAACCGTTACGAGCGCCGAATCTTCACTTTCTCTAAATAACAGTGGTGATAGTATTTATCTTTATTCTCCAGATAATAATCTTGTCGATGAGTCGGCTGATTATGGCAATGCCAAGCCAGGACTGAGTTGGGCAGTGGTAGGCAATAGTTGGTCTTGGACTGTTTCGCCTACCCCAAATGCTGCCAATAGCACTGTTTATGTTGAAACTATTACTTCAAAACCAGCTAATACTACTAAAACAACTACCGCTAAAAAAGCAGCAGTTGTAAAAAAAGCCGCCACCAGTAAGGTTGCTAAGGCAAAAGCAAAACCAAGTAGTACATCTTCTACTAAGAGCAATCAGGATAATCCAAATACACAAACAAGTACAAGCTCTAACTCTCTAATATGGTCGTGGTTGCTGATTGCGCTAGGAGTCGGTACCATAGGATATGGAATATATGAATACCGACCAGAAATCATTGCGGCTTACCACCGACTTGTCACAAAGTTTGGCGCTAGCAAATAACCTTGCTAGTATTGTTCAGCCACCCCAATTAATAGAATTAGTTGGAGATTTGGGTGGTGGTAAAACTACTTTTACAAAAGCATTTGGTAAAGCACTTGGAGTAGAAAAAACCATTACTAGTCCTACCTTTAATATTCATCGTAGCTATGAATATGGAAAAACTAATAGACTAGAACACTTTGATCTTTACCGTCTAAACGATGACGAAATTGTCCTTAACGAACTGCAAGAAAAGTTGAACGACCCTAAAACCATAACGGTAGTTGAATGGGCTGGCAATTTTTCACATACCCTAGCAAAGGATAGACTGGTAGTAGAGTTTCATTTTATAAATGAAGAGAAAAGAGAAATTGTAATGACTGCTACAGGGGTAAAGAGCCAGGCAATTTTGGAGAAGCTAAAATGATATTAGCATTACGCACAGATTCTCCTACGGCTGAAATATATTTAGTCAGTAATTATCAAGAGATTGATCAAATAAAATGGTTGGCGCAGCGTAATTTGGCCGATGAATTGCTTATTAAAATAGAAGAGCTTCTTAAGAAAAATAACACTCAATTAAATGATCTAGGCGGAATAATTGTGTTTACCGGAGAAGGATCGTTTACTGGACTGAGAATAGGCACTACTGTTGCTAATTCGATTGCCTATGCGCTATCGATACCTGTACTGGCCTCTAGTGGTAAGGACTGGATTCTGTCTGGAGCTAAGAAACTTGTAACAGCAAAAAGTAATAATTATGTAATACCACAATATTCAGCAGAGCCGAATATTACCTCTCCAAAGCCAAAAACTTGATTTAGTACTGAGAATGGTACTACTATAAATATAGTTAGTTATTTTTTATTTTTGGAAATTAATCAAAATCTAATCTAGTTTGCCAAACCAACAGGCTAGACTTGAGAATATGAGGTGAAAAATGCCAATAGTAATTTTAATTGCTGCCATTTTGGGTGCTGGTGCCCTTGGGTATGGCGGTAGTTTAGTTGTAAGCAAAAAGAAAAGTCAGACAGAGAAGGCTGAAGCCGAAAAAACACTCGAAGCAGCAAAAACAAAGGCAAAAGAAATCGAACTAAAAGCCAAGGAAGAAGCTATTGCGCTGCAAAAAGAAACCAAAGACTTAGAAGCCAAGCGCCAAGCACGATTAGACGAGCAAGAAAAAAGAATGTTAGAGCGAGAGAAACTATTTGATTCCAAAATAGAATCTGTCGAGCGTCGTGCACAGACACTTGATAATGATGAAAAAGAAATTGAGGCTATTAAGCAAGAGTTGCGCGAGATTAAAGATAGGCAAATTAAGAATCTAGAAAAAATTGCCAAAATGAAAAAGAAAGAAGCTAGTGAAAAGTTAATGCAGATGACAGAAAAAGAAATAAAGGCCGATTTGGTAGAATATGTAGAAAAGCTAAAGCGCGATGCTAGTGAAAATGCCGATGACGATGCAAAAGAAATAATGGCACAGGCAATGGAGCGCATGGCTACTAGCCAAGCGGTAGAACGGACTGTTACCACAGTTGCTATTCCGAGCGATGAAGTGAAGGGTAAAATTATCGGTAAAGAGGGTCGTAATATTCAAAGTTTTGAACGCCTTACTGGAGTTGATGTACTTATTGATGAGAGTCCTGGTGTTATTACGCTTTCTGGTTTTGATCCTATTCGTCGCCAAGTAGCCAGAGTGGCAATGGAGCAATTAGTAAAAGACGGTCGTATTCACCCTGGACGTATCGAAGAAATTGTAGAGAAGGCACAAAAAGAAATAGACCAAGAAACTAAGAAGGCAGGAGAGCAAGCTGCTCGTGATGCTAAGGTTGTAGGTTTGCCACCAGAAATTAATAAACTTATGGGACAGTTAAAGTATCGTACAAGTTTTAGTCAGAACGTCTTACACCATTCTGTAGAGATGGCACATTTGGCAGCTATGATTGCCGAAGAGATTGGTGCCGATATACAAGTTAGTCGAACCGCTGCATATTTGCACGATCTTGGTAAGGCGGTAAGTCATGAGGTAGAAGGTAAACACCATCATATTACTGGCGATATTATGCGCAAAGAAGGGTTCGATGAAGCCACTGTTCATGCTGCTGAGGCGCACCATGACGATTTAGAGGCTACTACTCCTGAGGCATTAATTGTAAGAGCGGTAGATGCATTAAGCGCAGGGCGTCCTGGCGCACGTGGTGATACTGCCGAAAACTTTGGCAAGCGTATGACAGACTTAGAGAATGTTGCCAAGGCTTTTCCGGGTGTAGAAAAAGTATATGCCATGTCTGCAGGCCGAGAAATTCGGGTTTTTGTAAGCCCAGAAAATGTAGACGACTTAACTGCAATAAAGTTGGCTCGTGATATTGCTACGAAAATTGAAGCTACGTTAAAGTATCCCGGTACAATAAAAGTTAATATCATTCGCGAAACCCGTGCTGTGGAATTTGCAAAATAAACAAAAGGAGAAAGTATGACCAAACGAGAACTTGTAGAAGAAGTAGCGAAAGCTGCGAATATAACAAACAAACAAGCCGAACGGGTTATCGAAAAAACTGCACTAATAATAATGAGTGAGGTTAAACACGGCCAAAAAGTAAACATTACTGGCTTCGGTACATTTTATTTAGGTAAGCGCGCAGCTCGTGCTGGTATAAATCCAAATACCGGAGATAAGATAGATATACCCAAAATTATGTTACCAAAGTTTCGTGCAGGCTCTAGATTTAAAAGCATGGTTCGCTAACCATTTTCAAAGCATAAGCATAAAGACTATAATAAACAACTATGAGTACTACTAATTTACCCGACGAAAAAGTTGTAGAGCAAATATCAAAATTACCAAAAGTTCGTATGACGTTATTTCGGGATATAGATGTAGCCCAGCAAGGATTTGTTTTGCTAAAACTCAGCAAGCGAATTCGACAAAATGTTATTGAAAATTTAGATAACAAAGAACTTATCGACTTACTTAATCACTTAGATCCAGACAAAGCAACAGACATTATTCAAGAGCTTAAAACTCATCGTGCCAAGAAGATAACTTCAGCGTTGAATGTAGAAGTAAAAGAAAAAGTTGAGACGTTGTTAAGTTTTAATCCTAAAACTGCAGCCGGTTTAATGAATCTTGACTATGTTGTGGTACAACCAAATGCACATTTTGCCGATGTCGCTAAAGATTTAATAGAGCATGAAAAACGTACTGGAAAATTTCCGGCAATTCTCGTTATAGATAAAGGCAAGCTTGTTGGCGAATTGCCAGGACACGAACTGGCGGTACGGTCGAGCAGGGATAAAATAGAAAATTATATAAAAAAAATCCCGGCTATTAAGTATGACAGTGACGAACATAAGGTGGTTAATTCATTTATTAAAAATCCTCACAATAAAGTTGCAGTGCTAGATGCGGATGATAGTGTACTTGGAATAATTCACTCGGATGATCTATTGGCCCTGATTGACAAGCGAACCGCCAATGATTTGTATGGGTTTGCAGGTGTTAGTAAAGAAGAAGATGCTTTAGATGGAGTAGGTACAAAAGTAAAACGCAGATATTTGTGGCTGGTCATTAACCTTGGCACAGCCTTTTTAGCAGCTTCGGTAGTTGGATTGTTTGAAAACACTATTTCTAAATTAACTCTACTTGCAGTCTATATGCCAATTGTGGCAGGAATGGGCGGGAATGCAGCAACCCAAACACTCGCCGTTGCAGTACGTGGTCTGGTTTTAAAAGAGATTGATCTCAAACACGGAATTGGGTTTGCTGCGAGAGAGTTAGGCGCCGGTATTATCAATGGTGCTATAAATGGCACTATCGTGGCGCTAGTAGCTATCTTTGTTAATAAGAACCCAATGCTTGGCTTGGTATTAGCAATGGCTATGATTGGCAACTTAATTATCGCTTCGGTTGCAGGTGCAATTATACCGCTCATTATGAAAGCACTCGGTAAAGACCCTGCTACATCGGCAACTATCTTTATTACTACCTGTACTGATGTAGGTGGGTTTTTTATATTTCTTGGCTTAGCCCAACTTATGCTAGTATAAACATAACATTAATGCGGAGTTAGAAATGAAAGAAGGCGAGCAGAAGACAGAAGAAGCTGTTGTAAGCAAGGACACTCAAAGCGAAGAAAAAGCTAATGAACAGACCAATTCGCTACAATCAACACAGCAGACAGTAAAAAAAACCAAAAAAGTTTGGTACAAGAATCCATGGTTTTGGATAGGTATAGTAGCGGCAACAGTTGGCGTGGTAAGTATTACACTTGGTCTTATTTATCGCAGTAATGTTCTAAAAACAAACCAAGCTATTACAGATGGTTGGGTTGATATTACTACTCAAGCGAACCAAGTTGTGGTTTTGCAAAACAGACTTAGCAGCACAAAGGACTACAACTCATACTCTATACAGTTGCATAGTATGGATAACTCAATAACGAACAGAAAAAATGCTAGTAATAGCTTGCCGGCCTGGCTTAATAATACTGCTGAGTTGAATCGCTATAAGGAGTTCTTGAGCCAATACAGTGCCTATATCGGCAAGTCTGCATCTTTAAGTGACACACCAGACAAAATCAGTACGAGCGATATTAGCTCGCTGAGTGATAATTCTAAATCTGCCCAGGCGGCTGCAGAAAATCTTAAAAATAACTCTTCTTTCTTGCAAGCACAAATGCCAGAAGATATTTATAAAATCCCGCAGACATTACAAATGGTGGTAGACACACTATTGAATAAACAAAAACAAACTGCCGCAGAGCAGCAAGCCGCAGCTAATGCTGCTGCTAAAGATGCAGCCAACCAACAGGCAGTGACAACTTCTGTTACTACCTTTCAAAATGGTTTTGTAGCTGGTAATGCCGCCGCTATGCGTCCGGTAATGACTACTGGATTCCAGAATGAATATAACTTTAACCAATTAAATCCTGACCAACGCCAGTATCAGTATCCAGCAAGCTTTCGTATTATTAATGTAACCAAGCAAACAGACGGAACCTATAAGGCGAATGTGAATGTGTTGTTTAAATATACAGACAACCCCAACCAATACACTCAGGGCTATGAATATAGTGTCATTAGCTCTAATGGCAAGTGGTTACTCAATAATGAAAAACAAACTAATAGCTTCTAGAAGAGTACGAAGGAGCTTGCAAAATCTTAAGATTTGCAGTATCATTTTGTACTTGTAGGCTCTTTTTGTAGCCCGCACCTTGTATGCTTACATACTTTTTCTAAAGAGATTTAGAAAAACTGCAAAATGTGGTCCGCAATTTGGCGGATCTGTTTTGTCAGGCGGGTATCGTATAATGATTATTATTCCTGCCTTCCAAGCAGGTGATGCGGGTTTAATTCCCGCTACCCGCTCCAGAGATTATTTACAAATGGGCAGAGATTCTTTAAGAGAAAAAGCATCCTCTGCCCATTTGTTAATGGTCGTGTTAAGCACTCACTTTATTGGTACAATAGTGTGAGTGACACAGGCCCCTGTAGCTCAGCTGGATAGAGCAACGGTTTTCTAAACCGTAGGCCGCTGGTTCGAGTCCAGCCGGGGGCACCATGGTGAGTGTAGCTCAGTTGGTTAGAGCGTCGGTTTGTGGTACCGAAGGTCGTGGGTTCGAGACCCATCACTCACCCCATAGTAAACGTCCGAGCTTTGCTCGGATTTTTACTATGGCAGATAAAATTATTTTGCCTTATCGGCCAGATGTCGACGCCATACAGACCATTCGAGGCCAGCGTCAATAATACAGAAGAAGAAAAATGCTACCGCCGATAGTATTAACTCGGTAGGAACAGTAAAGCCACTATACGCAAGAATTATGCCAACAATAGAGTAGAGAGCTACCAAAACAAGATAACTAAGATTAAATCGATAGATGGCCGATGTAATAAGCATGCCGGCAGCTACCATAAAAAACCAACCCGAAACCATGCCATGAATACCTATCTTAATCCCGCTAGAATATTCTAAATAGGTTAACCAAGTTCCAACAAGAATTAGTCCAAACCAAACAATTTGTAGAAATATTGCCTTAGCGTCTTTAGGAAATCCTAGAATAATTTGTGCGCCAAGGCCTACAATTAGTACAAGTAGCCAAATTTCTGCCAACATAGTAGGGGCAGCTAGGGCAATATTGCTTGCTAGATATCCAAAGGCTAATAATATAGCCCATACAAACATTATTTTTTGGTAGCGATTAAAAATTCTTACTGGAGGGGCAACACGTTTTTTGGAGGGAACCATAACAACTATTGTATCAGAAAACAAAAAATATTTGCCAGTTTTTTAGAATAGGTATACAGTAATAGTTAAGAACAATAAATTTAACAAGGAGTCTTTATGAAAAAAACAGTATTAAAGGCAGCTGGTGCAGGTAGCTTGTTGGCGCTTGTTCCTTTTGCCGCACATGCAGCAGATGATTTTACTACTACATCTACCACTGATGCTGCCACTACTGCAGCGGGCGGTACCGCAGCAGCTGGCTTGGTTGGCGGGTTATTAATCTTTTGGCTAATCTTCCTTATTATTGGCCTAGGGTTATTTATCTTTTGGATTGTAATGCTCGTTGATGCATTTAAGCGAACTAACTGGCAAGATGATAATCAGAAAAACCTCTGGTTAATAATATTGATTGTTTCAATCTTTGTAGGGCTATCTGGACTAGCTGCAATACTCTACTACTTTATTATTAAGCGTGCGCTCGACAGTAAAGCTACAGTATCGAATACACCACCTACTCAAACTCCACCAGCTGCACAGTAATAGCTAGTAGTTTGTAAATAAAAAACCTGACTGTATGTCAGGTTTTTTATTTGGTCGGGGTGAGAGGACTCGAACCTCCGGCCTCATCGTCCCAAACGACGCGCGCTAGCCAACTGCGCCACACCCCGGCGTCAAATTAACACTTAAGATTTATGAATTACATAACAATTTAATTCTTAAATTATCATATTAATTTTCGTTCTTGGCCAAAACTATTCTCGCTTTTGGCCGCTATATATATCATCTTTGGTGGGTCCGGTGGGACTCGAACCCACAACCAATTGCTTAAGAGGCAACTGCTCTACCAATTGAGCTACAGACCCTCATAAAAAATTGTACTTAGATGTGGTGCGCCCTGAGGGATTCGAACCCCCGGCCTTCTGGTCCGAAGCCAGACGCTCTATCCAGCTGAGCTAAGGGCGCGAAAATACCAAAACGAACCTGTATATTCTACTATAAAAGACCCAAAAAGAAAAGAACCAATTTATATAATTGGTGCTATAATGTTGATATGGATTTAAACACACTTACAGGTCAATATTGGTGGCTCTTAATTCTCACATTAATTTGGAGTATTGGTTGGAAGGGCTGGGCACTATGGATAGCTGCCCATAGGGAAGAAAAAGTATGGTTTATTGTTTTTCTGATAGTGAATACTGTTGGTATTTTAGAAATCTTTTATATTTTCTACTTTTCTAAGCAATCGCAAAATAATACTTCTCCTGCAAAGAAATAATATCTTGCGAAAAGATGCATTCTAAAAAGTCGAAACGTATTAACCATCAATCAAAAAAACGTACTAGTACTTCAGTAATACTGATTATTATTGCTGGTGTGCTTTTGGGTGCAGGAATTTACATATTACTGCTATTGCTAACACCCAAACTTAGCAGAAATTCAGCCAAAGAATTTCAGAAAACCCAAGAGCAGTTACAAGTATCAAATAAAAATTTTCTTACTATTCCAAGTGCAAGTATTGCGGCAGAAATATCAGAAGGCGATGTGAATGTCCTAGATAAAGGTGTAGTCTGGCACCGATTGCCAGCGGTCGGTAATCCAGAAAAAGGCGGAAATACTATCCTTACTGGTCATAGCTTTGTTTGGGGATATACTCCAAAGCAAATTAAAGAGCAATCAATTTTTTATAATCTAAATGAAGTTAAGGTGGGCGATAAACTACAGGTGCGCTGGAACAATACAACCTACAATTACGAAGTGAGTGAAACGAAACAGGTTAAGCCGAACCAAATTGAGATTGAAAAACCCAG
Source organism: Candidatus Saccharimonadota bacterium (assembly GCA_046350735.1). GTDB lineage: Bacteria > Patescibacteriota > Saccharimonadia > CAILAD01 > BJGX01 > JAHFOQ01. The sequence goes on from JAXLZU010000001.1 coordinate 163,347, forward strand.
CAAAGAGGCCAAATTAACCATATATACCTGTACACTTGGCGGTAGTGCCGATGGTAGAGTAGTGGTAATTGCCAGGCCTACAGATACGCACTAGTTTGACCAAAAGCTAATCATCGGCTAGACTTATAAGCATGAGAAGATTACAAATCTTTGGTTTGATGCTGATAGCAGCAGTATTGTGTGTATTTTTGTTTAGTAATAAAGCTCATGCCGCCACGTTTACTGTTACTGACAACGGAGATGCTTCTGCCGTAGACCCTTCAGTTAGCTGTGATACTGCCGGAAGTGTATGTACGCTTCGTTCTGCTATTGAGGCTGCCAATGCCCAGGCTGGGGCTGATAGTATCTCTTTTAATATTCCAGGTTCTGGTGTACATACAATTACACCTGGTTCAGCATACCCCAATATTACTGATGAAGTTACAATAGATGGTTCGACCCAACCAGGTGCACAATGCGGCACATTAGTACCAGCAAATCTACCACAATCTAGCAATACGCCACACACTCTACTTATTGAAGTAAACGGCTCGAATATTGTGGGTAGCATCTTAACCATTTCTACTGCTTCAGCAAATAACTCGATAGTAAAAGGCTTGGTACTAAACCATGCAGTATCTGGTAATGCTATTGTAGTAAATGGCGCAAATAACTCAACAATAGAATGCAATTATCTAGGTACCAACACCAATGGTTCGGCTGCTGCAGGAAATTATGCTGCTGGGGTATCAGTAAGTAATGTACCAACAATAACTATTCAAAATAATTTAATCTCCGGCTCTTCATCGGGTAATGGCATAGATATTAGTTCTGATGGTAGTGTAGGTTCTGGGTTAATACAAAATAATCTAATCGGAACAGATTCTTCTGGTATTAATGGTCTTAGCAATAGCTATACGGGTGTAAATATGTTCAACACAAATGGTTGGGGTGTAAAACATAATGTTGTTTCGGGTAATAATACTATTGGAATCAATATTAGTACATCTTTTTCTGTGACGGTCACGGGCAATTTTGTAGGAGTAAATTTAAATGGCTCTCCATTAGGAAATAATAGTGACGGTTTGGTATTTTTTAGCTCTTCTAATTTTGTTATTGGTGGTAATACTGCTACCCTACGCAATGTACTATCTGCAAATCAAGGAGATGGGCTACATATTTATAATAACTGCCAAGGAGATACTGCTTCGGCAAACTCTACGATACAAGGTAACTATATAGGAACCACTGCATCTGGTTTGCCTCAGGCGGGGTATGGCAACCAAGGTGCTGGGATAGAAGTGAACGAATATCAGGGTAGCTGTGGAAGCGTATATCGTCATCAAATAGGGGGTGACGGTTCTGGTGAATCAAATATTATCGCCGGTAACACTAATCAGGGAATACTAGTGCATCAAGACAGCAGTCATGACGTATTTAGTATAAGTTCTATAGGTAATAGTATTTATGCCAATGGTCAGTTTGGTATAGACTTAGCTGCTGATACAGGAGGTGATGGTATTGCAGATGTTGATCTAGGGCCAAATCTACTCAACAATTTTCTCATGACGTATGGCGCTACTAATGCTAATTATTACATTAATCGACCAGTAATTAATTCAACTTCATACACTGGCAATCAGCTAACGGTTAATTACAGTTTGCAAGCTCCTGGTATTACCGATAACTTACCATATATACAGGCATCTAACCTTGTGGGATTTCGCCTTGACTTCTATCTAAATGATGCCGGACAAGATGGAGCATATTCTGGCTATTCTCAAGGCAAGACACATCTTGGATCCTTTATAGTTAACGGCCCTGAAAATAATGCAAATCATACCTTTACCAGTCCAGTTACACTTAAGGATGGACAGACAGTTACGGCAACAACTACTGTTTTATGGCAGATAATTCCAAACCCAGGCACTAATTGCCAAGGTGATATTTGGGGTGTTGGTGTACCATATACTACAACTTGTAATCAATAATAATTAAAGAGAGGAGCCAAGATGAGAAATAGTTTAACTAAAATAAGTGTGTTGCTAGTAGGAATACTGACATATGGATTTGTTAGCTTATCTATTCCTTCTATTGCACTAGCTCAAGAGATTAATCCTGCTGCTGGAACATATTCTTATGGTTCTACCTCAGAGTTTTCTCCTTATGTAGCCCTTACATCCAGCTCAACGCTCGCACCAACAGGTGCTGACCAGTATGTTGGCTATATAGCAATAGGTATATTGCTGCTAACTGCTAGTGGAATTTTTGTATACGCTATTAAGAATCGACGTCAGTATATTCGGGCTAATTAATTGAAAAGTCATTTGCATCGAGATAAAAATGAAAAAATTTTCTACACTCTGCCTTAGCCTAATACTAGCGTTACTCTGCGTACTAATTTTTTCTACCAAAGCTCATGCCGCCACGTTTACTGTTACTGACAACGGAGATGCTTCTGCCGTAGACCCTTCAGTTAGCTGTGATACTGCCGGAAGTGTATGTACGCTTCGTTCTGCCATTGAGGCTGCTAATGCCCAGGCTGGGGCAGACACAATAAGCTTTAATATTAGCGGACCTGGAGAACATACAATTAGTCCAGCAACTGCTCTGCCTGATATTACTGATGAAGTTACAATAGATGGTTCGACCCAACCAGGAGCGCAGTGCGGTACGTTAGTACCAGTAAATCTACCCGCAACCAATACACCCCATGTTCTTAACGTCGTAATTAATGGTAATGCTCTTGGTGCTGCTAATACATTATTATTTGATACCGGTTCAGATAATTCTGTAGTTAAGGGTCTGGTATTAAATGGAAATACTGGCAATACAGCATTGCAAATTAACTCTACCGTAGGAGGGGTATTAATTGAGTGTAACTACTTAGGTACCAATGCGGCTGGCGACACAATAGTTACAAATTCTAACCTCAATATAGGTGCCTTTATTAATTCTGGTACCACCACTATTCAAAACAACTTGATTTCTGGATCGAGTGTGGGAGTGTTGGCTAACTCAGCAAATATAACGAATAACCTTATAGGCACGAATGCTAACGGTACTGGTGCATTAGGTAATAGTGCACAAGGTATATTAATTAACTATAGCTCGCAGAATCTGGCAATTTCGCATAATATTATATCTGGCAACAATCTAGGTATTTATATCACATTAAATGGTCCAAATAATAGCATTCATGGAAATTATATCGGTGTAGGTGTAACAGGGAACCCACTTGGTAATACCACTGGCGGCATTACCGCATTTGGTGCAAATGATTTTTCAATAGGGGGTGTTTCGGTTACCGACAGAAATATAATTTCTGCTAATGGAGGTGATGGTATACATATATATAGTAATTGTAATACCGGCCAATCTGTTGGTTCGACTACATACGGCAACTATATTGGCACAAACACCTCTGGTAATGTTCAAAACGGATTTGGAAATAACGGAGCTGGGATAGAGGTAAACGAATATCAGGGGAGTTGTGAGTCTGTTTATAATCATGTTATCGGCGGTGATTTAGCTGGTCAACCAAATACTATCGCAGGTAATACTAATCAAGGAGTGCTTGTACATCAGGACCTGGACCATGACGTATTTAGCGTAGTAATATTAGGTAATAGTATCTATGGTAATGGCCAGTTTGGTATTGATTTGGCATCTGATTCGAGTGGTTTTGATGGAGTAGCTGATACCGATCTTGGACCCAATCCACTTAACCAACTCGCAATGACGTATCCAACCACAGTTGCTAATTATTATCTAAATACTGCTACAATAAATTCAGCCACCTACACTGGGAACGAAATTACAGTCAACTATAGTTTTCTAGCAAATCCTGTACAAAATAGTAATGATGGGGTAAGTTTGCTTACTAGTGATTTAGTTGGCTATCGTTTAGATTTCTACATTAATAATGGAGGGCAAGATGGCGCATATGCTGGCTATGGTCAAGGTAAGATCCACTTGGGCAGTTTTATTGTAAGTGGTGCTGCCAGTGGGGCTACACATACTTTCACAAGCCCAATACCTCTCACGAATGGTCAAAATATCACTGTAACATCAACAGCACTTTGGACTAATAATCCAGGTCCTGCTATTACTCCTCGTTCTTGTGACGGTGAAACCCAGCGCGTCGGCAATGGTCCAAAGTATGATTACCAAGGCTCTTGCCCTAACTAGAAATTTACCAAACAGAATATATTTTAATTGATTCTCATCTAATCGGGTACATATTATTTACCTTTTGCTAGTAAGTGTAATAGTTGCTAGGTAATATATTTTACTTTGACAAATAGTTTCTTGAAGAAAACCTTTTTCTGATAGATAATAGAGTAATGAATAAAGTTACTCCACGTCGTCCATCTGGGTTTCCAGAATATTTACCTGCAGAGCAAATTGAGTTTCAACGAATGATCTCTGCAATTGCTGATACATATGAGTTGTTTGGATTTACACCAATAGAAACTCCAGCCATCGAATTAGCAGAAGTATTATTGGCTAAGGGTGGCGGAGAAACAGAAAAAGAAATTTACCGGTTTAGTAAAGGCGAAAAAGAGTATGCTCTGCATTATGATTTAACTGTTCCACTGGCTCGCTATGTATCAGAACACCAAAACAATTTGGCAATGCCATTTAGACGTTATCAAATTCAAAAAAACTGGCGTGCCGAGCGAGCGCAAAAAGGTCGCTTTAGAGAATTTTTGCAATGCGATGTAGATATCATTGGTTCTCACTCTGTATTACACGATGCTGAAATAGTTGCAGTTGTGAGTGAAGCTTTTGCTCGGCTAGCAATAGGTGAATACATTATTCGTATTAGTAATAGAAAATTACTCAGTGGTTTTGTGGATGCAATTGGCTTGGCAGATAAAGCAGCCGATGTTCTGCATCTTGTTGATAAGTTAGACAAAATTGGTAAAGATATGCTTGCAGAAGAATTTGGCAAGATTGGTTTGAGTAGTAATGACACTCAACAAGTAATCGACTTTGTTTCTATGAGCGGCACGCCAGAAGAGGTATTAGAACAACTAGAAGGTCTCTCTATTGATAATAAAACCTTTCTTACTGGTATCGCAGAAATGAAAGAGCTACTCTTTGCACTAAAAGCAGCCAACGTTAATCCCAAAGTTTATTCTTTTGATTTACGAATAGTAAGAGGATTAGATTATTATACTGGCACTGTGTACGAAACTAACTTAGTTGATTATCCAGAATTTGGTAGTGTGTGCTCAGGTGGACGGTATAACGATCTCACAAAATATTACTCCAGCGCAGATTTACCCGGGGTGGGTATTTCTATTGGACTAACCCGACTCTTTGCGGCTATGCAAGAAGCACATAAAATAGATAGTAAAGCTGCTTCGCCAAATAAAATACTAATTGCCCAGTTTGGCGGTAAAGAAGTACTTGCTAAAGCATTGAATGTTGCTAGTGAATTACGTAGTCAAAAAATTAATACACAAATATACCTCGACGAAGCAAAACTAGATAAACAATTTAAGTATGCAGACAAGTTAGGTGTGCCATATGTTCTGGTTATTGGAACCGCTGAGCTCGAAAGCGGTAATGTTGTCTTAAAAGATATGAAAACAGGCGAGCAAGCAGTATTGTCTATAAAAGAAGTATTAGAAAAACTAAGCCAATAAAAGCAGCAAGCACTTGCTGTTTATGTATTTACATTATATCACACATTAATACCAAAAAACAGTCTTGTTCTTTTGTCAAATTAAGAGCAGAATACTTAAATAAATAGGAGTTAAATATGAAATATAAGACCCATCTAATATCTTTAAAAAATGGTGCTAGTCTTTTGGCTATTGATGTAGCAGATACTAAGAAGTTTTTATTTAACTCATGTTTTAGGGCTGGCTGGGATTATACAGAACCATCAAAGCAAGAGCTAGCACATTTATTAGAGCACTTAGCCTTTTGTGGTAATTCAAAATACAAAACTGAGGAAGCACTTTCATATGAGGCAGAAAAATATGGTGTAAGGTTTAATGCGAATACATCTGATCATCTAATTAGGTATTATTATAATGGTGGTATTAATGAGTATGAACATATTATAGATTTAGCTACTGCACAAATTGGTAAACCAATTTTTTCAAAAAAAGACATTGATAATCAAAAAAAAGTTGTTGCCGTAGAACTTTCTAGAAAAAAGGATAACGACTCAGATAGATGTGGTTACCTGGCAAGTCAAACAATAATGACAAAGTTTTTGTCCATAGATGAAAGAATTGCGTCTCTCAATAATATTAATCGAAAAGATATAGTTAAATATTTTAATCAATACCATGTAGCTCAAAATTTATATTTTATTATAGCTGGTGATCTCAGCAGTGGAAGACTATCAAATATCGAATCTATTTTAAATAAGTTTTTAGAAACATATAGAACAGGTGAAAAACAAAAATGGAATAAGAAAAATCTAGGGAAATTTAATAAACAGATACTAGTTCAAGATTCTAAGTTAGAAGCAGAACAACATTTTGAATTACACTTTACTAAAAAGAATTACAATAAACAATTAGAGGCACCAATGAAGATATTTAATACTCTTTTGGGTGTTGGATTTGGTGCTAGATTATTTACAAAAACACGCCAAGAAGGATTGAGTTACGGTGCGCATTCCTATTTTGAAATAGACGAAGATTATAGTTACTTTATTATAAAAGACCGAACTCAACCTAAAAATACTACTAGACTATTCGACATTTGCGTAAGTGAAGTTGCAAAAATTTTGGATGGTAAATTTACTAAGGAAGAGTGGGAAAGAGCAAAGGGTTTTTGTTTAGCTTCTTTAGAAATTGGATTTGAAACACCGGATGATCTTGAATATTGGTTTGACACAGACTTTTTAGAAGATAAGCCACTTGAGACACCAGATAGTTTTATTAATAAACTCAAAAAAGTGCAACCAAAAGATATCACAAAACTCAGAAATTCATTTTTTAAAGACTCAGAATGGCTTGTATCATTAGTGGGTAAGGATATTGGTAAAGATCAAGCAAAATATAAGCAAATTGTTGAAAAGTATTTTGGTTAGTTAATTAATTCAGAGATTTTTATCATTTCTTTTTTGCCTGTTGCTCGGTCTACAATCTCTACAGAATCTGTTTCTAGTGTCTTTTTAGAAATAATTATTTGGTTAGGAATACCAATAAGGTCGGCGTCACCAAATTTTTCACCTGGGCTTACATCAATACGGTCGTCAAAGAGACAGGTATCTACACCAAGTGTAGAGTATATCTTTTCGCCTGCATCTATATTAGCTTTATCTGGCAATGCAATAATATGGTATTTGTATGGAGAGACATTTTCGGGCCATACCAACCCTTTTGTGTCTGCAAATTTTTCTGCAATAACACCCATTAGGCGAGATATGCCAATACCATAACTACCCATCCAAACTAATTTGCGCTGATTGTCTTTGTCGGTATAGTTGTAGTCTAATAGCTCAGAATATTTGGTACCCAATGGAAAAATATTACCAACCTCACTAGCCTTTAGTTGCTCGAGCTTGCTAAAATCTACACCGAGTTTTTTAGCATCTTCTGGTGTGGTTACTTCTTTATTGTAGGCAATATTATTTTTTCGATCTAAATATATAACATCCTCACCGCTTTCTAAAATGGTCTGAAACTCATGTGAATATTCTTTAGTAAAATCGCCACCAGATGCCAGGGTAATAAATGTGTCGCTTGCAAGACCAAGTTTTTTATATACTGCTAAATATCGTTCTTTGGCTATTTCGTAAAACTCTTTTAGACTTTCTTCTGTTGTATGAAAACTATACAGATCTTTCATAATAAATTCACGCCCTCGCAATAGACCAGATTTTGCACGGGCTTCATTGCGGAATTTAGTTTGAATTTGGTAGGTAGCAAAAGGTAGATCTTTATAACTAGCGGCATATTGTTTGGCAATAGGAGTAATAATATCTTCGTGGGTAGGATTAAGAATGTATTCGGCTGTACTTTTTTGCAAAGCAACTTCGTTAGCAGCCTTAGTACTCATTAGTACATCTACACTATCGTGACGTTTGGTAGCTTGCCATCTCTCTCTTGGAGATAGAGAAGTAAGATGTAGTTCTGTAGCTATTTTGTTCATTTCTTCTCTTACAATAGACTCAATATTTTGAATTACTCGCCAGCCTAATGGTAAGAATGCATATGCTCCAGCTAGTTCTTGATAAATAAACCCAGCCCGAATTAATAACTTAGCATTAATTGATTCAGTTTCTGTTGAAACGGTTTTTGAGGTCTTGGTAAAGTTTTGAGAAAATTTCATGTTCTTATTATCTTATGGAACAGATAGTAAAGCAATAAAAATTACTTTTTCATTAAAACCTCTATGCCTGGTAATTTCTTGCCCGACAATAGTTCGAGACTAGCCCCACCGCCAGTTGAGACAAAACTAAAGTGAGAGTGCAAACCAGCACCATCTATATATGCAGCTGTATCACCACCACCAATAATAGTTTTAGCATCACTACTAATCATGGCATGCGCCAAACTTTCAGATGCTTTGGCGAGAGTAGGAACTTCGGCGCGTCCAAGTGTACCATTCCAAAATACCGTTTTACTACCAGCGATAACCTCATTAAATAAATCCATGGTTTCAGGACCAAGATCGAGTGTAATTTCTTGTGGTTTTAGCTGATTAATCTTGGTGGTTCGTAGGTCTTTTTTGCCATTAACATCTTTTGCAACAACTACGTCACTGGGGAGTAGTAGGCGAACTTTACGTCGCTTGGCGGCAGCGATAATCTTTTTGGCATCAGCAAACGAATCTTTTTCTACAAGACTAGCTTGCATATTATTACCAAGTGCTGCCAAAAAAGTATTGGCCATTGCACCGCCTATTAGCAATGCATTAACGTGTTTAAGAAGTTCATTGAGTACTTCTATCTTGTCCGATATTTTAGCCCCACCAATAACTGCTGTGTATGGTTTGGCTGGAGACTTCATAAGTTCTGTAATAGTATTATATTCTCGCTCTAACAAAAGCCCTGCAGCATGAGGAAGAATTTTAGGAACACCAACGATACTTGCGTGTGCCCGGTGAACGGCTGCAAAGGCATCGTCTATATAGCAATCGGCAAGTGCGGCTAGGTCTTTGGCAAATTGCTTGTCATTATCTTCTTCGCCTTTATGAAATCGTAAATTTTCGAGAAGTAATATATCGCCGGTACGTAGATATTTTGCTTCACTTTCTACCTCGCTGCCCACACAATTATCAACAAAAATAACATCTCTATTAAGTAGCTTGGGTAATAGTTTGGCAACTGGTCTTAGACTTAACGCATCAACAACTCTACCATTAGGTCTTCCATTATGACTAGCTAAAATTATCGAACAGTCTTGCTCTAATAAGTATTCAATAGTTGGTAAGCTTGATCGTACCCGAAACTCATCGGTAACTTCGCCGTCATTAACAACATTATAATCTACCCGTAGAAATACTTTCTTGCCGGCAAAATCGACATTATCGAGCGTAAGCAGTTTCATTTAGTCATTATATCAAAGAATGATACTCTTACGGTAGCAATAGAGCATTTCTAACTCGAGGCATGGTATAGCGATTGGCTGATGATTGCATGGTATCAGAATGTGTAGTAACAGCAGTTAAAAACCCAGCCTTTTTTACAAGCTCTATTGTTACCTGATCGTACTTTCCGTATGGGTAGGCAAAAGTAGTAACCGCTATATTATACATATCTTCTAGTCGGTTCTTACTCTCGAGTATTTCTTGCAACTGTTCTTTTTCTACCAAACTTGGTAGATCGGGGTGATTGAGTGTATGTGCGCCTATCTCAATAAGTCCAGTGTCGTGCAAAGTTTTTAATTGGGTCCAATTTAGATAACTATCGCCACAATTGAGATTGGTACGTGACAAACCAATACAGTAATTGCTTCTCTCGCCTCCAAGGATAATATAATATGTAGCCTTCATATTATATCTTTCTAACAGAGCAAAACTCTTTAGTTGATCTTCAAATCCATCATCAAAGGTAATAACAACTGGTTTAAAAGGAAGTGGCGTACCCTTATATAAAAATTCACTTACCTCTCGCATAGAAACTGTTTGATAGCCATGGCTTTGTAAGTGCTGTAGCTGCTCTTCAAAATTATTTGGTGTGTAGTGATACATCAATACAGGTATATTGGCAGAAAAATTCTCTCTTGGAACACTCGGTATTGGTTCTGGGCCGGCAAAAGCAGTCTGGCCAAAAACTTTTGGCTTGTTTAGTTCTACGTTATATTGTTTGAGAGAAATATGAGAACGAGCGGGCGGTATTGATACAATAAAGTACACACATGAGAAAAGTAGCAAAACAAAAATAGCCCCAACTAAACCGATAATAGATATTGTGTGTGGCCCGGTATTACTGGTTTGATTCTTTTCAAAATCAAACTCAACCTCAGGATGAAGTAATAAAAGAGACATTTATTAGTTAGTATACTTGGCAGGTAAGTTATTTTCGAGCTTAAGGGGAAAGCTGTGGGCCAGGAGGCGGTGTTGGTGAAGTGGGTGGTGTAGGCATTTGTGCGGTAGGTGGTAATTGAGTTGCGGGTGCAGGCGCAACTTGAGTAGCTGGAGCAGTAACAGGGTTTTGAGTTTGGTTAGTATTTGACATCGAGGTACTTGCCTCAGACGGTTGGGCTACAGGGTTGGTTTTTTCAGTTGCTGCCGGTGCTGGTGCTGCCTGTGGTGGTGTTGTGCCAGCACTAGCTTGGTTGGCATCTAGGTCAGCCTGAATTTCTAATAGCCGATTATATTTTGCTACTCGCTCGCCACGCATTGGTGCTCCAAGTTTCATACCCATTGCACCTACACCATAGGCTAAGTCGACAACAAAATCGTCATTGGTTTCACCGCTTCTATGACTAATGATAATTTTTGCTTTCGAAGCTCGTGCAGCCTTAATAGCTTCAAACGTTTCGGTAATAGTGCCGACTTGATTAGGCTTAATAATTACTCCATCAAAAAGCTCTGATTTTTGTAGCTCTTCTATTCTTTCTTTATTGGTAACTGTATAATCGTCGGCAATAATGAGAAATGGTTTTTCTGGTCTTGGCAGAGTTTTTAGTAGCTCAATACCTTCTACATCATTTTCGGCAAAAGGATCTTCGATAGAAAAAATTGGAAATTTTGTATTCCAAGACTCGTAGAGTTTTAGTAAATCACTAGCATGTAATTGTTGGTTTTCGATTGCATACAGGCCATCTTTATAAAATGTGTTAGCTGCAGCATCGAGTGCAATATCAAACTTTTCTTGCATCTTAGAGTTGAGCTGACTAAATGCTTCTAATATAACCTCGGTATTTGTACCAATTGGTGCCAGACCTCCTTCGTCACCCACCAGTTTTGCAGAAGGACCATAGAGGTTTTGCATAACTTTTTGTATTGTATGATACACATTGTAAATAACTTTTATTGCATCGCTTGGTGTATTGGTGGCAGGTACCACCATATATTCCTGTATGTCCAAACCAGGCGCATGCTTGCCACCACCAATTATATTAGCAAATAGACGAGGAAATTCTGGTGTGGTTTGGTTGGTTTCAGCAATGTATTGCCAAAGCGGCTTTTCATTTTCTAACGCACTAAGCTTTAAGTAGGCACCAGAAAGGCCCAATAATGTATTTCCACCAAGGTTGGCTTTTTTTTCTGAACCGTCTAGGGCAATTAGTAAGCCATCAAAGTCGTCTTGTTGGTTGAGTGGGTAGCCAATAAATTTAGGAGCAATTACTTGAGTAATAATGTCTAGGCAGCTAGTTACACCCTTGCCATTAAAATCGGCACCACCATCACGTTTTTCGGCGGCTTCGTTAGCACCACGGCTGGCACCAGCTGGCACAGCAAATTCCGCACTATTGCCAGAGTCAGAAACCATTCTAACCATAATAGTAGGTTCGCCACGACTATCGAGTATTTGGTAGGGGGTAATTTGCTTAATATTCATAGGGAATAACTTACTTAAAGTATACCATAAGCAGTATAGGCAAAAAAATAGCTATACAGTATTGGTTGGCATCTGTTTAAAGAAGTTAGAAATATTCTCTAGAGTAGTTATATTAATTCTTTCGATAGCTTCTTTAGAATTAAACGCATTGTGTGGCGTAATAATTACATTGGGCATTTTTTCTAGTACCATTTGCTCGACCGCATAGTCAAAACCCCGAAGACTTTTATTATGTAGTAGCTCGCTTTCTTCATTTAGTAATAATAGATTTTCACCCTCTACCACATCAAGTCCGGCTCCGCCGAGCTTACCACTTGCTAGTACGGCAACTAATGCCTTGGTATCAACTAGTTCGCCTCGTGATGTGTTAATTAATATGGCCCCCTTCTTCATAGAAGCAAATGCTTGTGTATTAATAAGGTGTTTGTTCTCACCAGTATATGGTGCATGGAGAGTAATAATATCAGCACTTGCAAAAAGCTCATGTAGGTTAACATAGCGCAAGTTATAGTCGTTTTCGAGATTATTATTAGGAAAAGGATCGTACGCTATTACTGGCATACTAAACCCATTAGCAATACGAATAACGTGTTGACCAATACTACCGGTACCAATTACACCCAGCGTTTTACCACTTAAGTCAAAACCAGTTAGCACAGAGTGATCTATCTTGCCAGATTTGTTTTGTTCGACTGAAGGAAAGACCTTTCGACTGAGTGCTAAGAGTAGCATAAATGTGTATTCTGCTACAGTATTTTCTCCATAGCGAGGGGCATTTGAAACTGTTATATTAGCTTTTTTTGCTGCCTCTACATCTATATTGTCATAGCCTGTTGTACGAGCAGCAATAAACTGCAAATGCGGCAAAGCATGCATAACAGCGGCACTAACCTTACTCGCTACATGAACACTAATAACGTTGGCATTTTCTGCCAGTTGAATATTTTGCTCACTTATTGGCTCTTTATAAAATACCAATTCAGCACCAAAATTACGTAAATGATGAGAAAAGTACCGGTGGTCGGCAGGAGTAGAATCGAAAAATACAAATCGGTTTTTCATAGGGGATAGTGTTTTTGCTTATCTTCTTAATACTACTATAAAATCTGATATATTAGCAGTGACTTTACGGATTTTAAAAATCCCCTGAATCTTCTTGAGTGTGATATAACTTCTATTCATTTCTACAGCTTCGGTAGGATTAGCATCAATTTGTTCTATCTTCCACACTGAATAGTCATCATCCACCAGTCCGCCTGCCACGGGAATATTGTCTTTTCCATCGCTAGCACACGACATTATGGCAGAATTTTCTGGTAAAAAGGGCATAGCAGAAAGGGCAACATCTTGATTGCGACCACCTTTTCCTGGGTGGGTTACGTGCACTTGTGTTTCACCACAAGCTAGTAGGGCTTGCCCAGGAGTAACCGATTGTGCCATTTGTGGACCAACATTTTTTGCAAAACCAGTGAGGGCTTTAGAATATATTTTGGGAGAGTAGCCAAGCTCGACCGCCTTGGTTTTCATAGCGTATAGAGCTGTTTCACCACTTGCCAAGACAATATTATTTACGTGTTCAAAATACTTTTGGTCTTTAGGGGTTTCGACAAAATCGAGATTTGCTAAGCCATATTTTTTTCCAAGTGCCCTAGCATCGGCAATTGTTGTGGTATCTCTTACTGTTGGCCCCGAAGCAATCATATCTATCTTATTGCCAGGTACGTCAGATACTATCAAACTTAATACGTGGGCAGGGTAGGCATATTTTGCTAAATAACCACCATGAATTTCGCTTAAATGTTTTCGAATGGTATTTATCTCAGTAATACTTGCACCACTTTTTAGTAGATGATCTCCCACAGCCTGAAGATCGGTACAGGTAATTTTGTTACAGGGCCGACAAATAAGTGAGCTACCACCTCCACAAATTATAGTAATTACCAAATCGTCTTTTGTGGCCTTGGTGAGTAGTTTTACTATTTCATTGGTTGCTGCAATATTTTTATTTGAAGGAAGTGGGTGTGTGCCCTTATATGACTTAATTTTGCCGAGCCATTGTTTTTCGATATCAATAACCACACCACCACTAAGCATGTTGCTTGGAATAGTCTTTAAAATCGATTTAGTAGCTCGCGCTGACCCCTTACCAAGCCCAATAATATATATTTTTTTATAAATATCTAAGTTAAACTCGTGCATACCAATACACAGTTTTTTTTGTTCCATAGAGCAGACATTCTGAAAAAGCCGATTAATTTCTATGGCTTCATAGCCCGCCTCGGCAATTAATAATGCATCGCGTCGAACTTCGTTAACGCCAAGTTTTGAGAAATTTTTGATTATCATAATTATACTTATGTTTATTATAACAATTTCGTTTGTAGAATTGGTTTTATTGCCAAGAGAAAAACCTCCAAGTACAACTTGAAGGTTTTTCTTGAATATACAGTATCTATAAATTCTATGGTGAACCTAAAGGGGGCTGATTCCGAAACCTTTTATCGTGATCTGGAGGAATTGGCAAACAAGCTGGCTACACAGGAGGGTCACAATGTTTAGTTTACTCCGTAGAGCACCAAAAGCCACACTGACAAATACCTCGCTGTACAATGAGCAGTCCTTCTATAACGCATTTGTACGAGATGTAAAACAAGCGCAATCAACGGTCGTTATAGAAAGCCCCTTCTTGACCGAAAAAAGAGCACTGTATTTTGCAAGGTTATTCAACAAACTGGCCAGAAAAGGTGTGAGAGTCCGCGTAAATACCCGCAACCCACGCCACCATGATAAATCACTGGAGATACAAGCTTGGAAATCCATCAGGATCCTGAGAAATAACGGGGTTAAGGTCTACTTCTTTAGCGATATGCGCCACCGCAAGCTGGCAATCATAGATCAACAAAATTTTATGGGAGAGTTCGCTCAATATCTTGTCGCAGGTACTCAGTAAAGAAATTATGCGCCGAACCAACTCAGCCGAACTAGCCCGTCAAATGGCATCGTTCACAAAAATACACAGTCGGTTTTGGTGATATACTAAAGATCAACTATGAAGGACGATTACAAGATAAACGAAGAAGACATCCAAAAGGTTATAAAGTACCTTGAGTTTCACGATCCTAAAAATGCCGACCGTGAATACGCCATTGAATTTATCCAGGCAATGCAGATTGAGGGCAACGAAATAGCTCGAACTGACGAGAAGCTAGCCGAGGCAATCCGTGACTTTACTCGCAAGAAAGAAGAGGACAGCTAAGCCCTGTTAGGGAAGATATCCGAAGCCTTAACACCTAACGCAGCAAATATCTCATACAGCGTTTCAACCGAGGCGATAGCTACCCCTTGCTCTAAGGTAGCGTAGTAATTGGTAGTCAGACCAACCTTTTCGGCAACATCTTTTTGGGTGTAATGCCGGGCTTTACGAGCCTTTTGCAGGTTCGCGCCAATTGTTTTCCTGAGTTTTGCTTCGTTCATATGTACTATCCTAATTCTACACCAGACTGTAGCAGATATTGCCAGTCAAGTCCACCTCTGTTAGTATGAAGTCAGTCAGATCGTTGTACAAGGGAGCCACCATGACAAATGAATCTGGTGGGCAAACAATGGAGCTAGTGGAGTTCATTCAAACAGCCCTGCCGCTGCTAGGGGTTACGGTAGTCTGCGCTGTCCTGCTCTTCTTCCTTATCTTTACTGTTCTCCGACTTATTAACTACCGCCGAAAGCTGAAGCAAGAGAGTGTGCTGCTTGAGATAACACCGCCAGCCTTTCAAGATAAAGTACCGATTGCCACCGCCCAACTCTTCTCAGTCTTTCATGGCTTGCTTAAGCACCGTTCGCTAACCGACGTGCTACTCAGATATGCACCAAGTTTCTCACTCGAGATTGTCTCCTCCAAAGACAAGGGCATTCGCTATCTAGTCCGTACGGATACAGACAGCGCCGATATCATCCGCCATAACGTCCAAGCCTACATTACTGATGCAAAAGTCACGGAAGTTGACGATTATCTTCACGAGGCAGCCCACAGCTCAATCCAAGTGTTCAAACAGGCCAACCACTTTGCCCACCCGATTGATACCAGCAGCACCATTAGCGAACATGATCCAGTTGCCTATCTCACGAATGCCATGACCAAGCTTGATGACGATGAATTGATGAGCTTCCAGATGGTAGTCACACCAGCTGCTATTGCCGAAGCCGCTAAGATTGATCACAAAATACGGCGGGGCTACTGGTCTGGTTCGAGCCTTGAAAAATCCTTTTCAGGTAAAAATATCCTGAAGATTATCTGGGTTATCGTTAAGTTTCCAATCGTCTTTACCTGGGGTTTACTCTACGCCTTTTTTACTCATGATCTGTATGATTCACCGAAGTCCAGATACGACTCACCCCAGGCCTCACACGTACCGCCCGCTGAACAAGAGCTGCTTGATGAAATGCACGTCAAGCTAAGCCAGGATTTGTTTTACGCTGATCTCAGACTACTGGTGCTGGTCGGTAGCAAACAGCACCTCAAAGAACGCGTCCGAACATTTGCCGGCTCACTCGCAACCTACGCCACACCGAATTGGCAGATGCTAAAACAATCCCGTAACTACCTGTTTCGATATGGCTATATATTCCGGCATTTTATCTTTAGAAACCGTCTGCCGTCACTGATTCACTCCAACTCCAGCATACTCAGCACCGATGAGCTTGGCGCACTCTTTCACTTCCCACACACCAGAGCTGCCAGGACGGATAATGTATCTAAATCACTCAGTAAGACCTTGCCAGCACCAACCTCACTGAAAGACAAGAACAACAAACTAAGCATTGTCCTCGGACAGAACAAGCACCAAGGACAGATTACGCCGTTTGGCCTGACTGAAGCTGAACGAGAGCGTCATATCTTCATGATTGGCGGCACGGGCAATGGTAAAACCACCATGTTGCAGTATGGCATCGTCCAGGACATTAGAAGCGGTAAAGGCGTAGCCGTGATCGACCCGCATGGCGATATGGCACAAAACTTACTGCGCTACATACCGAAAAACCGTATAAAAGATGTCATTTACTTCAACCCTGATGACATTGACCATCCGCTGGCGATGAACTTGCTTGAAATACCAAGAGGGCTGAGAGGCAGCGCACTGGAGCGAGAAAAAGACCGCGTTACTGAATCGGTTATCTCAGTGCTGCGAAAAATATTCTCTGATGACGATACCGGCGGCCATAGAATTGAATACGTACTCAGAAATGCCATTCAGACAGCGCTAACCACTGAAGACCCAACTATTTTTACTATATTTGAACTGCTCACAAACGACACCTATCGCAAGAAAATAACCAATGACTTACCGGCTGGAACGCTCAAAAACTTCTGGCAAAACGAGCTTGGTAAAGCCGGAGCCATGCAACGGGTAAAAATGAGCCACGGTGTAACCAGTAAGATTGGTCGTTTTGAGTTTTCGCCCGCTACCAAGCGAGTGATGGGGCGACCAACTTCCACTTTAGATTTTGACGACCTGCTCAGCTCTGGCAAAATCCTCATCTGTAATTTCTCCAAAGGTAACTTAGGTGAAGATACCTCAGCTTTATTTGGCACGGCGGTACTGGCTAAATTACAGACCGCCGCGCTCAGAAGAGCCAGAATCGACCAACGTGAACGCACCCCGTTTTATCTCTATGTTGATGAGTTTCAGAACTTTGCGACTATGCCGTTTGTACAGATGTTATCTGAAGCTCGGAAGTACAAACTGTTTCTGACCATGGCTGAGCAGTCGACGACGCAACAGGACGAGCAGCGGTTAGTAAATATCATCTTAGCTAATGTTGGTACAGTAATCACCTTTAGAACTGGCAGCCCGGTAGATGAGCAATTAGTGCTACCGTTGTTTAGGCCGTATATTGAGCCGGGCGAAATAGCCAACCTGCCAAGCTTTAATTTTTATGCACGGCTGTCTGCCATACGGTCGCAGGAGCCGTTATCTGGAGAGACGCTGTTGCTCAACGATGATGGTGATCAAGCGATTGCCAAACAAGCTGTACGGTCTTCTCAGAAATTGTATGCTTACAAATATAAGGAAGAGGCAAAGAAGAGCAAGACAGACAAAGCCAAGCCCGATGAAGCGCAAGATGCCAAAAACACCGACTCAAAAGAGGATGAGGCAATAGATGTGTAGGGGCCATGGAGCTACTGTAACCTAGCCTCTAAGAGTCAGCGAACAGACAACCCGTTGTTGCGATCGTTGTTGTTGTCCGGGTTCACGTTGTCGGCATTGAAGTTCGCGTTGAACGCGTTGTTGGCATTGTCTGGATTGGCCGAAGCCGACCACAAGTTGCCGTTGTCACCCTGGTTGTTGAAGCCCTCCCACCAGACACCAGCGAACGAAAAGGACCCAAACCAGGCACCCGCTTGTCAATACTGCTCGTTATACTACGCCCAGCGTACCAAGCGTAGGGAGGCCTTGACGGCGCTGCCCCTATAGAACTAGCTATGAACAAGTCAAAGCTAGTGAGTATTGTCTCTTAGATATGCTTATGTGCCAGGCCGATCATCGGGTAGTGAGCAAAAAGCCGTCAAGCGCCACCCGCCCCTAGGCCAGGCAAAGCATAGCTTCTATTGTACCCCCCCGAACTTTTACACCACTCTTGATACCATCCAAAAGTTTGCGATGCCTATAATGCTTCACCAACCCCCGATACGATGCCTCGGTTGACTCGAGGCAATCTTGCCGAGATAATGCGGCTAGTAGGTTACGCTTTAAACGCCTGCCAGGATGTATACGAAATGGATATACCACCGCACCCAGAAATGCAACTCCCTTGCTATATTCTTGCAGGTGTCGCTTATGAGGATGGAGCGTCAACCCAAGTTGCTGGCCCGCATAGTGCTCGATAGCGGCCAGTGCCCGAACGAGCTCCTCTTTTTTGAGAGAAACAATATAAAAATCATCAACGTACCGGCCATAATGTGCAAATCCGAGCTCAAGCGTCACAAAACGATCGAGTTGGTCCAGATACATATTGCTTAGTAGCTGTGAAGTGAGATTGCCGATAGCAATGCCCCGGCCTTTTGGCTGGTGAAACAAACTCTTGCTCGGCGGCAAGCCCTTCCAGGCGCTCCGCGGACAACTGAACTCCACGTTCTTCAGGGGATCGTTGAAAATAATGACCTTCCATAAAAACTTACACAGTTGGTAGGCGTAGCCTTTATCGGGAAATTGCCTATCCAGCCCCCACATTGCTCGCACGTATAGTTTTTTGCGATCTAAGCTCATGAAGTACCCCAGAAGATCGAGCTGTAGTATATATGCTGGCCGCGTATAATTACGGCTTTCTGAACGGATATGATGGTCAAGGCGACGGATACCATACAGCGTACCTTTGCCCTTGCGGCAACTGTAGTTGTCTGCAATGAACCGCGCATCCCACCATGTGTTGACTTGGTTGAATAAAAAGTGATGCACCACTCTATCCCGAAAGGCCGCAGCGAAGATCTCTCGTTTGACGGGTTTGTTCACGATAAAGGCTGTTGATGGCCGTGGTGTATAGGTTCGCGAATGAATTTCTCTGGCCAGTGCTGCAATCTCTGACCGAGCGACTTTGTCAAATGCTTCCACTTGTGGTTTTTTGGTTTTGCCGCGCCGCGCATCGAGGTAAGCCTTCTGCAGCTCTTTGGCAAGCCAAGCGTTGCGTTTTTGCGATGTGTCCATAGGAGGTAATACACCCCAGTCGACTCAGCGGGCTCAGGCCTGGTCAGGCCCTCGCGCCTGCTTCGCTTTGTGGGGTGTATTGCTTAATGTAAGAGACAGCGAACAGACAACCCGCCGTCGCGATCGACGCCGCCGCCCGGGACCACGCTGCCGGCACTGAAGTCCGCGCCGAACGCGCTGCTGGCATCGACTGGAAAGGCCGAAGCCGACCACAAGTCGCCGTAGTCACCCTGGCCGTAGAAGCCCTCCCACCAGACACCAGCGAACGTGCCTTGAAACGGTCCTGGGTAATTCCACTGGGCAGGGCTGCTACCGAGTGCGGTATAGAGCGCTGCGAACTCACCGCCACTACCACCGGTTGGCAGCCGCCAATTGGCCGGACAAATGGAATAGGGGGCATTGCCAGAGCCTGCAGGCATACTGGTTCTGGATTCCCCTGCAGTGGCCGCGCTCCAGTTGTAGAGATAACCGTAATTGGTTTCTCCTGCGCCGGTGTCGCCAGGGGCGGGGCCGTAGGCACCAGGGTTGTCGTAGTCGGCTGTGCCGGTGGTGACCACTTGTGGCAAGGTGAAGTTGCTGGCGATGTTGGTGTCTGCTGGGGTGAGTTCTAGGGTGCTGGTAGTACTACCGAGCTTGAGGTTGTTTAACATCCAGCAGTTGCCATCGGCCAGTTTAGCAACCTCATAGGTTTGGTTGTTCGCACGGGTGTCGGTGAGGGTCAGGATGGCGTCTTGGTTGCTACCGTTGTAGATAGTCATGTAGTTCTCGCAGTAGCTGGTGGTCATTTCTTGCATGGTGGTAGGGGTTGGAGGGAGAGGGGTCTCATTGTCGGTGGCACTGTAAGTGAGCTTGAGCTCTTTTTGGCCTGCGGTGACCGTACTATCTATGGTGAAGTCTAAGGTGACTTCGGTGGTGTCGTTGGATGACGCACTGTCGGTGGTCTTGAGCGTGAGAGCTGGAGCGCCAGGTTCGAGCGCGGTGCTGGTGGTAATGTTACCCCCTTTGAGCTTGATGGCGATACCTGGTTCAGCTTCGGTGAGTGCTGCCGTGAGGCTGTAGCCAGTGGGGTTGGTGGTGCCGGTAGTGATGGCGGTTGTGGTAGTTGCAGTACCGCCACCTTCGGGAACCGTAACTGTCAGGGTATCTTGGTTGGCACCGAGGCTCAGTGTGGGAGCAGCAGAAACGCTTGAGAGGTTGAGGCCAAGGCCAATGGTGGCAACAGAGAGAAAGGCAAAGGTGGCAATGCTACGGAAGCTAAGCTTACGTAGTTTAGTGCGCACACGTGGCATTCGGGAAAACAAAAACAGGACGGCTACGGCAATAAGACTGACGCCAATTGCGGTGTACAGGGTGGTGTTTGCGCCGGTGTTGGCGAGGTTACCCCCTGCTTCTCCGCCGATGACGATGTTGATGGTTTGGGTTATGGATTCCATGGTATTCTTTTTTCCTTTCTTTGGTTATAGCTGCTTTGTTATGGTTGGTTGATGAATGAATAGACTGCGGATAAAACCAAAACTAGCCGCTCAGGATAGAGACGGCTGTTGAGGGAGATAGGCTGAAGGTGTGACGTTGAACGGTAGCAGTGCGGTTAGCGCATGCGCTAACCGAGAGAGAGAGAGAGAGAGTAGATTGCGCTAACGCGCAATCTAAACCACTGATAGTGCCGGTTTGATTATTCCCCTCTAATGTATACGTAGTTTTCATAGTTTTTGCTTCCACTCACGGTAGTTTTGTGCATAGTATATGTGAGTACTATGCATATGCACAAAACTGCTTACGTATATTTTATCATACATGCTTATTGATACAAACGGTATCTTTTACTATCGATAAAAATAAGAAAAGGCGCCTCAGGTTCAATACAGTACCGTATACGCCTTTTACGGGCTGTGTTATAGGGTAGCTCATTATATTGCTAAGGCTTTTTGAGCCAGCTAAATTCAATATTGACATAAACACTATTGTTTGATAGTATATTTATAAGACCTTCGGCAAGTGGTTTTTAGGCCACCCCAGCGGAAGGCCTGAGTGAAAAGCTTCGCGTAGTTTATACACTACACTTGCGAGGTTTTTCTTTTTGTTTGAAATCTGAAAGTCTGGATTTAGTGTGGCGGGAACACGGACACGAAGTACTTGTTATCTGTCCTGTTGTCTTCTTTAACTTGTACATAAAACAAATCGCCGTCTTTGGTCTGGCCTGCGAAACGATGCACCAGTTCATTACGCCCGTTCGGGTTCGGCTTTGTGACAGGCTCTGCTGTACTATGGCGAAGCAGCTCAATGGCAGCTGCGTAGTATTTGATACGTCGCTTGCGATCATACTGTGGTTTTTGATGCAGGTGATCCCAGAAAAGGTTGATGAATATCTTGCTATTTTTGAAATACGCACTTCGTATGTAGGGGTTACGCTTTGAACGAGCAGCAATGGAGTTATGCAATTTGCGAGCCTTGCGCTCCACGTCAGAGTACGAACGACCAGTGTATTTAACTGCTTTTGTTCGGTAGGCTTTCATATTGCCAGTATAACACCTCGCTCGAGAGCAGGAGGACTTATGTCTTGGCTGCCAATACCCTCTAGCGTAGTGGCCGTTATAGTGAGCTCCACGTAGCTGCTATCCAGCTCTTTCGTGGCTATGCTTTCTACTTTCTTCTTCAGGTTATTTGATTCGCACACAAATAGGATGGTGGGGTGAGGTTGATTCGGTTTATGCTTTTGCCATATGCCAAGTTCTGCATACGTAATGTAGCGTTTCACGGCTTTCCTGAACGTCCAGAAGCTGGCGGTATCTTCCAGGCAGTCCATGAAATAGTGCTGGTTGGTCTGGGCGTCTATGATCTGAGCATCAGGTTTGGTTTTGGGGGCGTAATTTTTATTCATCAGCTCGGTTTTGCTAAAGAACTTGAAGCGCCCAGGATAAGTATTTTTGAGATCGATAAAGACTCTAAAAACATTAAGTCTGTGCGCGATCTGGCTCGGCGTTGCCCGCTTATCATGGTAGATACTCCTGAGTGCTGATTCTTGTACGTACGATTGCTGCCGTAAGTATCTGACACCCTTGGGCAGTAAATAATAGGCAGCTGGCTGGCCTTTAATTCTGTAGCTACTGTCATAATTCATACCGATATATTCTTGTTCTACCAGTATCTTTAGTCTATTGGATGTAACTCGTAGGTGCTTAGCGTTTTGATTTTCAGCTAAGAGTGAGGCAGTTACGAAGCGAAACTTATAGAGTGTATTTAAGATAGTAAGTTGATGGTTGTTTAATGGTCGTCGGTATTTTGGTTGCACGTTTAGTATTACTCCCTATACGTAGTATAGGTAATTATATAACAAATGATTATAAATATAACAGATATAAATGCTGTATATAGATAGCCTAACGATGAGATATCCACAGTTTTACTAAATAAGCCGTGTTTTATGTTTGAACTATCTCTATTATCCATAGTATACTATAGATATAATCAATAGTTTCCGAGGGTATTATGGCAAATAATAGATGGTTAGCCAAAGCGAAAAACAAGCTCGACACAAACGAGCAGGAACGTCTTGAGCTGCTGGCGGATATCCTGTTGGAAATAGCCTTGGAGGAGGGTCAGGATGAGGCAGCAAGCTAACCGTAATGCCGTTGCCGCCATCCGCGTTTCGACCACTAAACAGGGTCGTGACGGTGACTCGCCCGAAGCTCAAAAAGAGCAAATAGAGCGCTTCGCGCAGAATAAAGGTATTACCATCAAGAAGTTCTTTGTCTTCATGGAATCAGCCAGCAAAGAGCAACAGCCGATGCAGGAAGCCATAGATTACTGTAAGAACAAGGAAAACAACGTAGATTTGTTTATTATTAAGTCGATAGATCGATTCACCCGTGGCGGGTCACTATCGTATGACCTGCTCAAAACCCAGCTGGATCGCTGTGGTATTACACTTATCGATACCTACGGCGTTATTAGCCAGGAACAAGTTAATACGTTGGAGCATCTTGGACATAGCTACAAATGGAGCACCTACTCACCGAGCCGTAAGTCTGAGATGCTGGAAGCCGAGCGATCCAAAGATGAGGTCAGAGACATTTTAAGCCGTGTGATCGGTGCCGAAATCCGCTATACCAAAATGGGCTACTACATGCGTAGACCACCCTATGGGTTTATGAGCGAAAAGGTAGAAACCCAGCACGGTAAGCGCACCATCTTGAAGCCACACACCGAAGAGTCCAAGTTCATTATTAAGCTATTTGAACTGCGAGCCAGCCGACAATTTACCGATAAAGAAATAGCTACTAAGCTGAACGACATGGGCTACCGCGGACGGACACAGTACCGCCGCTCAAAAACAGACCGCAACCGTATTATTGGCAAGACCGAAGGTACGCTGCTAGATGATAAGAAAGTCTGGAGAATCGTCAGAAACCCCATCTATACCGGCATTATTGTTGAAAAGTGGACGAAATATCAGCCAGTCAAAGCTATGTTTGATGGGCTAGTATCAGTTGAGCTGTTTAACCGAGCCAACAAAGGTAAGCGCACTATTATTGAAATGCCCGGTAACAAAATCGCTATTACTGACAATGTCGCTACCAGAAACGCCACCCCGCAAGGTACACGCAACAATGACTTTGCTTTTAAGCACTACGTGATGTGCCCACAGTGCAATAAACCACTATCCGGCAGTACCTCACGCGGTAAAACTGGAAAATACTACTCGTACTACCACTGTGACAAACGCGGCCATAAATTCAGAGTCAGTAAAGAAGATTTGGAAACTAAAATATACAGCTTCATTGATGGCATGGCGTTCTCCGAGGAGCGTATCGACAAAGTGTTTGCCATTGTTCGAAAGAAATACGAGCAGCACATCGCCACCTACGAGGCTCAGACAACAGCACTAAACGGACAGAGTACCACGCTTGAAGCCAAGGCTAGAGAACTCACCAGAAGCTTTGCAACCATCGCCCCATCAGCCCAGAAATACGTTAACGAGGAGCTGGAGGATATAGATATACAAATTAAGCGTTTAGCGCTGGAAAGGACGAATATGGAGAGCAAGAAACCCATGGATATAGATAAAGTTTTGAGCAGAATCAAGAAGTTTTCCGAAAACATTGGTCAGGCTATTGCTCAACAGAGTAACGACATCAAAAAAGCCCAGCTTTTCGGGCTATTATTCAAGACTTTGCCAACCTACAATGATTTAACTTTCCGAAACCGAAAAACACCCCTTTTTACAGGGGTGCATCCGGTCTTCAATCTTCTCGCCACCGATAATCTACATTTGGTGACCCCAAGGGGAATCGAACCCCTGTTGCCAGGATGAAAACCTGGTGTCCTAACCGCTAGACGATGGGGCCTGACGGCTGTTTTTAACCTTAAAATAGTACCACAAATAGTCGGTTCAATCAAGAATGTTGAAGAAAGTAAAATTTGTAGGTATAGTAACCATAAGGATATTTATGGAAACACGAAGCAACTCAGACTTTAGTGGCGACAGACTAACTCTTAGTGATATTGGAGTTAGTAAGGACGATTTGCAAGCCGAGCTAGAGGCTATTAAGCAAACCCCAGATAATGTAGTACAAATGAGCGACTATAGGCCAGTAGAAGACCAGACTGAGATAGACAAAAAACATGCTATTGCAGAAAGAAAGAAAAAGGTAAAAGCCATTGCCTTAGCAGGAGCAGCCTTGCTAGGTACAGCCAAGTTTGGCTACGAAATGTTTCGCGAAAAAGTTCATCCTGCAGAGCGAATTGTTTCTGCCGAAGCATTAACTACAGCAAGAGACATCGAAATAACAGATGTTGCACCAGGTGATGAAATTGAGGTTTCACCATTTTCTTACACCATTACTGGTGGAAATGTTCGTACTAGCCCAGGTGTTGATATTAATAACGAAAACCTTGTTAACACAGACTTATCTGGCAAAGTAATTACTCACCCTATAGAAGTTGCTGACGTGTCAAATGCAAAAAATGGTGATTGGTTTGTTTTTTATGACAGTGAAGGTCAAAAGTTTGCAGTGAACGAACAAAATGTAGCCGTAGTGCCAGACAATAGTATTACCGAAACCAGAGATATAACGGTAACCGTTGATAAAACTACCAACTTTGGAATTATTGCTCATGATGGCAATAATATCTCAATGCAGGTTGCAACAGTAGTTGAAGTAAAAAGTTAATAAATTACTATTTATAGCTAATAAAAGCATAACCATTTCTGGTATCATAAAGATATGAAAATAGATGCCAGTAAATTTAAAAAAACCAAAATTGTTGCCACTATTGGCCCAGCCAGCGAAGAAAAGATAGAGCAACTATTGGCAGCGGGGGTAAATGCGGTACGTCTTAACTTTAGTCATAACACCCATAACTGGCACGCTAATGTCTTAAAAAATGCTCGACTAGCAGCCAAAAAGCTTAACCGATCGGTGGCTGTTATTGCTGATTTGCAAGGGCCCAAAATTCGCTTAGGAACGTTGCCCGAAGGAAGTATAGAACTACGTACCGGGCAAAAGTTAGAGCTTTGTGCTCACAAAAATTGTGCCGATAAGCATTTGCCTATTCAGTTTGATTTTTCTGGCCTAGTAAAGAAGGGCGACAGCGTATTTTTACGTGATGGTAGTATTCGTACAGAAGTGGTAAGCGTTAAAGATGGCGTAATACACGTTGAGGTAAAAAACTCTGGCAAGGTTTCGAGTAACCACGGGATTAATTTGCCCGACACCGTATTCGATTCAAAATCTCTTCTTACACCCAAAGATCTTAAAGATTTAGAATTTGTATACAAAAATGATGTAGACTATGTCGCGCTCAGCTTTGTACAAACTGCCAACGATATTGTACATTTACGGAAATTATTAGGGCAACATAAAAGCGAAGCACGTATTATTGCAAAGATAGAAACTCGCATTGCAACGCAAAACCTAGAAGAAATTATAGCTGCTAGCGACGCAGTTATGATAGCCAGAGGCGATTTAGCCACCGAGACAAGCAACGAAGACGTTCCATTAATAGGTAGGGAGATAATTCAGCTAGGTAGGCAATATAAGAAACCTGTTATTATGGCTACGCAAATGCTCGAGAGTATGATTAGCAGCCCGCAACCGACTCGGGCAGAAGTAAATGACATTGCTAGTGCAGTAAGCCTAGGAGTGAGTTGTGTAATGCTTTCTGGAGAAACAGCTATGGGGCAATACCCAGTGCAGACTGTAGAGCTTATGAAACGGGTGATATTAAAAAGTGAACACTACTTTGTAGAAAATCGGTTAGAAATAGATTTTGTACCAGACAAAAATATTAATGATGCTATTGTACCGATTGAATACAGCCAAGAAGTAGGCAGTCTAGAACGTCTTATTACAGGTTCTCGTAAAATATTTGGCCATTCGTTTCATTCGGGTAGGTTAGCAGGAGAAGAAGCCCAAACTAGTGTAAGCTTGGCAGCAATTACACTAGCCCAACAAGTAGGGGCTAAGCTTATATTGGCAGAAACACTCACCGGTAGTACGGCACTTTCTATTGCATCACTGCGCCCACCAATGCCAATTATTATAGCTAGCCCTAATGAGAGAGTATGCAACCAAATGGCAATAGTATGGGGTGGTAAACCATTTTTGGTTTCAAAAAGACGTGAAATATCAGAAAAAATTATTAAAGATTTATACAAGAGGGGTAACGTGCAAAAAGGCGATTGGATAGTGCAAGCCTTCGGCAAGGCTCGTGGAGTAGCGGGTGGAACAGACACTATACGACTAGTAGAAGTTAAGTAGCCGCGCCAATCTAAAGTTGTTATACTTATAAGCAAATGAATCTCCCCCGTAAAATTATTATTGGTAATTGGAAGCTAAACGATACTATCGCTGAGGGTACAGTATTGTTGCAAAAAATTCACCAAGAACTAAAGGGTGTTTCGACTACAACTATTGTAGTTTGCCCACCTGCCACACACCTCTACCCGCTCCATAGAGAACTAGCTAGCTTTAAGACTGATCCTAAAATTCAGCTTGGGGCTCAGAATATTTCTGACTATGAGGCAGGGGCACACACCGGAGAAGTTTCTGCTGCTATGATACGTGAGTTAGCCAAATATACTATTGTCGGCCACTCTGAGCGCCGTACTCATTATGGCGAGAGTGATGATCAAATAACGCGCAAAGTAGCTATCGCTCTCGAGCACGGCTTGCAGCCCATTCTTTGTGTTGGCGAAAACTTAGCACAACGTCACGACGGCAAAGCCCACCAGGTAGTACTAGACCAATTAAATAGTGATCTTTCTGACGTAACTGCCGATGAGATAAAAAGAATAATAATTGCCTATGAGCCAGTCTGGGCAATTGGCACCGGTACGTTTGCTAAGCCGGGCGAAATAGAAGATATGTTGCGTCTTATTCGTAACGCACTAGTACAACGGTTTGGACGATTGGCTAGCACTGATAGCCGCATTGTATATGGAGGTAGTGTTGATGGCGAAAATGCCAAAGCAATTATGCACTTGCAGGGCTGTGATGGTGTATTGGTAGGGGGTGCCAGTCTAAAGCCAAAAGAATTTGCAGCAATTGTGCGTGCCGCCCTTAGCTAAATATAGAAATTACTTCATATAATTGCTATAATGTAGCAGAAATTAACCGGAGAACATCAATGTCACTCTTAGATATGACTTATGGCGAAAAGGCCCCAAATATTGTAAATACTGTAATAGAAAACTCTAAAGGTAGTAGACTTAAAATTGAATTTGATAGAGAACTAGATAATTTTGTATTAGATAGAGTACATCAAACACATCTTGGTAGTCCGTCTGAATATGGCTTTGTGCCTTCTACGCTAGACGAAGATGGCGATGCATTAGACGTTTTGCTTATTTCTGACGACCCTATGCCAATGGGTTTAATTGTTCCTACACGGGTAATTGGTGTGATGTATATGATAGACAGCGGTGAGGTAGATAATAAGTTAGTAGGTGTACCTGCCGATGATAAACATTATGATGATATTCAGACCATTGAAGACGTCAGTGAACACTGGAAGAAAGCTGTTCAGCACTATTTTGAGCATTATAAAGATCTAAAGGGCGACAAAGTAGAGATTAAAGGCTTTGCAGGTATCGACGAAGCTACCAAGATCTTTAATGAGTGTGTAGAGCGCTATAATAATAAATAATAATTCGTGCTACAATCTGATAGTCATAATCTAGCCTAAAGGGGTAGAGATGAAGATCTTTGTTTGTTGTAGTAAAGCGTTTTATCCAAAAGTCTCACCAATCAAACATCAGTTAGAAGCAATGAGACACACCGTAACTTTACCCAATAGTTATGACAATCCGGGTAGAGAAGTAGAAATGCATAGCTTAGGCGCCAGAGAGCATGCGCAGTGGAAAGCCAGTATGCTTCGCTTGCAAAAGCAAAAAGTAGAAGACTGTGATGTTATCTTGGTACTTAACTTTACCAAAAATGGCGTGCCTAACTATATCGGTGGAGCAACTTTTCTGGAGATGTACATGGCTTTTGAGGCTAGTAAACCAATTTTTCTGTACAACCAAATTCCCGAAGGGATGCTACGTGATGAAATACTGAGTTTTGAACCAACTGTAATTAATGGCGATCTTCATTTAGTTAGGACCTAGAAATCTAGGTTCTTTTTTTATGTTAGAATGTATCTAACCCGCAAGCGTTTCGGGTTCTACGACGGCTTGGCTTTGCCGAACCTCCCTATGTCAACGGAAAAAATAGATCAGGAACGAAAAGCGGGAGAGAAAAAGCAAACGCTACTCGATGTGCTAGGGCAAAAGTGCTAGACCGACGCCTTTATGGGGGAAGTTTGGCAAACTAAGCCCACTGGCCCAGGCGACAAGCCAAAGCGAGAAACAGCACATAGTGTGGGATTAGATACCCCACCAACCAGAGCACGTAGGTACACTTGGTAATGCCGGTACCCTGCGCCGGACGGGCAAAGTGCCCCATTTTGTACCACCTCCACTGCACGCAGCCGCGGTAAGAGTGGTGTAGGGTAGTGTGATTGCGCCAAGCAGTTGCATTGCCAAACCGGAATAGAAGCGCCTTGGCGTGTAAATTCCAACCATCACCGGTGTGGTGGGTAGAGATGTTCACCTTGTCTCTGCCCACCCACCGGGTTTTTTTATTCTTCGTGCGCTTTTTGTTCGCCGCTAAATATTCATAGTACAATAGAGTTATGACAAAAAAACTTACTATAAAAGTAAAAAGATTCGATACAACACTACCCTTGCCAGAGAGAAAGTCTGACGGTGCAGCCTGTTTAGATCTATCTGCCAGAGTCGACGTAATTATAGAGCCAAAAAGTTTTGGTAAGATACCCCTTAATGTAGCTGTACAGGTACCAAAGGGGCATTGGGTGATGTTGGCAGCACGCAGCTCGACCCATAAGTTAGGGTTGCTACCTGCTAATGGGATTGGTATAGGTGATGAAGACTTTTGTGGTAATGACGATGAGTACCAATTTTTGGCATACAACCCAACAGAACAACCAACTACAGTAGAAAAAGGTACTAGAGTTGCTCAAATGATGGTATTACCATACGAAATACCAGAGATAGTAGAAGTGGATGAAATGAAATCTGAGAATAGGGGTGGTATTGGGAGTACTGGTACAAAATAATGAGTAAAATTCTCGACGGCCTTAATGATCAACAGCGTGAGGCTGTGTTGGCAATTGATGGCCCAGTACTAATGTTGGCCGGTGCCGGCTCTGGCAAAACAAAAACCCTTACTCACCGCTTGGCATATTTAGTGCAAGAAAAAAAAATAAATCCGGCAAATATCTTAGCGGTAACTTTTACTAATAAAGCTGCCGGCGAAATGCGTCGACGGGTAGCCAGACTATTACGCTTTGACGATAATAATTCGCAGTATCTACCATTTCTCGGAACATTTCACTCTATTGCTAATCGCATTTTGCGTCGCGAGGCAGCAGAGATTGGGTATAGTAGTAACTTTCTTATTTACGATACATCAGACAGCCAATCGCTTATTAAGAAGATATTAAAAGATCTTAAGATAGATGAAAAACAAATTACTCCTAGCGGTATTGCAAATGCTATATCGAGTGCCAAGAACGAGTTGGTAAGCCCTAATGAATATAAGGCATTTGCCACTGGTAAAATACAAGAAGCAGCTGCTCAGGTATATCCTATTTATCAAAAAGAACTGCTTAAGGCAGGTGCCATGGACTTTGATGATCTTATTATGAAGCTTACAGTCTTGCTTATCGAAAACGAAACAATTCGTAAAAAATACCAAAAACAATTTGAATATATACTGGTAGATGAGTATCAAGACACCAACCAGGCACAGTATCAGATGGTAAAACTCCTAGCTCAGACCCATCATAATATCTGTGTGGTAGGTGATGACTGGCAAAGTATTTATTCTTGGCGTGGGGCTAATTATGAAAATATTTTAAATTTCGAAAAAGATTATCCCGAGGCTAAGGTTATTAAATTAGAACGTAACTACCGAAGTACCCAAAATATCTTAGACGCAGCACACGCAGTAATTACTCGTAATACTTCGCGATCAGAAAAGACTCTTTGGACAGAACAA
Source organism: Candidatus Saccharimonadota bacterium (assembly GCA_046350735.1). Classification (GTDB taxonomy): domain Bacteria; phylum Patescibacteriota; class Saccharimonadia; order CAILAD01; family BJGX01; genus JAHFOQ01. The sequence continues at coordinate 194,573 of JAXLZU010000001.1, forward strand.
GGTAGCGGCGAACAAATTCATATTGTTGGTGTACGAGATGAGCTCGATGAAGGTAGGTTTGTAATTGAAACAATCGGGCAGCTGCAAAAGCAAGATACTCGTCTGGGGCTGCACGACTTTGCAATTTTGTACCGCACGAATGCCCAGTCTCGATCATTAGAAGAAGCTTTTTTACGGTATGGTGTTCCATACCAAATTATTGGCGGCGTGCGTTTTTACGAACGTAAAGAGATAAAAGATATCTTGGCATATTTACGATTTATCTATCAGCCCAATGATGCTGTTAGTCTAGGACGTATTATTAATGTTCCGGCTAGGGCACTCGGGCAAAAATCTCTCAGTGTGTTTTACGACTATGCTGCTAAGTACGAATTGCCATTGCTTGATGCTATGGCACAAGCTGGAGAAATAGAAGGGCTAAGCACGAGGGCTTCGGCTAGTTTGGTAGAATTTGGCGCCATGATAACAAGTCTTGCCGAGCTGAGCAAAACGGTTCCAGTAAGTGAGTTTATAGATGCAACATTAAAACGAAGTGGCTATTTAGATTATCTTAACGATGGTAGTCTGAGCGCCGAAGAACGGGTAGAGAACGTACGAGAGCTTATCTCGGTAGCCAAAGCGTATGACACCACGGGTCTAGACGAGTTCTTGTCAGAGATCAGCTTAATTGCCGATGTAGATAGTCTAAAGAATGGAGGTGAAGCAGTAGTAATGATGACCCTGCACTCTGCCAAAGGGTTGGAGTTTAATACTGTCTTTATCTGCGGAATGGAAGAAGGAATTTTTCCGCATAGCCGTACGTTTTTCGAACCTAGCGAGCTCGAAGAAGAACGCCGCTTATGTTATGTAGGTATGACCAGGGCTAAAGAACGTTTGTATTTATTACACGCGCATGGTCGACTACTCTATGGTACTACTCAACATAATGTACCATCTCGGTTCTTAAGTGAGATTCCTGACAATTTAGTAGTGCACGAAAGCAAAAATACTATTGCAAGCATGCAGTCACAACATGTAGGAGAAAAAGAGCAGCCAAATGACCCTTTTATGGCAGATACTCCTACATTAACAACGGGTGATAGGGTAATGCACGAGAGCTGGGGTGAGGGAGAGGTGGTGCACGCAGGTGAATACGAGGTAACTGTGCGTTTTGCGAGTGTCGGACAAAAAACACTCAACCTTACTTTTGCACCACTGAGGAAGTTATAGCCCTCTATCTTATTTCGAACACATATCTTGTTCGAGTCAAGATTGACAAGCCATAAGCATAAAAGATAAAATAGCGCTTAAGGTAAAACAAAAACAAAATCACGAGATAGTTTACTAACAAAGTGAGGCAGTTATTTTACCGAAGTTTGATAGCGTTTCTCGTAAACGTTTAATACGTAAAAAAAAGAGCAAGGTAGTAAAATCGAAGCCGTATACCTTTAAGCGAGGCTTGTTGGTATTTGGGCTTATTTTTATGTTTATTATGCTGGTTAGTAATTGGGCTAACAACCAGATTACTGTACCTACCGATCAAAAAGCCTTTGCTGATGGCCAGAACCTAGTAAGTGTATACTATGATGGCAATAAGAAGACTGTTGCTACCAACGCCAATACTGTTGGCGAGGCTCTACAGAAGATGGGAGTCACTCTTAATAAAGGGGATGTCGTTGAGCCGGCTGCTGACCAGCCACTAAGTGAAGCAGTAACCAATATAAATGTTTACCGTGCTTATCCATATGTTATTTATGATGGCAACAAGAAGATTCAGACACTCTCTGGCTACCGTAGTCCTCGCAAAATTATTGAGCAAGCTGGCATTACTGTTTATCCAGAAGACGATATTACTACCGATAGAATAGATCAGTTTGAGAGCGCCGGCTCGGTAGGTGAAAGCATTCATATAGATAGAGCGATGCCTGTAACAGTAGTTCTAGCTGGTAAAACTTTTGAGTTTCGCACTCATAAAGGTACCGTTGCAGAACTTTTTACCGAAAAAGGACTCGAAATTAAGCCATCAGACGGGTTAAATACACCTCTTACTACTAAGCTAACACCAGGTATGAAAGTTATTGTTCGTCGTCTGGCGCAACATATTATTACCGAGCAACAAGCAATTGATCCTAACGTGCAGTATATTACCGATCAGTCAAAACCGGTTGGTTATAGTCAGGTACAAGACCCAGGTGCAGCCGGCTCGCAAACTCTTAGTTTCTTAGTGACAGATCAGGACGGTGTAGAACAGAGTAGACAGCTGCTTGATACTAAGGTAACTTTGCAGCCACATACCAAAGTTGTGGTTATTGGCCCCTCTACCTTGCATTCTGGTAGTAGTCTAGCAGACGGTTGGGCTAAGTTACGTCAATGCGAATCTGGTGGAAATTATGCCAACAAACGTAACCCACTCTATAGAGGTGCTTACCAATTCGATTATTCTACCTGGGGTAATTATGGTGGCTATCACGACCCAGCCGATGCTCCACCAGCGGTGCAAGATGCCAAAGCCCAAGAAACCTATGCCCGTCGTGGCGCTAGCCCATGGCCTATTTGCGGTCGGTTCCTACGCTAATACTCCACTACATCACTCTCAACTCCGTGGTACAATCTTTGCATGAAGATAAAAGCTAAAAAATCTCTTGGTCAACACTGGTTGCGCGATAAAGCCACCCTATTTGATGTTGTAACAGCGGCAGAGATTACAAAAGATGATACTGTTTTAGAAGTTGGTCCCGGCCTCGGTGCTCTTACCGAAATACTCTGCGAATCTGCAAAACAAGTGATAGCTGTAGAGGCGGACTCAGAGCTAATATCGCCACTGAAGGTTCAGTTTTATAATACGCCAAATGTAGAGTTTGTAGAAGCAGACATACTTACGTTCGATCTTGGTGTCTTACCGCAAAAGTATAAAGTGGCAGCTAATATACCTTACTATTTAACATCTAACCTTATTCGTATGTTTCTCGAGGCAAATAATCCTCCAGAAATTATGGCCTTACTTATTCAAAAAGAAGTAGCTGAGAGGATAATAGCTAAACCCGGACAAATGTCAGTCTTGGCTTTTTCGGTGCAATATTATGCCAAAGCTCAAATTACTCGTGCCGTAGGTAAAGAACTTTTTGACCCTCCACCCAAAGTAGAGTCGGCGATACTGCAAATTATTCGTCGAGACAAACCAGTATTTAGCGCGGATAGAGAAAAGTTATTTAAGCTGGTAAAGGCAGGTTTTGGTGAGAAACGTAAAATGTTGCGCAACGCATTGGCTGGTGGATTGCGCCTAGAAACTAGTCAAGTCGAAGAATTGCTGCAAAAATCAGGCCTACCGGCAAACGCACGTGCGCAAGAACTTAGCCTAGATGATTGGCGGCAAATATACAATAATGCTTTAGCTTTACAGATTATTTAGATAAGGTATAATACTGAAGTTCTATCCATCACAGAGAAAAGGTGAATATGGACGACGTTGATGTTTATCAACTGGTACCTAGACATTTTGCCAATGCGCTACCGGGCGCTTGCTTGCACGATAAGTTGGTTTCGCTATTTTATCAGCTGCTAGGTGAAGTAGATATTGAAGATATTATATCTACTGTGGTGTGTGATTTCTCTAATCTAGTGGTTGCAGAAATTGGAAGAAATTATAAGGCACTAGGAATAGAATTTGGCGAAATTGTTGGCGCTGCTACACTGATTGTTATGCTTACTCCTCATGGTAGGGTGGGTTATGTACACGATGTAATTGTCGACGAAAAGTATAGAGGCAAAGGTATTGGCCGAAAATTGATGCAAGAAATAATTCAGATTGCTCAAGACAATAGTCTAAAGGAGATTAATCTTACCACCAATGCCCCAAAACGACCAAACGCTGAAGCTTTGTACCTGAGTCTGGGGTTTTGCAAGAAGCCCACCGGCTTTTATGTAATAACTATTTAGTACTCACTCCTCAATCATTACCGATTGGGGTTTTTATATATTTACAGATAAAGCTTATGATAAAATAAACATATGAATTTAGGCAGCAAATATACACGACATCTTCGAGGTCTAATTGCTGTTATACTAGGCGCATTAATTTTACTAACGGCTTTTGCACATAGCACACAAGCAAGCAGTGATTTTAGCTATAATGTGGCGGTAAATTATCGCGTTACCAGTGATGCCAATACTCGCGTGCAAGAGATATATAGCGTTACGAGCCGCAGCGCCAATAAATATCTTTCTAATATTCAGTTATCTACACCTACTGACGATGTACGAAATATTAGTGTGGAATATAGTGATGGCAGCAACATTCCATTTAGTACCACCAAAAAGCATACTGAGGTATCGGGCTATCCATATGACTATGTAGAAATAGATATTAATTTTACACGCCAAACTTCTGGAGTTGGATCTACTTGGAGTTTTGTTGTGAGTTACGACACCTCCAAATTGGTAGAAACAAAGGGCGGGGCACATACTGTCTACGTGCCTGCAATATCTCAAGACTCTAGCGAAAGTTACTCGGTAAAACTAACTGTGCCAGAAAGTTTTGGCACGCTTCACACCACTGGCCCAAGGCCAATTAGTCAAAGTAGTAAAAATGGGCAAGTTACTTACGGATTTGATAAAAAAGACCTTATAGATAAATCGCTGGCTTTGGTTTTTGGTGATAGTACAGTCTATAAAGTTAATTTTAATTTTCCACTCAATAACGATTCACCAATAACACAAACTTTTACCATAGCCTTACCTCCTAATACTTCGGGACAGAAGATTATCTTAAGAGGTCTTAGCCCTCAACCAAAAAACACCCGCCTAGACGTTGATGGCAATATTCTGGCTGATTACGATGTACCTGCGCATACACATATTGTCGTGCAGACCGATGTACAGGCAGTTATTCGCTATTTAGAATACGACCTTTCAAAAAGCGGTACTAAGTCACAAATACCCAAAGACCTAGTCGCGCGTTATACTTCGAGCCAACAATATTGGCCCGCCAATAATGCTCAAATACAAGCCAAAGCCAAAGAGCTTACGGCCGGTAAACCAAAGGTAGCCGACCAAGTATTAGCGATTAATAATTATGTTATTGATACGCTTAGTTATAATAACGAAAAAATCAAATATAATATTCGCCAAGGTGGAATAAAGGCTTTGCAAGATCCAAACAATGTAGTGTGTTTGGAATATTCCGATTTAACAATTAGTTTACTTAGAGCTGCTGGTATTCCGGCAAGAATGCCGATAGGGTACGGGTATAGTGGCGACCTCAAACAATCTACTGCTGTTACAGACTCACTGCATAGTTGGGTGCAGGCGTATGTACCAGAAATAGGCTGGATGAATCTAGACCCTACATGGGGAGAAAAATTTCACAATTTTGGCAGCTCAGACTTAGACCATGTTGCTTTTGCCATTTGGGGCCAGAGCGATGATAGCCCGGTAGCTGTAACTGCATCTGGAAGAGATACAAATTATCAGTACGAAAATACTACAATTACGTATGAGAGCTTGCCTGCCAATATAGTACTCGATGGCAAACTAAGTGGTAGTAAATGGCAGATATTACCCTTTCTATCGCTGGTAAAATATGATGTGGTGGCACCAACTTCAACCGCTGGAGAAGACTATGTGCTCGAGTCTCGCTCGGGAGCTTCGACATTTACTATTATGTTGGGTAATTTGGCGCCACAACAAAAAGCAACATTTTATCGTCCAGAGTTTGGAGTAAGTGCCGCTAAGGCTGAGACTGTAGAGTTTACACAAAATGGTAATACAGCACTCATCTTAGCAACAGCCCGTCTTGGGGCAACTAACTGGCCAATGTGGATTGTATTGGTTGTTATAGCTAGCCTTATTATCTGGAAACTGGTACAATTAAGAGCCAAAAAGACAAAACAAACTAGCAGTGATGCACCAAAAGCTATTCCTACACTCACAACAGCGCCAGACGAAAAAGAAGAAGTAAAGAATGAAGAAAACCACCAAAGTAAACCAAGCAAAAAATAAGTTCTACGTAACGACACCTATTTATTATATTAATGATGTGCCGCATATTGGGCATGCGTATTCTACAATAGCTGCCGACACGTTGGCACGCTACTATCGTGGTAAGTTAGGTAAAGATAATGTCTTATTTGTAACCGGAACCGACGAAAACTCGCAAAAAACAATTAATGCTGCGGAGCTTGCCAAACAAAGTCCAGAAGAATATACAGAAATAACCGCCCAAAAATGGCAAAACATCTTTAATACACTTGGCATTACTTACAATCGATTTATTCGCACAACAGAAGACGATCATAAAAAAACTGTACAAGACATTTTGCAAAAAGTGTATGACAATGGCGATATTTATAAAGGTGTCTATGAAGGCTTGTATTGTGTTGGCCATGAAGCATTTATGAAAGAAGAAGACCTTGTAGATGGTCTTTGCCCCGATCACAAAAAAGCCCCAGAACACATTAAAGAAGAGAATTGGTTCTTTAAGCTCAGTAAGTATCAAGACAGATTAAAGCATTATATTTTAGATAACCCAGATTTTATTCAGCCACAATCGCGCCGTAATGAAGTATTAAGTTTTATCGAAACAAAAGGTCTTGAAGACTTTAGTATTAGTCGCGAAACACAAGACTGGGGAATACGATTGCCATTTGACGATAGCCAAGTGGCCTATGTGTGGTTTGATGCGCTACTTAACTATGTAACTGCCGCTGGCTATGGCACAGAAAAGTTTGATAAATGGTGGCCAGCAGATTTACATATTGTCGGTAAAGATATTATTAAGTTTCATTGTATCTACTGGCCAGCAATGTTATGGAGTGCCGGTTTAGATTTACCTCATCAAGTTTTTGCGCATGGATTCTTTACAAATAATGGCGAAAAAATTAGCAAAAGTCTTGGCAATGCCATTGATCCAATTGAGTTAGTACAAAAATATGGCAATGATGCTCTGCGTTACTATTTATTACGCGAAATAACTTTTGGTAGCGATGGTGACTTTAGCTTGCAACGTTTTAACGAAGTATATAACTCTGACCTAGCAAATAACCTAGGCAATCTTGTATCGAGATTGGCTACAATGCTTAATAAATACAATAATGCCGAGTATAACGAAGTAAAGGTAAAGCCGCGCTATGAGTACGAAGATGATATTACGCAGTTAAAATTCCATGCATGCCTTAGTGAATTATTTTCTTGGCTCGATAGCCTGAATGGTGCAATAGAAGAAAACAAACCGTGGGAGTTGTTTAAGACAAACCCCCAAAAGACTGTAGAGGTGTTAAGCGCAATTACTTGTGAGATGGTAATGATTGCTAAATACTTAGAACCATTCTTGCCCGAAGCGAGTAAAAAAATACAAGCCATATTCAATAATGGTAATGTTCTTACTCCTGAAGTTTTGTTTCCAAAATTTGACTAGATAATAAAGGAGAGCTCATCTTGCAGTTAATAGATACACATGCCCATATACATTTCGATGAGTTTAAAGACAATCTCACTGGGCTGTTTTCTCGTGCTCTAGAGACTGGTGTAGAATCTATCATTACAGTTGGTACGGATGATGTTGATTCTCGACAAGCATTAGAATTTGTCAGAAATAAAGAGATTGCACAAACAGCCAAAGGGATTAGTCTATATGCCTCGGTAGGTATTCACCCACATGATGCTCATCTGGGTGGTGATGGATTTCTAACTATTAAAGAGTTAGTACAAAATGAAGAATATAGTAACAAATTGGTTGCCATTGGAGAGTGTGGTTTGGATTATTATAAAAACCTTTCATCTCCCATAGAACAAAAAGAAATGTTACGCTGGCAAATAGAACTTGCGCAGGAGTGTAGTTTGCCACTTATTTTTCATGTTCGTGACGCCTGGGAAGATTTTTTTGCAATCATCAAAGACTACCCGAAAGTACGAGGTGTCATTCATAGCTTTACTGGAACAAAAAGAGAAGTTGAACAGGCCTTAGATTATAATCTCCACTTTGGGTTAAATGGGATTGTTACGTTTACCAAACAACAAGCACAATTGGATGGAGTACTAGCTATACCAAAAGAACGTATTGTACTCGAGACCGATTGTCCTTTCTTAACCCCAGTACCAATGCGAGGCAAGATTAATGAGCCGGGCTACATGCATTTTACTGCCGAGTTTGTAGCTAACTTACGTAATGAAAAACTAGAGGAATTTTCTCAAGAAATTTTAGCGAATTCTAACGCACTGTTTAAGCTTGAAAAATAATTTAAAAATACGTATAATAATGCAACTATGAAGCGGGTTTATTTAGACTATGCAGCGGCGACACCAATAGAAGCAGAAGTTGCGGTAGCTATGCAAAATGCAGTGGCGAATTTTGCGAATCCGGCTGCAGCGTATACTTCTGCAAGACTAGCAAAAACCGAGCTCGACAAACATCGTAAGACACTAGCTATGTTTATTGGTGCTAACAGTGATGAGATAGTATTTACCAGTGGTGCAAGTGAGTCTAACAATCTGGCAATTTTGGGTGCAGCACGCAAAAAGGGTAAAGGTGAAATTATATCTGCCCTAAGCGAACATAGCTCTGTTCGTGAGCCGCTGAAGCAGCTAGAAAAAGAAGGTTTTATTGTTCACTGGTGCAGAGTAGATAACCAAGGTCGAATAGATAAAACACAGTTTAAACAACTGCTGCATACCAATACTATTCTTGTCACTCTAAGTTTGGCAAACTCAGAATATGGAACCATAGAAGATATTACTGGGCTTGTAGAAATAGTGCGAGAGTTTGAAAAAGAGCAGAAGTCAAAGGTGCTGTTTCATACCGATGCTAGTGCAGCGGCCATGGTAAATAATTGTAGTGTATCTCGGCTAGGGGTAGATCTGCTTACTCTGAGCAGCGCTAAGCTATATGGCCCAAATGGCATAGGGTTAGTATATGTGCGTCGAGGTAGCGCTATTCAGCCACAAATATTTGGTGGTAAGCAAGAAAATAGTTTGCGTGCCGGAACAGAGAGTGGTTTTTTACTAGCCGGCTTTGCCAGGGCTATAGAAATAGTTCTGCAAAAGCGCAAAGACGATGAAAAGCATTTTAGAGAACTTTACTCTAAGCTAACAGATTACTTTAAGACAAAGAATGTGGTAATTAATGGTGATAGTAAGCATCGCTTGTACTCTTTGCTTAGTGTAAGTTTTAGGAATATTAATGGCGAAGATTTAGTTGCTTATCTAGACAGTAAGGGTTTTGAAGTTTCTACCGGAGCAGCCTGCGAAGTCAGTAATCAGACACCCAGCACGGCACTACTTGCGTTAGGACGAACCAAAAAAGAAGCTCAAGGCAGCTTACGTATTTCGTTTGGTAGAACCACTACAAGTAATGACATTATGGCATTCACAAACGCCCTAGAAGAAACGTTAACTATACTAGAGAGTCAGCAATGAAAAAGTTTTTTATTACACTGGCAATAATTTTGGGAGTATTAGTGGTACTAGCAACGACATTTATAGTTGGTATTGGCTATTACCTTAGCCCGCAATCAAAGCTAGAAAAAGCCGATGCGATTGTAGTTATTTCTGGAGGCCAGACAACCTCGCGTGCCGATAAGGGTATTGATTTGTATAAACAAGGTTATAGCAAAAATATTATTTTTTCGGGTGCTGCGTTAGACGATGGACCAAGTAATGCCGCAGCTATGCAACAACAAGCACTCGATGCCGGTGTGAGCGCAAAGGTAATATATACCGATGAGGCATCACAAGACACCTACCAAAATGCTGTTAATAGTAAAGAAATACTACAAAAGCTAGATGAGAAAAAAATAATTCTTGTAACGAGCCCATACCATCAGCGTCGAGCCTACGAGACATTTAAGCAAGTGCTTGGTCCAGACTACACAATACTAAATGCTAGTGCTTTTGATGACAGATGGAGTAAATCTCGATGGTGGGAAAAGGGCTTTGCTTCTAATATTACCTTAAGTGAATCTGCCAAACTCTTTTATATTTTAGTAACAGGAAACTATAAATGAGTAAAGTTTTTGTTGGGCTTTCGGGTGGGGTAGATAGTGCAGTTGCCGCAGCGCTACTTAAAGAGCAAGGCTATGAAGTAACAGGCGTTTACATGAAGAATTGGAGTCGGGATATCGCTGGGTTTCAATGCCCATGGCAAGAAGACTTGTCAACGGCTCGACTCGTGGCGGCACATTTGCAAATTCCTTTTAAGATTTATGATTTTGAAAAAGAATATTATGAGAGTGTTACACAGTACCTACTCGATACTTACAAGAAGGGACAAACACCAAATCCAGATGTAATGTGTAATCAATCAATTAAGTTTGATGTATTTTACAAACAATGTCGCAGAGACGGTGCAGAGTTTATTGCTACCGGTCACTATGCAAGTATACAAGATGGGCAGTTACGTACTGCTGCCGACACAAGTAAAGATCAAACCTATTTTCTCTATCGAATGAATCCGAGAATAGCAAAGCATGTTATTTTTCCTCTTGGCCGTCTAAAAAAGCTAGAGGTAAGAAAGCTAGCAAAGACATTTGCGCTCCCTAATTATAACCGACCAGATAGTCAGGGTTTGTGTTTTGTAGGCCCAGTGCCAATGCGAGATTTTTTGAGTGAATTTATTCGACCCAAAGCCGGCAATATTGTAGATGAAACTGGAGAAAAAATCGGCCAACATAATGGGGCTTATGCATATACTATTGGTCAACGTCATGGTCTCGGCATAGGCGGTGGCCAACCATACTTTGTTTATGCAATTGATACAAAGAAAAATATTGTGTACGTTACAAGTAATGCAGAGTCAGATTTGCTAAATAAAACTGAGTTTGTAATACGTGACTGTGTTTGGTGGCAACAGCCAAAGCCTAGAGACAAAGGACTGAAAGTGCGAGTTAGATATCGAAGTAAGACTATCGCATGTACACTTACAGTACTTAATGACACTACTTGGAAAGTTGTATTAGATAGACCCGAGCGAGCGATAGCAGCCGGACAGTCGGCAGTTTTTTATAAAGGCAATAGTGTATTTGGTGGCGGTATTATCGGCTAAAAAGTCTATGCTCTTTTACTAAGCATAACCATTTGGCCTATAATACTAGTATGAAGACCAGTGATGTTCATACGCGTAATACTGAAGTGCAAGATAAGCTCGACGAAGCTAAGAGTGCTCAATTAACTGCCGATTTACAGAGGTTGGCAGGTGCTGTAGATACAGCAGATGACGGGCATAAAGATCCTAACAATGGCCCAAATAGTACCGAAAAAGAAAACAAAACCGAGACAGACCAACAGACCTTAATTGAAGATTTAAAGAAGTTAATTGAGCAAGAATTTGATCAATTGAGAAATGGTATCGAGCGTTACAAGTGGATGCAAAGAGATATAGAGGCGCATATTCGCAATATGTTACATATAGTGCATGCCGAACATTCTAGAGATAGCCAAGTAGAGCGAATGGTAGCCCAGGTGGCAATAGATATTGCAGCCACAACTATTGGCGAAGACATGCAGGGATCGATTTCTCTGAAGGGCTATAGCGAGCAGTTTTTGGCCGAAGTTGACCAGCTTGGCGAAGTGTATCGTTCAAGAGAAGCTGAGATAGTTGATGCACTCGAGCAAAGCAAGACTGACGAACTTAGTGGTAAACGTGATGCATTTATTGATGAGTTGGTTCGTAAGCCACTAGAACATACAAAGAGCGCAATGTATTCGACAGATGCTGAGTTGATAAGACTTTTACAAGAGCAAAAACGTACCATTCGTGAAAACTTAAATGCGTTTCAGCAACTCCAGTATTTTCAAACTGACGATGTCTGGCAAAACCCAGCTTATCGCTTGTTACAGGAATATTGCGATAAAGTAATTCAAGTTATTAATACCCAGCTGAATAATTTGTATAGTCAAACAGAAAGTGATGAAAAGCAAATTGATGGTTTAGCTAGAGAATCGCTATTGGTAATACAAAAAGTGCAAAGCTAAAAACTACAAAGATGAAAAAAGATACAACACCAGACAATCAAAATACTCAAGGAAAAACAGTTGCTATAGTGCTGCTAGTATTGTGTATTGTAGTTGCTTTAGTTCTGAGTTTTTTAGCATTTAGCTCGCGAGCGCAAGTATTGACTGAATTAAGCGATACACAAAACCAGCTACAAATATCGAGAGATCTTAATGCTCAATTACAAACTCAAGTAGAAACAATGCGCAGTGCAAATAATAATGCTCAGTATATACTTATTACTGATATGGGCGTGCGTATACCAAAAACAGCAGATTTACAGGATGTAGTAGTTGGCGTAGAGACGGTTGCTAACCCTAAGCAACCATTTGCGCATTTTACAAGTGCAGAGATTTTGGCAGCAGTAATGAGTAACCCTGCCGGACCATATAGTAGTAATCAGTGTGCGCTGGGTGATAGTCCTCTAGGAGTAATTACACGGTACAGCTCTGGTAGTACTGTATATGGCAAAAAAGTAGAAACTATCTCTGATGCTAACGTAAAAAAGATAGGTGATTATTACTTTGTATACTCTAACTCTGCCACTTCGTGCACAAGTAATAAGATAGTATCTGACTACATTACCGCACAGCAGCAAAAATTTGCAGCCGCCTTTGCAAATCTTGAAGCTATTACATCTTCTGTAAATACTCAATAACGTGGTATAATAAGCACAAGAATTAAATAGGAAACCAGCGATATGGAACCCCAACAAGTACACCCACAAGCCTCAGGCCTCGAGCCTACTACACAAATGCCAGAATCTAACCCAATGCCACCTAAGAAAGGTGGTAAGGGCTGGATGATAGTGGCAATTCTTGCCATTATTATTCTTATAGTAGTAAGTGCATTTGGCTATTACAAATGGCAAGCGTATCGCACCAAGGTTGGTGATTTGGGTGCTCAAGTAAATGCTTTGCAAGCGCAGGTTGATACACTCACTGCTGCGGCAGCATCCACCACTGTCTTAAAGATAAGTGAATTTGGTGTGCAGATGACCAAACCAACTGATGCCAAAGATGCCTATTATTATGTCTCGAAAAATGCCGAAGGCAACCAAGTTGCTTCGTTTACCTCGCCTGGTTTACAAAACTTGGCGGCCACCAACCCATCTACTCCTGCAGTTAGTAACGCATGTGGTCTCAATAGTGCCCCGCTTGGTACAATTACCCAAGTTAAGGCCGGAAGCCTTATTAAGGGTGTAAAAGTAGAAGATGTTAAGAGTAGCGATACTCTCATTGTGAAGAAGCAAGATGTTTATTACTACGTGTATACAGCACCAACAACACAATGTTCTACAGTAAAGACAGTACAAGATTTGCAAACCAAACAAGCCAAATCGCTTCAAGAAAGCTTTAATACTAGCCTAGCAGTCTTGGCAAAATAAGTAGGTAACAAATGAAAGATCAAAACCAAAACACACATCAACCAGTACATAATCCATCAAGTGATCATATTCAGCTTCCCAAAAGAGATAGAGCAAAAACCATTTGGATAGTAGTAGCAATTATTGCTATTGCAGCACTTATTGGCCTGGCAGCATTTGGATATGTAAAAGTAAAGAATCTCAACAAACAGATTAGCGACCAACAATCGCAGATAAATGAATTGAATAATACCAAGAAAACACTAGAAGATGCGGCAGCTGCAGCTGCAAGTGCTGCAGCCGCTGCAGCTACAAAAAGTGCTATAAATACTGTTACTACAAGCGGAACAACAGACACTGCGCTTATTGAAGCTACAAAAAATCATTACATGAGGAATCCTAATATAAAAACTGTAAATGCTACTGTTCAGGACAAATCTGGTGATTTTGCGCATGTAAGTGTAAATTTTGGTGAACCAGGTACAAGCAGAACAGCTATTTTTAAAAAAGTGAATAATACTTGGCAGTATATTTATGGTGGCACCCAGGCGCCTTGTTCTGATTATGCAGCACTATATGGTCTACCAAGTGGTTGGTATATGGTAGAAAAATGTACAACTACACCGGACTAGTTTCTATATCTATCTTTTGTTTTTCAAGAAAACTTAATTATTGTAATAATGAACTGGAGTAAATATGAAAGAAGAAAAAACAGAATTACAAACCGATGAACATAATAGCTCAATGCCAAGCAAAAATAATGGCAAAATGATTTGGATAATTGTGGCGATAGTTGCAATTGTTGCACTACTTGGCTCAATAGCTTATGGCTACATAAGCATGAAGAACCTCAACAAAAAGATTAGTGATCAACAAGCACAGATAAATGAGTTGAATAATACCAAGAAAACACTAGAAGATGCGGCAAAATCAGCTGCTTCAGGAGTTGCAAATGCGGTACTGGAAAATAAAGGTACAAGAAATATACCTGAGTTAGGTGTAAAGTATACTGTATCTAGCGATAATGCGAATACGACGTATGCATTTCAGACAGTAGGTGAAGAGAGTTCCAAAGCAATTGGTCTATCGACTACAGATCTAATGAGTACAAACGCAAATGTTATTGGTTCTACTAGTGAAAATAAATGTAATGCATATGCAAGTCCTTTGGGCAGAATTATTATGTATAAACCAGGTGTAATTTTATTCGATAAAAAAGTCGAAGATCAAGTTGGTCCGAATGTGAAGAAAATTGGGAATAATTACTTCGTAAAACAGCCTGCACAATTTGTCTGTTCTGAGAATCCATCGGTTTTTTCACTTATTAAAACATTGAATCCGAAAGTTTTAGATTCTATCTTCAATAGTTTACAGGCACAATGAATATAAACTTAAAAGCTCGCTCTCTATCTGATTTCTTGCTATAATTACTGGCATGACTACCAGTGAAATTCGTTCTAAATTCTTAGAATTCTTTAAAGAAAAAGATCATCAAATAATTCCATCAGCTCCAGTGGTGCCAGAACATGACCCGACCGTACTATTTACTACTGCCGGTATGCATCCGCTTGTGCCGTATCTTTTAGGTACACCACACCCTCAAGGTAGACGTTTGGCCGATGCCCAAAAATGTATTCGCACAACCGATATCGATGAGGTGGGTGACAATACGCATTTAACATTTTTTGAAATGTTAGGTAACTGGAGCCTGGGCGATTATTTTAAGAAAGAATCAATTGCTTGGAGCTGGGAGTTTCTTACCAGCAAACGTTGGCTCGGTATTGATCCTCACAAACTCTATGTAACGGTATATGAGGGCGATGGTGAAGTGCCAAAAGATGAAGAATCTATTGCGCTATGGATAGAGCAATACAAATCTGCCGGTATAGATACTCAAGAAGGAGACAGGATTCTCGCACTTGGGCGAGAACATAACTGGTGGGAGCAAGGCGGAGTGGCTACTGGCCCAGCCGGACCAGATACCGAAATATTTTATTATGTAGGCCAAGAAAAAGACCCTAAATTTAGTGAAGACAATGATGATTTTGTAGAGATTTGGAACAATGTGTTTATGGCGTATCAACGTCAGGCCGATGGCAGCTATAGTGAGCTAGAAAATAAGAATGTTGATACTGGCATGGGCTTAGAACGAACCAGTTTTATCTTGCAGGGACTAAATAATGTGTACGACACAGATATGCTTTCTCAAATAAAATCGGCAGTACATAACTATGCTGCCGAGGTTAGAGAGCCGAGTTTTGTGGCTACCCATCCAGACACGGCCGAGCGAGCTGAGAGAATTATTACTGACCATAGTAGAGCAATTACATTTATGGCGGCTGACGGTGTTGTGCCAAGTAATAAAGACCAGGGCTATGTTATGCGACGTTTGGCACGCCGAGCTATTCGCGAGGCATTGGTAATAGGTATTCAGCACGATCTCTTTGCTCGAATTGTTCCACGTGTGGTTGCTCTCTACGAAGATGAGTATCCAGAGTTAGGAATCAATCAAATACAAATTATGGAAGTGCTCAAACGCGAAGAAAATGCGTTTAGGCAGACACTTACTCGAGGTCTAAAGGAATTCGAAAAACTTCTTACTAATAAAAAAGAACTTGATGGCCATACCGCTTTTACGCTATATGACACCTATGGTTTTCCAAAAGAACTCAGTCTTGAGGAAGCTAAGCGGATTAATCTTTCTATCTCAAAATTATTTGAGGCCGAGTTCGATCAGCAATTAGAGGCCCAACGCAGTAGAAGTCGTAGTGCTACTGCTGGACAATTTAAAGGTGGGCTGGCCGATAATAGCGAAATTGCCACGCGCTACCACACCGCAACACATTTAATGTATAAAGCTTTACGCAATGTGTTGGGTGACCATGTAATGCAGAGGGGAAGTAATATTACCGCCGAGCGTATGCGGTTTGACTTTAGTCATGGCGAAAAAATGACGCCTGAGCAAATCAAACAAGTAGAAGATATGGTAAATGAGCAGATTGCCAAAGACCTACCAGTAACGTTTACCGAGATGAACAAAGACAAGGCATTTGAGGCTGGAGCTCTGGGTGCCTTTGGTGAAAAATATCCAGATACAGTAAAGGTATATACTGTCGGTGATCCAGAAGGAGATTATTACTCTAAAGAAATTTGTGGTGGCCCGCACGTAAGTAAAACGTCTGAGATAGGCAAGTTTAAGATAGTAAAAGAAGAGTCGAGCTCGGCCGGCGTACGGCGTATAAAAGCAGTTATAGAATAGCTAATAAAATGAAGCGAGCCCCTGCGGATGCAGGGGCTCTGAGGTGGACGCCACGTCGGCGTTTGGTCGAGTCAGGGGAGAGGGAGACCGTACTGGAGTCCCTCGGTGCTGACGCAGGTGGCAGGGGCCGAATCCTGCCTTTCGAAGGGCACGGCCTCGAAGGAGGCGATGCCGAACGACTGCCCGTCGTCGCTGACCAGGACAGGGGCGGTGCACCTCTTCTGCTGCACCTCACCCTGGGTCCAGGTGGCGACGAGCTGATCACCCTTGTAGGTGACGCTCATCGACACGAGCGGCCCGACACCCGGGTCGGTGTCGTTGAAGCGTGCCCGGAGGACCGCTTCGGCCTTGACGCGTGTCATCTCCCTCTCTGCCTCGCCGTTGTCACCGCGCGAAGCGATGAAGGCGACGAGAGCCACGACGACCACCACGGCGGCGATGACGAGCACCCACGTGTTGCGGGTGTTCTTCTTCGCCTTGCCGCGCTGCGGCTCGGGCTTCGCCTTGGCGGGTGTAGGGCCGGTCGGCTGGTTGATGGTACTGGTCACTTCTGACCTCTTTCCTCTCGTTCTACGATGGAACATTAGCATTATACGCCACAAACATAATAAAGTCAATACTTTTTGACAATTTATTTTAGCTAAATAAAGCAATAAAAAGATATTATTATCAGTACTATATTAACAATTATTAACAAATAAAATACCCACATCTCTTCGATGTGGGAAAATTGTTTATAGACTCTATTTAATTAGCACCCAAACCTGCTAATGATACTGTGGCTACACACTTATATCGAGAAGTTGCTAAGTTTTCGAGCGGAACCGCATCAACTCTATCTACCCAGTAGAGATTGTGTTGATCATCGGGTGGGTTAACCGGAGCGGTGCAATGAGCATTGCCCTGTGAGAAGCTTACTTCCATAGGGCTGCCAAAGGGATATTGTACCGTAACACTATCAATATCAACTTGGTTATTGCTTGGTAACTTCTGATTGAGAATAGTTGCGTAGGCTTTTAGCTCACGCTCAGCCGTAGTGCGGTCTAGCTCGTGACGATACGTCAACCATATCAAAGTAACAATGCCCACCAGTAAAAGTGTAATCAGAATAGAAATACCGGCTGTAACAAAGCTAGAGCCTCTCTTTGCAGCCTTCTTGTTACTTGCAGAACTGGGTGTCTGGCTGGGCAAAACACCAAAATCACGTGCTTCCACGTGCTGGCGTGCCAACTCGCGCTCTTCATCGGTTAATAGTCGCCTACTTGCTTGCAGACTATGCTGCTGAATATCAGCAACTGCTTGCTCTGTGCTCATGTTGTCAACCTTCTGGTAGGTGCAACCTACTCCGCCCGAATATAATAGTAGTAAGTCTATGTTATGTCAAGCAGACTATACCGAGAGAGTACGACTGAGTCGCTGTAAGATATTTTCGCCTACCGAGTCGCTACCAACAATATCGAGTGCCAAGTTGGCGAGCCCCATTGGTGTAATATCTTGTGGACTAGTAAGCTCGCCAGTACTATCAATTACCCTGTTTACTTCTTTGGGTTTTACAAAATCTACCGTCGGCTTGCGAGTAAAGGGCAGACCTTTATACCAATTTTCGTGCGTTAGGGCTTCTTTAATTTCTGGCAGTGCAGAGCCACCTCCACAGAGCAGAATACGATTTGGTAGGTGCTCTAAATTATCAAATTCACCAAGAGCCAACTCTACACCACTTATCCAGGTCTGAGCATCATTTTTTAGAGCTTCACTAACTTCTTTTTCTTTCTTAGCCTCTAGCTTGCCAGCAGAATGATCGAGCTTAAGTTTTTCGGCTGAATCGAATGTTATACCGAGGCTGGTTGCAATACGTTTGGTAAAGCTACGCCCCCCAATGGCAAACATCTGCGTGCCCTCGACGCCACCATTATTGACAACTGCTATATCGCTTGTACCGCCGCCAATATCAATAAATATAGCCGAAAACTCTGTACTGTCATCTGCACCAACACTTTTGGCTACAGCAAATGGCTCGGCTGCAATATTAACAAGGTTGAGATCTAAATCGGCTGCAACGGTTTGTAAGGCCCCCAAGTGCACCATTGGTGCAAAGGCGTTAAAAATTTGGATAGTAACGTCTTTACCCTGAAACCCAACTGGGTTAGTTACTCTATAACCATCAATATGCACATCCACGACCGCCGCATTTACTAGCTTTACTTCTAGCTCTTTTTTGCCAGTTTCCCACATCAGCTGCTTGCGCACTTCTTCGTACGCTTGTTTTTGTATGCGCCCTATTATATCCATCATCTCGGCTTGGTCTATTTTTACATCTGGTCTAGCACGCCGATAACTCACACTAGTCGTACCACCTTTAACAAGCTCACCAGCAATACCAAGTACAGCGTCTTTGGCAACAATCTCGGCCATTTCTTCGGCTCTACGCAGGGCGGCATCGCAGTTTTCTACTACGCCGGCAATATCTGTTACAGCGCCACCTGCCATATCTGTTAGACGTTGTCGTTGACGGCCAACACCAATAACCTCTACTACTTGATAGGCTTTACCAGCAGAATCGGTATGTTCTTTTACCTGGCCAATGAGTGCCTTGGCATATTCAGTGCCAATATCGAGCGCTACCAAATATTGGCCAGACTTTTTCTTTTTGGTAAATCCTGGCAATTTCATAGATATATTGTAGCGCTTATGCTGCTAGTTGACCAGTCGGGAAGGTTTTACACTTTGCTGTGTTTTTGATATAGTATGCGCGTATCTAGACCTGTCAAAGGGGGTAGAGGCACCTTGTCGAATCGGTCAACCTCACAATCTACCAGAATGCAGAGGCTGGTGTATTTTCCGAGCCTTCATGGCAAAGAAAGTACATTGGTAGTTCCGTTTAAGTTTATTTTCGAAGTAATTGCCAAACTTACAATTTGTTGGTGGGCGTTACCATTAACATGGGTAGGCGAGAAAACACGACAGAATTGGCTTGTAATACTTATTAAGCAGATCCCAAATGCGCTAAGCTTTGTACGTATTATTGTTACGCCCTACATCTGTGTAAGGCTGGTAATGTATATCGCTAACAATAACCATAGTAGTGCAGAAAACTGGTTTTTCTTGTTAATGTTGGTTATTAGTCTCGATGCACTTGATGGCCCCGCTGCCCGCGACCTCGATGCAGTGAGCGAGTTTGGAGCGCGGCTTGACCCTGCGAGCGATAAGTTTTGCTTTACCTTAATTGTACTGAGCTATTGTGTCGCTAGCTTGTTTGAATACAGTGTGGCATTTTGCGCCGTGGCAATTGGCCTGGCTCTGTGGTGTTTGCATGTAGAACTAAAGCTTATTAGGCTCTCAGTTGGGCCATTTAGACGTTTGTTGATAGTTCTCAAAAGCTACGATCCTGAATTTTCCGACCCAGGAGCGTTTATCTCGGGTAAGATTAAATTCAATCTTCAGGTTGCTGCCTGTGCTATTGGCTGGGCTGGTCTTATCTGGTTTCCGGCAGACCCGACAGCCATCTTACTGATGGTGATTATCTTGTTTGCTGCTCGTAGCTTTGGTGACAAGTCGCTAGGTATGCACAGGCAAGAATTTGCGTGGTTGGCAGTGGTAGCAATAATTTTGCAAAACTCGACTGGTTTAAAAGAAATAACTTCTACCGACTCAGATGAGCCGCCAGGCAACGTGTATCCAATTCGTAAGCCTGCTTGAGGCCTATTACTCCGAGAACATCTCGGAGTTTTTATTTATGCCTCTTTTTTTACGTCACATCAAAATGCTCAAGCTAGTTATTTTGCGTAGGATAGTCTCTGCAAGCGTAAGACGTTTGCGCTATAATAAATATAACTATGTCCGAAGAACATACACCAGATATTATTTACCTCGAAGCTGATAGCGAAATTACCGAAGCTATCGATAAGTTTAAGGCTGCCAAGGCTCATGAGGTGCGCGTGGCTGTACCTGCTCGTTCTACACTCTTGCAGAGCGCGGTTAATATTAAGCTATTTAAAAAAGCTGCCGAAAACAATAAGAAGAAATTGGTGCTTATTAGTAATGATAAAGCCACCCTTAGCTTGGCAGCAGGTCTTGGTGTACTGGTGGCCAAAAACGTCAAAGCCGAGGCGGCTATACCAGAGGCACTTACGGGCTCTATAGGAGAAAAGGCTGCAAACGAGCCAATTGTTATAGAACAAGAAAATCCACCAGAAGGGTCTACTAGCCAAAAAGGCAAAAAAGCCAAGCAGAGTAATAGTTTTCAAAAGCAACACATTGCCCTAGACGGTGAAGACACTAAAACCGAAGAAGCAGAAAACTCTCAGCATCAACCCGTTGCTAGTCACCCTGCCAAAGAAAAGAAAGTGCCAAATTTTGGCGGTCTTAACAAGAAAATATTCTGGATAGTTGCCGGTATCGGTGCCCTAGTGTTACTAATACTCGGCTATATATTCTTACCAACTGCCAAGGTGGCACTAATAGCAAAAGCACAGAAAACACCAGTAAACCTCAAGTTTACTCTCGATGCAGGTACAAAACGTTCGGATTTTTCTAGCGGTGATGTTGCGGCCGATACTATCTCTACTACAAAAGAAGTAAGTGGGCAGTTTAATGCTAGTGGTAAAAAAGACGTAGGCACCAAGGCAACCGGCAATATTACTATTAAGAACGCAGCTAGCTCGAATGCTATTAGTTTGCCTGCCGGAACAACGGTTGTCTCTGACGGTAAGGGCTTTACAACTAATCAGGCAGTTAGTGTTCCTGGGGCATCTGTTTCTGGTGGCCAAATAGTTCCTGGCACTGCCAATGTGGCAATTACCGCAACTCAAAGCGGCGATAGTTATAACTTTGGCAGCGCCGCCTTCTTGGTAAATGGCTATAGTGGCCTTACAGCTACCGGTTCTACAAGCGGCGGTGTTTCTAAGACTGTTACTGTAGTTACACAGGCAGATATAGATAAGGCTCAAAAAGCACTCATCGAAGATGCTACCAACAATGTCAAAACTGAGTTGCAAAACAAAGCTGGTGATAATGAGTATGTCTTTGAACAAACACTTACCACCGAGGCAACATCGGTATCTAGCTCGGTTCCGGTTGATAGCGAGGGGAGTATTGTTACACTAACAGCTCAAATAAAATTCTCAGAGCTCGCTGCTAAAAACTCTGACTTAGATGAGTTGTTTAGAACCCAGATACAAAGTAAGGTGCCAGGGGGTAACGATATCTACCAAAGCGGTGCGAGCGATGCTACATATACCCTCGTAAAGAGTTATGGCGCAGACAAAGCTGACATGGCGGCTAGTAGTAACGCATTTTATGGGCAAAGTATAGACAAAGACCAAGTAGCCAAATCGATAGCCGGTAAAAGCAAAAAAGATGCTGCCGACATTATTAAACCTATCTATCCACAAGTAACCCAAGTATTGGTTGAGACGAATCCATGGTTAAGTCCTAATCTGCCATTCTTTGCTAATCGAATTAAGGTAGAAATTAGAGTCCAGACAGACTAATGGCGGGTTATTTAGCGTTTGACTACGGAAGCCAAAGAATTGGTGTTGCGATGGGCGGGGGAAAACTTGGGAGGCCACAAGCACTGACAATTATTCCTAACGACCAGTATAGTATTAGTACTATCCAATCACTTATTAAAGAGCATAATCCTACAAAAATTATCGTTGGGTTGCCTCATAATCTAGATGGCGAAGAAACTAACCAATCTATAGAGTGTCGTAACTTTGCTCGCCAGCTTGAGGCATTTAATAAGCAAGTGGTTTTGTATGACGAATCTCTATCTTCGCAGCGGGCTGAGCATCGCTTAGGTTCGTTATCGATACGTAAAAAAAAGCGACAACTCGATGCTCTAAGTGCACAAATAATTCTCGAGGACTACATAGCTCATGCAACCAAATAATCATCATCAAATACCGCCACATACTCCTAGCCCAAAACTGCCAGAAGACAAGTCTGCGCAGTCTAGCAAGAAGGAATTAAGAAAAACTCCCTTGTGGCTACTTGTATTGCTTGGTGTTTTTGGGGTAATTACGGCGGTATTTGTAGCTGGCATTATTTGGCTTTTTTCGACGGTCTATGCAGTCAGAACCAATGTCTCGGTAAATGGCCAGATTTTTGAGGTAAAAAAAGGTGAAAGTATCAGTGAGATTGCCAATGAGCTGGCTCAACAAAGTCTAATAGACAATCCCAACGCATTTGTGCTCTATGCCAAGTTAGGGCCGGCACATGGCCGGCTTATTCCTGGGCCGTATCTTATTCGCCCATCAAGCTCAATTGCATCGATTGTAGGCGATATGAGTAGTGGCAGGATAGCGCAGAACAAAATTACGTTTCCAGAAGGTATAACCATGGCCGATATGGCAACCCGGTTTGCTAACGCTGGTTATGGCAGCAAAGAAGAGTATCTTTCGGCGGCCAAAAGCTTGGCGACAGATTATAGCTTTATTCCTGCTAGTGCTAAGGACAACCCAGAGGGCTACTTGTTTCCTTCTACCTATACATTTATACCCAACAGAGGTGCTACCGAGCTTGTAAAAAAACAATATGAAGCCTTTAATAGCGAGATGGTACCATTACTCCAGAGTAAGCAAGTTGCTAATCTTACGCCTAACCAAGTATTAACCCTAGCTTCTATTGTTGAGAAAGAAGCCCTAACTGAAAAAGACAGAAAGCTTGTTGCGGGAGTATTTTTGAATCGTCTTGCCAAAGGTATGAAATTTGAGAGTGATGTAACGGTAAATTATGCTACTGGTAAGAAAATCACCTCGCCAGCAGATTTAAGTGTTAATTCACCATACAACACGTATAGGATAGTTGGTTTACCACCAACCCCTATTAACAATCCAAGTACAGATAGTGTAGAAGCAGTGCTAAATTATACTCCTAACGACTATATTTTCTTTATTGCTGGTAATGATGGGGTGGTATATTATGCCAAAACATTGTCAGAACACAACCAAAATATCAAAAATCACCTATAAAACAGCATTTTATGCTTTTATATAAGCAAAAAAATGCTCTTGCACACCGCTTTTCTTCGTGCTAGTATAGGCAACGTACTCTTTCTAAGGATAAGCATTTAGCTCTAGATTATGGTTTGTGAGCTTATCTTTGAAAGCGTTCCTGCAAATACCTTATCAGCAGAAGGAAAATAGAACAGTTTACCTGTTTTGAAAGATTAATTAATAAGGTCGAATTTCCTGGTTCCAAAGCAAGCTTTGGAAGACGATAAGCTGCAGCGATTTCTCATCTCTTACGAAACGATGGGAAAGGGAGAATTTTATTCGTAAAAAAGTATTGGGATTGCCCCTACAAGTGCGCAGTGAATCTTTCACAAGCGTGGGGCAGCAAGATCAGCTCTCTAAAACAAACAATCCCAACCAAATAAACGCAGATGCTTCGGATCCATTGCCGAAAGCCTCTGCTGTAGTTGACCCCAAAAACCGACTCTTCTCGAGTCTTGGTAGCAACAGTAAAACCAAAAATCGCAAAAAACTGCACGTATCATCACGCTATGTATTGCACGCCGCATTTATTGTAGGTGTTGTTTTGGCTGTTGGTGCAGGTAAAGTACAATCTCAAGCTGGCTTAGTCTCGGCTAATAGTGACACACCACTCGATAAGACATCTATGATTACTACAGGTGCTGTACTAGCCCAGAGCTCGGTAAGTCTGGTTAACTCAGATCTTAATCAAGAAGCCAAAACCATCAACTCACAAACCACGATGGCAACAGCAGGAAACGAGTTCTTACAGAAGGGCCAACCAGTATTAGTAGGTAGCCAAAGCCGCGATATTACTACGTATGCTATTCAGAATGGTGATACTCTTAGCAGTATTGGCCAGAAGTTTAATATTACTACCGATACTATTAAGTGGGCTAATAATATTACTGACGAAAACAGTATTAAGCCTGGTGATAAAATTGTCATTTTGCCGGTATCGGGTGTACTCTATACTGCTACTGGCGGAGACGATTTGGTAGCTGTAGCAGCTCGTTATCAGGCCAATGTAGCACTGATAGATAGTTTTAATAACTTAGAAGGTAAATCGCCTGTAGCTGGGCAGAAATTAGTTATACCAGACGGTGTTATTGCAGCTCCTGCCCCTGCTGTAGCAAAGACAACTGTTGCTACTACCAGCCCTACACCAACAAACGTTATTACTGGGTTTCATGGTGGCGGCGGTAGCTCGAGCAATAGCTACTCGTATGGATACTGTACTTGGTATGTTGCTACTCGTCGGTATGTTCCTCCTTTCTTGGGTAATGCCAATCAGTGGCCAAGTAATGCTCGCCGTGCAGGGATGAGTGTGGGTAACTCTCCTGTAGCGGGTGCTGCTGGTGTGTCTCGATATGGCAACCATGTTGTTTATATCGAACGTGTAGAAGGTGGAACAGTCTTTTATACCGAGATGAACGGCCCTGCTGGATGGGGACGCGTTAACTCTGGTACTGCTTCGGCCGGCAACTTCATCTACGTTTACTAATAAAATTATTAAAAAACCCACTTTGATCCGTGGGTTTTTTGTAATAAAAAAGCAGATCTTTAGGATCTGCTACGCATCTTCGCTAGCGAAAGAGTGTCTAAGAGCTGAATTTGCCCAGCCGGCAATTGTTTTAAACTTTGCAAGAGTCATTACCACATCTCCGTCTTCATTAATAAAGAGACTTCCGTCATTTCCGGGTCCATTAGGTAAACCGCCACAGGCACGTAGGAATGCTTGAGCATTCTCAGCAGAAAGAAACTCACCACTTCCTGTAGGCCAAGCAAAAAAGTGATCACCGTGCAGTTCAGACTGGTCGTGTCCAGCCCGTTTAGTACAGTATCTTCCATGCGGTAATTCTGGATGAAATAGTTCGAGGCAAGTTGAATCAATATATTCTTGAGACACATATTTCATATCTGGTTGGCGTTTTGCCATCGATACTCCTTTAGGGTGCGAACAAAACTGTAGAAATTATAATATTACTATGCTATAATGTCAATATGTTTATAGATGTAGCTACAGTAAAAATACAGGCCGGTAACGGTGGTAATGGCTATCTTAGCTTTCATCGTACCAAAGGTAATGCCAAAGGTGGCCCAGATGGCGGTGATGGTGGTAATGGTGGTGACGTTATTTTGCGTGCCAGCCACAATACTAGTACCCTCTCTAAATATCGTACTAGCAAGCTCTGGGCAGCCCAAGATGGCGAGCAAGGTGGTAGCAATAGACGTCATGGCAAAAATGGCGAGTCGGTAGTGCTTTTGGTGCCACCGGGTACTGTTGTTTTTGATAACGAAGAACTGTTGGCAGATCTTACCAAAGATGGCCAAGAGGCTGTTATTGCCAAAGGTGGTAAGGGTGGCTTTGGTAATACTCACTTTAAAAGTTCTGTTCGTCAGGCTCCACAAATGGCCGAGTTAGGCGAACAAGGCGAGGCTAAGACACTAAAGCTAGAGTTAAAAATTGTTGCCGACGTTGGCCTTATTGGTCTGCCCAATGCTGGTAAGAGCACGCTACTTTCGGTAGTTAGCTCGGCCAAGCCAGAAATTGCCAACTATGCGTTTACAACGTTAGTGCCTAACCTAGGAGTGGTAGATATCGATGGCAAAAGCCTCCTGCTGGCTGACATACCAGGATTAATAGAAGGTGCAAGTAAGGGTAAAGGTCTGGGGATAGAATTCTTACGCCACGTAGAGCGTTGTAGAGTGTTGTTGCAACTTATTGATGCCACTTCTACATATTGGGGTAAAGATTATCAGACTGTCAGAGACGAGTTGTCGTTATATTCTGCAGAACTTGGCAAGAGACCATACTTGGTGGTTATTACTAAATCAGAAAGTGTTGCAAAGGCCGATTTAGAGAAAAAAGTTGCCAATTTTAGCAAACAAGCCAAGCTGAAAAAGAGTGAGATATATACCATTTCTGCAGTGGCTAATACTGGCATAGTTACGCTGCTCCGTGCCGCGCTAACTATGGTAGAGAAGAGCAACAAACAACGCGAGCACGTACAGCCAGAAGAAGAGCTAGAAGTTATTACACTTGCACCTGGTGAGACTTGGGAAGTTAGCAAAGAAAAAGAAGGCTACAAAGTTAGTGGTACGCGTCTAGAGCGTTTTGCAGCTCGCACTAATTTTGATCAGCCCGATGGTATAAGACGATTGCGCGACATTCTAACGCGCGAGGGTGTTGGCCGCGAGCTGACTCGCCTTGGTGCCGAGCGTGGCGACACTATAATAATTGCTAAGAAAAAGCTGCAATGGTAAATGTAGATGTAGCCGATATTCGTTTGCGCTGCGAAACCCAGCCAGACTTATTCTCGCCCAAAGGTCTCGATACTGGTTCTCGGCTTTTGCTAGAGACTATTATTAAGCAAAATACACCTTACCAATCTATTTTAGACTGGGGCTGCGGATGGGGAGCAATTGGTCTTGTTTTGGCTGCTCAGTTTGGTTCTGCCAAGGTAGTGGCTGTAGACTCTGATATTGCTGCTATTGCTACCACCAAAGAGAATATAGCAATTAATAAGCTAACCAATATAGAAGTAATTGCGAGCCATGGTTTTAGCGAGATAGCAGAGCAGCAGTTTGGTCTTATTGTTTCTAACCCACCCACACATCGTGGACGAGAGGTAGTAGACAATATGATACGCCAAAGTTACGAGCATTTAGATACCGATGGAGTATTGGCAATTGTTGTGGAGGCTCGCTTAAAGCCCTGGGTGGCTAGACAAATGAAGTTGGTGTTTGGCAATTACAAAATTGCGCAGCGTGGCCCCAAACATGTGGTTTTAATTGCAAAAAAATCGGAATAAACTTATGATTAGACTATGGAAAAACGCGAACATAAGAACACTGCAGCTAGCCAGTTCTTTAAAGAAGGCAAAGAGCTACAAGCACGCGATATAGCCCGAAGCGCTCACTACACCTATCGTGATGGGTTTAGACTGGGCCTTGGTATATTTATTGGTTTTTTGGTTGGCGCATTAGCACTTGTACTTGTTGTCTATCTACTCAATCTTCTCTTACGGCTTATCTAATTGTTAAAACAGCTATTTTCTGATAGAATTATTGCGTTCTAGAAACAAAAAAGTTTTCATAAAAATTACGGGGCTATAGCTCAGTTGGCTAGAGCGCTTGCATGGCATGCAAGAGGTCGGGAGTTCGAGTCTCCCTAGCTCCACCAGCAATCATATACAAGGTACACCAAACAGGCGCTCACTATTCGTAGTCGGACGCCTTTCTATTTGTGTGTAGGGATTTGGCTGTTTGTCAAACGACCAGCTGTTTGAGACAATACATAACATAAGCAATATCTATGTCAGAAAGAACTCCATCACCAGCAGAGCCTCTGTATCGTAAATATCCAGATTTGCACAAATCTCAGTCAGTAGAGCACGAGGTTGCTCGTCTGCGTCAGCATGGTGAGCGTATTCCCAACGAGCCGGCACCCAAGCTAGAAGCTTGGCTTCGGTTATTAGAGAGAACCCACACGGGTAAAGGTGGTAGTGAGGCCCGCCAAGCCGCGCAGCCACAAGTATACGAGCGCATAAAAACTCTCTACCATCGTCCAACTCAAGAAGGTGGCTATATTACTGGTCTTGACGATACCTCTATAGAACGGTATTTACGTCATCAAGCTCGTATTGCCCACGAGCAAGGCCACGGCGCTATTGAAGATATTATGGCCCGAGCGAATGACCAAGTGCGAGCCGAGGCCAGAGAGACGATTCGAACCGACCAAGAACGTAGTCTCGATGCCTGGCTAGATTACCTTACCTCTGATGATGCCACGTACCCAATGTGGTTTAAATACTACACCTTCCGCAACATTACCCGTCTGGCCGAGTACGACAAACAAAAGGGTGAGTTCCCCAAGCGTTCTAAATCTACCACTGCACCGTTCCCAGATATTAATCGCGAAGCCTTGGCGTATATGGAAGACAGCTTAGCCAAACACTATGGCCTCAAAGATATTGATCCAGATAACCCTAAGGACGCTATCGACCCAGAAACTCAAGCGCTCTTAGACAAAGATGCCAACTTTGCCAGTCTCTACAGGCGTGCCATTGAATACGCTGCCCCCAAACACGCCGAACAGCTCAATGTTACTGATGGTCGGTGGGTAAAGTACGACCAGACAAGTGACGAGAGTAAGAGTAAAGAGCTAGCCCACTCATTACATGGCTATGGCACAGGTTGGTGTACCGCCGGTGAGGGCATGGCGCATAGCCAACTGAGTGGTGGTGACTTTTATGTCTACTATACCAAAAGCGAAGATGGTCAGTACTCGGTACCTCGTGTAGCTATCCGCATGCAAGAAGAATATGGCCAGCAACACATTGCTGAGGTGCGGGGAATTGAAGCCGACCAGAACATGGAAGCAGCGTTGGTACCAATTGCCGATGCCAAGCTTGCTGAGATAGACCCTGCAGGTGCTGAACGATACAAGAAACGCTCAGAGGACATGCGCCGCCTCACCGAGATAGACAACCTGCTCAAAGCTAATCCGAGTGCCGAGCTTAGCAAAGACCAGCTGAGATTTCTCTACGAACTAGATAGTAAGATTGAAGGCTTTGGTTATAACAAGGACCCACGGATTGCCGAGATATTACAAACTCGCAACCCAAGGGTTGATTTGGCCTTTACATTAGATGTACAGCCCGAACAAATTAGTCTAACAAAAGAAGAGGCGTTGAGGGGCAATATAATCTATCACTATGGTAATCTCAACCTCAGCGGCCTGACCTCAGCCGAAGGCTTACAGCTGCCCGAGACGATCGGTGGTAATCTCGACCTCAACGGCCTGACTTCAGCCGAAGGCTTACAGCTGCCCAAGACGATCGGTGGTGATCTCGAACTCAGAAGCCTGACTTCAGCCGAAGGCTTACAGCTGCCCAAGACGATCGGTGGTTATCTCGACCTCAACGGCCTGACCACGGCCGAAGGCTTACAGCTGCCCGAGACGGTCGGTGGTGATCTCAACCTCAGCGACCTGACCACGGTCGAAGGTTTACAGCTGCCCAAGACGGTCGGTGGTTATCTCGACCTCAGCGACCTGACCACGGCCGAAGGTTTACAGCTGCCCGAGACAATTGGCGGTGATCTCTACCTCAGAAGCCTGACCTCAGCCGATGGCTTGCACCTGCCTAAGACGATCGGTGGTGATCTCAACCTCAGAAGACTGACCTCAGCTGATGGCTTACAGCTACCCAAGACGGTCGGTGGTGATCTCTACCTCAACGGCCTGACCACGGCCGAAGGTTTACAGCTACCCAAGACGGTCGGTGGTTATCTCATACTCGAAGGCCTGACCACGGCCGAAGGTTTACAGCTGCCCGAGACGGTCGGTGGTGATCTCTACCTCAACTACCTGACCTCGGCCGAAGGTTTACAGCTACCCGAGACGGTCGGTGGTGATCTCTACCTCAACGACCTGACCACGGCCGAAGGTTTACAGCTACCCAAGACGGTCGGTGGTGGTCTCATACTCGAAGGACTAACCTCAGCCGAAGGCTTACAGCTGCCCGAGACGATCGGTGGTTATCTCGACCTCAGCAGCCTCGGTGCTGCAGATATAGCTACCCTGAGACAGCAATACCCTCTATTAGCAGACATGATTTATTAATGCCTTGAAGAGAGTTTGTATAAGTGAATGGTAAGCGCGACAATAGATCGCGCGATGAAAACCAATTCACCTCAACCATCAGCTAACAAGTAAATGTTATAATATAGCTATGTCGTTTCAGGCCTACTTAGACAATATAGAAGAAAAAACTGGCAAAACTCCAAACCAGTTTATAGAGCTGGCAAAAGCAAAGGGTTTTGGTAAAGATACCAAATCTGGCGAGATAGTAGACTGGCTAAAACAAGATTACGATTTGGGCCGAGGCCACGCTATGGCGTTAGTATATGTAATAAAAAATGGGCCAAAAATACGTGATAAACATGTAAATAGTGGTGGTACCCATAGCGATGCTAGTAACGAGTTAAGACTAGACGGTATAAAAAACAGATAGAATGTATCGATACAAAACAGCCCCATAGGGGTCTTTTTTGTAATTAGCCTATGCTTTTAATTACTTCTCGTCGATTATACAATTGCCTAAGCACCCGCATAGATACCAAAAAAAAGGGGGGGTTGAGAAATGCCCACCAAATCAGAACCAGTCTATTTTTGGCTATGTGCCGATTGCGATTTTTCTGTAATTGGCAGTGCAGAAGAAGCTGGCAAGCACTTTGGGCAGAAGGGTTGTTGGGGGCATTATATTTATGAATTTGTTTTAGAAAAAGATAGGCCTCTTCCATTTTCGGCTACAGGATCAGAGATACATACATCAGATTCATTGGTTGCCGATTACTATCTATCGCCCCGCAGCGAAGATGTAGATTATGTCTATAAGACATTCTTTAAAAGAAAGTATAATGCGGCTGTAGAAAAATTATTTGCCAAACCAGTTGCAGCAAATAGCGACTCCTAGTATTACTAGGAGTATTTTATTGTTACCAATTGGCATAGCAAACTATGCAATTAGCTCTCACTATCTAGTGTGGCTACTTGCGCAGTGCATAAATATAGAAAAATATCTATAAATATGGTAAAATACCGAAGTTCTAGTCAGCACCTTCAAAAAAGGGAGCCAGATGCTCACAGAGGCCATTGCATTGGCACTAAGACACGGCACATATGTGTATGACAATAAAGGCATTCTAGATAAAGAAAAAGCAACCTTCTGTTTTGACGATGGCGACTTTACACCCAACTACTCGCGCGAAGACTTTGCTGCATCAGAAGCTGCTTTGCTAAATAGACACATCCAGGGCTTGCAGGCAATGTCGCCGCAAGATGAACACTTAAGGGCTTTGGGGCCACAGTACGTTAGTACACGGCTAGGTAGCCAGAACCGCAAAGATGCACTACGAAATGCACGCAAACACACATTCTTGCCAGTAACACCAGAGTGGACAGATAGAGATGTCGAGTACCAGCTAACTCTGTTGGGCACTTGGCTAATGCGAGAGGCTCAGCGGAATTTGCCGTTTGGTTGCGTAGAAGCTGCCATTGGATTTTCGCAAAAGAGTCTAAAAGAGCGAGAAGAGAGACTTAAGGTAGTTTTTGAATATCTTCTGTGCAGTAATTGGTACGCAATTAACGAGTATCGAGCCAAAAAGTTTGCAGAAGAAAAGCGACATAACCCACTAGAGGTGTTGCCTCGACAGTACGGCCAGTATCCATCGAGTCTGGTGCGGCCGAATTGCTTAGGTATTAGTGCTATGCTCTGTGGCTGGTGCGAGCTAGCTGGTGTGGAGTATATGTATGTAAATACTGTTCGCGATAGAAGCAGTACATTTGCTGAGATGTTGGTAGAAACCATTAAGTACTCACTTGCTTGGTGCCAGCAGCACGAAATTACTCTCTCCGAGGGAGATCTTTTTGCAATGCAGTCTCAGCTAGATGAGTTTACAAACCCCCATAGCGCAAGCCGTTTTCATCATTGTGTGGCAGTAAAGATGGCAGACGATTATTGGCTGATGTTAGATCCGTACCAAGAGCTATTGTTGCCCATCTCGCCTATAAATCACAGAACTGGCGACAGTATAGAAGAAACGTATAGGCTGCTTTGTAGGATGCAAAGCAGCCTACCAGGTGTAGTTGTGCAGTATGAGTCAGAAGACTACGAAGCTATTCGAGGACCAGCCGAGAATCGTATTCAAGATAGTTTTGTGAGTGCGGTAGATGCTAAGTTATATATACAGTATTTTGGTAAAGACCCAGATACGTTATTTGGTGCAATTAATCTTGCTCTCAAAGAAGGGTGGTTTGCGAGCTTTTGGGAAGATAATTGGCAGTCTTGTGGAATTTCGGGTAGCCACTTAGCATTTCCAGATAAAAAACGAGGTATTAACCATAGAACCTTTTATGAATGTATGTACGGTTGGGTAGGTGCATCAATACTAAACCTTGCCTCTGGCTATCGGTTTTCGAGTCTCGAAAAGTTAAAAGCCTATTATTCTGCAAACGAGGGTTTTGCTTACCGATACAGAGAATTGTTTCAGGCACTACCAATTATATTGTTTGTGCAGCAAATGCAGAAGTATGTGTATGATGACAAATCTCAATATAACCACTTTGTAGTAGAATTTGGTAACCCGGCTTTTCAATTAGCGTGCAATACACTTAATCATTTGAGTGCATGGGATGAAGAGTTTTCTGCTATGGTCTCACCGTTTGATATTGCAAAATTTAGTGGTAGCCAACTTATCTGGCACGATGCCTTGGCAAGGTGGTATAATACTGACCAGTCTCACCAGGATGCTGAGTGGGAGACGTACCTTATTTCTCAACTTTGTAAATTAGAGAAGTACCAATGGCACTTCCAAACCCGGCAACTACTCACTTACCCCGACCAGGAGGAACCCAAAGATGCCGAGAATGACGAAAGAGCAGAAGGCAGCCGAGATCATGAAGCTGCGTAGGGCTGGTATGAGCGATGCTCAGATCATCGCCGAGCACAGCAACTTGCAGGCCGGCTACGTCTGGCTGCAAGAGAACCCCGATGGCACAGCCGAGGCCGAGTCGCCGAAGCGCCCCGTTGGTTCTGGCTCGTCGCCAGCACGTCTGCAGCCACAGCCGAGCTACGGTGCCGAGTTTCGCACCCCTCAGCTCAGCTAGAACGTTTACCAGTCTTTAACGAGACTGGTTTTTTTATTGTAACTTTTGTTTATGAGAGAAAATTACCCTATAATTATTTTACTTTCTCTATAGAAAGAGGAGCAAATGAACCTTTTAGATGTATTGCCAGAGCGGTTTTTTATCGATACTCTCACGATTGCAACATACGATGAATTCTTTGCGCTTGGGCCTCCATGTATGTATTGGTGGCAAGATCCTCAAAAAGATCAACCGTGGCCAACGATACAGTTAGCACAAAAAACAGCTGTTAGGCTGTGGCATGGTAGAGTGCAGGTTATTCGCATGGGTGACTATTTGGTGTGGTGTAATTCAGACCCAATAGAGATAGGGGTAGTTAGGTATAGTGCACATGAGATTAATGACTTAAAAATAGTATCGGTACCAGAAATAGCTAGCTCTCTCAGTGAAGACCTGTGGGTAGCATGGATAGTAAGTAAAAAGCTAACTCATCAAGAAAGTGATGAGCTCAATAGTGACTTCTAGTACAACTAGGAGTTTTTTATTGTCACAAAATTTACTTGTCTACGTTATTTCTGTATCATGAAAGACAAGATGGATACAGTAAAACATATTAGTAAAAAAGCTGCCGAAAAAGCCCAGAAACAGGCCCAAAAACACGCAAGCGGGTTTATGCAATTTATTCGCGAGCAAGGCGTAGTAACTCTTGCAGTTGGGTTTATATTGGCTGCTGCTGTTACTAAGACTGTCAACTCGCTTGTAACCGACATTATCAATCCCATACTGGGCATATTTCTCGGAAAAACCAATCTAGGAAGTGCCACATGGCAAGTGGGTGGTGTTACTATCGCCTGGGGCAATTTTGTAAGTGCCTTAATAGATTTTTTAGTTATAGCTCTGGTTGTGTATATTGGCTTTAAAGTTTTACATCTCGATAGACTCGATATTGATAAGAAAAAACGCGAAAAAGAAGCCGAAGATGCCGCCAAAAAAGAACAAGCTAGCGAAAAAACTATTAAGAAGAAATAACACCACCAATTTTCTATGGTTATATTTGCCACCCTCACTCTCGTCGTAGCTTTTTTATACTGGACAGGTATACAAGTAGAAACTGGTAGAAGAAAACCTCAGCCCAAAGACCCATTCTTTCCTCTTTTTGGTAGAAATATTGATTATGTTGTGGGTAGCGCAGGAATATTGGTAGCGACAGGAATAATAATTGAAGCACTTGGCTTAAGTGTAAACTCTTATACATTAATCGGTATTGGCCTAGTGTGTATTATTGTTGGTGTTATTCGCCCATATCTTAACCCCAAAAAATTTGGCCCACGATGGATAAAGACTAAGGGCTAGTTATATTGCGTATTGACTTCGTAAGTCGAAAAATCTACCATACAGTTACGTACCTCGAAAAAAGGTGGGGCTATGTCAACTACTCCCTATATTGGTGTAACAGGCTTTATGAGCAGAGCACAAGTAGAAGCTGCCTTAGAGGGTTTTCCGTTTTCGCCGTTTGTTAAGCTAATGGTTGGTGTATTAGTAAGTGATAAGACGCTATCGGGTGTACCCAATAGTCACCCCAATAGCTTTCCTCACCCCGATGATATTGCAGAAATTTTTGTTGATGACCCCCGGGTCTTAAACTTGGTGCATTATAATACACACGACCAAAAAGGATTGGCGCGACAGTTAGATAGACTTTTTGATACCGCGGGGCCAAACTGTCATGGTGTACAACTCAATATTACTTGGCCAAATATAGAAGAGTTAAAGCTGTTTCATGCGGCCTGGCGCGACAAGGTTATTGTTTTGCAGTTAGGTAAAGAAGCCTTTGAGGCTAAGCAAAGCCCAGAGATTGTTGCTAAGTATCTCAGTTATTACAAATACCTAATTGATTATCTTCTTTTTGATATGAGTGGTGGATTTGGTGTAGAGATAGATATAGACTTGGCCTCAGAGACTATTGGTCAGTATTTAAGGCAAGGGCTAAGTAAGCATTTCGGTTTTGGCTTGGCAGGTGGGTTAGATGCCGAAAAGCTTGCAATGCTTGCTCCGTTACTGCGTACCATGCAGACAATTAGTATTGATGCCCAAGGTCGGCTACGCAGTGACGACCAGCTCGATTTAGAAAAAGTGAAAGCTTATATTCGGGCAGCTCTGTTACTATACCGACGTGTTAAGGTATAAACTATTCTCCGAGACGTGAGCTCGGAGTTTTTTAGTGTTAGAATATAGCAATGAAGCAACTCGCCAAAAACGTTATTGTTAGGCAATTAAATAAGAAAGTTCGTAAGCTACTAGCGTTGCATAATATTACGCTTATAGAAGTAACTGGTACAGTTGGTAAAACCAGCACTAAGGTAGCAATAGGAAAAGTATTGTCTTCTCAGCGCAAAGTCAGATACAGCGAAGATAGCTATAATACCGATATTGGTATTCCACTAAGTTTGTTTGACAGCAAGGCACCTGCTCAGTTGTGGAATCTTAACTCTTGGCGAAAGATATTTGCGCAGATTGATGCACAAATTAGTAATTATCCATTCGATACTGTTGTGCTCGAGCTGGCAGAAGACGAGCCGGCTATGATGGCTAGAGTACAAAAAATTCTCCCACCAGATATTACGGTAATTACCGAGGTAACACCTGCGCATATGGAGAGAATGCACGATATCAAAACCTTGCTTCATAATGCCTGGAAGATAGCTGCGCGTGGGAAATACATTTTTTACAATGCAGATAGCGAAGGATTGCGAAAAAAAGCTTATAAAACTGGCACTACTGGTTATGGCTTGGCGTATGGCCAAGTAACATTTACCAATATTAGACGCAATAGCCAAGGTCTTTTAAAAGCTAAATTGCTATTAGGTAAAAACAGTACAGAAATACAGACCAAGATGTGTGGCCAGCAAAACCTACATGCATTATTGGCAGCAGCATCGGTGGCAGACCATCTGGGTATGTCATTTACCAGTATCGTTAATGAGCTACAAACTATCATGCCCGTGAGGGGTCGTATGAATCTGTTACCGGCAATAGAAGGTGCTCGACTTATTGATGATAGTTATAATTCAAGCCCCGACGCGGCCTTAGCCGCCCTACAGACACTCTCTGAGTTTAAGACAAGAAAAATTGCAGTACTTGGCAATATGAACGAGCTAGGCCAGCATAGCCCAACCGAGCACGAACGCGTTGGCAAGGCTGCATCAGAAGTTGTAGATCTGCTAGTAGTAGTAGGGCCGCATGCCGAAAAATATCTGGCTCCGGCTGCAGAGCAAGCGGGGTTAGCGGCGGAAAATATCAAACGTTTTCGTACTCCATACGAGGCCGGACATTATATTAAATCAATCTTACAAAAGGGTGATGTGGTACTGGTAAAAGGAAGTCAAAATGGTGTATACAGTGAAGAAGTAAGTAGAATACTGCTAGACCCCAAGCTAGATCCTAGCGAAAACCTAGTTCGCCAAAGCAAAGACTGGCGACGTAAAAAGAAAAAAGCTTTTGCTTTGCATTAAAACAGCGTACAATGACGCACATGGGAGAAATAGTAATGTCACAAAAAAGTGAGCAAGCACCAGAACCGGTAGATATTTATTTAGATGTTGATCATGTTTGGCAACTCGACCCAGAACATAATATTCCCGAAAACGAACGCCGTACAATTTGTGCAATTGCCTGCATGAAGATGATTATCGACTATGTTGTGCCAGATAAAGCCAATCTTAGCTTGCATAGTATATTTAATGAAATGCGAGATTCTGGTGGGCAAAATAGTAATATGCACTGGAAACATGCTGACGAAGTTAATTATTTTAAGAAACTCAATCTAGTATCGTGGCGAAGAAATTGGCTGGCGCCAAATCCAGACCCAAAATGGTTTGCCGAAAACGAGGAATATAATAATCAACAGCTGGTAGCTGTATCAGAACAAATGAAAGATGAGAGTCTTGCAGGTGGTTATACTAAACAGGCTCTCCATAGTATCCGTCAATCATTAGATGCTAACTTGCCAGTAATTGTGAGCGTGGCAGCGGGTTTTAGTGAAAACAGACAAGATCATCAGATTGTTGTTAATGGGTATGGCAGCGATGGAAAGAACGAATGGTTATATTATGTAGACCCAGTTCTTTCTCCAGAAAAACATCAAGATAGACAGAAAGTATCACTCGAGTATTTCTTAAAATTCTTTAATAACAGAGCAATCTTTGTAAAACAACCTACGCCATCTGAAATTTGACAGGTGGCTATTTTTTTAATACTCTAGTAATTATGCAACGAACACTACTCAATCTATTCGGTTTATTACTGCCACAGGCGGTTCGGGTTAGTGTACGTTAGATAATTTTTAGATAAGACTACCACCCAAGCCGCCATAAGAATGGTGGTTTTTTTGTTGTTCGCCTTCGGCTTACAGATTCTGTAGGTCGAAGCCCGCACCACAAAAGGAGAAAACGTTGAGCGATACGGTTTCGCCAAAAGAAGTAGAGCAGCCCAAACCACCGAAAAAAGTTGATACTTCTCAGGCTGAGAGCTCACCAGGTAAGGCCAGTCCGGTTTGGCCTTGCTTTAATGCACAGTATCCCGATGGCTTGCTGCCATATGCATAACGCTCTTTGATAGTTCCCTTGCGGGCACTGGCTCTGGGGTAGGTAAAACTACCCCAGAGCCGCGCTCGATTACGTTCTTGGTATAAATGAGGTAAAATAAGTACAGTATGAAAAACTATGATCCCAAAGAGATAGAAGCCAAGTGGCAAAAAATTTGGCAACAAACAGATTTGTATAAAACTCCAGAGAATCCTAAAAAACCATTTTATAACTTGGTAATGTTTCCCTATCCAAGTGGCGATTTGCATGTGGGGCACTGGTACAACTTTGCTCCTGCAGACACGCTGGGAAGATTTGCCCGCATGCATGGCTATGATGTGTTGCAGCCTCTTGGCTATGATGCTTTTGGTTTGCCCGCCGAGAATGCAGCTATTAAGCGAGGTATACCGGCAGACGAGTGGACTGCCAAAAATGTCGCTAATTTTCACCAACAATATCTTAATCTTGGTGGCATGTATGATCTAAGTAAAGAAATAAATACATCGAGCCCAGAATATTATCGCTGGACCCAATGGTTGTTTTTGCAATTATTTAACGCCGGCAAAGCCGTGCAGAAAGAGGCTTATGTCAATTGGGATCCAGTAGATAAAACTGTGCTTGCCAACGAGCAAGTAATAGACGGCCATGCCGATAGAAGTGGGGCCAAGGTAGAGAGAAAATTACTTAAGCAATGGTTTTTTACTATTACCGATTATGCCGATGAGCTTATTGATGATCTCGAAGGACTAGACTGGCCAGACAGAGTAAAACAACAACAGATAAATTGGATTGGTAAAAGCCATGGAGCTCTTGTGAAATTTCCATTGGTTGATGCCGATGACTACATAGAAGTTTACACTACCAGAATTGACACTATTTTTAGCGGTACATTTATTGTGCTTGCACCAGAACATCCAATGATAGCCAAACTAACAGAAGCCAAGTACAAAAAAGAAGTAGAAGAATATATCGAACAAGCTGGCTCTAAAACCGATGTGGATCGCCAAGAAGCCAAAGAGAAGACAGGCGTATTTACTGGTAGCTATGTAACTAACCCGGCCAGTGGAGAAAAAATGCCTGTTTGGGTGGCTGATTTTGTGTTGGGCGGATATGGTACCGGCGCTGTCTTTGCTGATGCGCATGATGAGCGTGATGTAGAGTTTGCTCGCAAGTACAAGATTCCTTTAAAAGAATCTATCGAGCCGGTTACTGGTACACCTCAAGAAAATCCAGAGTTTCGACGAAGTATTGTTGCATTGGTGATAAACCCAGAGACTAATGAAGTACTCACCATCAACTGGGGCAAAAACAATGGCGGCCATATCTTTATTGGTGGTGGTGTTGATGAAGGCGAAGACATTATTGAGTGCGCCAAACGAGAAATTGCCGAAGAAACTGGCTATAACGACATTAGCTTTATTAAACAGACAGAAAACATTCACCATCATTATTTTGCACATTCCAAAAATGTGGCACGCGAAATTTTAGCTACCGGCCTACTATTTGAATTAAACTCTGACAAGCAACAAGATCAGAAGTTAGAGCACGATGAAGAGGGTAAATTTAGTGTTGAGTGGCAACCACAAGCTAAGGTAGATCAACTGGTTACTGACGAGCTTCACCAATATGTATTCGACAGACTCATTAATAACAAAATATGGTCTGGTGATGGTATTTTGTATAACTCAGACCAATTTGATGGCATGACATCTAGTCAGGCTCGCAAAGAAATTACTGATTGGTTGGCAGAAAAAGGCTTGGCCGAACATAAGACACAGTATAAATTGCGCGATTGGCTAATAAGCCGTCAACGGTATTGGGGTGCACCTATCCCAATAATTTATTGTGAAAAGTGTGGAGTTGTGCCAGTACCAGAAGAAGACCTCCCTGTGCTATTGCCTCTTGGACAGAAATTTGATGCCTCTGGGCAATCTCCTCTCTTGCGTGATAGTTTTACCAAAACAGTATGTCCTACTTGTGGCGGCAGTGCCAAAAGAGAAACTGATACAATGGACACATTTGTAGATAGTAGCTGGTACTATTTGCGATACCCGAATACTCAATACACCAAAGCTGCTTTCGACCCAGACGCCGTAAAGACATGGCTACCAGTTGATAGATATATGGGCGGAATAGAACACGCTATTTTGCACTTGCTCTATGCTCGGTTTATTACTAAATTCTTGCATTCCGTAGACTTAATTGACTTTAACGAGCCATTTACCAAGCTAATTAACCAAGGTATGATCTTAGGCCCAGATGGCAATAAGATGAGCAAATCTAAGGGGAATGTTATTGACCCTATGGAATACCTCCAAAAATATGGTGCTGATGCACTGCGATTATATCTAATGTTTATGGGTCCATACGAGGATGGGGGTCCCTGGGATACCGGAAGGTTTGAGGGTACATTCCGCTTTATCAATAAGGTCTACAATTTAGTTATTGAGCCATACCGTCAGACAGATATCGACACGATAATAGAAGCAGATGTAGAAACCCGACTGCACAAGGCTATTAAGAAAGTTGGCGAAGATTTGGGAGCTGTTAAATTTAACACGGCTATTGCATCACTAATGGAATTTGTTAATTTCCTTACCAACATCAAGCAGGCCGGCAACATATCTGAGTCTGCTTGGCAGCAGACAGTTAATACGCTTATTAAAGTTATGGCGCCACTTACACCATATCTAGCTGAAGAGTTATGGGAACACATAGGAGAGGGAGAGAGTGTGCATTTGCAAGCTTGGCCAAAATACAGCGAAGACAAAGTTAAAGATGATGTGGTAACTATTGTGGTTCAGGTAAACGGTAAGCTCAAAAGCGAGTTCGTTGCCACCTCAGGTAGTAGCCAGGAAGAATTAGAGACAATGGCGCGCAATTTAGATAAAGAAAAGAATTTTACTAAAAATGGTGAGATAGTAAAAGTTATTGTAGTGCCAAATAGACTTGTAAATTTTGTAGTAAGATAATACATATTCAGCCGGTTCTCAGTTTTGCCAAGTAAAGTAATAGCTAGGTAGCAAGGGGACTGTCGCAGTGATATTGTTGGGGTTGCAATTTTGAGTAATTTTTGCTACAATACTCCGTGAAATGCTTAAAGTTTAAGTCGTTTTATACGGCTTTGGCATTCTGGAGAATCCAGGTGTGACACCAATGGTGTCATAGGTCTTTGTCTCTCTCTTTAGACCAAGACTTGTTGATTTCGAAGTCACATACATACTTGTGGCGTCGTTTAGTTCAGTACCTCTCTAGAATTATTTAGGTGTTTAATAACACAATTAAACCAAAGGAGGCATTGCTATGCCAGTACCAAAAAAGCGTCGTACCAGCGCAACTCGTGGTCAACGTCGTAGTCACGACAACCTAGAAAGTTTGCAGCTAATGTACGAAAAGAATTCCAAATTAAATGTACCTCGTCGCCTTAAAAAAGCAGCCGAACTCGGCCTTTTAAAGACTCGTCGAAGTATCTAACTAAAAGTTTCCAATCCCCCATAAAGTACGTTACAATTAAAAGTAAGAACTATGGCATCGAACCGTCACCTCTGTAGAATAATCGCCTTGCAAAGTTTGTATGAATACGACTTTCGCACTTCTTTAGATATGGAAGATCTCAAAACCGATATGGATGAAATATTGGCACGAAATCTTGCAGTCTATGCAGATTCTTTAGAAGAAGATGATTTTGTAGTAGACCTAGTAAAAGGCACACTAAAAAATCAAGATAAGCTCGATGCTCTGATAGTTCCGGCAGCTCCAGAATGGCCAATTGATCAGATTGCCAAAATTGACAAAGAGATATTGCGTCTGGCTACATACGAGCTTATGATAAAGCGCGATGTACCACCAAAAGTTGCTATTAATGAAGCAGTAGAACTAGCCAAAAGTTTTGGCGGTGATAACTCTAGTAAGTTTATTAACGGCGTACTTGGCACAATCTATAGAAGTAGTGAAATATATGAACCAGAAGAAGACAAAAAATTCCAGGCAGAAAAGCAGGCGATGGCGCCGCAGTCAGCAGAATCAGCAAAAGCAGACAAACCAGCAAGCGCCAAACCAAAGCCAGTCAAATCAGGCGACAACGACACCGCAGGTGCAAGTTCAGAATCAGAACCAAAATCGCCAGCCAAATCGGAATAAGAAAAAACATCCCGGAGAGCATACCCAGAAAGTTGCTCGTCAAAAAGCTGTCCGCGAATATTCTAGCGGAGGGATTGTTTTTCGTGTAGTTGATAGTTCTATAGAGATTTTACTCTTGCAAGACCTTAAGACGCGTTGGTCTATTCCGAAGGGTCATATAGAATCTGGCGAAACCCCCAAACAAGCAGCTTTACGTGAAGTTTCCGAAGAAACCAATCTAAAAGAAT
This sequence comes from Candidatus Saccharimonadota bacterium, assembly GCA_046350735.1. Lineage (GTDB taxonomy): Bacteria > Patescibacteriota > Saccharimonadia > CAILAD01 > BJGX01 > JAHFOQ01. The sequence goes on from JAXLZU010000001.1 coordinate 236,733, forward strand.
TAAAGATACATTCTAAGCTCGATAAAATTCACTTCTTCTATCGAATGGAGGGTAAGCTTATCTTTATGACCAATTTTATTTATCTTATTGAGTCTACCAACCACAATGAAACTATTAAGACAGAAGATGATGCGCCATGGATTACCGATGTGCAGTGGTTTGAAGCCGAACAGGCATATGATATCCTAGAGTATAAGGCAACCAAAATTATCTTGCGAGAGGCAATTAATCGCATTAAGGCTCTGTACAATCTCTAATGGTATACAACAAAGAAAAAGTAGAAGCAGTGTTGGGAGTGACGTTTGAAAACGAAGATCTCTTAAAGACTGCATACACACACAGAAGTTACTTAAACGAGCATCGTCGAACGAGTTTAGAACACAACGAACGAATGGAATTCTTGGGCGATGCTGTTTTAGAACTAGTTGTAACAGACTATCTTTATCGTAATTATAAGAATCCCGAAGGAGAGTTAACTTCTTGGCGCTCTGCTTTGGTAAAAACCGAGTCGCTCGCCGAACTAGCCGAAAAACTTCAACTTGGGCAGTTTTTGCTTATGAGTCGTGGTGAGGCAAAAACAGGTGGGCGTACTCGTCAGGCACTGCTTGCCAATCTTGTCGAGGCTACTATCGGCGCAATTTATTTAGAAAAAGGATACGACGAAGCCAAAAAATTTATCGAGAACAATATTGTTATTAAGCTAGACGAAATTATCAAGACAGGTGCGTATATAGACGCCAAGAGTCAGTTTCAGGAATTATCGCAAGAGAGTCATGGAGTTACTCCTAGCTATAAAGTTCTTGAAGAATCGGGCCCAGACCACGACAAAACTTTTTTGATGGGTGTATATCTTGGCGACAAAGAGTATGGTCGCGGAGAAGGTAGTAGTAAACAGGCTGCCCAGCAGAGTGCTGCACTAGATGGCTTAAAAAAATTACAAAAAAAATAGTTTTCAAAATCATAAAAAATCGCTAGACTTAAGCTAACAGCTTGCAGAGTAAGTTGGGTACCTCTAGAGTACGAGGAGGTTAGAGCGTATGAGCTTCTCAACATTGACAATTTCTGGCACATTGGCACCTCCACCCAGTCGGGTGTATTACGAGCCTATCTTGAGGGTATGTTATAAATACAGCCGTACCAACACATTTTTTGAAACTATTTTCTTACTGGGTCTGGGAGATATTATTCGGGCTGTTGATGAGCTAGATAAGAAATACTTTGTAGGTAATAATAACACCTTTGTATTGCTTGGCCACTCGCAAGGCGGATTAATTGCTAGCCTTCTAGCAATGCGTTACCCAACAAGAGTAAAGGCGGTAATAGCCATAGCAACACCATTTAAAGGTACCACTTGGGTAGACCCGGTAAATATGCCAATTCGCGGCGCTATAGAGATAATAACTAGATTAACACTCGGCAAAGTACGTCTTAAGCCAACACTGCGGCAAATGATTATCCCTATTTTGCCAATTGTTCGCGATCTTGGTGCACATAGTGATGTTTGTGAAAGAATTGTTGAATATCTAGAAGATCAGATTGCGGGACACGAAACCTTTGCAATAATTGGTAGTAATGATATGTTGGTGTTTCCGCATCGTAGCGCTAATCCTGTAGGCCCATTAGTAACTAACTATATTGTTGCGCCGCATGGTGAATATAAAAAGCTTTTACCAGTCTTACCTCACGATCTCAACCATATTAATTCACGTGCCGGACATGTCTCGATTGTTCGTAACCCAGAAGTACTTGCGTTAATAGATAAAATTATTACACAAAAAGCAAACGGTTTACCGGCTTATAGCGTATAAGCCGGTTTTCTTATAGGCATAATAATTTTGGTAATAATACATCTGGTTATGGCATGATACAATAAGGGAATGAAGAGTGAGGGTCAGATTCTACAGAGTCTAGAGATAGCTGGGTTTAAGTCTTTTGGTAAACGAAAAAAACTTGATTTTTCAAATGGAATTACCGCTATTGTTGGCCCAAATGGATCTGGTAAAAGTAATGTGGCCGATGCATTGCGTTGGGTACTTGGCGAGCAACGTACCTCGCGTATGCGTAGTGGTAAGTCAGAAGAACTTATCTTTCATGGCACCGAAAGTAAGGCCATGGCAAGTGTTGCCGAGGTAACACTGGTACTCAATAACACAAATAATTTATTTGCCTTACCGGCCAGTCAAATAGAGATTAGTCGCCAACTTTACCGATCTGGCGAAAGTAGTTATCGACTGAATGGTCGTAAAGTAAACTTTGCGCGCGTTGAAGAACTATTGGCTAGTGCAGGTATTGGCAAAAATAGTTATGCAGTAGTTGGTCAGGGCACGATTGATCAACTATTAACAATGGATGGCAAGGATCGTAAAATGCTCTTTGATGAAGCATCTGGAATTCGACAATACGAAATTCGTCGCATTGCCGCCAAACGCAAGCTTGAGCAGTCTAGTGCCGATTTAGAAAAAGTAACCGCTATTGTAGAAGAACTATTGCCAAGTTTGTCTGTATTACAGAAGCAAGCCGAGGTAGTGAAAAAACAAACTATTCTAGCAGATACTCTAAAGCAACTTAAAACTAATTATGTGTTGTACTGGCAAGATAATTATCAGAAAGAAAAAGCTACTCTGCAGTCGTCTATGCAAAAAGATATTTTGTTACTCGAAAAAATCGAAAATAATCTCTCTCGGGCACGTCAAGACTCACAACAGCCCGACAATACAAAAAAAATGCAGCAGATAAAACACTATCAAGCCCAGATACAATCAGCCGAAAAAGAAAAATCGGCAATGGTTACTGCTCTAATTCAGCTTGAGGCGGAGATTGCTAGCTTACAAACTAATATTGATAGTATTAGTACTACTTCTGCCGCAGCAATAAAAGGTAAGGTTAATCACGAAACTGAGCAACAGGCCAAAATTCAAAAAAGCTTAGCTTTGCACACACAAAAGGTTGCTGAATATGACAATTTAATTAAAGATATTAATTCACAGTTAAAGACAATCTCTAATACCCTAAATGAAACACGTAAACAATTAGAGAAGAGTCAGAAACGTGAATTTTTTCACCATGCTAGCGGTCTTATTACAACTGCACGCACTCAATTACGCAATGCTACTGCAAGACGAGAAATAGATATTACCATGCAACGTCTTGCCGATATGATACAAATTGCACTAACCGACGATGCTACGGAATTGGCTCTTACTATTAACAAATTACAGCAAAAAATCAGTACGAGTATGGCTGAAAGAGAAGAGGTAGTGGAGGCACAGACAAAAGAAATTATTAAGATTAGATCACTCGAGTTAGATTATTCGGCCAGTAAAGAGCGACTCAAAAACTTCCAGACCGAATTAGACACATTGCTAAGTAACGATCAGCTCAAAAAAGAGTCTATTGCAAAACTAAAAACAATGATAACTGACCAGTCTGCCTATAAGCGCAAGATAATCGTATTTGAGAAAGATATTTCTGTACTGCAAAATAAGCTGCTAACGCAGCAGCAAAACTTGCATCAAAAAGCCTCAAACGACATGTTTGCTCAGTTCGAAAAGTTAGTATCAGAACAAAAAACACTTGAGTTGCACATTGCGAATAATAAAGAACAACTCGAATATATTAACTCTCGAGAAACCGAACTGAGTAATTATAGAAAAGAATGGTTTGGTATAAAAAAGATTACTGGTGAGATACCGGTACAGCCCGTTAGATTAGAAGAGATTACAAAAATAGAGTCAGAGTTGAATGTTATTGATGATATTGATGCTGGTGCACTAGAACAGGCAAATGAATTATCCCAGAGGGTAATTTTTTTACAGACCCAGAAAAAAGATTTGCAAAAAGCCATAGCAGATAGTGAGCAGTTTATTCAAAAAATTGAAGCGCAAACTAAACAAAAATTTATAAAGAATTTTGAAAAAATTAATGCCCAGTTTCAGAAATATTTTGTGATACTTTTTGGCGGAGGTACGGCAAAGCTAAGTTTGGTTACTAAAGAAGAATTTGCTATAGATATTATAACTACACCTCCAGGCAAACGGACGCACAGTATTACTGCTCTTTCTGGCGGCGAAAAATCTCTGGCATCACTAGCTCTTCTAGCTGCTATTCTAACCAGCAATCCCACGCCATTTATTTTTCTCGATGAAGTTGACGCTGCTTTGGACGACGAAAACTCTACTCGGTTTAATACTATTCTAAAAGATCTTGCCAGGCATTCACAGATAATTGTCATTACACATAATCACGAAACTATGCAGGCTGCAAAACAATTGTTTGGTATTACTACTAGCCAGAAAGGCGATAGTGAGGTATTAAGTCTACAACTGCAACAAGCCGATAGCCTTACCCAAGAAGCTCAGGCGGCCAAACCTGTTGACAAGGCAGTGTCTTTGAAGTAGAATAAGTCAATGTTGTATTGCTTCTCGAATAAGCCGAGGGCATTCATAATCAAAAATAAGGAAAACATTCAGAATCTATGTTAGTTATTCGTCTGGCCCGTCATGGCCGAAATAAATATCCTGTTTATCGTATTGTTGCTGCCGACAAACGCCGTGCTGCTACTTCTAAGTATGTAGCTATTTTAGGTAACTATAATCCTCATACCAAAGAGATTGTTCTCAATAAAGAAAAAATTGAAATGTATCTTAGTAATGGCGCTCAGGCAAGTGATAGAGTGTTACGTTTGCTAAAGGCAGAAGGTATTAAACTTCCTAGCTGGGCCAATATTCACGATCGCAATAAAGCTCCAAAGAATCAAGAAGAAGCTAGTAGCGACGCAGCTCCAGAAGGTGTAGAAACAGCAGAAGCTACTGCAGATGTGACAGAAGCGAAAGCCGAAGATCAAAAAACCGATGTCGGTACTGCCAAAGAAGCCGATGAGGTAAAAAACGAGGCAGAGGCCCAAGAAAAAGCTGCCGAAGCTGCCGAAGAAGCTAGTAAAGAAGAAAAACAACCAGAATAACCACTGGTTGTTTTTGTTATTACCACATTTGTTGTATAATGAAGATATTAATAAATAGGAGACCAAGATATGGCTGCAACAGAACACGACCAAGTTTTTCTCGAATACGTAGTAAAAGCATTGGTAGACCAACCAGATAAAGTCGAAATTAAACGAACCGTTGATGAGCGAGGCGTACTCTTAGAGCTTACTGTAGACCCAGAAGATATGGGCAAAATAATTGGTAAAGCAGGTGCTACTGCAAAATCTATCCGTACCCTGCTTCGTGTACTTGGTGCTAAAGACGATGCACGATATAACTTAAAAATTGTTGATCAAGAAGGTAGTGAGAGACCTGCTAGAGAAGACAATACTGATAATGAGCCAAGTAACGAGGTTGTAAGTGAAGAGGCTGCAGAACCTAGCGAAGAAGCACCAGTCAAAAGTGATGAAGACAGTAAGGCTGAAGATATTAAGGCCAAAGCTCGCGAAGGCTTAGAAGATCTCGACACAGACATCTAAGCGGTCTATTCTCTTTGCACATTCTACGTTACAAGTTCTAAGTCCGCACTCGCTGTATCTTAATTACAGGTTGTTTGCGGGCTTCACTTGTTTCTTAAGACGAGCTAAAGAAAATCAATCTCTGCAAAAGAATATCTAAAAAAAGTAATATCTAAAATATGAAAAAAATCGCCATCATTACACTTTTTCCAGAAATGTTCGAGCCTGTACTAAACACTAGTATGTTATTAAAGGCCCAAAAACATCAATTGGTAGAATTTAATGTAGTAAATCTGCGGGATTTTGGTATTGGCAAGCGCAAGACAGTTGATGATACTCCGTATGGCGGAGGTGCTGGTATGATTTTAAAACCAGAACCAATTTTTGATGCAGTAGAGTTTGCTAGCAAAAAAATGTTGCAGCCAAAGGTGCTGCTAATGAGCCCACGCGGTAAACCGTTTAATCAACTTGTAGCCAAAGAACTAAGCAATGTAAAAGAATTAATTATTCTTTGTGGACACTACGAAGGCTTTGACGAGCGCGTAATGAGTATTGTAGATGCCGAGATTTCGATGGGCGACTTTGTGCTTACCGGTGGAGAAATTCCGGCTATGGCGGTTGTAGATGGAGTGGTACGTCTTATTCCGGGTGTACTGGGTGACGAGCAGAGTAATAAAGACGAGTCATTTTCTCAGGGTTTATTAGAGTATCCACAATATACCCGACCAGAAGAATTTAGAGGTATGGAAGTACCAGAAATCTTAAAGAGTGGAAACCATACCGAGATATCTAAATGGCGTAGGGGACAAGCGATAAAGAAGACTCAGTTGAACAGACCAGATTTAATTGACTTTTAATTAAATTGATTGCTATTCTCAATGCCTGCATGGATCGTCATGGTAGTCGGTGGACCGGGCTTCATTAGATTATGGATCTGCTCTCCGAGAAGTGGTGAGTCAATTTCTAAAGTACAGAAATATAATTATATGTTTTGGGAATTATTACATAATACAAAAATAGGGCCTAGTTGCCCTATTTAACATACATATTTAACTTTTGGCTGGGACGGAAGGATTCGAACCTTCGATCTCCTGAGCCAGAATCAGGCGCCTTACCACTTGGCCACGTCCCATAATATTTGCAATTCAATCTCGTATTTTAGCTGAAAAATTAGATTTTTACTAGGGGGTAATGTCTAGCTACCAACATAACACTTATGCTAAACTATGCTAAAGGTAATAAAATGAGTAAAAAAATATCAGGATTAATTCTACCCGGCATGTTAATACTTGCTTGGATATTGGCGTTAAGTGGTGTAACCTCTCCAGGTCATATGGCTAGCGATACTAGTGCTGTTTCATATATACGATGGTTACTATACTTTGCGGGCTTTGTTTTTATCTTTTCTGCTATTATGCATTCAGTGTTTGCCAAAAGTATGGCAGCCTCTATTGGCTGGAAGACAAATGGGTTTCAGTATGAGATAGCAGCTGTATCGTTAGGTTTGGGCTTAGGTTGCTTTTATGCAGTGTATCATGGTGTAGAAGCTTGGGTAGCAATATCGCTACCAATAGTGTCGTTTCTCTTCTTGGCTGGGGTTAATCACCTTTATGAGATGGTACGCAAAAAGAATTATGCACCAAATAATAGTTTGATATTAATTTGGGATTTTGGCCTACCAGTATCATTACTTGCTCTACTAGCGGTAATTCTTAAGTTCTAACACCAAAATCTCCCAAATAGTAGTTTGGGAGATTCTAGTTTTAGACAAAGTTTTGGGAAAAGAAGTCTAATTATTGTACTTGTTGGTCTGAATCTTGAGGTGGTTGTGGGTTGTTTGAGGACATCATCTTGCCTCTATGATGCTTACCGCCAGCTGGCCCCATTACACCGGCAGGGATTCCATTATCTTTCTCCCATTGCTGCATTTCATTACGTAGGGCATCGAGAGCTGTCTTGCGCTCGGCTGGGTTAGAAATTTGGCGTGCCGCCTCCATCTTTGGCTTCATTTCTTCGAGCTTAGCGATAATCTTGGCTTCTTGGTCACTGGTAATTTTACCGTCTTGTACTAACTTATCGAGATGTTGCTTTAGTCTATCTTGATGTTGCTGGTCAATAACTTTCTGTACGTCATCTTTGTTAAGATTGAATTTAGATGCTATAGCTTGGGCTAAACCGCCTGGTTGGGCATTTGAAGTCTGGGCAAAAGCTACGCCACCAACAATTAATGTACTGGCTAGTGCGGCTGAGGCTAAGCTAGTCGCCAAAATAGCCTTCTTCTTTTTTGCTGTTCTCATACGCTTCACTCCTTTATTAGTTACTATACATATTTACCAGTGAAACAAGTACTTGTGACTAAATGATATCTATGAAGTCACTACTTTATTCTATCTGGCATACATATACACTAGATCATTAGACTGAAAATAGGCTGAAAACAGAAAAAATTATTTTATTAGTTTCTTTTTGCCGGTTTTTTCTCTTTCTTTTGCTCTTTCGACGGCACGCTCACCAGCACGGCGTACAAATAAATTTGCGAATGTTACAATGACTCCGATACCCCCTAAAATATAGAATATATCAACAATCTTTCCTAAATTGGTTTGTGGCGTAAAATCTCCGTATCCAACAGTTGCTAAGGTAACAGTACAAAAATAAAAACTATTTAGCCAACTCCATTTTTCTTGATAATGAAAAAATATTGCACCCCCAACTAATAATACCAAAGCTATAAGAGCTGTTAGACGAAAAAGACGTTTTGTGCTAAATATCTGAGCGGGTTCCATTATCTTGTGTTTCCAAAAATCCTTAACAAGAATAAGAAGAGATTGATAAAATCTAAGTAGAGTGCCAACGCACCCATAATAGCTAATTGATCTTTTTTATCAGACTCATAAAAGCCTTTAATTTTTTGCGTGTCATAAGCAGTTAACCCTAAGAATATCGCAACTCCTAGATATGAAATAATAATCTGAACGGCATTAGAGTGTAAGAAAATATTAACGATAGTGGCAATAATTATACCGATTAAGCCCATTAACAATATTCCGCCAAGACGGCTGAGATCTTTCTTGGTGATATATCCAATAATAGCCATAAAAAAGAACATACTTGCTGTAATAAAAAAGATGCGCATTATGGATGTGCTAGTGTAGGCTAGAAAAATATAGCTGAGGGTGATACCAAGCAGTGCAGCATACGCCAAGAAACCTGCCCGAGCAGCCATTGGAGACATTTTGGTTATCCTGGCAGCCAGTAAAATAACTACTCCTAATTGAGCGGCAATGAGTAGTATAAGTGTAATAGGATTACCAAAGAATGCTTGTTGTGCAACAGAACTGTGTGCCACAAACCAGGCTACAATTCCACTAACCGTTAGTCCGGCAAACATCCAAGCAAACACACCGGCAAAATAATTTGCTATTTCTGCTTCGGCATTTTTACTTAATGTTTGTTCCATATAGTTTTAGTATAACAAAATATATTCAAGTTTGTTTACTTATGACTGCCAGTCTTCTTTTTGGTGCCATGTACTTTTTTAGACAAAGCGTCTAGTTGTGAGTCGAGTTGATGTTGGACTTTTTGAAGGGGAAGAAATATATATACTAGAGTAAAGATGACACCCAACACCAAGCAAACTAACCCAAAGTTTCTGGTTGTAGCAAAAAGGTAAGAAGATGCGCCGTTTATAAGACCATTTACCTGCTCGCCTATAATCGGATCATTATTTCGTGCGCCAAATACTCCTACTAGCGCAGGGAATAACCAGCTACCAAGTAAAACAATGACTGCAGGTGTGCCAAATATCCAGGCCAATGTCTTAGCTAGTCGACGCAAATTACGTAGATTGAGTAGCAGAATAATGATAAAACCTATTGGTATAACCCACCATAACACATTCACCACCGTATTTACGGTTCGCAGAGTGTCTCGCATTTTTATTAAAAGCATTATTGGGTTATTAGGGTGCTTAGAATTATCAATAATGGTTAATTCTTGAGGTACTGAGTTAATGAGAGATTGAGCCGGTTCTTTAAGGGCATCTGCCAGGCCAAGGCCATTAACGTAGTTGATGGCCTGATCTTTATAGGTAGCAGTGGCAATAACAACCTTATTGTTTTGAATTGTGGTTGGTGTATCAACTGCTTTGTACGTAAGGCGTAAACCTGGTTGAGCAAGCTTCTCTATGTTTTCAGCCGTAATAATGTAGTCCATAAACTTATTAATAAGTGTAAGTTCTATAACATTACTCTTAATCTTTTCTGGAAGCTTATCGGATATCTCTGCTTTAATAATGTCTGCAGTATAGCTAAACGATTTACTTTCGTGCAGAAATATTTGCAACTTTGCTGCAGTAGAAAAGTTTGCCAAAAGTGCACCACCATAACAAACGACAATTAAAGAGATGGTAACTATAGCTGCAATTAAACGATTCCAGCCGCCATGTTTGGCTGGAGTAGTTTTTGTTTCATTCTTCATATAGCCTTACTTTCTTTTGGCGGGAGATTTCTTACTTGATTTGGTAAAGAAGCTTGCGACCACCAGCAGGATACCGGTAAGAATTGCATATGCACCAATTATCCAGACGAGTGTAAGTGCACCAGCGAGTGGGTTAAAGAGCATATAAACGCCGAAGATCATCGATAGTACACCAGTTAGAATCATAAACCAAGCACCACTAATTTTCTCAGACGAAGCTGCAAAACCAGCATATAAGTCTACTACACCAAAGGCTAGGGCCCATATTGCAATGAGTAGGGTAACAACACCTGCGGCAATTTCAGGACGGGCAATGAGAAAAATGCCCAGAATAACACCTAGCAAACCAAGTAGTGCTGTTAATACTGCATGGGGGTTAGACTTATCAAACAGCGGCTCAAATATAGCAAACATACCAACAATAAGAATATTAATTGCAAATATCAAAATAAGAATATAAAGAGTAAGTCCAGGCCATGCAACTGCCACCAAACCAAAAATTACGTTTAATATACCGCGCAGTACTAATGTGCTACGACTTGGGTTTCCTACGAGTTCCATTTTTTGTCTCCATTAATTTATTATCTTTATTGTAATATTTCTTAAGCTGAGTTGGCAAGCACTTGATCACGCATATTCGAAATTGTCTTGAGAAAAAGTATTAGCCAGACAAAAGTTAGACAAAATGCCAGTAGCTCATATGCAGTTTGACTAAAGTAGTGCAGTGGTTGCCACACAATAAAACTACCAAGCAATATTGCTAATATTGCATAAGAATTTACCAGGAATGAGTTACTTATTTTGGGTATTAAGTATTTCAAACTCGCTATAAGTATAGTAAAGAAAATAACTAATAAATAAGCAGATGATGTATGAAGGGTGGGGTGAATGTCCCACGGGAATAACCCAACACCTGCAAAACTGAGGCTAAGACTAATAAATAATATCTTAATTATTGAAATCTTTCGAGAAATATTATTATTGGTTCCTTTTAATATTATTTCTAAATCTTGAAGTAAATGATCAGTTAAACACAGTAGCAATAAACCAGAAAGTACTAAAGTAATGTTAAAGCTATACGCTGATAAATTATTGCTTGTACCAAGACTTGAAAAGTTTATTTCCCACCACTGTGGGTTTTGGGATGTTGCCATACTAAGAAACACACCTCCACCAACAAAAAGAGCTATGGCGTTTACAATGTTATTACTTCGTAAATGCACAGAAGTGGTAATAATTCCATATGTGGTTATAGTTGCAATTATCCCAATAATAAGACTTGCAGATAGCGGAGGCATGGCAAGACCTGTAAATGCGGCACTTATTCCGATAATTAAAAAGAGCGTAAAGGCAAATACAATTATTGTATAGCCTATAGATAGGGTTATGCAGTCAAACACTAACTTTAGCTTTGAAATATGTAGCTTTTCTGAATCAGGTAAAAGTTTTTGTCCGCGTAGATACCCAAAAATAAAACCAAAAAAAGCAATAATAAGAGCATCTATTAATAGGGCTGTTGCGAGCGAGGGCCAACTACTAAGGGTTACAGCCCTATGATAAGAGCTAAAGATAAGCCACCATACCGTCCCAAGAATAAGCCCAACTGGCAAAGCGAGATTGAGAGCAAGATTTTCTCCATGACTATTTCTTTTGGACTGGGCAATTTGTGATGATCGATTCTTCATTCTTTTTCTAAATAATCAGTACAATTTAGGGTAAAATTATAGACTATGCTGCTTTCTGACTACAATTATATACTACCCAAAAAGAATATTGCTCAATTTCCTACTAAAATACGGGGTACTGCTAAGTTACTAGTACTCGATAGGGCTTCTGGCAAAACTACAGATAACAATTATGGTGATATTCTAAATTATCTTAAGAGCGGTGACGTACTAGTACTTAATGATACTAAGGTAATTAAAGCACGTTTATTTGCTAAGGATACATCTGGTGTTTCTCACGAGCTTGTTTTGCTGGAAAAACATGCAGGTAGTGAAGATAATTATCATCATGACGTGTTGTATCGAGGTAAACTAACACTTAACGAGACGCTCTATATAAATAATGAAGAAATGAACGTAGTTGCCATAAAGGATGGCGGCATAGCAACAATAAAAGCTAACCTAGACGTAGACCAACTGGCAGAACAGGCTGGTAACGTACCCTTACCACCATATATGAAGCGTGATGCTTCACCAGACGATGTAGTGCGCTACCAAACAGAGTTTGCAAGACACAAGGGCTCAGTAGCTGCACCGACAGCAAGTCTTAATATGACTAAAGAATTAATAGACAACCTAGAGGCTCAAGGTGTGATAGTTTGTTATCTTACGCTGCACGTAGGACTGGGAACATTTTTGCCAATTCGAAGCGATAAGATAGAAAACCACACCATGCATAGCGAGTGGTATTCTATTCCGCAACCAACCATTCGGGCAATACAACAAGCTAAATCATCTGGTAATAGAATAACTGCTGTGGGTACAACAGTTGCGCGTACTCTAGAGTACTGCGCTGAAGATCTGCTAAAGGCAGACCAACCATTAAGTGGAGAAGCCGATATTTTTATATACCCTGGTTATCAATTTCGCTTAGTCGATCAATTACTCACTAACTTCCATGCGCCAAAAAGCACGGTACTTATGCTGGTTGCAGCCTTTGCTGGTTGGCCAAATTTATTACATGCATATACGTATGCCTTGCAGCACAACTATATGTTCTTAAGCTACGGCGACAGTATGCTAATACATTAATTTACTTGATAAAAATATAAATTTAGTACATAATGATTATCTAATGAAGCAATTTTCTTTTAGTATTACCTCGGAGCTAAACAATAGCAAAGCTCGTGTAGGAACTATCTCTACGCCGCATGGTGATATAAAAACACCAGCCTTTATTACTGTGGGGACAGCTGCTACCGTAAAGGCACTTACGCCCGAGCAAGTGGCGAGTGTAGGTGCACAAGCGGTGCTGGCAAATACCTACCATTTGTATTTACGACCTGGAGAAGCGGTAGTAAAAAAAGCTAGTGGATTGCACAAATTTATGCATTGGCAGGGGCCAATGTTTACCGATTCTGGCGGATTTCAAGTTTTTTCGTTAGGCGAAGCCTTTGGTAAAGGTATTAGCAAAGTTGCGACCGGCGATAATTCTAAAAGCTCGGTAAATGAAAGAATGAGTCAGGCAAAAAAAGCTAAGATTACCGATGAAGGAGTAACGTTTTATTCGCATATTGATGGCAGTAAACATGTACTTACCCCAGAAAAATCAATGCAAATTCAACACACCTTGGGTGCCGATATTATTTTTGCGTTCGATGAATGCACTAGCCCACATGCAAAGCGTGAGTATCAAGAGATTGCATTACAAAGAACCCACACTTGGGCTAAGAGGAGTTTGGTAGAGCATCAAAAACTCAATGCTAAGCAAGCTCATTATCAGGCGCTTTATGGCGTGGTGCAGGGTGGGCAGTTTAAAGACCTACGCGAGTACTCGGCAACCACACTTGGTGATATGGAATTTGATGGCTTTGGTATAGGCGGTAGCTTTACCAAAGACGATATTGCAACGGCAGTCGGTTGGGTAACAGATAAGTTACCTAAAGATAAGCCCAGACACTTACTGGGCATGGCGGAAGTAATAGATTTGTTTGAGGGTATAGAGGCGGGTATAGATACCTTTGATTGTGTTAGCCCGACTAGGATTGCGCGGAACGGTACAGTGTTTACCAAGAACGGTAGAATAAGTCTGGGTAATGCAAGCTATAGACAAAAGTTAGATCCGATAGAAGAGAATTGTCGGTGCTATACCTGTCAAAACTTTACCTGTGCGTATTTGCATCACCTTGTAAAGGCCCAAGAAATGCTCTCAGCTACATTGCTTTCTATTCACAACCTTTATTTTATTACACATTTGGTTGATCTTATTCGAGAATCAATTGAGAATAATACCTTTTATAATCTTAAAAAAGACGTTCTCAGTAGTTATTATGCAGAATAATTGACCAATTCTAAATATTTGTTTATAATTACATTCCAATCGCACCTTTAGAAGAAGGAGACGGTATGCTACAAGCTTACCCGGATATTAATCGCGAACAGTTTATGGCCGCAATTCAGCCATATTTTACCCAGACAGAAATGAAAGATATCGAGGCGGCATATTTCTTCTGTAAATACGCACATCGAGGACAGAGGCGTGATGATGGCCGTAGGTATTTTGATCATCCGCGCGCAGTGGCTTGGATACTGGTAGATGAGCTGTGTATTGATGATGTAGCAGTAGTAATTATTGCTCTCTTGCACGACCTGCAAGAAGATTCATTTATTATGACTGAAGAACGTATTGAGATTAATTTTGGCCGAGTTGTGACGCTGGGTGTACGGAATATGAGCAAGAACACTACTGCTAAAGACAATTATTGGCCTCGATTTATGACCTTTGCACAGTGGCGAGAAGTTATCTGTAAGTTGGCCGACCGTTTGCACAATCTGCGTACTCTAGGTGTCTGCACCATAGAAAAGCAGCGACGTAAGATTGCTGAGACCAAGTCTGTCATCTACCCTATGTTTGAAAGAGCAAAATTGCTGTCGCCAGAGGTATACCTACCTTCTGTTAATCGTCTCTGTACGATGATAGAACAAGAAGTTGATTTGGTAGAGACTAGGTTGGCTAGTGAGTAATTTTTACCCATCCACACAATGTGGATGGGTATTTATGTATCTAAAAAACATAATTATTGTCAAAAAATATTGACATTTAATAATTTATATGCTATATTGGTAAGTATCAATATTACTTCTTGCGAGAACTCGGGCGCGAGAAGACCACCTAAATAGTTATGAACCCAGATACAAAGGCTTAATTTCTCAAATTTTAAAGGCGCGATTCGGACATATGAGCCGAATGCCCTAACACTCGCGATGTTTTCGCAAAACAACAAAGAATTTTGAGCCTTTCTATCTGGTCTCTTCGCATTATTATGATTTTTATAAAAAAAAAGTAAGCGCAAGCGCTTGACTTAGCATAAGCGTATGTTACTATAGATAGCACTATGAGTAACATAGCAACCAAATTAATTACATTTTTCCGCACACTTGGCATGGCCACTGTGCCGGTTCGTGCAACCTATGTCTCGAGAAAACTACGATAATTAGCAATTATATATAAAAGCTCGAGACTGGAAACACTCTCGAGCTTTTTGTTTTGAGCGAAAAAACGCTCCAAAAAGCACCATCCTGTGCTTAATAGGCACATCCACCTTAACAACCAAATAGAGGAGAAACCATGAAGGGTTTACAGAGTTATTTAACACTGTATAGAATGCTTGTACAACAAAATGGTGCCAAGCAGAACCTGACAAGACTAAAAAAGCTATCTATGCATGCATTTGTGTGGCTTATTTTGGTTGAATTTGTCGTGGTTGCTCAAATTTATCCTGTAAAATGGTTTATTGATGGCCTAACCGCCAACCAAGATATGCAATACTTTGCTGCTTTGGCAGGTGTAATCTTTGCAGTATACCTATCAGGATCACTTCTGTATGCCAGAATGGATCACTTTCGGCTTTGGGCAATGTGGATGAACTTCTTAACCATTCTTGGATATTCGCATCAGCACTTGTTGTTGCTCGATACAGCCTGGCACGGCGAACACAGTACTGGAGAAAAAGAATCTGTCTTAAGTAAAAACATTCGTAAGATAGATCGGTTAACGGACGAGCTAATTTTTCAGGCTCTACCCTCTGCCTTGCGTATTGTGTTTATCTCGTTTGGTGTTCTGCTAATTGGCTGGCAATATTCGCTTTTGGCAGTACTAACAACGCTTGGGTATTACCTGGCTGCAGCGCGTACAGAACGCCGATATGAGCCATTACGACTAAAGGCGCACGAAGAAGATAAGGCTTTTAATCGTCGTGGTAGCGAGCAGATAAGTAATTGGCGCACAATTAAGCAGTTTGGCCTCGAGAGAAAGCAGAGCAGGCAATATATTCAGATGCTTGATGATTTTGTTGAGGCCGAACATTTGCGTTTTGATGTTTGGCTAAAAGACATTCGTATTCAGGATGCTATTGTATCGTCTAGCCGTGCAATGCTGTATTTGTTTATGGGCTTTCAGTTTGTAAACGGTAGAGTATCGATAGGCGAGATAGTACTTGCTACAGCATGGCTTGAGAAGATATATAGCAATCTGTATCAGTTTGTTCACTTTCAGCGTTACAAAAATGAGGGTGAAGAAGCGTTACATGAGCTTGCTGAGATGTTGAGTACAAAACCACGTGTAGCTCAGAAAGAGAATGCTATAGAGATTGATGATATTAAAGGTAGAGTAACATTCGAAAATGTTAGCTTTGCTTACTCTGACGATAGTCAGCCGGTACTGCGTAATATCGATTTCGAAATCAAACCACACCAGACTGTTGCCCTCGTTGGCCCGTCTGGCTGTGGAAAATCTACTACTGTTAGTTTGGTTTTGCGTGAGCACGACCCTACATTTGGCCGTATCTTAATTGATGGCATACCTCTTACCGATATCGACTATGATTGGTTTCGACAAGAGGCAGTAGGTATTGTTGATCAAAACATCAAAATGTTCGAAACAACCATTGCCGAAAATATTCGACTTGGTTGCCCAAATGCTAGTGACGAAGAAGTTGTGGCAGCTGCTAAGAAGGCAGATATTCATAACTTTATTGTTAGTAAACCGAAGGGGTATCAAACCCTCGTTGGCGAGGACGGTATTCGTCTTAGTGGTGGGCAAAAACAACGTATTGCCATTGCTCGGGCGTTGGTAAAACAGCCATCACTGTTAATTCTCGATGAAGCCACGAGTAGTCTAGATGCTATTTCTCAGGCAGAAGTACAAAAGGCCATTGATAGTCTGATTGCTGCCAGAGAATGTACTATCTTTATTATTGCTCATCGATTTTCTACTGTCGAAAGCACAGATATCGTCATTGTGCTTAACAATGGTGAGATAGAGGCTATGGGCTCGCATGAAGAAATGGAGTGTCAAAACGGTCTCTATAATATTCTTAAGAACCTCGAAAAAAATGGAGGCTTGGAATAGTTACATTTAGGCCCTACGTAAAGTAGGGCTTTTTCTTTGTTATAATAAGGTTATGAATCGGCCTAAACAAATTATACTTGTCAGGCATGCTGAGAGTGCTCGTAACAAAGCAAAATATGGCAAAGGAACAACGTATTTTGCCGATGAGTATGCCCGACGAGATATTAAAGGCATTCCAGACTATGAGATTCCGCTAACTAAAGAGGGTGAAGCCCATGCCGTAGCAACAGGTAAATATTTACGTGATAGGTTTGGAACATTTGATTATATTTATCACTCTGGCTACAAGCGTACAAAAGATACGCTTGAGAATATGTTGTTGGCGTATACCGACGAAGAACGCGAACAAATGAAAATACGACACGACGCTTTTATACGCGAGCGAGACCCGGGCTTCACATATGATATGACAGAAGAAGAGGCAACTAAGGCGTTTCCGTGGCTACAAGAATACTGGGATACATATGGTGGATTTTTTGCCTACCCGCCCGGTGGAGAAAGTATAGCCAAGATGACAGAGAGAGTGTATCAATTTATTGGTATGCTCTTCGATAGACGTGCTAATCAAAAAGTACTTATCGTTACTCATGGTGGAACCATTCGAGCGTTTAGATTTTTGCTAGAAAGGTGGAGTTACGAACGAGCAATTACATGGCCATCTGGTACAGAGCCGAAAAATTGTGGTATTACTGTTTATGACTACAACACAGAAGAACATCGCTTGGTTTTAAGCGAATATAACACCGTGTGCCCAGAAGAATAAAAAAACCATCCACTATAATGGATGGCAAAACTCTTTATTGCTGCGTGTTGCTGACACTTCCTGAAAGGGGAGTATGCCCTTTGATGATGCTATCAATATCTATAATCTGCTGATGTGGCCGCATGGCCGAAGCGGCATTGGCTTCAGCACGTCGAGCCGCTGATTCATCGAATGGATTAACAAACCGGACAATATCGGCTAGATACCCAAATCGACGACGAGAACGAGATTGACTCGGGTCCTGATATATCTGAGAACTCACACAGATCCTTTCTGGTTTGATAGGCTTTTGGGTACACTTCTGTTGTCAGAAGAAGATTACGATTTTAGCTTATCTATAGTTATTTGTCAATACTATTTTTGGCACCTGGGCGTAAAAACAAGTATCATAATAAGCATGAGAGTTTTAAAAAGTGCCTGGCTCAAAAAATATGGTTGGCTAAGTTTTGTAAGTGTTGGGCTACTTTTCTGTCTGGCCTTATACTTATCAGGTAATACCAAATTGTCAGAAATAGGTATTATTAGTATTTGTCTTATTGGTACTATACCTGAGGCCGTGGATATTGTTCATGATATACTGCATCGTCAGTTTGGTGTAGACATTATTGCGCTAGTGGCAGTTTTGGCTTCACTAGCACTGCATGAGTATGCTGCTGCTGGAGTGATTTTATTGATGTTTACCGGCGGCAGAGCACTCGAAGAGTATGCAAAATCTCGTGCTCAAAAAGAACTGAGTGATTTATTAAAGCGCAAACCTAAGCTGGCTCATATAAAACATGCGGGCGAATTTGTCGATATTGCAGCCACTAAGGTTCGCCCAGGCGACAACTTACTTATAAAACCAGGCGAGACTGTACCGGTAGATGCACTAATCTTGCAAGAACATAGTAGCTTTGATGAATCTGCTATAACAGGCGAAAGTTTGCCACAAGCTAAATCACCCGGGCAAGAAGTAGTGTCGGGCAGCATTAACCAGGATAGTGCAGTAATAGTAAGAGCCTTACGAACAACCGGGCAGAGTCAGTACGAGCAGATTATTGATCTAGTGAAGGCTGCTGCCAGCTCAAAATCACCGCTTGTCCGTGTGGCAGACCGTTATAGTGTACCGTTTACAATCGTTACCTTTGGTTTGGCAGGCCTTGCCTGGCTAGCAAGTGGTAACCCAGTTAATGCTTTGGCGGTTTTAGTAGTTGCAACGCCATGCCCACTCCTTATTGCTACCCCAGTAGCGATTGTCTCAGGTATGAGTCGTGCAGCTCATGCCGGTATTATTATTAAAGATGGTGCCAGTCTTGAGAGTTTGGCAATGCTAAAAATACTTGCTTTTGACAAGACAGGTACTCTTACGCAAAATCTTCCATCAATAGACAAGATTACTACTAATGGAGTAACCGAGCAGCAGTTATTACAGTTGGTGGCATCTATCGAAACGGGTAGTGCGCACACATTAGCCAAAACTATCGTCAACAAGGCACACTCGCTTAAGATAAAGCTTTTACCGGTACACGAGATTCACGAAGAAGTTGGCTATGGTATTTCGGCTATGGTAGGGAAAAGTCGAATATTGGTAGGCAAACATGAATATCTAACTCATCATGGTATTACGCTACCCAATAATAAGAATATTGCTCAGACTACTGTACTGGTGGCACGAGGCCATACCTATATTGGTTCGATTAGTTTTATCGACCCAATTCGTAGTGATAGCAAAACAACCTTACAGCGTTTAAAACAGTTGGGCATTCGGCAAACCTTAATGCTTACTGGGGATAAGTCAGAAGTAGCAATTAAGATTGCTCATCAGCTTGGTATTACTGATGTTCATGCAGGGTTGCTACCAGAAGATAAGCTAAAGGTAGTAGAGAAACATCGTCGAGAAGGGCAAATGATAGGTATGGTAGGCGACGGGGTAAATGATGCACCGGTGCTAGCAGCAGCTGATGTAGGTATTGCACTTGGTGCAAAGGGCTCAACTGCCGCAAGCGAGTCTGCCGACGTAGTAATTATGCTCAACAACTTTACCAGGGTAGCGGCAGCTATAGCAATTGCCAAGCGAACACTAAAAATTGCCAAGCAAAGTATATTTGTGGGTATTGGTCTTAGTTTTGTACTAATGATATTTGCAGCATTTGGTAAGATCCCCCCACTATATGGTGCACTACTGCAAGAAGTGGTAGATGTTGCAGTTATTCTCAATGCTTTGCGCGCATTAATACCACATAAGGAGATTCTCTAAGATACCAATCTACGTCAATACGCTTGTGCTTTTTATCTAATAGGCGAATAATAAGAGTAAATAAGAACAAAAAGTAATATATGAAAGGATAAGAAGTGTTATGTGGAATTTTTTAGCAATGTATTGGAAAGGCATTGGCCTGGCCACAATAGCCGCAATGATTGTTGGTTTTGTGTGGTATGCCAAGCCGGTATTTGGCAAAAAATGGCAAGAGCTTGTGGGGCTAAAAGACAAAGATATGAAGCAAGGGATGTTTTTGCCGATGCTAATTATGTTGTTGGTAGTATTTATTACTGCCTGTGTGTTAATGCGCTTTATTGTTATTGCCAACCCAACAAGTTATGTACAGGCAATTAAACTTGCCATTTGGGTTTGGCTAGGTTTTGTGGCTACCTATGCTATAGGTGGAGGTATGTTTGAAAAGCGCCCACCCTTACTTATAGCTATTAATATTGCCAACAGCTTAGTAACACTTGTTGTAATGGCTACTATTCTCTACGCCCTGCAATAACTATTTATTTGCATACAGTGTAGTATAAAATTATATGAATTCATTTACCGATTCGGTATATAGAGTAGTGCAATCTATTCCTGAAGGCAAAACTATGACGTATAAAGAGGTGGCTATTGCTGCTGGTAGTCCTAAGGCTTTTCGGGCAGTGGGTAATATACTTAATAAAAATTACAACCCCAGTATTCCTTGCCACAGAGTAATACGGTCTGACGGTAATACTGGTGGATACAATCGTGGCGCAGCAAAAAAGGCTAGGCTGTTGCATGCAGAAAAATTCGCAAATCAATAAAAAACATAAGCAATTTTCAGCTGTCTCTCAGTTTGGTATTTTATGCTATCTATAGCTCGAAAAAACATAGAGACAAACAAAAAAATGTGTTGACGAGCGGTGTATAATAAAAAGCGTAAGCATAGAGGGGAGGTGAGGAGCTATGAAAAGCCACGCACGAGTTATGCGACGTATCCGGCGCATGCCACAAAACTTGTTGCGCGACCGCCAGATAGTAGAAGACATCTTAGATGAGATGGCTACTAAATGGGCCCGCAAAGCAGAACGTTTGCAGCACAAAGCTGTAGGACACATGCAGACAAAGACGAAGTAGCACCAGCAAATAGAAAGGCAAAAGTTTTGGGAAAAATAAACGTCTGACACGCAGATGAGTGTTTTAATCGCTCGTCTGCGTGTGCTGTTTATCCTCATAGCAAATGCCTTTTTTTATTGTAAAACATTATTAAATAGACTAGTATATAGACCATCTTGTACCTCTAAAGAAAGGTAGCAACATGTCGGTAGTTGCAATTGGTGGTGTTCGGTATGCACTTGCGTGGCAAGAAATTTGTGAGCATGTAAGCCGAGAAGATCTTCTCGGCTTAAAAGATCTTGATGAGGCTGATTTTGTTGGTGCGATTATTGGATTACTTGTGGAGAGGGGCTATGAGCCTGACGATGCAGTACAGCTACTCACACGGGCTTGTCTGCTTGAGGGAGATGACTGATGCGTATCGGTACCAGCAAGTTAAGATTCCGTAGTCCAATCGCTACTGAAAGAGTTGGTAGAAAGCCCATAAAGTACCCCTCGCTTAATCAATGGACCATCTATAAAGTTACCGCTGTTCTTCAAGTAATAACATCGATAGGGTGTATTGTGTGGTTAATAATGGGTTTGCGTGGGGTGGAAACCTCTATACCGTTATACTTTATTTTCATTATGGCTTTACAGGGGTTTGGTGTTCCTTACAGTCTGTCATTGCATAAGCAAGAAATATCTAGAAGAATGTATTTATATCCAATGCGCGAATATGGCTCCTGATTAACCAGGAGTTTTTTCTTTTTAAATATAATTGATAGGCTTCTTTTAAAAAGTATATTACAATAATTGAGAAAATTTGTTCCTTCTAGACAAGAGAGGCAAGTATGTTAAAGCGGCTAATATTTGCTTGGCATAGCTGGATGGATATGCCACTAGAATCTCCACAATGGTATTTAGATAAAATAGAGGGCGAAATTACAGAGCTAGCAGATGCGAGAGGATGTTGGGCTCGTCTAAGTGAGAAGGGCGATGTTCTCTACAGCTATAGCAGAGCAGAGTTTGATGGTATATCAGTTCTAGGTACTTATCACGCATATCTACATCTATATATAGCTTTATATATGGTTATAAAACTAACGTTACGCAGACTGTATTATAAAAGAGTTGGTGCGCGTATGGACCCACCAAAAGATATGAAAGCTTTGAGAAATCCTCAAAAGGATGACAATCTACGTAGTCTAGCAGTTAAACATGGATATGATGAAATAATTTTTCTAAATACCGCCAAAAAAATTAGAAGTAGATGGTTATTTTTACCCTAGCGTTGCTAGGGTTTTTTCTTTGCTATAATAAAGTTATGACTACATTATTTTCTTGGAACGTTAATGGCATACGTGCTGTTATAAAAAAAGGTGAGTTTCAGAAATTTATCAAAGAATACAAACCCGATATTTTGTGTTTGCAAGAAACCAAAGCCAAGCAAGGTCAGGCAGAAATAGATTTGCCAGAATATAAAGAATACTGGAACTCTGCCGAGAAGGCGGGCTATAGTGGTACGGCCATCTTTACCAAAATCGAGCCAGTCTCTGTAACAAACGGCTTGCCAGAAGATATTGTACAAAAATACGATATGGAAGACGACTATGGCCATCCTAACAAAGAAGGTAGAGTACTTACGGCCGAGTTTGATGCGTTTTATGTTGTGACGGTATATACTCCAAATGCCAAAGACGATCTTAGTCGAGTAGCATTACGACACAAACAGTGGGACCCTGCATTTTTAGAATACTGTAAGAGTCTCGAAAAGAAAAAACCGGTATTATTCTGCGGAGATCTTAATGTGGCGCATACCGAAGATGATTTAGCCCGACCAAAACCGAATATTGGCAAAAAAGGTTTTACTAATGAAGAAAGAGAAGGTTTTGAGAATTTTATTAACGCTGGGTTTGTTGATACCTTACGGATGTTTGTAAAGGGGAATGGCTACTATACCTGGTGGACCCACTGGGCAAATGCCAGAGCAAATAATGTTGGTTGGCGTATAGATTATTGGTTGGTGTCAAAAAGTTTTAAAAACCACGTAAAACAAGCCGAAATTCACCCAGAACAGATGGGGTCTGATCATTGCCCGGTATCTATAACCCTCGACATATAGCATCTGAAACCTAGAAATAGCGACTTACATCGTTGTAATTTCTAAGTCTCACTCGATGTAGGTTTGCTACACCTCGTTTCGAGTTTCAATTACGCCTTGTAATTCATCTATTTCTAGGCTTCAGCAAAGATACGGTCTGGGCTTGAATATCTTGTAAATATCAGGTATACTATTCAACATTATGTCTAAGAAAACACTCGAACAAATTGTGGTAATGAAAAACAAAGCCACCGGTAGCCGTTATTACACCCGTAAAAACCCCAAAAACACTACCGACAAGCTCGAACTCAAGAAATTCGACCCTAAAACTCGTAAGGTCGAAACTTTTACCGAAGTAAAAGCCAAACTAAAATAGGGTTTAGTTACTAGACTCTCTTTTCTAACCTTGCTACAATCATAAGATGAAGAAACAGGGGATTAAAAAGTATTTGCCAACAATTCTTATTGTGGCAGTAATAGTAATAGTAATTGGCTTCGTGGTGTACGCTATGACGCGCTCTGATAGCTCGAGCACAACAGCTACTCAGCCGGCTACTGCAGAAGATGTAGCAGCAATTAGCCAAGGTCATACCACTGGTAATGCCAATGCCAAAGTAGTGGTGACTGAGTTTGGTGATTATCAATGTCCTGTCTGTGGCACCTGGTACCCATATCTACACAACACATTCTTACCGCTTTACCAAGACAAAGTAGCATTTGTATTTAAAAATTTTCCGCTTACCCAAGTGCATAAAAATGCTCAGATATCAGCTCAAGCTGCAGAAGCTGCAGGGCTACAAGGAAAGTTCTGGGAGATGCATAACAAGCTCTACGAAACTCAGACTGAATGGAGCGATCAAAGCGACCCTACTGGCAAATTTGCCGATTATGCAGGGCAAATAGGTATTAATGTTAATCAGTTTAAATCAGACCTAAATAGTCAAAAAGTAAAAGACATTGTGCAAAAAGATGCCGACTTGGCAACTAAGCTGAATATTCAGGGTACACCAACCTTCTTTATTAATGGTAATCAGGTAACAATTAAAACAGGTTTTGAAGACCTAAAGAATGCCGTCGACCAAGCACTGGCCCAAACAAAATAGTTCACTCCTGTGGCTACTTGCTGCTATAAGTGCGGTTGGGCTAACTGATGCACTGTATTTAACTATTACTCATTACACTAAAGCACTGGTACCGTGTAACTTTTCGCATGGCTGCGAAACAGTTTTAAAGAGTCAATATGCAGAAATATTTGGTATACCCGTTGCTGCACTTGGTGTTGTGTTTTATTTCACTACTTTAGTGGTGGCAATATTTTTTGCTAATCATCATCATTATCATTGGTTGTTGAGTATTTGGGGGCTTATTGGTTTTATATCAACTCTGTATCTATTCTACATTCAAGCATTTGTTTTACATGCATTTTGCCAGTATTGCTTGCTCTCGGCCCTCACATCAACCCTTACGTTTGGCATTACAACTCTGTTATACTTTATTAATAAGCATAAGGAGGACTCGGCACATGACAACAACTCAATCTGACATTATTGAATTTTATGGCGAAACCTGTCCCCACTGTCTTAGTATGAAACCAGTTGTAGAAAAAATAGAAAAAGACATGGGTATCGAAATTACAAAACTAGAAGTTTGGAATAATGCTGACAATCAGGCAACCATGAAAAAATATGAAGCTATTATTGGTGAGGCCTGTGGCGGCTTTGCTGCGGTACCTGCATTTGTAAATACTAAGACCAATCAAGCACTGTGTGGTGCACACGACGCCGAAGACATTGCTAATTTAATTAATGGCGGTGACTGTAGTGGCAATGTTTGTAAGCCCCATAGCAAAATGCCAAAGGCAAAAGCATGAGTCCTGCTGGTAAAAAACGTACTCGTCGTCTGGTAGCAAAAGTAAAAAATGCAGGGTTTTGGCAGCGCTTTAATAAGCCAGGTAGTAGTAGCTCAACATCAAAAGTCAGGGCTAGCGGTCAAAGTAATGCTCGCGAGTTAAGAGGACACGAACACCCTAAAGAGCCAGAAAGAAACAAAAAGTAAATTCGTACATATAACGACAATAATTGCTACTAGCTCCTTACTCTTAAGCTTGATACAATATAAGCATAAGATTAATCAGGAGACCGTCAATGATTCGAGTTGCAATAAATGGTTTTGGTCGTATTGGCCGCAATGCTTTTAAAATAGCTTTTCTAAAAAAAGATATAGAAATTGTTGCTATTAACGATCTTACCGACAATGCAACCCTGGCCCACTTATTGCGACATGATAGTAATTATGGGCATTATAATAAAATGGTTAGCTCTGACGATAAGCATATTATTGTCGATGGTAAAAAGATTGTTGTTACCTCAGAGCCAGACCCAGCTAAGTTACCATGGAAAGAACTAAAAGTAGATATAGTTATTGAGTCTACCGGATTCTTTACAAAAGATGATGCATCTATGGCGCATATTAAGGCTGGAGCTAAGAAGGTAGTGGTGACTGCTCCTGTAAAGGGTGAAAGCAAACAGGCTAAGACATATGTAATAGGTGCCAACGAGTCTGAGATGAGTGGTGATTATCCAATTATTTCGAATGCTAGTTGTACTACTAATTGTATTGCACCCATTATGGCAATTCTTAGTAAAGAGATTGGTATAGAAAAATCACTCATGACTACTGTTCATAGCTATACGGCCAGTCAGGCCTTGCAGGATGCGCCTAACAAAGATTTGCGTGAGGGTAGAAATGCAGCCGAGAATATTGTGCCGACTACCACTGGTGCGGCCATTGCCGCAGCATTAACTGTGCCAGAATTACAAAATGTGTTTGACGGACTAAGTATACGAGTTCCTACCCCGGTAGTTTCACTAAGTGATATTACATTTTTAACTAAGCGTGATACTACCGTAGAAGAAATTAATGAGATTCTCAAAAAGGCTTGTCGTGGCACTCACAGAGGAGTACTGGACTGCACCGAAGAAGAATTGGTAAGTCGTGATTTTATTGGTGACCCTCATAGCTGTATAGTCGATCTCAAGCTTACTAATGTGGTAGCTGGTAATCTTTGTAAGGTAGTTGCTTGGTACGATAATGAGTGGGGGTATAGCAATCGTCTTGTAGAAATGGTAGGGCATGTAGGAAAGGCACTAAAATAACTAGGGAGATGCTATGACAATATACATCTCTTCAGACCACGCTGGGTTTGTAAAAAAACACCAACTCTCAGAGCGCTTGGCGAAAAATTACGAGGTAGTAGATTTGGGCCCAGAAGTACTAAACCCAAATGACGATTATCCTGAATTCGCCGAGCGAGTAGGAAATGCCGTAGTATTAGACAAAAGTAGCCTTGGTATTATTTTATGTAAAAGTGGTGAGGGGGCAGCAATGGCAGCTAATAAAATACATGGTGTACGAGCAGCATTGGTGTGGGAGCCGCATCTTGCCATCGAAACAAGAAGTGATAATGATAGTAATGTTTTGGCCTTGCCGGCTGATGAGTTAAGTGTAGACAAGCTTGAAGAAATTGCTAACAAATTTATCACTACTCCGTTTTCTGGTGCTGAGCGACATAAGCGAAGAATTGCTGAGATACAACAAATAGAGGACGAACAAAAGGACTAAGATGAGCGTGAAGATTGTTCCAGCCATACTGACCGATTCAGTAGATGAGCTCAATACACAATTGCGTATTGCCCGGCAATTAACCGATAGAGTTCAAATAGATATTATTGATGGCGAATACGTAGACAACACAACTATTCAGCCTGAAGATATTCAAAAGCCAATCGACTCTAAGTTAGATCTCCACTTAATGGTGAATGATGTAATGGGCTACATTACTCAATGTATCAGTCTCAATCCGCACACTATTATTTTTCAGTTTGATGCCCTTCGGTTACAGAGGGATATTTTGGAGGCTATCGATGCAATTAAGTCTGCAGGATTTAGGGCGGGTCTTGCAATAAATCCCGAAGTCGAAGTTGCAACAATTGAGAAATTTATACCCAAGATAGATCATGTGCTCATTATGGGTTATCCTGCCGGTTTTGCTGGTCAAAAGTTTCAGCGTGCGGTAATAGACAAGGTCGCTTTGGTACGGGCAATTCGACCAGACATAGAAGTTGGTATTGATGGCGGGGTAAATCACCAGACTCTAAAAGTTGTGGCTAGTGGTGACTTTGATGTGGTAAATGTTAATACGTATCTTTTTCATAACCACGAGTCCGATCCGCTCACAGTGTATTCACAACTATTGGAGGCTTTATTGTGATAGAGCAACCTCTTGATATTAAGTCTCTAGAGTTAAAAGCCGACGAAATACGCATGGATATTATTACTATGCTTACTCATGCTGGTAGCGGCCATAGTGCCGGTCCACTGGGTATGGCAGATATTTTTACCGCACTCTATTTTGGTGGACTAATGAGTTACAATGCAAAAAATCCCAACTGGCCAGACCGCGATCGTTTGGTGCTTAGCAATGGGCACATTAACCCTGTACTATATGTTGCAATGGCACATGCGGGTTATTTTGCGCGTAGCGAGTTAAAAACCTTGCGGCAATTCGGTACACGCTTACAAGGTCATCCAGAGAGACTACGTCTACCTGGTTTAGAGACCACCAGTGGGCCGTTAGGGTCTGGACTTAGTCAGGCATCTGGTATGGCGTATGGTCTGCGTATGGATAATCAAAAGAAACCACATATTTTTTGTCTTACAAGCGATGCTGAAATACAAGAAGGAAATTATTGGGAAGCCGTAATGTTTGCTGGCAAAAACAAGCTGCACAATCTATGCGCCATAATCGATCGCAATAACATTCAGATAGATGGTTTTACAGAAGATGTCATGCCACTCGAGCCGCTAGCAATGAAGTTACAGGCATTTAATTGGCACGTATTAGAAATTGATGGACATAACTTCGAAGAAATTGCTGCCGCCATAGGCCAGGCACGGGCGATTTTCGAAAAACCAACTGTTATTATTGCTCATACAATTCCGGGTAAAGGAGTAGATTTTATGGAAAACGATTGGCGTTGGCATGGTACTCCACCAGACAAATCAGATATTCCAGGTTCACCACCAGTCAGCGACCAGGCCAAAGTTGCTCTTGCCGAGCTTAGAACACTAAAAGGAAAGATACAAAGTGAACATCAATAAAGCACAGAAACTACATTCTGGCCTGTTTCAGGGCAAGGTCGAAATGCTGCCAATTCGTAAGGGTTTTGGCGAGGGGTTACTAGAGGCTGGTAAAGAGAATGAGAGTATTGTAGCGCTTAGTGCCGACCTTACAGAGTCTACACAAATGCAGGCCTTTGCCGAAGTTTTTCCTGACCGTTTTATAGAGATAGGTGTAGCCGAACAAAACTTGGTTACCATTGGTTCTGGCCTAGCTGCTGTTGGAAAACAACCGTTTGTTACTAGCTATGCAGGCTTTAGTCCTGGTCGAAACTGGGAACAAATTCGTACCACAATCTGTCTTAATGATAGAAACGTCAAGATTGTAGGATCGCATGCCGGGGTTTCTGTTGGCCCAGATGGTGCAACCCATCAAATGCTCGAAGATATTGCGTTAATGAGAATACTGCCGAATATGACAGTTGTTGTGCCAGCAGATAGTGTAGAGGCAAAAAAGCTACCTTGGCTTTAGCTAAAACCCAATCGCCAGCCTATTTGCGATTAGCTCGCGAGAAGACCGCAGTTATCTTTACCGATGACTCACCGTTTACCATAGGTAAAGCCGAAGTGTTGGCAGTCGGTAGTGATGTGACAATTGTAGCCTGTGGGCCAATGGTGTATGAGGCGTTAGTAGCAGCAAATAACTTAGCAAAACATCACCTAAGTTGCGAAGTAATTAATTGCGCCACCATTAAGCCACTCGATGCTAAAACTATTTTGCAGAGCGCCAAAAAGACCCGCAGAGTTATTACTGCCGAAGAAGGTCAGGCGGCTGGCGGCCTTGGCGGTGCTGTAGCCGAATTACTAAGTAGTCAGTTACCTACCCCGCTACACATTGTTGGTGTACAAGACAGATTTGGTCAGTCTGGCGAAGTTACACAATTATGGCACGAGTATCAACTCGATGCTCATGCAATTATGCAATCAGCCATGAAGATAATGAATAAAGGTAAGCAATGAACTCTCCATTACTAGTATATGGCTCGACAGGGTTTGATATTTTTGCTGTCAGTAAAAATTTTCGTGGTCAGGGTGAAGGTGTCGAACAAACTGTTATGTTTGATCATCCTAGCCAAATTTGGCTTGACAATGCGATTACCGAGCCAGGAGGTTCTGCATTACTTGCAGCAATTACCATTGCTCGTCAGTCTATTGAGACCAATTTACTAACTGCAATTGGTAGTGATGCACCTGGTAAAGCCCTCAAGAAGGTTATACAAGAAGAAAATATTAATGAGAGTGCTATTTATCAGACAAGCTCGCATGGTAGTGATACACATATCCACCTTACCAGCTCAGGAAGAGACCAAACAACTCTGCATTATACTGGTGCCTTCCTCTCACTTGGAAAAAAAGAAATAAATAGCAATGTACTGCCATTTCGATGGCTGCATATTGCAGACATACCTCCAGACAAAAAGACACTGCAGGCTTTACTTGCTCTAGCTAATAAAGCCAGTGCCCGAGTTTCTATTAATCCGCGTTATGTACATACCTACCATAGCAGTTGGCTGATTAAGGTATTTAAAGAATGTGATTGGGTATTTATTAATCGAGACGAGGCTAGCTTGTTATTGGGTGGCTATTTTTCTTTGCGCGAGGCAGCAGAGAAGCTACAAGCATCTGGAATTTCTGCTGGCGTGGTGTACGATAATATAGATGGGTCTGCTACATTCTATGCCAATAATATCTACGAGGCAGGCCTTTATGGCAACTCTAAAATGCTCGAGCCCTCCGGCGGAGAAGCGGTCTTTAGTGCAGCATTTGTAGCAGCAACACTGCAAGAAAAAACTATCGAAGAAAGAATTACTACGGCTAGTGCACAAGCCGCCTCGGTAAAAAGTATTGTTGGTGCTCGCTCTGCAATATTAAAAAAACCCGCACTACGAACATTAAAAATAATCGCAACGAAAGGATACCCACAATGAAATCCAAACTACAAATGCTTGCCGTTGGCGATGTGGTAACTGACGCTTTTATTAGACTCTTGCCAGCCGAAGCCGAGATAGAGCACGATGCTAAGCGACACCCATTATTATGTATGACGTATGGAACAAAAATTCCTTATGAAGAAGAAATAGAGGTACCGGGGGTTGGTAATGCAGCTAATGCTGCAGTAGCGGCATCAAAGCTGGGTATGCAAACAGGATTTTTAAGCGATGTAGGCTCTGATGAGGTTGGTGAGAAGATTATTCGAAGCTTGCATGCTCATAAAGTATCGACAGAGTTTGTCCGGGTACATATGGGTCTACGCAGTAATTACCATTACGTATTGTGGTATGGTGCCGATAGAACCATTCTTATCAAGCACGAAGATTATCCGTATAATTGGCCAGAAATTAGATCGTACCAAAAGCCAGAATGGATCTATCTTAGCTCAATTGCTGAGAGTGGCGAGCCAATCCATCGTGGGCTAAGCAAATATCTTAAGGAAAACCCAGAGATTAAATTTGCGTTTCAACCAGGCACGTTTCAGATACGTGAAGGCCATACCAAATTATCTGGCCTATATGAGCGTTGCAGTATATTTGCTGCTAACAAAGAAGAATTTCAGCAGATCTTACACTCTACTAGCTCGAGCGAGAAAGAACTTATTACCAAGATGCACAAGCTTGGTCCCAAAACAGTTTTACTCACAGACGGGCCAAATGGCGCATTTGCCTCAGACGGCACCAGAATAGTCTTTATGTCACCATATCCAGACCCTCAGCCACCGGTTGATAGAACAGGTGCCGGCGATGCCTACGCCACTACCTTTACTGTGGCTATAGCCAAGGGGCATAGTCTCGAAGAAGCTCTGGCCTGGGCAGGTATTAACTCTATGGGGGTTGTGCAAAAAATCGGTGCCCAAGCTGGCCTACTAACTTCTGCCGAGCTAAAGCACTATTTGGCAAAAGCACCAAAAAGCTATACGGCCAAAGAAGTATAGTCTGGTAGTCTAGGGTAACTGTCTTTGCTATAATACTTCTTATGCTAGATCTTATTATTATAGGTGGTGGCCCAGCCGGAATGACGGCTGGTGTATACGCAGCCCGAAAAAAACTTAAAACTCTCATGCTTACAAAAGACATTGGTGGACAAGCAGCGTGGAGTAGTGATGTAGAAAATTATCCTGGTTTTACAATGATTAAAGGAGTAGAGCTAGCCGAAAAATTCGAGCATCATCTCGAGCAATTTTCTGATGTACTCGAGCTACGACTGGTAAATAGTGGGGTCAATAACATAGAGAAAGTAGATAATTACTTTGTTGTAACGACAGCAGATAAGAAGACCACCCATGCTCGGGCAGTAATTATAGCTGGTGGAAAGTTGCCACGACCGCTTGGTGTTTCCGGCGAAAAAGAGTTTCTTAACAAAGGGGTTACTTACTGTGCTTGGTGTGATGGGCCACTGTTTGCTGGCAAAGATGTAGTAATTGTTGGTGGAGGTAACTCTGCCCTAGATGCCGCACTTAATATTGAAAAAAGTGTAAAGTCGATTATTATGATTAACATTACCAAAGAGTTAACTGGCGATGCTACTATGATTGATAAGATTAAGACAGCCCCGCATGTACGAGTACTTAATAATACCGAGGTTAGTGAGATTGTAGGTGATACGTTTGTGACTGGTATAAAGATACGTGAGGTTGGCAAAAAAGAGACTCATTTGCTAGAAACAAATGGTGTTTTTATAGAAGCAGGTAGTTTGCCAGCCACAGATTATCTAAAAGGTTTTATTAAGCTAAACCGAGGTGGAGAAATTATCATTAACTCAGAGAATATGACGTCTGTAGAAGGTATTTACGCAGCCGGTGATATTACCGACATACCAGAAAAACAAATTGTTGTTGCTGCCGGCGAAGGAGCAAAGGCAGCAATATGTGCAGCAAAATATATTGCCCGTTTTACGTAAGAAATTGACTTGGCACTTACTCTTGCCTTACAATAAGAAAAACAAGCATAAGCAGAAATATTAGTTAATAAAGATAAGGAGAGGTTTTGAAGAACGATATCAAGACCAAAAGTACTGATTTTTTACCCCAAAAGCCCGGTTTGAGTAGCACACCAGCTACTGCAACGACTACCGATGCACCAACACCTGCCCCCGCAACAACACTTGCTGCTAGCGACCTACCGCCAGGTGCACCTGCACCCTCTAAGCATGTTATAGACTTAAAAAATAATACACCAAGTACTTCTAGCGTAGCCTCGCCAGAGCCTACCGATACTGCCACCAAGAACAACCCATTCTTATTGGGCAAGAAGTCACCCGAAGAAATAAAAGTAACACCAGCCCCCGCAGCACCTGCGGCAGATTCAACAAATGCAGAAGCTAAATTACCAGATGCTCCAATGCCCGAATCGAGCAAAACGGCAGAACCAAATACATCGGCTATCGATGCAAAGCAAGCAGAACCAGGTACTGCACCCAATATGGACCTTGCTCATCCAGAATCTGACCAACCTGCAGAAAAAGATTCACTCAAAGAAGCTATGGTTTCTGATGACGCCACTTCCAAAAAGCCAAAGAAGAAGCTTCCTACTTGGTTACTGGTACTTATTATTGTGGTAGCGGTTATATTAATTGGTATTATTACTTTTGCTGTTTTAAATGCAGTTGCAAGACCTACTGGGTTATAATAAATAGATAAAAGAAAAGGGGAGATATGGAAGATTCTAAAGCCAACGAAAAAGCGATTATTTATACTACACCATGGTGCCAATTTTGTAAGCACGTAGAAGCGTATTTAGATGAAAAAGGCTATAAGTACGAGAAAATAGATGTGCAAGCCGACCAAGCCAAAGCCAAAGAGATGATAGATAAATCTGGCCAGATGGGCGTGCCGGTTACCGAAATAAAGGGTGAGATTATTATTGGTTGGGACAAGCCAAAGTTTGAAGCCCTGTTTGCAAAGTAGAGCTAGTAGTTATCAATATTTGACGTACTAATCATAATAGGTTAGCATAAGTGTAATAAGCAAAAACAAACATATGTCCATAAAAAACAAATCAAAATCAGTTAAACCCGGGTTACGTAAAAAACCACGGTTTGTTTTTCGCTGGTGGATGATAATTGTTTTAGTAGGCCTCAT
The DNA here is from genome assembly GCA_046350735.1 of Candidatus Saccharimonadota bacterium. Lineage (GTDB taxonomy): Bacteria > Patescibacteriota > Saccharimonadia > CAILAD01 > BJGX01 > JAHFOQ01. Next base: position 270,155 of record JAXLZU010000001.1, read on the forward strand.
CTCGGCTACAGGTTTGCTAATACTACGGTTTAGTAGGGCGTCTGAAAATAATTCTATTCTACTTAAGCCCTCTGATTCTAATGTACAGGTATGTACGTACGATCCTGCTGTTCTAGGGCTTCGCTTGTGTCGTGGTGGTTTTGTAGAAACAGCAGATGGAAAAGCTTGGCGCACAAGTGTTAACGAAATTGGGGGTAACCAATGGTATGGCCCCTATGAGAAACTCACAGCTTGGCCAGATAGCAGTTCTAAGTCTGTACAGGCGTGTGTTACTTATCGAGACAATGTTCCGTATGGAGTTAGTGCTCAATTTGAATTTGATATAGCCTATGAGGGAGGGACCAAAATACTCGGTACTCCTAAAAAAATTGATGGTCAATCAAACGCGTTTAAGACCGCCTCTAATGGACTAACTATCCAGTGTATTAGCGCCAGTTTGGTAAGTACTGGGTTTCCTGCAGATTATAACCAAGTGGAATACAGAATAAAAATGATTAGAGGTTCAATAGATATATTTCAAATGGCTCGTACACTTAGCGGTACAATAACTAGCAATATGATAGTACCATCACAGACATCTTCTACGCCCTGCCCGACAGGCAGTGTAGATGGTGGTGATGCCAAGGTATTTGGCCAGAACAGAGTTGATACTGGTAAAACTATACATTTATGCAAGATAGACAATGTATATGTAAATCTTTCTATTGCACAGAATCTTATTAATATGCGTGCAGCGGCAGCAAATGCAGGTATCTCGCTACCGATGGTTATTGGCTATAGGAGTTTTGATGAGCAAGTAGCTCTGCGGCAGCAAAATTGTTATGGTGCCAATGTCTATACAGCACCAGCTAGTGCTTGCAGCCCACCCACTGCTATACCAGGTACGTCAAACCATGGCTTAGGTGAGGCTATAGATTTTAGTGATGCCACTGGTGCACGTCTGGGTTGGTTAAAACTAAATGCTGCCAAATATGGGTTTTATAACTTACCTTCAGAGCCATGGCACTGGTCTCTAACAGGGCGTTAGTAGTTTGTAATATTATGCTTATGGTATAAAATAAACTAAATAGCATTAAGAAGGAAAATATAACAACCATGTCAGTAAAACCAAAATCTCGTGTAAGTACAAAAAACAGTAGTCAATTAACTCAGTTTAAATTCCGTTGGTGGATGGCGCTTATACTTGTAGCCGTAGTAGCTGTTATTGGAATAGTAATATTACGGTTTAGTTATGCAAGCAGTGTAACAAATGTGTATGCCGACAAATCAAATGGTTATAATAATCAGTGTGGTGCTGGCCTTGCACTCTACTTACAGAGTTCTGGTGCTTGGTGTCGAAATGGTTCGTTTGCTAATGGTGTTACTAGATGGAGGAGACCATCAGATGGAAGGTGTGCATTTATGCGAAGTGGTGTTGGTCAACAAGCTATGAAAGCACCCTATGTCACTAATGGGCAAAATAATGGTGTTTGGGTTACTGTCTACGAAACAACCACTTGCAACGTTTAGGTGAAAAAGCAATTATATAAAGATTAGCCCTCTTCGGAGGGCTGCTTTATAATAGAGGTATGAGCCTCTTTACGCTCAAATCTAAATATCCTCCAGCCGGCGATCAGCCTAAAGCTATTAAGCAGCTTTCGGCTGGCTTGGCGCAAGGCGAAAAAGAACAAACACTACTCGGAATAACTGGCAGTGGCAAGACCTTTACCATGGCAAATGTTATTGCCTCAGCTCAAAAACCTACCCTTATTCTTAGTCATAACAAAACATTGGCTGCACAACTGTATGGGGAGTTTAAAGAATTCTTCCCTGACGCTGCGGTGCACTACTTTGTTAGTTATTTCGACTATTATCAGCCAGAAGCCTATATTGCTAGAAGTGATACCTATATAGAAAAAGATAGTGCTATTAATGAAGAAATAGATAGGCTGCGTCATGCTGCTACTGCCAACCTTTTAACCCGACGCGACGTAATAATAATAGCCTCAGTAAGCTGTATATATGGCCTGGGTAATATTACTGACTACACGAGTATGCGTATAGAGCTCAAGGTAGGCGAACGCCGAGTACGAGACAAGCTTTTGCGACAGCTTAATGATATTCAGTACGCACGCAATGATACTGCTTTTGAGCGTGGTACCTTTAGAGTAAGAGGTGAAAATCTAGATATTTTTCCGGTAGGAGAAGAAGTTGCTTACAGAATAGGATTCTTTGGTGATGAAATAGAAAGTATTAAGCAGATAGATTATCTTACTGGCGAGGTAAAAAAATCTTTGCAAGAATTCACCTTGTTCCCAGCCAAACACTTTGTTACACCAAAAGAACAATTGCAGCGAGCTATAGAGCAAATAAAAGTAGAGGCAGAAGAGCGTGTTGCATGGTTTAAGAGCCAAGATAAACTATTAGAAGCTCAGCGCTTAGAAAGTCGAGTACAGTACGATACTGAGATTATGGAGCAGACAGGTTTTGTAAAAGGTATAGAAAATTATTCTCGTTATCTTACCAATCGAGAACCTGGTGCGCAGCCAGCTACATTGCTCGATTATTTTCCGGATGATTACTTAATGTTTATTGACGAAAGCCACATTACTATTCCTCAGGTAGGTGGAATGTTTAATGGCGACAGAGCCCGCAAAGAAACATTAATAGAGCACGGGTTTCGCTTGCCTTCTGCACTAGATAATAGGCCGCTTAACTTTACCGAGTTTGAGCGTCACATTAATAAGGTAATTTATGTTTCAGCAACTCCGGGTGAATACGAACTAAGCAGAAGTAAAACCAAGGTAGAGCAAATTATTCGCCCCACCGGTTTGCTCGACCCAATTATCGAAGTTAGACCCAGCGATGGGCAGGTAGATGATCTCATTGCCGAAATACGAGAGCGTACAGCCAAGGGGCAACGCACATTAGTAACTACACTTACCAAACGGATTGCCGAAGATTTAAGCGAATATTTGCAAGAAATTGGTATAAAAGTGCAATATTTGCATAGCGAGGTAGATACATTTGAGCGTACTGATATTCTGCGCGACCTGCGTCTGGGTGTGTACGATGTTTTGGTAGGTATTAATCTCTTACGTGAAGGCCTAGATCTGCCAGAAGTTAGCTTGGTAGCAATTATCGATGCCGACAAAGAAGGTTTCTTACGTTCTGAAACCAGTTTAATACAAACCATCGGGCGTGCCGCCCGACATCAAGAAGGAAAAGTAATAATGTATGCCGACGGGTATACTGGGTCTATGGAGAGAGCAATAAAGATAACTACCGAACGTAGAGCCTTGCAAGAAACATATAATACGAAACACGGTATTACTCCACGGACTGTAGAAAAAGCATTAGCAGAAACAATCCGACTACAAACCGAAGCCGAAACTGCCGATATAGAAAAGATAGACTTTAGCAAGGTACCAAAAGACGAATTAGTATTTCTAACCAAACAACTAAATGAGCAAATGGAGTTAGCCGCGGCTAATCTACAGTTTGAAAAAGCTGCTGAGTTGAGGGATCAGATAGAAGATATCAAAGAAATTGTAAGTAGTAAGCGGATAGGTAAGAAATGAGTGACGAAACTATAGCTGATTCAACTGAGGTTAGTGACGATACCAAACACCAAGAAAGTCGCAATGTTTATGCTGAGTTAAAAGCTAGCATGGAGTCTGGCAAGATTGCTGGACAAGCAGAGGTTATTTTGAAGCAAGAAAACTTACAGACGATAGAAGCGCAAGTTGACTACCCGGTGTATGATATGTCAGATTTGCAGCCAGAAAAAATTGTCGAACTTATAAAACACATTGGTGCACTTGACGTAGTTTTTACTGGTAGTGTATCCGAACAACCATATAATATACTCGACCCAAGCGTTTCGAATCTTTCTGGTAAACCACAGTCTATTTATGGCAGTAGCGAAGCAGTAGTTGGTTTGGCTAATGCTGTACTTAATAAAAATGGCATAATTCGTGATATGGATGCTGGTGTTGGTATTTCGTCTTCTATGCAAATTAGAGATAAGGGTAAGCAAATTTTTGAAGCACCATATTATATGTACACCGCTCTCCAAAACCCCGATCAGCATCATCTTTTTCGAGATGGTTATCTGTATGTGACCGCTCTCTCAGACTGGCAGCCGAGCCAAGGCGATGTATTTGGTGAAAGTGACCATGAATATAATAGTCAAGAACAAACCAAGCCGCTACTCGCTATTAAGATACCCGCAGAAGTTGGCAAAAAATTGCTAGTGACGGGTGAGGGTGAAAGTGATACTGTTCGACTCTCGCTTACAAAAGAGCAAGTTGATGCAATGGTATTTGAAAAGTTTGCGCCATTTATCGATGAAGTCTTTCCGGAAGAACGAGCCTATTCGGCACAAGAAATTCTTCATACTTTGTCGATGGTAGAAGGCGGTACTGACAGATTGAGTTCGTCTGCATGGCATAAATTTAAGGCCAATGCTACTGACGAAAAGGTATATTCTAAAACTGATATTATTCATTTGTTGATAACAAATAGAGAACCTACCTAACACTTGAATAATCTTGACAGGAGGTGTACAATTGATTCCTGTATTACGTCAAATTTTGACGAAAGGAACAAGAGATGCACGACAAGATAGTTATAAAAGGTGCGCGCGAGCATAACCTAAAAAATATCGATCTCACTATTCCACGCGACAAGCTGGTGGTAATTACGGGTCTCTCTGGTTCTGGTAAATCATCTCTTGCCTTTGATACTATCTACGCCGAAGGCCAACGTCGCTATGTAGAGAGTCTCTCGGCTTACGCTCGACAATTTTTGGGATTAATGGAAAAACCAGATGTAGACCAAATTGATGGTCTTAGCCCAGCTATTTCTATAGACCAAAAATCTTCATCTCGTAACCCACGCTCTACCGTTGCCACTGTAACAGAAATTTATGATTACTTGCGTCTCTTGTATGCTCGCATTGGTATTCCGCACGACCCAAAAACTGGTGAGGTATTAACCAAACAAACTCCCCAGCAAATAGTAGATACAATTAAAAATTATCCCAAAGACACCAAAATTATCATTCTTGCCCCAGTAGTAAAAGATAAGAAAGGTGAGCATCGTCATCTTCTAGACGAAGCTCGTAAGGCAGGCTATAGTCGTGTTCGTCTAGACGGCAAACTAATAGAGATAGAGGATGTTCCTAGTCTAGATAAACAGAAAAAACATACTATTGAGATAGCGGTAGACAGGCTAAGTGTAGACCCAGACAATCCACAACGTTTGGTAGAGGCAGTAGAGGCTGCTCTTCATCTTGGCGAAGGGGTGATAAATGTTATTAAGTATGATACGGACGAAGAACAGCTGTTTTCTGAACACTACACCACTACCGATTCTGCTTTTGCTCTACCCGAGATAGAGCCAAGACTATTTAGCTTTAATAGTCCACATGGTGCATGCCCTAACTGTATGGGTTTGGGTTCATTATTAATTGTAGACCCCGACCTAATTGTTCCGAACACTAAGCTTAGTATTCTAGAAGGCGCAATTCGTCCATGGAGCAGAACAACTCAGCGAATGAGTTGGTATACCAAGTTATTAGAGGCCGTTGCTAAGGCACATAAGTTTAGTCTTGATGTACCGGTGGCAGATTTAAGCGAGAAAGACAAAAAGATTTTGTTTTATGGTACCGGAGATGAAGTGATTGGTGTACCAGGGCCTGGTGGCAGAACTTATAAAACAAAGTTTGAAGGCGTTATTCCTAATATGCAACGTCGTTATAGAGAATCTGATAGTGACTTTGTAAAACGTGAGATAGAGAAATATATGACTACCCAGATCTGTGAAAGTTGTGGTGGTAAGCGCCTTAAACCAGAAGTTTTAGCCATTACTATTGCTGGCCAGTCTATTGCAGATGTTACAGAGCTAACAGTAGCTGATGCATTCGACTATTTTAAAAATCTCAAGCTCGATGCTCAGCAGAATATTATTGCCAAGCAGATACTAAAAGAAATAGAAGCTCGACTCAGTTTTCTTTATGATGTTGGTCTAGGTTATCTTACTTTAGCGCGTAGTGCCAACACACTGGCTGGTGGTGAAGCACAGCGGATACGGTTGGCTACCCAGATAGGGTCGAGTCTTATGGGTGTGCTCTATATTCTTGACGAACCCTCAATTGGTTTACATCAACGTGATAACGACAAATTAATTGAAACCTTGCGGCGTCTGCGAGATGTTGGTAATACGGTAATTGTGGTAGAACACGACGAAGATACAATTTTGGCAGCAGACTACGTGGTAGATATTGGCCCATTAGCAGGGGAACATGGCGGAGAAGTAGTAGCAGTTGGTACACCAACTGAGGTGGCTAAAAACAAAGACTCACTTACCGGGCAGTATCTTTCTGGTAAAAAGGTTGTTGCCGTACCTGCTAAGCGGCGTAAGCCAGACGGAAGATATTTAGAAATAATTGGTGCAACCGAGCACAATCTTAAGGATGTTTCGGTAAAGATTCCGTTGGGTGTGATGACGGTTGTTAGTGGTGTTTCGGGTAGTGGTAAATCGAGCCTAATTAATGATATTTTGGCGAGAAAACTGTCTCAAGAATATCATCGTAGCCAAGAACCTGCAGGTAAATTTAAAGAAATAAAGGGTATGGAGCATCTCGATAAAGTAATCGATATTAATCAAAGTCCTATTGGTCGCACACCACGTTCTAACCCAGCTACCTATACTGGTGCCTTTAACGATATTCGAGATTTGTTTGCAATGGTACCAGAGGCTAAAATTCGCGGGTATAGTGCGGGTCGGTTTAGTTTTAACGTTAAGGGTGGACGCTGCGAAAACTGTAAGGGCGATGGCATTATAAAGATAGAAATGCACTTCTTGCCAGATGTATATGTTACTTGTGATGTGTGTAATGGCAAGCGTTACAATCGCGAAGCGTTAGAAATTGTCTATAAAGGTAAGAATATTTCTGATGTTTTAGAGATGACGGTCGATGAAGGGGCAGAATTTTTTGGTAATATTCCAGCTATTGCCCGCAAGCTCGAAACGCTGCGCAGTGTAGGTTTGGGTTATATCAAACTAGGGCAACCTGCTACAACACTCTCAGGTGGTGAAGCGCAACGCATAAAGTTGGCTGCCGAGTTGGCCCGCCGAGCAACAGGTAGAACACTTTATATTTTAGATGAGCCTACCACCGGTTTACATTTTGAGGACGTAGCCAAACTTCTCGAAGTGTTAAATGCCTTAGTAGCAATGGGTAACTCAGTACTTATTATCGAGCACAACTTAGATGTAATTAAGAGTGCCGATTGGATAATAGATCTTGGCCCAGAAGGTGGTAGTGGCGGCGGAACTATTGTTGGTGAGGGCACACCAGAACAAATTGCTAAGATAAAAAATAGTCACACTGGTCATTATTTGGCTCGTTTACTAAAAAAATAATTTGCTATAACAAAAAATCCCTACTTCTTGGGATTCTCTAACAAGAACTATGCGGAGTCCTAGGTGCTAGTAGGCTAGCACCTAGGAAGCTCCGATTTGTACAGCTGGCATGGGCTTTTCCTCCGGTCAGCCTAGCAGGCGCGTTTGTGTAGGTGAGGGTAGGGCTCGAATTCCTGGCGAAACTCAGCAGCGTCGAGTTCGGCGATCTCTTCGTTGCTAAGATTCCAGGTATTGCGCAGCTGGTCGACCAACTCTCTGGCAGCGATGATCTGGTTGGTTTGGTCGGCCGATCCATTGGGTAATGAATCGATTTTCTCCCAAACCTCCACCAGCCGAAAGAGAAGAGAAACCAGTTCTACTTCGTTGTCCTCGGTAGAGTGAGCCTGCACAAGAGCCACAGAAAAGCTCATAGTATCACCTCCTTGGGGTGTCTCGTAGGGGTACAATTACACCTTTATTGTACAACACTATTTTGGTATGTAAATACTATAAAATGAGATTGTCTTAGGGTTGAGCTTCTACGGCAAACCAATTAAATTGTGTTTCTGTTGGCTGAGCTGGGTCAATATCAATTTCAAACCCATTCTTAGTAATATTAGTTACACCATATTTGGGAGCAATAATTCCTATTGGTGTGGCATTAATAACTGGCGGTGTAGAATAGGGCTTACTAAACTGTACGACAATTTTAGTCTCACCAACAGGTATCTTAACCGTACCAGCGGTATTGTTAGTAACGATTATTTTATCGCCAAAGGCAGCTGGGGCAGCAAACTCTACGTTGTTTTTAAAGACTGTTCTATCGATAAACGTTGCAAGCTTGTAAAAGATACTATCACCCAAGAACTCTGCGGGGCCAGCCACTTTGAGTGCGCCATTAGCAAATAGGGTTCCATTAGCGGTTACATCGCTAGTAAATATAGCAGTAGTTGCAGAAATGTCTTTAATATTTACAGGAGAAGCTTGTGAATTAGATGGCTGTGTAGTTGTTCCGTTGCTAGATTGATTGGCAGTTTGCTCGGCCTCCGCCAACGAAGAAAGTTGGTTGGTTAGTACTTCTAAGCCCTCTATTTGGTTTGCTCTTATCTTGTCTGCGGTAATTGTACCTTTAAAGGTAGCATTACCTTTGTCGTCAATACTTGCTACTTCTTCTTTATTGTTATCATTTATTGCAATCTTTCCACTTTGTTGTAAGTTTACGCTGACATCTTTGCCTGTAGTCGATGTGATAGTATCGGTCGCTAAATTATTGGTGGTAACTTGTGGTGAAATAATCTCTAAAGCTGCAGTTACCCTATCGGTGTAGACTTCAGATATATTAGTTGAGTCTGTCTTAACCTTGCCTTCTTCAGAAAAGAATGTCAAAGCGTTTTGCGCTAGCGTCTTACTTGGATCTTGATATTTGGCTGATGTACTCTGGAGCGCATCGGATAGTTTCGAGCCATTAGTATGGCTGTTTTTAATGAACACTACGACGTAGCCCGGGCCATCACCATTATATGTGGTCATAGCATTACCAATAATAGGTCCATACTTCGTGGCTTTCATGGCCACACCGGGGGTTGATGATGGTGTGAGAGGATCACCAACAGTAATAGGTCCATTTTCGAGCGAAACCTTAACCGGTACGCGTCCCGCTAATGCCACCATGACAGTCTTGGCACCTTGCCCGTTGGTTTCATCACCAAGAATAAGACCAGGTCGGGTTGATATTACACCAATTGTATTTGGGTCATAGCCACGTTCGGTCTTTTTAACTCCCGATTGTAGGCTCCCATCAATAGCTACTACATCGCCTGCAATCATATCATCGTCGTAGGTGTTGTACATTTCGGCAAGGTCGGCACCTGCTCCACGCAGGGTCCAGGTTCGCAAGTAGCCACCACCACCGGCACCACCGGCACCGCCCAGTGTGGTCTCGCCAGCACCACCACCACCGCCACCACCACCACGGGTACCACCAGTACCACCAGCACCACCGGTTCCAGCTGCGTTATTGGCACCACCACCACCACCATCACCGCCACTGCCTACGCCAGCAGCACCGTTACCGCCAGCTTGCCCAGCAGTCGTGCCGGCTGTACCACCACCACCACTGGTGTTAGGTACACTACCCCCAGCACCACCAGAGCGTTGGGTACAAGTAGTAATAGCACAGGTAGCACCAGCGCCACCAGCTGCACCACCTTGGGCTGAACCACCACCGGCACCTGAGTTACCACCCCCTGTTGAAGATGAAGAGCCACCACCAGCACCACCATATCCTGAACTACCACCAGCTGCTCCGGTAGCTGCTGCGGTGGCACCACCAGCACCACCGTAGCCAGAGTTTTGCGCACCAGCTGAAGCACCCAGTGGGCTACCACCAGCACCACCGGTAGCGGCGGTACCGTTTGTTGTACCAACCGAAAGCGATCCGCCACCGCCACCACCACCGTTACCAGCCGTACCATCACCATTACCGCCACCACCACCAAAAACTCTAAAATACATTGTGCCTGCACAACTAGTAGTAGTACTAAAACAGGTAGTACCACCCGCCCCACCATCACCACCGACAGCACCATTACCAGCGGTACCTCCAGTACCCCCGGCACCAACAGTAACTTTTACTACAGTGCCAGCTGTACCCAATGTGGATGCTGTGATGATTGTGGAGTAATAACCACCACCACCTCCACCAGCACCACCAGAACGAACAGCGGCAGTGGTACCACCAGTACCACCACCACCGCCACCACCGCCGCCCCAGCCTTCAATAATTACCATAAGTGCGTTGGTTGGAACAGTGTAGTCACCGCTGCTACTGAATGTTTGAATGTTTGTATCACCACAAGCCGCTATGGAGAGCGTACCCGAACCATTTGACTGCAGACAACCAGCTGAATCAGCACTTGGGAGGGTCCAAGTAACGTTAGATGAGACTGTAGATGCTGCCTTAAGGGCTACATAGTTAGAATTGTCGCTGTCATTAAACTGTACGGTATTGGCAGCAGTTGTTACTAGGCCGGCTGCAGTAAATTTATCGTCAGTTTTGAGAGAATTAGCCGCATCTCGATAAAGATTAGTATCTTTAGAGGTGCCAAACGCAATACCGGCACTCGCATCCGTACTGTCGGCATTACCACTTATCCATAACGTTTGAGTTGAGGCGGTATCTATTCGTACACCATAATTGCTTGTTCCGGCTGTTTGAGATTGTACCCAAATACCTGTATTAGTGGTTATAGTACCACTGTTTGTTGCTGGAGAAACATTGATTCCATACGCATTTGTTATTGAGCCAGAAGCATTCCCGTTATTTACCAAAGCTGCTAATGCGGAAGCAGTCACTACATTGCCAGAACTTGCTTTATTAACATAGCCATATACACCTCGTGCAGTAGTGATAGCACTGCTGCTATTGTTATCTACTTGGCCAAACAAACCATTTGCTGTGGTAATAGCACCACTTGTTGTACCAACATATCCCCAGGTACCATATGCATTACTTAAAATTCCGCTTCCGCCATGATCTACACGAGAGAACATGCCACTATTGGTTCCGGTAAGATTGTTTGAACCTGACGTTGTGAGACTTGAATAATTTGCAAAACCATCTGCTGATGAGCTACTTGCAGGGTTGGCTGTTAAAATTAATCTTTGACCATAAAACTGACCAGTAGTATTAGCATTGCTATCAGTAGCATTAATAATTGTATTAAGGGTGATAGACGATGTCGCGCCTACTGAGAGCTGCGAATTGATAGTTGCATCTTGGTTTATGATTAAATTACTATCAGTCTTAAGTGTATTGTTTGCACTTCGGTATAAATTTGCTCTAGTACCTAAAGTTTGTCCAAATGCAATACCGGCACTTGCTGTAGTACTATCTGCATTACCCGAAATAAGTAAAGTTTGAGTAGATGCGGTATCTATTCGTACCCCGTAGTTATTTGAGCCTGAGGTTTGGGTTGCAAAGTACCCACCATAGTTGTCGGTGATAGTACCTGCATTGGTTGTTGATCCAATATAGAGATTGTATGCTGTGCCAATTGTACCAGTAGTAGTATTTGCTATACCACCACCAATACCATAAGCATTTGTAATTGTGCCAGTAGATGTATTATAGACAACCCCTATGGCACCATACGCATTAGTAATGGTACCCGTACCTCTGTTGTTGGTTACACCCTGTACACCTACCACGGTATTTGTAGATGATCCAGTCGCATCAATATTGACTGTGCCAGTCGTTCCATAATTACTGCTGGTATAGCTAATACCACTGCCTTGTAACGTAAGATTGTTGTCTGCTGCAAACGCAATACCCCCACTATTAACTGAGGAGTTAATGTATATTTGGTTTTCTTGCCCCTTAAAACTGCTGGTTCCTGTATAGGTTTCTTGGTTATAGAGTACGGTACCCGTCTGTACGCTACCAGAGCTACCTATGGCGATGTGTTTGGTGGCAGTAATAGTACCGCTAGGGGCAATGGTAAATACGTCGGTACCAGCAGACTGCACTGCAAACCTACCATTACTACCACAGGAAGTTACACACTGTAAGTTGATAGTAAAGTTAGGGTCGGTAGTAGTGTCGGGGAAGGTAAAGGCAAGGTCGCGACCATCAGTAGCCACAATGGTATTACCACTTGTGGCATTGTATGCACTTTGTAGTGTAGTAGATCCACCCGACCCACAACCTGCATCGGTAGTGTTACAAAGCACTTTAACGGTACCGTTTTCTATAATGCTCATCTTATTGCTGGTGGAGTTGTAAAAGATACCACCATTAAGAGCAGAGAGATTAGAGGTAGGGTTAGCAGTAGCTGAGTCTACCTGTAAGATTGTGGTAGCCGTATCAGTACCAGTAGAGTTGCCGATTTTTACCAAATTACCACCGCTGGCATTTCGGGCAGTTGTATCTATGCTAAAGAGTACCTCAGTACTACTGTCTTTTACTTGAATGGCCGCAGTAGAGTTGGTTTGGTTTTGGTAGGTTACGGCTCCACCGTCTGCAATTAACATTACTGGGTTAGCCGAACCACCATCGACAAATTTGGCAATGGTGCCTGTAGAAGTGCTATTGCTAACAACCAGTGTATCGCTCGAGCCAGAAGTTCGATTAGTAATTGTAGTTGGGCCAGTAATAGCAGTTGTACCTGCTATGCTCGAGCCAATATTTACATTATTTGTAGAGCTGGCAGTAGCGTTGTTACCAATATTAATTGTTTGCGCAACTGCACCAGTAGTATTACCAATTTGGATAGTATTGGCGACACCATTATTACCAAGTGAAAGACCAGATGTACCAGCATTAATATATGTGCCAGTGGCACCCGTGGCATTACCAACTTGAATGGTTGCTACAACAGCATTGGTACCAATGTTAATTCCACCATTACTAGCTGCTACAAAATTAATACTCCCAGCCGTTCCGGCAGCACCACTACCACCCGTGCCCGCAGCCCCAGCAGTAAAAGTAATATTACCAGCACTGGAGTTAGCAGCACTACCAATGCTTGCACCACCACTGCCAGCTGTAAAACTAAGGGCGCCACCATTACCACCGGTCTGATTACCACCACCACCGGCGGCACCACCACTACCAGCACTAATAGAGATTGCTCCACCGGGGCCACCCGCAGAAGAAGCAAAACCACTAGCAGCACCACCAGTGCCAGCTGACAGTGTTATGGCACCACCTGTCGCGTTAGTGGCCACCACAGAAGCTGTAGGAGTTCCACCTGTAATATTTACAGCGCCGCCGTTCGAACCCTGCCAGTTATTTGAATACGTTGCACCACCTGTAATATTTACAGCGCCACCATTACCACCCAGACCAAGGCCGGTAGACGAACCTCCAGTACCACCGGTAATAGATACAACACCACCAGCATTTGGCCCGGCTGCTAATCCTGTAGCACCCAAAATGGCAAGAGTGTTACCCGCCCCAGTAGTTGAGGTAACCAAGCCTATCGTACGGGTACTCCCGGTATTGAAGTAAAGGTCACCATCGGTTTGTAAGATGTTAGCACCACCTCTGTATAAAGTAACGTCTCTTGCAGAGCCAAAGGCAATACCCTTAGATGCTATTGTTGCACTAGCGTCATTACCTGCTATCCAAACTGTTTGATTGGTGCCCGCACCAGCAGCTGTGTCTACACGCAATCCATAATTGGTGGCGCCAACAGTCTGGGTTTTTATCCAGGTGCCATAGTTAGTACCAATTGCTCCACCACCACTTAATGTAGCTGTTTCTACGGTAAGGCCAGAAGCAGTAGTGTATGTTCCGGCTGTAGAAATATCAACAAGTGCCTTAATAGCATTAGCAGTAGTTGTTGTACCGGTAAAACCAGCAAAAGAACCTATATTACCGACTATTCCGTCTACTTCTGATTGACCACTACCAGTGTTTAGAGCAAGTCCTGCTACACCATAATTATTGTCAGCTGATGCAGCAACCCCAGCCACACCTACTGCAGTGCTTGTTCCTCCCGTGTCACCCGTCGCAAGCCCATATATGCCGTAGTTGTTTATTACTGCTGTGCCCGAACCTCCAGTTCTATTTGATGTTACAAATAATCCACGGGTGTCATCGGCACCGCTGGTGACGGCCCCAGTGTCACTACTGTTTATCTGAAACGCATACTCTGTACCAGCAGTTGCTGAAGTAGAGGTGTAGTTGGTGGTAATTGCTCCATTATTAGCTATGTTTAATACATCGCTACCATTTTTTTGTAATTGCAAGATATTACCACTAGCACCGGTCTTATTAATAAAGATAGAACTAAGCGTACCACTATCTACCTGCACTGCCGTAGGGGCTAACTTGACGAATTGAGATGCATCAAGCCCGCCTAGTTGTTTGGCGTTCATGGCGTATGGTACTGCGGCGAGTCGACGGAATGGAGTCATTTCACCATCCCAGGTAGGTGTACCAGTCCCACCGATGTTAATAGAGAGCCAAAGGGTATCTTGATTCCAATCAACACTGGTACCAAATGCTGTTACCGAGCCAAGATTTACCGAGAAATATCCATTTTTTACGGTAACTTTATTACTACCAGTACGTGTCTCGGTCCACTTAAGTGTTCCACTACATGGCGGAGTACCCCCACTTACACAACCGGTACCATCTTGGTAAATCTTAAATTCCATATTATAGGTACCATCTGCTACTACCGCACCACTACTATCTAATAGACGAGCCTGGTAGTTGAGTTGTTCGTTTATGCCGGCTGCGGCTTGAGCTGTAGGGGTCGAAAATCGCATTATTAACAGAGAAGAGAGAATTGCGCATACCACAAATAAGCCAATTACAAAACTGGCCTTACGAGAGCTGTAGTATTTCAGCTTATTTCTGGAAATCCAGCTGTTAGCCTTCGTCTGCAAAAAATCACCCTCTCAAAAAATTAAAGCTTGTGCTTATTATTATACAGTATAAGAAGTTTAATTCTGTAATATTCATTACAAAATTACATAGAAACATATACAAATTTGCAATTCTAGACTATGTCGCAAAATATATTGCTAAACCTGTTAAGAACTATATCTCTAGTTGTTTTGAGTAGTTTTCGTAATCTATTTTAGATACGTCTATCTGTAGACAGTGGTCTACTTTCTTGTAGTAGCCAGATTTTTTACACTGGGCTAGTTCTAGAGATACTGCCTCTCTGCTTGCACCGACTAGTTTGGCAATATCCTCGTGGCTAATAGGGTAGGGTACGGTATAAATTGAGTTATGCTTTTCTCCAAGCCGTACAGCCAAATAATACAGGGCATATTCAACTCGTTCGTGCAATTTAGAGTGCATAAGATTAAGTATTCTACCAGTATGATTAATATATGCCTTATTGACTGCCTCGGTTAAAAAAGTAAGTATGCCTTTGTCGTTGTGTATTTTCTCTAGTATTTCTGCGCGATTGGCTACATAACAGATTGTCTCTCGAAAAGACTCATAGTAAAAAAGTGATTTATCAACGGCATTAGATTGTAGCCATGAGAGGGGAAAGATATTATAGCGCCCCAAAAAAGAGATGGTACTTTCTTGGCCAGAATCGTTAATATCATAATTGCGTACTACACCTTCACCTATCATATAGACGTTGTCTAGCGTAGCACCTTGGTTAAGAATTAATTCTTTTTTGTGAAAACGCTGTATAGAACTGTGTTCAATAAACAATTGTTCGAGCTTTTGCCAAGCCGTGAGAGTTTTTTTAGTCAAAACTAACCCCTTTATAAGAACTATTATACTCTAAAACTTTACTACTGTAGGTTTTTGCGTTTTTTTCGGCGTACTAAATAGTGTCGCTCGAGCAAAATACCCGCTGCTATACCGGCACCAACACCGACGGTAAGCCCAAGAATAGGCCAGGCGATAGCCAGTCTCCCGCCATCAAATATTGGTACGGCAAAAGGTGAATTAACTCTGCCATTTACTACTAACACAAACTGAAGATACGCAGTATTGCCTTCAGCATCGGTTACTTTAATTGTTACAGTCTTATACCCAGCTTCTTTATAGATGTGCTCACTAACAAACTCCTTGCTATTACTGCGGCTATACAGGCTAGTACTACCATCACCCCAGTCTATGCTTACGGCATACGGCGGCGTACCACCATAAAAACTTATTGGTAGACGAAATGGTTGGCCAGGAAACACACCAATAACGGTATAGTCGTAGTTAATTCTTAGCTCAAACTCGGCTGTTTGCACGGGAGGGCTGGTATTGTCTCCAGGAATAGAAGGTGAAATAGAAGGTGGTACATAGTAGACGGTAACCGTATCAGAGTCTGGACTAGACTGATTGAGTGTATCGTATTGGCGAGCAATAAGGTCATTACGGCCAATGTTTAAGTCAATTTGCAAGCTCCAAGTTCCTCCGGCTTGGCAGAGTGTAGAGCCAGCAAAGATATTATTATCAAACACTTTAACCAATAAGCCAACAATACAACCACCACTAACAGAAATATTTTTGACATCAAAGTTTTGACCCTGTGTGGGCGAGTCGATAGTTGGTGGGGTAGCAGGGGGTGGGCCTGGCACAATGCCATTTATCGTTACGCTACCAGACGCTGTCTGAGTAGCTGCAGTTACCTGTAATGGAATAGAAAATAGCACTAATGCAAAAATAATCCGGAAAGCTAAATGTACCGATTTCTTCATAAAGACGATTATAGCATAAGCATTAGTAATGAATTATAATGATGAAATGCCCAAAAATGTCTTTGTACGAGTTTTACACTTTATTACATTAAGTATATCCGCACTCATAATTAGTTGTTTGCAGCCAATATCTATTCTGGCGGCTACATCTACTAGTTTTCAGATACAAGAGGACTTTTTAGGGAGTGGCGGGGTAATAGACTCTTCTTCGGCAAGTTATCAATCATTCGATAGCATTGGTGCGGTAGGGGTAGGCGATAGTGCAGGCACGGCGTACCAAACACAATCTGGCTATACAACTACCAACGACCCTAATTTGTCATTTATTGTTAATACTTCGAGCGTATCACTTGGTGCACTAACCACCGGCTCGACCGCTACAGGCACAGCAACTTTTAGTGTTCTTAACTATACAAGTTATGGATATATTGTGCAGGTTATTGGCAATAGCCCTAACAATGGCGTGCACAATCTAACTGCCTTATCTACACCAACTGCGTCAACAGCTGGTACCGAGCAATTTGGTATTAATCTGGCTGCCAATACGTCACCAACTACATTTGGTGCCGCACCAGTACAAGTACCAAGCAGTAGCTTTAGTTATGGCGTAGCTGCTACTGGATACAATACTGCCAATCAGTATAAGTATGTTTCGGGCAACACTATTGCTACTGCTACCAAAACCTCTGGACGTACTGACTACACCATCTCGTATATAGCTAATATTGCTACTCTAACACCAGGCGGTAGCTATAGTGGTAGTCAGACTTTTATAGTTGTGGGTACATACTAATTGTATTATATATAAATTGTTATGCTAATATATAAGATATAGTTGTAATTGTTGCCACTAATTTTATGATTGTTATGAGTAAATTATATTCAAAATATATGTCCAAGAAAGAAACCTCCAAAAGCCTAGCAAATACATCAGCACATGTTCGAGTAATTGTTGCAGGGATTTTTCTTTTTGCCACAATAATAATGCCTTTTGCATTGGCCGGTAACACTCGTGCAGCTCAAATAACAGGACGTAAAGTTACGCTCTCCAACTCAGCTGGTGCTGCCACCGGCGTGCAGTACGACCTAGTTACAGCCGCGGTACCCACCAGCGGAACAATTATTAAATCACTTGAGCTGGTAGCCTGTACCACCGCATCTGGCACATGCACTACCCCGAGTGGCTTCTCGGCATCTAGTTCTACACTCGCCTCTACTCCTACAGGTCTTGGTGGTAATGCCGGTTTTACCGTAAATACTGGTACGGCGGGCAAATTACGAATTGCTAACTCTGGTAATGCTACTACACCCTCTGGAGCAGTAGCTGTTAGTTGGGGAGGTGTGGTTAATCCGACAGCTACGAATACTACATTTTACCTACGTATGACTACATACTCTGATGCAGCCTGGACAACTGCCATCGACTCTGGCACCATTGCTGTTTCTACTGCCAGCCAAATAACTGTTACAGCCTCGGTTGATGAGCTTTTAACATTCTGTACGGGTACATCAGGTATTACGAGTACGAGTTGTGCTGGTGCTACAGGGTCTAGTGTAGCGCTTGGTACAGTAACTACAGCAACAACCGGCACGGGTACTTCACAAATTGGTGTTACTACTAATGCTTCTTCTGGGTATGTCATTACGTATAATGGTACCTTACCTACCTCTGGTGCTAATACCATTGCATCAATAGGTGCCTCGGCCACCTCGCCAACACAAGGTACATCACAATTTGGTATGAATATGAAGGCAAATACAGTGCCGACTACTTTTGGTGCCAACCCAGCAGGTGCCGGTAGTGCCAATCCAGTAACTGCACTTAACACAACTAACCAATATTCATTTACTGCCGGTTCGCCAACCAACGCTGTTTCTCAGGGTACTGCCGATGGTTTCAGGCTCTTTACTGTTTCATATCTAGCTAACGTTTCTGGTACCCAAGCACCTGGTACGTATACAACGACACTTACGTATGTTTGCACACCAACATTTTAATTAATTTGTTAAAAAATGTTTGACAGTGCGAAAATAGTTATGCTACATTTATAGCAACCGATTACAAATTATAAAACGAGGGAGAACACATGAAAGTAATACACAGTAAGTTTAAGGTGGTATCGACACAGTTGCGAGCAGTTGTCGCCGGACTATTTGTCTTTGCCACAATAATTATGCCATTTGCTCTCTCAGGCAGTGCTCAGGCAGCACAGATTACTGGCCGTAAAGTTACTCTCTCTAACTCGGCCGGTGGAGCAACAGGCGTACAGTACGATCTTGTAACAGCTGCCCTCCCCACTACCGGAACAGCCGTAAAATCGGTAAGTTTGACAGCCTGTACTACAGCCTCAGGTACATGTACTACACCTACTGGCTTTGTTAACTCATCATCTACACTCGTTTCTCAACCAACAGGTCTTGGTGCGGCATCTGGTTGGACAGTAAATACTAGTACCGCTGGTAGTCTTCGTATCTTAAATGCTGCTAATGCAACTAACCCTTCTGGTGCAGTAGCAATTAGCTGGGGTGGTGTAACTAACCCAACTGCTACTAATACGACGTACTATTTACGTATGACAACTTACTCTGATTCTGCCTGGACAACTGCATTAGACTCTGGTACCATTGCAGTTTCTACTGCCAACCAAATTACTGTTACAGCCTCGGTTGACGAATCACTCACTTTTTGTACCGGTACCTCGGGCATCACTAACACCAGCTGCGCAGGTGCTACAGGATCGAGTGTTGGTCTCGGTACGATTACTCCAAGTACCACAGGTACTGGTACCTCACAAATAGGGGTAACTACAAATGCTCCTTCTGGGTATGTAATTACATATAATGGATCTTTGCCGACTTCAGGGGCAAATACTATTGCATCAATTGGTGCCTCGGCCACCTCACCAACACAGGGTACATCGCAATTTGGGATGAACATGGTAGCCAACACTGTCCCTAGCTCTTTTGGTGCTAACCCTTCTGGTGCCGGTAGTGCCAACCCAGTAACTGCACTTAACACAACTAACCAATATTCATTTACTGCCGGTTCACCAACCAACGCTGTTTCTCAGGGTACTGCCGATGGCTTCAGACTCTTTACTGTTTCGTATCTAGCTAACGTTTCTGGTACCCAAGCACCCGGTACATATACCACTACACTTACGTATGTTTGTACCGCAACGTTTTAGTCTTAGTACTATAATTCACAAAATCTAATAACTTATATAATAACTGTATGCAAACACGACTTACTAGAATTATCTCAGTACTTGCACTGCTAGTCGTGGTACTAGGACAATTACTTGTACCAGTTTCTGCTTCGGCAGAAAATGGCCAAGCACTTTCTATTACACCACCTGTATTAGAATTACAAGGCGAGCCTGGTAAGGCTGCTACAGCTACTATTAAGTTAACTAATATATCTAGTGGCGATCTGCTCATTAAGAGTCAGGTAAATGATTTTGGTGCCAAGAACGAAACAGGTGAGCCCAATATTATCTTTGACTACACTCAAGAGAGCAGTTACACACTCCATAGCTGGGTAGTGGCACCACCACCCTTTGTCTTGGGTAGCAAACAAAGTAAGTTAGTACAGTTTCAGATAAACGTTCCCGCCGACGCCGAGCCAGGCGGGCATTATGCTGTTTTTCGTTTTACAGGGCAAGCACCAGAAATTCAAGAAACAGGAGTAGCTATCTCCGCTAGTATTGGCTCGCTAGTACTGATGCGAATAGGTGGAGCAATACAAGAGAAGGCAAGTGTAGTGGAGTATTACAGCGCAACGCCCACCTTTGCCAAATCTTCTTTTTTTGAAACCGGCCCAATTAGTTTTGTAGAGCGTATTCGCAATGATGGTAATATACACGTTAGACCAACCGGTACAATAGAAGTAACTGATATGTTAGGGCGCAATGCTGGCACACTAAGGGTGAATGGCGATCCCGCCAATCCACAAGACCCTCCTCGTAGTATCTTGCCGCAGAGTATTCGTCGATTCCAAGAAACACTTAATTCTAAGTGGATGTTTGGTCGCTATACCGCCAAAATGAAACTTACCTATGGAGCAAATGCTACCCCATTAGAGTCAGTTACTACTTTCTGGGTAATTCCATATAAGCTTATCTTGCTAGTCTTACTTATCATTATTGCTCTCTTCTTTATTATCCGATTCCTCATACGTCGATATAATCAACACATTATTAAGCTTGCCCAAAAAGCTAATCAAGATACACAACAAAACCCACCGCATGGCGCTACCCCTGTAGCAACATCAACCAGTGGTCACAAGCCCACTCACAAACCAGCTAACGCACATAAGAAACCAACAAATCCTCCAAAACGACCGAAAAAATAGCATATAAAGGCTATAATGTAAGGATGAAACCATCCCTAAAAGAACAGCTTAAGCAGCTGCCAGCCAAACCTGGTGTGTATTTTTTTCGTGATGCTACTGGTAAAATTATTTATATTGGTAAAGCATCTATATTAAAACGCCGGGTTAGTAGTTATTTTCAAAAGAATCACCGCGACAACAAGACACCCATACTGGTGAGTAATATTGCTGTGGTTGATTGGATAGAAACCGATTCTGAAATAGAAGCACTATTTCTAGAAGCAGAATTTATTAAGCGTCACAAACCGCTATATAATATAGAGCTCAGAGATGATAAAAACTTTGTGTATATTAAGGTAGCGTTGGCTGAAGACTTTCCGTATATTACCCTAGTGCGACGCCCTAGTGATGATAAAAGTAGCTATTTTGGGCCTTTTATTTCTGGTTATCAAGTAAAGCAAGCATTGCGCTATATGCGTAAGATATTTCCTTACTATACCAAACCTAGACAAACCAAGTCTTCAAAAATTGAGTATCAAATTGGTGTAGCTCCTGCACCAGAAATGAGTCGAGAGATATACCGCCAGGGTATACAGAAGCTTATATTAATTTTTCAGGGCAAGACTTCTACATTAATAAAAGAGCTCGAAAAAGAGATGAAGCGTTTGGCAAAAACTAAAGAGTATGAGGCAGCTGCTAATGTACGTAATCAGTATCTAGCTATTAAATCCTTGAGCACAAAGATTGTGTTTGGCAAAGAAGAAACATTCGACTTAACCCTAGATAGTGCACTAATAGAGCTAACGAATATATTAGGATTAAGTAAAACACCTCGTCGCATAGAGTGTTATGATATCTCAAATTTTGCTGGAGGTGATGCGGTGAGTAGTATGATAGTCTTTACCGATGGAGTTCCAGACCAAAAAGAATACAGACACTTTAAAATGCGTACCAAAGGACCAAACGACTTTGCAATGATGGCAGAGACATTACAGCGCAGATTTTCTCAGCGTAATAGCAAATGGCCTAAGCCAGACCTAATAATTGTTGATGGAGGTAAAGGGCAATTGGGTGCTGCACGTCACCAACTAAAAGCAGATGGTATTAGTGTTGCGGTAGTTGGCTTGGCTAAGCGCTACGAAACAATTGTGCAGCATATTGAAGATGCTACTGGCAAGCCAAGTACCCAAACTCGCCAAGAAGGAGAATATGTATTAACCAATTTTGAGGCTAGTTCGCCACTATTGCATCTACTGCAGCGCATTCGCGATGAAGCCCATCGCTTTGCAGTTAGCTATCATACACTGGTACGCAAGAAGCGTACGGGTAGTTCGATACTTGAAGAGATACCAGGAATAGGGCCGGCGACCCGCAAAAAACTGATTCGACATTTTGGGAGTGCTCGGGCAGTATTGCAAGCAAACAAACAAGATATTAGTCAACTTATCGGACCAAAATTAACTGCCAAGTTGTTAGAGTATTTACAGAAGAGTTGAACAGCCAAAGCAGCTATAAAATTTACTAAAACACTCGAAAAATCACCTATGATATGGTAAAATAACGGAGTGTTAAAACGATTTATTTGGAGTTGGATCGGTAACGGTGCGGGTTTGTTTTTGGCCAGTCTACTTATACCAGGAGTGGATTACCAAAACCGACTCTTAGTACTGCTTATCGCTAGTCTCATCTTTGGTATCGTCAACGCCCTAGTGAGACCGTTTGTTGTAATTATTAGTCTACCTGCAATCGTACTAACACTTGGTATCTTTACCCTAATTGTGAATGCTCTGATGCTCTGGATAACCAGTAGAATTTACCCACCGTTTCAGCTACATAGTGTATGGGCGGCCATTGGGGCGGTGATAATTGTCTGGCTTGCTAACTATTGTATCGATTTATTTATTTTAAAAGAGGAAAACGTATGAGATCTGCACTTGTCGCATCAACTATTATTACTAGCGTCTTAATGATAATTGTTATTCTTTTACAAAACCAAGGTTCTGGCTTAGGGACTGCTTTTGGTGGTGAGAGTGGATTTTATCGAACCAAGCGTGGCGCCGAGCGTATGTTGTTTTATCTAACCATTGCTTTGGCGGCTGGCTTTGTGGCGAGCTTGGTTGGTCTTCTCGTTGTTCACTAAACAATAATGAATTCATATCTTAAATTTAAAACGAATCGCAGTCTGCGCCGGTTTAAACGCAGCTTTAAGACCTGGGAAATATGGTTTGGCAATTATTTAAATAGACATCTAATAGGTGGATGGAAAAAACTCGGTGAAGTACGATGGATGGTAATTGGTATGGCGCTTATTGTGCTAGTAAGTTGCTGGGGTATACTGAGTCAGATGAATTCGGCAAATGCACACTACCTAACTGCAGCACCATTAAGTGGCGGGGTATATGCAGAGGCAATTAGCGACAAAGTAACTTCTGTTAACCCACTCTTTAATGATAACTCTGGAAGTAGTGATGTTAGTCGGTTGGTTTTTTCTGGCCTTACACGCGTAAATAGTAACCGACAAATAGAAGGTGATCTGGCTGAAAGTTGGGATGTTAGTGCTGACAAAAAAACCTATACTTTTCACTTACGTCCAAATGTTTTCTGGCATGATGGTGCAAAATTTACTGCCGATGACGTTGCATTTACCATTGCTCGTGTGCAAAACCCTGACACTCGTAGTAGCGAAACTGCCAATTGGAGTAATGTTAAATACCAGGTAGTAGACCCACTAACAATCACTTTTACCTTGCCCACCAGTTATGGACCATTTCTGAGTAATGCCACTCTGGGCATCTTACCAAAGCATCTACTCGAAAATGTACGGCCAAGTCTTTTAAAAACACATGAGTTTAATCAAAAACCAATTGGTACTGGGCCTTACATTCTACCTCAGTTAGATCCACATGCTCAGACAATTAGTTTACTTGCGAATAAAAAGTATTATTTTGGTGCGCCGTATATTGATAAGTTTGAATTTGTCGAGTATGCCTCTGCTAGTGATTATCTAGATGGTTATGCCAAGCAACAGGTTCTCGGTTTTGCAGTTACTAACCCAGAAGAGTTACATACTGTTAATAAGATTGATAGTATTAGTGTGCATCATCTTAACTTACCAGCTTATGCTGGAGCATTCTTTAATATGAAATCACCTGAGTTGGCCGACCCAAGACTGCGACAAGCATTAGCCTATGCTACTGACAAGAAATCTTTAGTTAGCAACCAGCTACACAATCAGGCAATTGCTGTGCCGTATCCTATACTTGCCGGCTATAGTGGATTTGATGCGAGTGTACCACGTTATGATTATAATGTATTGGCTGCCCAAGGACTTGCTCAGCAAATTGGTCAGACCAATCTTAATAACACAACTATTACCATTGCTACTTTAAAAAACTCTAGCTATGAAGATGTGGCTGAGGCGTTAAAATCGATGTGGGAAAAACTTGGTCTTCATGTTGAAATTAATGCGATGGATCTCGGTGCGTTGCAGCAAACAGCAATTCGGCCGCGTAACTACGATGTGTTACTATATGGTCAAGATTTAGGGGTGGACTCTGATGTATATAGCTATTGGCACTCTAGCCAAGTAAGTGACCCTGGCTTGAATGTTAGTAATTATAGTAGCGTAGAAGTTGATAAATTATTAGAAGCCGGTAGGATTGCAAAAGATTCTGAGTATAGACAATCGCGTTACGCTGCGTTCTTGCAGGCCTGGAGTAAGGATTTGCCAGCTATTATTCTTTATACGCCTTTTTATAATTATGCACAAAGCGATGCTCTGCATGGGTTTTCGGCACAAAAAATTTCTGAGCCGAGTGATAGGTTTTATAATGTAGAAAAGTGGTATCTCAACACTAGCCTACAGCCAAAGTCTACAGTTAAATAGCCAAAACAAATCTGGTATAATCACCAGGTGCGCGGATGTGGTGAAATGGTATACACGCTAGATTCAGGTTCTAGTGGGAGCAATCCCGTGGAGGTTCAAGTCCTCTCATCCGCACCAAAACAAGAAGTCCAGAATGGACTTTTTGTTTTGGAATTAGGTTAGGACTTGAAACCCGGGGTTAGTCAGATTGTGCTAATGCGAATATCTGGCGCTGCCCTCTCATCTATTTGTATGAGTGAGTTATACCAAAAAAAGATTATGGACTAGTATAGAAGAAGTTATACCCCGAGTCGCGACTTCTATCCCAGGTGTAACTTGGGCTTAAGAAGCACCAAAACTGTTTGTAACAATCTACTCCAGCAACTTGATTCTCGAAGGTTAGGTCGGTAGCGTGTTCAACATTATTTGCAGTCCGGGTAAGTCTTGTACCGGCTGGAATGCCACTAACTGGCCGTATACAAAAACTTGAATTAACAGGTGCAGCAAAACTGTAGCGTCCATCAGCATCGGTAGTAACTGTTCTATCACCACTACAAGTAGCCAATACTACATTTGGTAACGGTTGATCATTAAGAGTAACTCGACCGTTTACCACAACATTATAACTACCTGATGTAATGCCGAATGGTCGGGCGGGTGGTGTAACCGGAGCAACAGAAGGTGTCGATACAAAACTACTAATCTGGTCCTCGACTGCCCCAGGCACGGTAGCACCTTTTATCCAGCAATGATAGCTTGCATTCCAGGGCTGCGTACCTCTTCTGGCAAAGGTGTTATTAAATGCGAGGTCTTGAATAGCCGGTGGTGCATCGGCTGGGTTGGGGTACTGTGCGGCTAACTCTGGCCCAACTGCTCCGCGCCAAGTGCCAAGGTCAAACTGATATGCGCCAAAATGAGTAGGGTTTTTCTTGTTTTGGTAAAAGTTACCAGACTCACATTGACCAATTCGAGGCCGCCAATAGTCGGGGTCTGTACGAAACACCGGTATACCACTAGCAAAACTGCTATATATAAAGAATACTCCAGCTGCTAAAAAGACCAGCACTAGAGCACCAATTAAGAACTTATTTTGTTTTGCTTTTGCGAATCGTTTTGATCCGGTGTGTGTTTTTGCTTTTATTGCCATATTCTAGATTGATATTACTTATGTTTTATAGTAATACTTTTCGAAAAAAATAGCAAACAATACTTTGAAACGGTAGCTAAAATTGTTATGCTTAATACATATGAAAGGCCTACTCAAAGATCTTGCCAGTCAAATTAGCGGCGAAGTAACTTCTTCAGAACAAGCCCGAGAGTTCTTCTCGACTGACGGAAGTATCTTTACTATCAAGCCGCAACTCATTATTTATCCACGTGACGAGATGGATGTTGTTAATACTGTCAAGTTTTTAAATTGGCAGGCACAAGAAGGTAAGGTAGTAGGTTTGACAGCGCGTGGCAAAGGAACAGACCAGAGTGGGGGTGCACTTGGCGCTGGTGCAATATTGGTATTTCCAGCCCACATGAAGTCATTGGTAGATATTGGCAAAAATACTATTACTGCACAACCTGGCATGCCATATGCTACCTTGCAAACAGTTTTGCATAGTCATATGCACTATTTACCCCCTTACCCGGCCAGTATCGACTTCTCGAGTATTGGTGGGGCAGTTGCAAATAATGCCGCCGGTGAGAAGTCGGTAAAGTATGGCACAACACGTCATTGGGTAAGTAGCTTGCGCGTGGTACTGAGTAATGGTGATGTTATAGAAACCTACCGCTTAAGCAAAAAACAACTTAAGAAGAAAAAACAGCAACCAGACTTTGAGGGTCATCTCTACCGTGAGTTAGATAGGATTATCACCGAAAATTGGGCTGAGATAGTAGCAAGCCGTCCTAAAGTAAGTAAGAACTCAGCTGGTTATGATATTTGGGATGTAAAGGGTAAAGACGGAAGTTTTGATATGGGACAGCTTATTGTTGGTAGCCAGGGTACGCTCGGTATTGTTACCGAAGCAACACTTCGCACTGCTCCTTACAATCCAGACCTTACTCTAATGGCTGGCTACTTTGATGACATTCACAAGGCATCTGAGGCAGTGCAGCATTTGCTTAAGCTAAGCCCAAGTGCTTTAGAGGTAGTAGATAAGAATCTATTAGAGTTTCTTAAGAAAAACAAACCAGAATCACTCAAAGGATTAGTATCAGAAGAAAACATACCAGAGATCGTCTTGCTTTGTGAGCTCGATGATCCTAAGCCAGGCACACGCAAACGCAAAGCCAAACAGGCCATGAAGGTTCTCGATCATTATGCTAGCAGCACAAGAGTGGCTGTAGACAAACAACAACAAGATGATTTATGGCGAATACGTAGAGGTGCAGCGGCAGTTATCTGGAAGGTTGATGGGCCTAAAAAGGCTCTACCAATTATAGAAGACGGTATTGTACCATCAGAGAAGCTTACAGAGTTTTTAAAAGACGCTTACGAGTTGTTTAAGAAAGAAAAGATAAATGTTGCGGTGTGGGGTCATGCTGGTAATGGGCATTTTCATATTCAGCCATTTATGGATCTCAAGAACTTGCGCGATAGAGCAAAGGTATTCGATCTTTCTGACAAATTTTATGCACTTATTAAGAAATATGGTGGTAGCAATAGTGGCGAACACAATGATGGTATTATGCGTGGGGTTTATCTAAAAGAAATGTTTGGTGAAAAAATATATAGTATTTTTGAAGAGATAAAAGAATTATTTGACCCTCTACACTTCTTAAACCCAGGAGTAAAATTAGATGTTACTCGCGAAGATGCTATGGTAAAAATGCGCAAAGAGTACTCTATGAAGCATCTAGACGACCATATGCCTGGTTCTTACAACCACTAATAAAACAATCACCCACAATCATAAGAATGATTATGGGTGATTGGTGCGGACGAGAAGACTCGAACTTCCACAGCCTTTCGGCCACAAGCCCCTCAAGCTTGCGTGTCTACCAGTTCCACCACGTCCGCGTAGCAGCGCTTATTGTAACAGATTATTAGACAATTTTGAAGTTTGTATTATACTGACAGATGGCACCTATAAGTGAGGAGAGTGCGAATGGCAAAAACTTCTGCGATTGGTAAAGAAATCGAAATCATGTCACATGATATCTTTGATGTAATTTTTGCACTACTTATATTGCAGGGCTACAAAAATTTGAGTTTAAGAAGACGATATGATGAAGCCTGCGTAGCAGTATATAAAGAAGTCGAAAAAATGTGTGTGAGAAATAATGCCTCTTGTGGTTTTTACATGGTTCAACATCCGATCCACGGCGACAGCCAGGGGGCACGTGACTTATTGAGAGAATGGTGTGCTAATGGTCGACTGTATCTACATTTACCAGGAGACGGTACTTATCATTTTACGGTTAGTCAACACAAAGCCAATACTATACTAGAGCACGGTATAAAATTTACTGGTTTTGGGAGAGAGGATTTTGAATATCTAGCACTAACCTTTTTGAAAATATATGAATCATAGATCGATAAAGTGGAGCCGAAGAGATTAATGCTTGTGCTTGTTATACATTCAAGATATAGTAAGGTATAAATCTCAAAAGGTACCTATTGGAGGCAGATCATGCCTGTTTCGACAATGCAAAATATTAAAGAAAAGGTCTGGGACGAAGTTGGGCCAAAATTAATTCGTATTTTGAGAGATTCGTATGCTCCTCTAGACCCCGACACGGTGGCAGAAGAAATATTTGAGCAAATTTGGCCAGACATTTTTAAAGAAATGCTTCATCAAGTTCAAATGGCCCAAGAAGGTCTACTAGCTGTTGCGGTAAATAGAAATTTTCCAGACACTAGAACTTAGCTCTACAATTTAGTAGAGCTTTTTGCTGCCTCAACTACATTACTTAGCAACATTACAACGG
Source organism: Candidatus Saccharimonadota bacterium (assembly GCA_046350735.1). Lineage (GTDB taxonomy): Bacteria > Patescibacteriota > Saccharimonadia > CAILAD01 > BJGX01 > JAHFOQ01. The sequence continues at coordinate 298,840 of JAXLZU010000001.1, forward strand.
TCATTGGCCCAACTCCACCTGGTACAGGTGAGATAAGGCTGGCTTTGTCTTTGACACTTTCAAAATCGACATCACCCTTAAGTTTGCCATCAATTTCGTTAATACCGACATCTATTACTACTGCATCGTTTTTTATCATCTCTGCCTTTACCAATTCTGGCGAGCCGGCGGCAGCAATAACAATATCGGCTTGTTTGGTAAGACTAGAGAGATCTTCGGTTTGTCGGTGCCCTACCAAAATGTTTGCTCCTGCTTGGCGTAATAGTGTTGCTAGGGGTTTGCCAACCAAATTACTCCGCCCAATTACACAAACTGTTTTATTGTTAACTTCTACCTTAGACTGCTTTAATAACTCAATAACGGCGAGTGGTGTGGCAGGAACAAAACCGGGTTTGGATAATTCTAATTTATCTTGGCAAATAGTCGTGAGGCCATCGACATCTTTGTTGGCAGGAATACAGTCGAGTAAATCTTGGGCATCATACCAGCCCATTAAAGGGAGTTGCAAAATTATACCGTGTATAGAATTATTTTTACCAAGACTAGTAACAAACTTCTGTTGCTCTACTGGGGTTTTATCGGCAATATCAATAAATTCAGTAATAATGCCGACTTCTTCGGCACGTTTTTGCTTCATTCTAATGTAGACCTGTGCCCGATCGTCAGGATTAATACCAATAATCACCAGCTTGGGCTGTACTCCACTAACCTTTAAGTTGGCAACTTCTTTTACCAGCTTATTGGCAATAGTTTGAGCTATTGCTCGGCCATCGATAATTTTTGCACTCATTAAAGGGTATTATAACAAAAAAGACCTCTAAAAGAGATCTTTTTTTGGTGGGTGATGAGGGACTCGAACCCCCGACATCCTCGGTGTAAACGAGACGCTCTAGCCAACTGAGCTAATCACCCTGGTGCGGGTAGGGAGACTCTAACTCCCGGCCTCATCCTTGGCAAGGATGCGCTCTAAACAACTGAGCTATACCCGCATGGTATAGTTTTTGGTGGCGAGACTCGGAATCGAACCGAGGACACGAGGCTCTTCAGGCCACTGCTCTACCAACTGAGCTATCTCGCCTCGCTTAAGAGGTAAAAGTTTTCAAGTAACGCTGAATATAATACCAAATTTTGCAGCTTTTTTCCAGCCCTTTCGAGAAAGCAAATAAACAGGTATAATATGCACTACACCAATCGAGCAATAAGGCGCGTTGGCCGAGGAGTTAGGCAAAGGTCTGCAAAACCTTCTACACCGGTGCGACTCCGGTACGCGCCTCCAAGCTTTTTGGGCGGGTGGTGGAATTGGTATACACGACAGACTTAAAATCTGTTGCCTATATATGGCTTGCGGGTTCAAGTCCCGCCTCGCCCACCATAATAAAAAACCAAGTTTATTCTTGGTTTTTTATTATGTAGATTTGTTATTTTATTGGTTCTAGACTATGCTATAAAGCAAAAGTAGTATTAATAAAACAATAGGAGAAGATATGCAATCACAATTAACACTCTCTCAGGCTCTCAAAGCAGGGTGGGATAAAGCCTTTTCGCGGTTTGGGCTTATTCTAGGATCAATAGTTGTTGCCGCGATTCTTATAGGCATTCCATCCTCTATGCGTAATATAGCCAGTAGTATTGTTCAGGGCTCTAATAACACTACAACCATCTTATTCGTCAGCCTAATTAGTCTTGGCTTACTTGTCTTGCAATATTGGCTACAAATACTTACGGGTATTGGTCTTATTCGCATTCAGCTAAACACTATCGATAACAAACCTGCAGAATTTGGCCAACTGTTTAATTCAGAAAATGTTTTTTGGACATATTTTGGTGCATCAATCTTATATGGGTTGATTGTACTTGGTGGAATACTACTACTTATTGTCCCTGGTATTTACTGGGCGATAAAATATCAGTTTACCCTTAATTTGGTAGTAGATAAGAAACTTAGTCCAGTAGAGGCTTTGCGAGAAAGTGGCAAAATTACCCAGGGTCATAAATGGTGGCTATTTGGCTTTGGCATTGTTTTGGGCCTTATTAACTTGGCTACTATTTTTACATTGTTTCTTGGTCTAGTAATTACTATCCCCGTAACTGTAATGGCTCAGATGTATGTCTATCGAAATTTCAGCACTCAAACATATAGTGTTGTTGCTAGTAAATCAGCAAAAAAGACAACAGCCTAGTTACATATACTAATCTGCGCTATAATAGTGCAAGAAGAAGGAGTTTTTATTATGATTATTTGGATAATTCTAGGACTAGTAATATTAATTCTAATTTGGTTATGGTTAACCTATAACGCACTTGTTCGTGCTCGTGTACGTGCCGATGAATCTCTAAGTGACATTACTGTACAAGAAAAGCGCCGTCTCGATCTTATTCCTAACTTGGTAGAAACTGTAAAGGGCTATGCCAAGCACGAAAAAGGTACTCTAGAAGAAGTTACTAAGGCTCGTGCTGCGGTAATGAAAGCTCCCGCGGGAGATCTTGCCAAGCGTGCAGAAGCCGAAAATATGCTTTCATCAACCCTAAAAAGCCTGTTTGCTGTTACCGAAAATTATCCAGACCTAAAGGCAAATGAAAACTTCTTACAATTACAGTCCGAGCTAACCGATACCGAAGACAAAATACAGGCTAGTCGTCGATTCTACAATGGAAATATCCGTGCTTTCAATATGAAGTTGCAAGTGTTTCCAACTAATATTATTGGTAATATGCTCGGCTTTAAACCAAGAGATTTTTACGATGTTGCCGAGAGCGAGAAAGAGGCTATCAAAAAAGCTCCAGACGTAAAGTTTTAATAATCTATCTAGCAAACAATAACTATGCTTCGGTGTAGTTTTTGTTTACTAGATAACTCGACTATAATAAAAAGATGAGTAAGAAAACCACCAATAAGCCATCATTAAATGCATTTAGCCTACTTGCAGAAACATTCACAATCTTCAAGGCTAATCTGGGTAAAATCTTGCTTATCTCGGCGATAGTTGCAATACCAGGAGCTATCTTACGAATTGCTAGCCTAGATAACGGTGTCACCGATTTTAGCATCGTAGCATCACTAGCAGGATTATATGCGGCTCTAGCACTATTATTTGCCTTTTATAATCCTAAAAAAACCAAGGCTCTAACTTGGTCAAAAATATATGTTACTGCAAGCGGTAGATTTCTTCCGTTTTTAGGAGTAACAGTTATACAAAGTTTAGCTGGTATGTTTGTTATTCTGGGCGGCTTGCTGCCGGTACTATACTTTGCCGGTGTAGTGGCGCTACCATTTGCCCTAGTAGGCGTAGTCTTTGCTTTTATTGCACTTTGGTTGCTTATTCGCGTAAGTATTGCAGGTATTATTGTGGCAACGACAGAAGTGAGTAGTATAACTGCGCTTAGAGCTAGTCTTATGGGTACAAAAAAACGATTTTGGATATTATTGTTTGATTGGTTTACTGTATTTTTGCTTGCCACAATACTGAGTGGTCTTATTTTGCGCTTAGTCTATTTGGTACCGGCTCTGGGTGATAATCCATTAGTTATAGCAGGTGTTAATGGTATATTGGTAACAATTTTACTTCCAATAGTTTTGGGATATGGAGTCTGTATATGGCGGCGTATTCAGGCAGCTTAGACCAGGGTAGTAAGCGTGCTAGCGAGCTGCGCGACTTGCTCAATACCTACCGACATGAATATTATGTAAAAGACAAGCCATCTGTTAGTGACGCGGTATACGATAGCTTAAATAACGAGCTACGTTCGATAGAAGAAAAATATCCAGAGCTGGTCTCGGCTGATTCACCTACACAGCGAGTTGGAGGCAAGGCACTCGCAAAATTTAAAAGCATCGAACACCAGAAGCCAATGTTAAGCTTAAATGATATTTTTACTATTGAAGAGCTAGAAGCTTGGGAAAAGCGGATGCATAAGTTACTCGAAAAAAATCAGCTAGAATATTATGCCGAACTTAAAATGGATGGTCTGGCAATGGCCTTACAATACGAGAAGGGGGTGTTTGTTAGGGCGATTACTCGCGGTGACGGGCGAGTGGGTGAAGATGTTACACATACTGTGCGTACTATTCAGACTGTGCCATTACGTTTGCACAACTCTAGCAAAGTACCTAAAGAGGTGTATGAGTTTTTTGAAATTCGAGGCGAGGTAATTATTCCACGTAAAGAATTTGAACGCATTAATAAGCAACGCGAAGCCAATGGACAACCTCTGTTTGCCAACCCGCGCAATGCCGGAGCGGGCACAATTCGTCAACTCGACCCTCAGGTTGCTGCTGAGCGGAATTTAGAGTTTATTGCCTACGCAATAGAAATGAATTTACCGGGTTTAACCACTCACCAAGACGAACATAATTTAGCGCGTGAGCTAGGCTTTAAAGTAGAGCCTCACGACAAAGTCTGTCAAAATCTGGAAGATCTAGAAGACTACATAGGCTACTGGGAAGATGAACGAAGTAAATTGCCATACCAAACTGATGGCTTGGTATTTACTATTAATAATAATGCCGAATTTGAAGGCTTAGGTGTTGCCGGTAAGGCACCACGAGGCGCGGTGGCGTATAAGTATCCAGCCGAAACTGCCACAACAGTATTAGAAGACATTCGTCTCAGTATAGGTCGTACTGGAGCTGTTACACCATATGCTGTTTTACAGCCGGTAAAAGTTGCTGGCAGTACGGTTAGTCGAGCTACCTTGCATAACGAAGACGAAATTGCCAAGAAAGATTTGCGCATAGGAGATACTGTAATCATTCATAAAGCCGGAGATATTATTCCAGAGGTTATAGAGCCAATTACTAAGTTACGCTCTGGCAAAGAGAAGAAATTTGTCATGCCAAAAGAATTTAATGGTATAAAAATTGTTCGTCCACATGGTGAAGCTGTGGCCAGATTGGCCGACCTTAGTTATGGCGAGGTAAAGTGGCAAGGGCTAATTCACTTTGTAAGCAAAAGTGCGTTCGATATTGATGGCTTAGGTGAAAAAATTCTACAGCAACTTATGGAGGAAGGGTTAATTGACTCTGCTGTAGATATCTTTAAGCTCAAAAAAGACGATCTCGTTGGGCTCGAACGTTTTGCCGAAACTTCAGCACAAAACTTAATAGATTCTATTAAAGAACATAGCAAAGTATCTTTGGGTAGGTTTATTTATGCCCTTGGCATACGTCATGTTGGTGCTAAGACTGCTAGTGATATTGCCAGCTATTTTAGCTCGCTCAAAAACTTCTTAGCTGCCAAACCAGAAGAATTTGACACAATAGAGGGTATTGGAGAAGTAGTACGTAACAGTATTATTGCATGGCTAGGTAATAGTAAGAACCAATATTTTGTAAAACAACTTTTAGCTGCAGGGGTAGAGGTAACCAACGAAGCAGCAAAAAAATCAGGAAAGTTTAGTGGTACTACTTGGGTATTTACCGGCACAATGGAGGCTATGAGTCGCAGCCAAGCCCAAGCCAAAATAATTTCTCTGGGTGGAGATGCTGTTAATTCTGTAAGTAAAAACACTAGCTATGTAGTAGTTGGTGCCGAGCCAGGGTCTAAATACGACAAGGCCAAAAAACTTGGCGTAAAAATACTCAGCGAAAAGGAATTCCTTAAGCTCATATAGTCTCTCTGCTGGTATAATAGTGCTTATGACAAAGCGCTTACAAGCTCATCCTTCTTTTGAGAGAGAATATGAGGCTAGTGATAGTTCTGCCGAGTTAGTTCGGCCAAAATCAGAAGAAGACGTACTAAAAATATTGCCTACATACATATATGATTTTCTAGATAATCCTAGTAGTTATAGTAAAGAAGAACAAAATACACTTACTCAGCAACTTATTGAGAACGGTTATGCTGGGATAGTTGCAGATAGATTAGATCAATTTCGAGATCTTGATGCGTCAATAGCCTATTTATTGGTAGCAAAGCACAGACCAGGAAGTGTTTTAACCAACCTAGATGTTTTTGATACCATTGATTTTAATAAGCTGGCAGAGGTCCTTATAGAAAATGATATGGGCTATGAAATTTTTTCACACATAGAAGTGCTTCAACCACATTGTCTTGATGCCAGAATAGCCATAGAGCTGATTCGAACAGGGTCTGGTAACCTAGTGGCGATGTTTATAGAATACTTTAACAATATTGATTACCAGCAAATAGCAGAATTATTAATTGTAGATGGCAATGGCGCGATGGTGATGCGTGATCTCGAAAGTTTTCACAATCTTAATCTGGATAAGATAGCATCAGTATTGCTAGAAAATGAAGATTATTTTGTATTAGCTAAGCATCTTGAGAAATTTCCATCAATTAATCACGCAGAGCTTGCCCAAAATCTCATCGGTACCGGCCATGGTAACGTTTTGGTTAATGAGATAAGTAAATTTTCTGGTCTTGATCGATACGAAATAGCTATGCAAGTTATACATGCAGGTGCGGGTGAATCAGTGGCGTATATGATAAGTGAATTTCCACAGCAGGACCACGATAGAATTGCCCTCGAGCTAATACGTGCAGGGCTCAGTAGAGCTGTCGCACTCAATATAAATAAATTTCATAACATCAATGGAGAACGGGTAGTACAAGGATTATTAGATGAAGAAGAATACGGCATCCTTATAACCTTAAGAAATAGATTTCCAAATATAGATATTAATTTAGTAATTAGTAAAATCTTAACTTCTCAAAGTGTAGAAAATCTGTCGGCATTATCGTTTTATATTGATGATATTAAAGACGCAAAAGTGCTACTTTCTGACTTACAGCAAGTAGAGCTTCATATACAATCCTTTTCTATTGTAAAAGAACTATATAGCGAGTTATGCTCTGAAAAATGGCCAGAGATGGATAAGGCAATAGAGATGTTTGGTGAGTTTGTAGATGTCTATTTATTCAAAACTATATCTTATCTATTAAACCCTAGCGACGATCCTTTAGAGCGAGAATCTCAGGCACAGCTCGATTATAACTTGAGAGAATTTGGAGTAACAAAAAAGTACCAAGAAGGGCTAGAACAGCTAAAAGAGATTTGGCAACGAGCGGAACGAAGTTTGATAAATAATGAAGAAGATGAGGCACTGCTCGATGTATTAGCAAAAAACCCAATTGCTCGTGCCTTGCTCAAAAAAATGAGTCGATATGAGGAGAGTGAGTGGGGTACTAGTAGCGAGCTCGTATTGGGAAATATTATTAGTAAGCAGTATCAGTTACTCAAACGCAACAAAAATAAAACAGAAATAGAAAAAAGCCAACCTGTAGAGATACGGACAGTAGAGTCGAAAAATAAAACCGAGCAGTTGTTTGATGAAGATGTTATACAAAGATATAAGAGACTCTGTCAGCAACTTGTTGTAGCGGCAACAGCCCTAGATAATCCATTCAACAAGCCTCAAAGACCATTTACTGTGTTAATCGAAAAACTTACTGAAAAACTTCAGCAAGAACAGTGGGGGAAGGACAAACAAACTGGTAAAACATATAATCGATTTGAAAGATTACAAGCTATTCATCATCAGCAGGTAATTGATGGGAATTCACGAGCTGCTGAAAAAACCCAACAACAATTAGAACAGTTTTTGAGATTGCAGAATATTAATTTGCGCAATATTACTGATTTTGAAGCCAATTTTTTGGACCTAGTAGGTAATAAACGATTGCATGATGAGATATCTACAGTACTGTTTGCTTGGGCGCTTAAATTTCCGCCAGGTGGTCGGAATCGTACTGATTTGCGAGTGATTATCGACAAGATATACTCGTTAAACTCCAGAGCAGACAACCCGAGCTTAGATGATATGAGTTATATTGTTAATCTAATTGACCATATAATTAATCAAGAAGTTTTTGGGCATTATTTTCAAACCGAAGAGGCAAAAAATCTTTTTGCTGATTTAACTAATACTAAATCTTTGCAACAAGCAATAGAAAAAGTGCAAGGTAGTCAAAAGACAACAGGTGTTGTGCCAATAGAATTTATTCCCACTCGCGGCATGCTTATGGAGCTTTCTGGACATCTTGCGGATGCATGCTGGGCTGAGAGCTATGAGAGCATTGCTGAAGAGTTTCCAAATTTTACAGCGGTAACTATTCGTCAACATCCAGAAGGACGGCATGATCGCTTGGTGGGAGCCTTTATGCTAATTGAGGGCGAATCTTATTTAGGTGAACCTTTGCTAATTATACGTGGGCTTAATCCTATAGAAAATTTTATCAATAAAGTGGATGTAGAAGAGTTTTATGAGGCTGCAATTAGTTATGTAAAAAATGTAGCTAAAAAAATGGGTAGATTACCAGCAATTGTAATTGATGGTCATTTGGGTGGTAGTGCAACCAATAGACCAGTCTTGTTTGGATATTTAGCTGCAAAGAAAAGAGAACTAAAAAATATTACGGTAGATGTAACAAATTCGAGCTTTAATGGCTATGTAATTATTGATGATACGTATTTATTGTAAAAAACTAAAACAGCAATGCTTGCTTTAGCTAGGGGGCAATGCGCTATAATGAAATTCAGCAGGAAAGGCGCCAAGGGGGAAGCGCCTTTTTTGCTGCTTTTTTGTAGGCAATTTATCAGGTATAATAAGACAAATGGCAAAACTTTCTAAACAAGAGATAGAACATGTAGCGCGACTGGCGCGAATTGGGTTAAGTGAAAAAGAAGTAGCATCACTTACTACCCAGACAAGCAGTATTCTCGACTTCGTCGAAATTATTCAGGCTAGCGACACAGAACATGTAGAACCAACTAATCAAGTAACGGGCCTCAGTGATGTATGGCGAGAAGACAAGATAGAACGTTGCAAACTTAGTCGTGAGCAACTTCTAGCTAACGCTCCAGAACAAGAAAACGGTTATATTAAGGTTCCGAAGGTACTATAAGTGGCGACTTTAGAATACTTATCCATTCAGCAAGCCCATGATTTGTTGGTGAGTAAACAAGTTACAGCCAGAGAGTTGGTGCAATATTATTTAGATAGAATTGCAAAGTACGACGGCAAAATTAACGCTTGTCTCTACGTCCGAAAGAAAAATGCCTTAAAACAGGCCGATAAAGTAGATGCTAAGATTGCTCGTGGTGAACAAATTGGCTTACTCGAAGGTATACCATATACTGCCAAAGACATGTTTCTAACAGCCGGTGTGCCAACTACTGCAGCCAGTAAAATTCTAAAAAACTTTGTTCCCCCACACTCTGCGACGGTAATAGATAAGCTAAAATCGGCTGGTGCGATAGTAATTGCAAAGGTTAATCAAGATGAATTTGCCCATGGTGGTAGTACCGAAAATTCTGCTTACAAAAAAACTGCTAACCCATGGAATAGAAACCATGTACCAGGGGGTAGTAGTGGCGGGAGTGCTGCAGCGGTAGCGGCCGACTTTGGTATTTTTAGTCTGGGCACAGATACCGGTGGTTCTATCCGTCAACCTGCTAGTTATTGTGGAGTAACAGGCCTCAAGCCCACTTATGGTCGAGTAAGTCGGTATGGCGTGGTAGCGATGGCTAGCAGTTTTGACTGTATTGGCCCATTAGCACGCAGCGCAGAAGATGCAGAGATAGTACTCAAAGCAATAGAGGGCAGGGATGTAATGGACTCGACAACTATACCTCCTAATTTTAAGGCCAATCATTCGGGTCAATACAAAGTTGGTATTGCAGCAGGGTATACAGACAATATTGTTATGGATGCAATTAGGCAGCATTATCCTAACACAGCAGAAGTAGAATTACCAAGTGGTGAGCTTGCCTTGGCTGCATATTATGTACTTGTGCCTTCAGAAATTAGTAGTAATTTAGAACGATATGATGGTATTCGTTATGGCGCACGCTCTAAAGCTACCAACCTAAATGATACCTATACCAAAACCCGGGATGAATTTTTTGGACCAGAAGTAAAGCGTCGAAATATGATTGGAACATATTCACTCTCGGCCGGGTATTATGACGCCTATTATGAGAAAGCTATGCGTGTACGAACAGTGTTGCGTGAGCAATTTAATACTGCCTTTGAAGCTTGTGATGTTATTGTTACACCTACCACACTAGGGCCGGCTTTTGCTTTTGGTGCCAAGGCAGACCCACTAAATATGTACAAAGAAGATATCTTAACAGTATCGAGTAACTTGGCTGGCCTACCTGCTATTAGCATACCGGCAGGTTTTGACGAGGCAACTAAGCTACCACTCGGCTTACAAATAATTGGTCGCCAGGGCGATGATGCAACGGTGTTAGAAATTGCCAAACAAATTCAAGCCAAAACAGACTGGCACCAGAGGAGACCAAAACTATGAGTTATATTTCGTTAATTATCGCGGTGATAGTAATAAGCGTGCTTATTTATTTTCTTATGAAGAGTAAAGCGAGCGACAAACGAGTGTTTAACCCAGATAAAATGAACCGCACAAGCTCGCAAGACAATTCTGTAACTTCTGGAGTTAACGTTGAACTTGTAAAAACCAAGTGGAGCGAAATTAGTGCCATGCAAAACTCTGGCGCAGCCGGCTTAAAGAATGCACTAATAGAAGCCGATAAGTTGCTCGACTACGTAATGATACAAAAAGGCTTTAGTGGAGAGACCATGGGAGAGCGCCTAAAGAGTGGCGGCTCGGCATTTAGTAATCTTAATGCTATTTGGGCAGCACATAAACTCCGCAACCAAATGGCTCATGAGATAGAGCACGATGTAGTAGCTACTCAGTTTAAGCAAGCTATTACTGATCTTGGGCAGGGTATACGAGATTTGGGAGTTAGTTTGTAGTGGCAAAACAGTATACGCCTACCATTGGTATAGAAATTCACGTACAGCTCGCTACCAAGACCAAAATGTTTTGTGCGTGCGATAATAACAGTAGAAGTGCCAAGCCTAATACTAATGTTTGTCCGGTCTGTATGGCTTTTCCGGGTAGTTTGCCCGTAGTTAATAAAGGCGCTATAGAACTTGCAATAAAGCTAGGGTATGGACTAAATGCTGAGATAGCCAAGACTACTAGCTTTGATCGTAAAAATTATTTTTATCCAGATAGTCCAAAAGGTTACCAAATTACACAGATGAGAGAGCCAATAATTGGTGAGGGGCATATAGAAATTCTCGTTGATAACGAATTTAAGAAAATTGGTATTCATCATGCACACCTAGAAGAAGATGCAGGTAAGTCTACACATCCGGCTGGCAAAGATTATAGCTTGGTAGATTTTAATCGTGCTGGAACACCACTAGTAGAGATTGTTTCGGAGCCAGATATGCATAGCCCAACCGAGGCCAAACGTTACCTGCAAGAGGTATATGCCATTGCTACTACACTGGGTGTAAGCGATGGTGATATGGAGCATGGTAATTTTAAATTCGATCTTAATGTTTCGGTAAGTAACAGTAATGAGCTAGGTACACGCACCGAGCTGAAAAATCTTAACTCATTTAGGAATGCCGAACGTGCCCTAAACTATGAGATTGCAAGACAAATAGAAGTATTAGAGAGTGGTGAAAAAGTAGTACAAGAAACACGCGGCTGGAATGACGCCAAGGGCAAAACTGTTCCTCAACGCACAAAAGAAGAAGCTAATGACTATCGATACTTCCCCGAGCCAGATATTCCGCCTATTAATATAGACAAAGAGTTTATTAATAGCATTCAAACAGAAGCAAAGAAAGAAGTGTTACCAATTACGGTTCGTCGCGAACTGCTAAATCTAGGTCTAAATACCGATGAGCAAGATATTTTGGTAGGGCAAACCAAAACCCGAACTATCTTTTATGATGCCAAAAATGTACTGAATAATAGCAAGCTAGAACGTAAGATTGTTAATTGGTTGGTTGGTGACTATCAGGCGTGGAAGAGCGAAAATAGCGAGGCCAACTCAAAACTGACCGGTCAACATTTGGCAGAGTTAATTTCTTTAATAGAAGAAGGCACTATTTCTTCTAAAACAGCCAAAGAAATATTTGCTGATGTTATTGCTGGGCAAAAACCAGCAGAAATTATTCAAGCAAAAGGGCTTACCCAGATGAGTGACGACTCAGAGCTCGAATCAATTATTACTGGTATTATTGCTAAAAACCCCCAGGCTGTTGCAGATTATAAGTCGGGCAACGAAAAAGCTGCAGGATTTTTTGTGGGTCAGGTAATGGCGGCTACAAAAGGTCAGGCAAATCCGGGCAAGGCCAATGCGCTTGTGCTAAAATTATTACAAGAGCAGTAATAATTTCTTACCCCCAATGAATGATTTTGTAGTAATTAATACCCAGAATGCCATGAACCAGCTTAACACTGGCTTTGTTACCTATGGGCCTCGAATTATTCGTGCAGTGTTGTTTGCTATTGTTGGTGTTATACTGATACGTTTACTTTCTTATTTATTTGAGAGGGTGTTGGGGTACGTTAAATTTTCTTTTGGTCTCAAAGAAATACTACAAATTATTATCCAGGGTATTTTGTGGGTATTGCTTGGCATTGGCACACTACAAATTCTTGGCCTAGGTAATATTGCCCTAACTGTAGGTGCTTTAGCGGCGGCATTTTCTTTTGGTATTTCACAAGGTATATCACCAACTGTTAAAGATTTAGTTTCTGGACTTCAACTAAGTAGCGACCATGACTTTAGGGTGGGAGATAAGGTTATTGTTGGTACTAAAGACGAGCGGGCTGAAGGCTATATACTCGAGATGGATGTTAAAAAAACTCGTATTATCGATAAGCATGGCAATTTACATGTGGTACCCAACTCGGTTGTAGACGAGAATGAGTGGATTTTGCTTGAGCGTGATGAAGCAACATATGAGCATATGCAGAGGGCAGACGTCTTGCAGGCAATACATTACAAGATAAATAAACATCATAAATAATTTTTACATACTTCTTTACAAGTGGTAGTATAAAGATATACTTAACATTTGCGAGGAGCTTTTTATGAACACACTACTTATTGTATTGATTACGCTAGTTTCGGTGGCATTAATAATTCTTATTATTTATACTGTTGTATTCTTAGTACTGCTTGTTAAAGCACTTAAGCAAGTTCGTTTGGCTGCCAATAAGGTGCAAGAAAGTGCTGACCAAGCATCAGAATTGGTCGATGAAGTACGCAGAACAGTGGTTAACCCAGGAATTATTGCGATGATGATAGAAAAGTATTTACACAAGGCTAGTAAACGTTCGCGAAAGGGGAAAAGTGATGAGTAAAGAAAAAGGCTTTTTTAAGGGAGTAATTATTGGCGGCCTTGTCGCTGGTACGGCAGCATTATTGTTTGCCCCTAAGAGCGGTAAAGAAACTCGCGAAGACCTAAAGAAACGCTGCGAAGAGTCTCGCGCCGAATTGCAGGCCAAGATTAATACTGCCAAAAAAACTGGCGATAAAGTTACCAAAGAAAAGATAGAGCAGGCCGAAAAACTTGCTGCCGAGCTTTCTCGCAAAAGCGCCGAACTCTCAAAGTCTTCTAAAAAGGTAGGTAAAGTTGCTGCTGAAGAGACCAAGGTGTTAACAAAGCAGGCAGCCGAGCTTGCACTAGAATTGGCAGAATCTTCTAAAAAAATTTATGCCACCGGTAAAAAAGAAGCTGCTCGTATGCAACGGGCAAGCGCGCGCGCAGCCGAAAAAAGCAAAGCCGAAATGGCCAAAGCTACTAAATCTGTCACTAAGTCTGCTAAGAAATAATTTAAGTGGTCAACAAACAGTCTCCTGATGCTAATAAAGAAATAATAGCTAGCTTGGGTCTCGAGCAAATTAACGAGTTGCTTGGTAACAAGAAAAAGTTATGGTGGCTGAATTTTCAGACCGGATTTGTACGTGGGTTTGCTGGCGTGCTCGGTGCAGCAGTAATAATTGTACTTATCGGGTTTTTGGTAACAGTCTTTGGCGGCCTACCATATATTGGCCATATCTTACAGCAAATTGGTGCTGCAACCCAAGCAAAATAATCTTTGCTATTCATCCTCGTCACTGGTAAAAGCTATCGTGGTAAAATAGATATACAAATGGAGGGTAATGGCAGACGCTATTAAAGTAGGTGAGAATGAAATAATTAACAAAGCTCGGTCTGAGAAGGGGTTTGTTGATTTTGTGCATTTACACACCCATACTCATTACAGCTTGCTCGATGGCTTACAAAAAGTACCAGACTTGGTTAATCATATAGAAAGTCTTGGTCAGAATGCCTGTGCTATTACCGACCATGGTACGCTTTCTGGCGCAATTGAGTTTTATAAAGCCTGCAAAGAGAAGGGTATTAAACCAATAATAGGTATCGAAACCTACGTTGCCCCTCGTACTCATTTAGACAAAAACAGTGCAGAAGATAGAACACCATTTCACCTTACGCTCTTAGCTGAGAATATGCAGGGCTATAAAAATCTAATGAAGCTAAGTACGATAGCCAATCTAGAAGGGTTTTATTACAAGCCCCGCATAGACCACGATCTGCTCGAGAAGTATAAAGAAGGGCTTATTGTACTCTCTGGTTGTGCAGGTGGTGAGCTAGGCAGTAAGATACTCGATAATAATTATGCCGAAGCAAAAAAAACTGCCGAGTGGTACAAGCGTGTTTTTGGTAAAGAAAATTATTTCTTAGAGCTACAACCCCACACCGAAGAATTTCAACAAAAAGTTAATACTGGCATTAAGAAGATTGCAAAAGAGCTCGATCTCAAATTGGTAGCTACTGGCGACTCACACTATTCGATATCCGACCAACATTATGCTCACGATATTTTGCTTTGCGTGCAGACGGGCAGCACAGTGGATGATGTTAAGCGCATGAAACTAGAGATGGATCTTTCGGTAGCACCTGGTAGTCATTTTGCAGAGTTCTTTAAAGACGTGCCAGAAGCAGTAAGTAATACAGTAACAATTGCCGAGCGTTGCGAGATAGATATAGAGCTAGGGCAAATCTTAATTCCTCGATTCCCCGATGTACCAAAAGGGAAGACCGAAAAATCACTATTACGAGAAATGGTGTTTGCTGGTGCTGCCAAGCGCTATACTGATTTGCAAGGTGATAACCTTACAGAAGACAAGGTAAAGCCACATTTGCCGGCAGAGGTATTAGAGCGAATTGAGTTTGAGCTAAAAGTAATTGGCGATATGGGCTATGAGGGTTATATGCTAATTGTGTCAGACCTTATTAATTGGAGCAAAGACCAAGGTATTGTCTGTGGCCCCGGGCGTGGGTCGGCAGCCGGCAGCATTATTGCTTATGCTACAGCCATTACCGAGCTCGATCCACTAAAGTACGATCTTCTATTTGAGCGATTCTTAAATCCCGACCGTATTAGTATGCCAGATATTGATATGGACTACGCCGATGATAGACGAGAAGAAGTAATTAATTATGCCACTGAAAAATATGGCCAAGAGCGGGTAGCCCAGATAATTACCTTTGGAGTAATGGCTGCCCGTAACGCAGTACGTGATACCGGTCGTGTGCTAGGCTTACCGTATGGTGAGGTAGATGCAATTGCTAAAGTAATACCGGCTCCTATTCAGGGTAGGCATGTACCACTAAAAAAATCTATTGTCGACAACCCAGAGCTAAAGGCAGAGTACACCAATAATCCCAAGGCCAAAGAAGTAATAGATATTGCTATGCAGCTAGAGGGTACTATTCGTAATGCTGGTACTCACGCCGCTGGTGTCGTAATTGCACCAGAAAATTTAGTAGAATATGTACCGCTTACACGGGCAAGCAAGGGTGGTGTAGCTACTCAGTATTCTATGAACCCTATCGAAGAGCTAGGTCTACTTAAATTTGATTTTCTTGGCCTTTCTAACCTAACAATTATTAAGAATACACTGCGTATTATTAAGAAGGTGTATGGCAAAGACATCGATGTTAATGACATTCCTATAGACGATAAAAAGACCTACGAATTATTAAGTAGAGGCGATACCACTGGTGTATTTCAGTTAGAGTCGGCAGGTATGAAGCGCTACATTCGAGACCTTAAGCCTGATAGGTTTGAAGATATTATTGCCATGGTGGCATTGTATCGTCCAGGACCAATGCAGTGGATAGAAGACTTTATTAATCGAAAGCACAACCCTGGCCTTATTACGTATGGTCACCCTAAGATGCAAGATGCTCTAGAGAATACTTATGGCATTATTGTGTATCAAGAACAAGTAATGCAAATTGCCAAAGATCTTAGTGGCTTTACGGGTGGCCAGGCCGATACGTTACGCAAAGGTATTGGTAAGAAAATTCCCGAAGTAATTGCTAAGATGAAGCAAGAATTTGTCGAAGGTGCTATTAAGACCAGCAAGGTAGATGAAAAATTTATTAACGATCTCTGGAAGAGTATCGAAGACTTTGCGGCTTATTGTTTTAACAAAAGTCATGCTGCGTGTTATGCACTTATTAGTGTGCAGACAGCATACTTAAAGGCGCACTATCCATCAGCATTTATGGCCGCCCTGCTTACCTCAGACCATGAAAACTTAGACCGTATAGCGATAGAAGTAACAGAGTGTCGTAAGATGGGTATAGAACTATTGCCACCCGACATTAACGAAAGTTTTGCCGAGTTCGCTGTAGTACCAGAGACTGGCAATATTCGCTTTGGCTTAGGAGCAATAAAAAATGTCGGCTCGGCACCCATTGAGATAATTCTAGAAGCTCGCAAAGAGGGTGGTAAGTTTCAGAATCTCGAAGATTTTTGCAAGCGTGTAGATGCTAGTGCTATCAACAAAAAAGTAATGGAGTCACTTATAAAGTGTGGTGCCTTTGATGGTATGGGAGATAGAGATACCTTACTCGAAAGTGTGGAGGTTATTACTGGCTATGCCTCTAGATTGCAAAAAAATGCTCTCAGTGGGCAAATAGATATTTTTGGCTCAATGGGTAAGCCCGAAGAAACTCCGCCACTCCGCCTCGTACCGCCAAGTGGTAAGGTAGACCCCCGCACACATTTAATGTGGGAGAAAGAACTTATGGGCTTGTTTGTTAGTAGCCATCCATTGGATGATTTTCGTAATTATCTAACATCTAAGGCACAAAGTATAACTAAGTTTTCTAAAATGGATGATGGTGCAGAGATTACCATTGGTGGAATTGTAACTGGATTACGCCAAATTTATACTCGCAATAACGATGCCATGGCATTTGTGCAGCTCGAAACGCTCGATAGTGATGTAGAAGTAGTGGTTTTTCCACGCGTTTGGGAAAAGAGTAAAGACCATCTGGCGGTTGATAGCGTAGTACTAATTACCGGCAAGATTAATGCCAAAGACAGAGAAGGTAAGTTGGTAGACGAGCTTAAAGTTTTGGCCGATAGCGTTAAGCCCACAGTAGCTGAGACAGCACGTATGTTTCCGCCACCAGAACAGACTATTGAGGGTGCAGTTGCACAAGAAGATTTGCCTAATGAAAATATTGAGAGTATTACTATTAGCTTGCAGTCTACTACAGAGGGCGAGAAACTCTTACTTATTAAGCGACACCTAGAAGCCCACAAAGGCAGTGTGCCAATTATGCTATATTTTGCAGCAACATCGCAAAACCTACGCTTGCCTGGCGGTATTGATGGGTCAGAGAGTTTAATTGCCGGGCTAATAGAGATAGTTGGTGAGAGTAATGTGGTTATCAAAAAGAAACCCACACCAGTGTCTTCTTAAATAAAAAAACCGAAGCATTAGCTTCGGTAAAAACAAATTAGTATCTGATCAGACGAGTGCGCAAGGTGTGAGCATCTTTTTGCAAACGAGCAATCTTGGCTCGCAGTGCTTCGATTTCGGCTTCAGCCTTTTGCTTTCTAATTACATAAGATTCGATAGTAGAAGCGCTTAGGCTTTCGTCGCGGAGTTGATCGGCAAACTGACGGTGACGTGCATGTAACAACTCGAAATCGTTCTGTGCTTGCACCAGATCGGCCTCGATGCGTGCAAGTGCACGCTGGCGCCTGGCTTGCTTGCCGCGGGTAAGAAGATGTGTTCTGTATGCCGCAGCCTGTCTACCAAGATCGGGGTCGTCATTATCAACAAAGGCATATCTATCATGCGCGGCCATCGGTTGCTCCTTTGCGGATGCGAGGTGCTTGTCGGGGAGATCCCGCCACAAACTTCGATTCGCCAACTTGCGGACTATCAAAATTTCTGGTGGTGCTGCGATGTATCCCTCGCAGCGGGGGGTAATAAATTAAGCCACCTCAGGAACGAGACGCTCACCCTTCTGGATGAGATCCTTGTTGCTGAGAACACGACCGTCACCAAAGCGTGGAAGCCAGCCGAAGTAGGTAATGGCATCTAGGCTGTTGCGAAACAGCCAGTACACCACCACGGTATCCGCTGCATCGGCCACATAGTGGGCGTTACGCTCGAGAGCATAACGCTTGGCATCGTCATCCACCTTGCGACTAATGACGCTGCAGTAGTAGCGCCACTCTCGGTCGCTGTCGCGCAGACGAAATGCGGCTTGTACCAAGATGATCTCACCCTGGTAAACGAAGATCATACCCGGCTTAAAGCGAAGCTTTGGTGGCTTTATCTTGCTCTCATCCACCCACATCATGGCGTTGTGGTGAGAGTGAGGAACAGCAACTTGCTTTCCTTGGTTCATCTCATACTCTCCTCAAGGGTGCGAACTGTCTTCTCGATTGAGAACCATAGTATTGTATCAGAAAAACACCAAAAAGTCAATTATATTAAAACAATTTTTATGTTGCTGCGCTATGTGGGTAAATACTCTTGCCAGAGTTTACCAGATGTGCTACACTATTTGGGTTATGAATCCTATCGCAACCCTAGAAGCTAGCCAGAAGAAGGCCAAATTACCAGAAATTCATTCAGGTGATACTGTTAGAGTACACCAGAGAATTACTGAAGGTAAAAAGAGTCGTGTTCAGGTATTTGAAGGCCTGGT
This sequence comes from Candidatus Saccharimonadota bacterium, assembly GCA_046350735.1. GTDB lineage: Bacteria > Patescibacteriota > Saccharimonadia > CAILAD01 > BJGX01 > JAHFOQ01. The sequence continues at coordinate 317,672 of JAXLZU010000001.1, forward strand.
AATTCGTTACAGCAAGGCTGGCAGCTTGCAAGCTATTATTACTGTACGCAAGATAGCTTCTGGTGTAGGGGTAGAAAAGAGCTGGTTGGTACACAGTCCATCTGTAGAAAAGATTCAAGTTGTGAAACGTAGTAAGGTACGGAGAGCATTTCTTAGCTATATGCGAGATAGAAGTGGTAAATCGGCTAGATTGGCCGAAATGGGCTTCGATAAAGAAGCTACCAATGCTGCGGATAACCGCACTGCTACCCAAATAGCCGAAGAATCAAAGGCTGCAGAAGAGGAAGCAAAAATTGCTAAAGAAGAAGAAAAGCTCGACGGCGATAAAGCTGCTAAAAACGATGAAGCCCTCCAAGTAGAAGAAAGTACCGAAGATGTTGCTAAAGAAGAAGACAAAAAAGCCGCACAAGATGACGCTACTCCAGCCAGTGATAACGAGCCAAAAGATGCTCCAGCTGACGAAAAAGTAAATTCTGACGGTAACGACGAGCAACAAGAAGCCGCCGAAGAATTTAAAGACGGCGTAGACAAAGCCGAGAAGTAAAAACATTATTTCTAAAAACATCCCCATAAGAGGATGTTTTTAGTTATAAATAAAAAGCCCGAGTAAATAACTCGGGCAATAAGTAAGAGTAACACTTAACGTGTAGCCAAGATGTGGCCAATATAGGTGCCTTCGAGACTCCAGACGCAGTGGTCGATAATCTCCCAACCACGCTGCTCAAACTGCTTGCGCATGTCATTCCAGCTGTCGAAATCTTCGAAATAATTACCATCTTCGTCATAGACCCTTACAGCAGGCTCTTTTAGAAGCTTACTTACAGGCTCTACAATAAAGTACCTTGTGGTAAATCGTGTCTTTACCTCGAGAAGTTCTTGCAACTTAGCCCACCTCTCAGACTAGACCGAGTTCTTCGGCTGGAATAGTGACGGTAATTTGAACACCATACTCAAAGTGGGGCTGAATTTTGCGAAGATTTGGCAGTACATCTCTCGGAATTCGCTAGATAGATTGTCGAAACAGGTAAGAATGATGTCTCCAACTTTGCTGGTAACTTCATTCATTTCGCCAAAGCGCTTGCCGCAGAACGGGCAGTACAGCGCACCAAGAACAAGTGGGGTAAGGGGTGGCCGTAGCTCTTGTGGGTCTCCAAAGGAGTTATCCCAGAGAACGCCGGCACCATTTTGATGAGTAATTAGCATCCATTCGGGCTTCATCTCACAGGTGTGATCTTTGGCATCTGCAAGCAGTTCGCGATTTAACTGCAGTTCGGCAGCAGTTGGCATTACGCGCTCCTCTCGAGCTTGTCGATGTTCTGGGTAATTTCTCTCAGCGAATGATCGCGCCAGGTATCCAGTTAATCGGTTTGGATACGCCAAGTTCTGAGAGCTCGCGCTCGAGTTCATCTTGATGATGACTGCAATATTCATCGACTTCACTTCTACTAAGTAGCTGGTCAACTCGTTCGAGCTGCTCTAACGTAACTTCTTCGCGGTGCCATATTAGATAATGCACTGCTAGTGAGTTGGTAGTCTCACCATTAGCAAGTTGATAGTCTACGTTAGAGCTAAGCGCCCCACATCGGCAGACATGCCGACCCCTTGTTGCTACTCCAGACCGAAATATTCCATCTCGAATACCCAAAACACCAGTCCGCCCACTAGATTTGGCCTCGTGCAGTGCACACAACATTTTTAGTGTAAATGTATCAATTACTGGTTCTGTCGACCTCCAACTAATTGGTTCGATATAGAGCAATGCATCTTCAGTGTACATGAGCACTCCTCTCGAGCAACATGTTGGCGTGGGCAAGCAAGGGTTGCATTTCTTCTGTAGGGCCATGGAATACAATATGCTTAGTAAATGGTTGATGCTGTTTTTTAAGTCTAAGCACAATGCAACTTCTATCGGTAGAAGCTACCTCATATCTGCTACGTGTATAGACCTGCAGAGAATGCAGACCAATACTAGCAGCTTCTTCTATGGGGCTTCGAACAACCGGGTCTTCAAGTGTGCTAACAAAGCCGATGGTGATCATCTATTCCTGCTCCTCCTCTTCTGGCATATCCCACCACATAGGGTCGGGTAATTCGCCAAATCGAGCGGAAAAATGTGGCTCGAGTATCTTAACAAGGTCTATGGCCTTATTATGACGCGAATGTACAAAGATACGGCGGATAACAAGTGGGGTACGACTCTGTTGATTTTCAATAAGCCATTCGGCAAGCGCCATGGTGTTGGGCGAGCCAATACCATAATTACTGCTCATGTCATAATCGAGCCAGAGCTCATCTATTACTTCAGCAGACTGCAAAAACGAAGTAAGTAGCTCAACAGCTACATCAGTGTTTCGGCAATGAAATGCTCGTGAATCTGCCGAAAGGCGAATATCGTCTACTACGACGATTTTTCCCATCCTTCTCTCCTGTAGGGTACTCGCTACCAGGGACGATTGCGAACTGGTAAATATTAGCATAAAAATAATGAATAGTCAATAGATCATAAACCGAGTAGCGGTGGTATAATTGCCCTATTCTTAAAGGAGGCGGATGGTAGTAACAGCAAGCTCTACTCTAGAGCAAAAGCTATATAAAGAGGGTGTTTTGCTAGTAGCCGGAATAGACGAGGTTGGCAGAGGTGCGTTGGCGGGGCCACTGGTAGCTGGTTGTGTAATATTACCACTAGATCATCGGCTCGGCCTGGCAGATTCTAAATTGATATCTGCAAAAAAGCGCACTAGTATAGCCGAGCAGATAAGAAGTAGTGCTGTTGGCTTTGGTCTTGGTTGGGTTAGCAACACAGAAATTGATGAATTTGGTTTAGCTTGGTGCTTGCAAGAAGCGTATCTAAGAGCTCTAGAAAATATGCACTTAGAGGTAAGCCATATTATCTTAGACGGCTCGGTAGACTATTTAAAAGAATTTGAAATTTGCCAAACTATGGTTAAGGCCGACCAGAAGGTAAATTGTGTGGCGGCGGCAAGCATTCTGGCCAAAGTAGCACGCGATAATTACATGCAAAGCCTGTGCGAGCAGTACCCAGAGTACTGTTACGATACCAATGTAGGGTATGGTACCAAAGCACACAGAGAAGCTCTTTCCAAGCATGGGCTAACAGATATTCATAGAAAAAGTTTTTGTAGACAATTCAAATAAAAAACCGACAACCACGTGTCGGTAAATAAGCTGGCACTGATCTGCAGGCTATTCAGCCATTTCTTCATGAAATATTCTCCAAGATCTTTTATCATATGTATGGGATAACTCACCAATAACAATTGATAAATACAAACTTAAAAGCATGCCCCCACCAAAGCTTCCAGATAAGATAAGAAATAATGAATTACCTGAAAATAATAGCATTAGACTAAACAAACAAAAGAGTATTATACAAATCAGTAAGATGACATCAATCTTGCCTTCTAACTCAAACAACACATCAGCCTTAGCTTTACTGCTTATATATTGCTCATGTAATTCCAGAAGATGTGATTCTGAAGTTTTTTTACCCACTTTGCGACTCCATTTGTAGGGTGCGACTGCTGATTATTTTATTGAATATATTTTTTGAAGTCAATTGCTTGCATATTTGCCGCAGTGTGCCACTATAATTACATGAAAAACACTACTTCTATTGGTAATCAATCAGAAACATTCGCGTGTCATTATCTAGTCGACAAAGGTTATACAATAGTACAACGTAACTATAAAGACCGCTTTTGCGAGATAGATATTGTTGCTCGTAATAACACTACTATAGTCTTTGTAGAGGTTAAATATCGCAGACGCCGAGACTTTGGCGGCGCTATAGGGGCAGTTACACCAAATAAAGTTAAAAGAATGCAATACTCGGCCGAATTTTGGCTAAGCCAACACCAAGAATTGGCCAGACTGCAACCAAGACTAGACGTTATTACTGTTGTGGGTGATATCTCTACGCCCGAAGTAACTCATCTAGAAAATATTATGTAAAAAACCTGTGTTAGCACTCTTGCATGCCGAGTGCCAATGTGCTATTATAGACACATAGTTTGAACACTTAGAAAGGAGTCGGAACTGTTTTAAAACAAAAAACAACCGGCTCTTTATTGTTCAAACACCAACTACAACTGAATAACAATTGAATAGAAAAGGAAAAGTATACCATGCAAAACCAATTTATATCAGCCATCGAACAAATTTGTGAAGAAAAAGGCATTAGTAAAGAGTCTGTACTAGAGGCTATTGCTGCTGCTATGGCTGCTGCCTACAAAAAAGATTATGGCGATAAAGACCAAGAAGTGCGCGCCGAGCTAGATCCAAAGACTGGTGCAGCACGCATTTTTATTAGCAAAGAAGTGGTAAAGAAGATAGACGAAGGTTTTGAAGAATTACAAATGACTCTCGAAGATGCCAAGAAGATTAACTCCGATATTAAGGTTGGCGAAATGGTAGAGTACGAAGAAAAAACTCACACCGATTTTGGTCGTGTAGCTGCACAAACTGCCAAGCAAGTTATTATGCAGCGTATTCGCGAAGCCGAGCGAGAAGTAGTATTTAGTGAATTTTCTGATAAAGAAGGCCAAATTATTAACTCTACTGTGCAACGCGTAGAGCGAGGTAATGTGTACATAGACCTTGGCCATGCTGTGGGTGTACTTTTTCCTAACGATCAGTTGCCTAACGAGCGCTATTATACTGGTCAGCGCATTAAAGTATATGTTGTTCGTGTAGAACAGACACTAAAAGGTCCACAAATTGTGGTAAGCCGTACTCACCCAGAAATGATTCGCCAACTCTTCGAGATGGAAGTACCAGAAATCTCTGGTGGTAGTGTAGAAATAGTAAATATTGCTCGCGAAGCCGGTGCTCGCACTAAAATTGCCGTAAAAAGTAATACCGAAGGTGTAGACCCTGTCGGTACGTTTGTTGGTGGACGTGGATCGCGTGTGCAAGCAGTAATGAACGAAATTGGTGATGAAAAGATAGATATTATTCCATTTAGCGAAGACCCTAAGGAATATATTGCCTCAGCACTTAGCCCTACCAAAGTAATTGAAGTAAAGATAAACGAAGAAGAAAAGAAAGCTACAGTAAAAGTACCAGAAGATCAGCTAAGCTTGGCAATTGGCAAGTCTGGTCAGAATGTTCGTTTGGCTGCCAAGCTAACTGGCTGGAGTGTTGATATTGACGGAGCCGATGAAGCCCATGTAGAAGAAACTGCAGATGCAGTTGACGAGCCAAAGACTATTAACACGAAAGACCTCGAAGACTCACTACTAAATGCAGCTAGTACAGAAGAAACTGCCAAAGAAGATAAAGAAGTAGTAAAAGAAGATCAGACAAAGACAGAAAGCGAACCGCAAGAAGATAAGTAACTAAATAGAAGGAGGATGATATGGATACCGATTTTCCAGAAGTATTTGAAAGATTTACACAGAATGCAAAATTGGCTTTTCAGTTTGCTGGGCAATTGGCTCTGCAAACAGGAGCTAGCTATGTCGGTACCGAACACCTTCTATTAGGAATTGTAAAAACCCAAAACTCTTTGGGTGCTCGCTTACTCTCTGAGGCCGGTGTAAGTCTCGAAAAAGTTAACCCTGGCCTTCTTGCTCAACCTACTTCTACTCCTCAGGGTGTAGTAGACCTTTCTGAGACAGCGAAAAAGACTATTACGCTTGCATTGCGTATGGCACAAGAATATGGCCAAGCCTATGCTGGCACCGAGCATTTATTGTTTGCTATTCTTAGTCAAAAAAATTCGCGGGCGCAGACTATTCTGCACGATCTTAAGGTAGACCCTACCAAACTGCGAGCAGATGTAGAGAACAGCCTGGCCAACCAGCCGCATACCTTTGCTCAACATAACGAGCCTAATGGAAAAGGTGGCAAAGCCTCAAAAACTCCGGCGCTCGATCACTTTAGTATAGATCTTACTCAGAAAGCCCGTGATGGCAAGTTAGACCCTATGGTTGGTCGAGCTGCACAGCTAGCACGTATGATCTCTATTCTAAATCGCCGCACCAAAAATAACCCAGTACTTATTGGCGAGCCTGGAGTTGGTAAAACAGCCATAGTCGAAGGTTTGGCGAGTAAGGTGGTAGAAGAAGACGTACCAGAGCTACTGCTCGGCAAGCGTATTATGATGCTCGACATGGCATCGGTTATTGCCGGTACGAAGTTTCGTGGTGAGTTTGAAGAACGTCTAAAGAAGATTATTGACGAAGCCTCTGGTGCTGACGATGTAATACTATTTATCGATGAGTTACACAATGTAGTTGGGGCTGGTAGTGCCGAAGGTGCTATAGATGCTGCAAATATTTTAAAACCAGCTCTTGCACGAGGCGAAGTACAGACAATTGGCGCTACAACTTTAGAGGAATATCGCAAATATATTGAGAAAGATTCTGCCTTAGAGCGACGATTTCAACCTGTTCAAGTTCCAGAAGCTACAGTAGAAGAGACTATTGAAATTTTACAGGGTCTACGACCACGCTACGAAGAGTTTCATCATGTTGCTATTTCTGACGAAGCTATCGAGCAAGCTGCCAAGCTAGCAAAACGCTACGTTAGTGATAGATTTATGCCCGATAAGGCTATCGATCTTATCGACGAGGCTGCTGCACAAGCCAGAATTGCTCGTGGTGGTACCAGCAAGCCACAACGTACTCTACAAACCAAGCTAGAAGCACTTACTACCAAGATAGATGATGCAGTGTATCATCAAGACTTCGAGCATGCTGCCAAGCTAAAGGCTGAGGCTAGCAGAATAGAAAAACAGATTGCCGAGCTCGACAAAAAACGCGGTAAGAAAAAAGAAATTAGTATTAGCGCCGAAGATATTGCAGTGGTTATTAATCAGACCACCGGTATTCCACTTACAAAACTCATTAAGATAGAAACCGAAGCACTCAAGAAGCTCGAAGCCAGCCTTAAGGCTAACGTAATTGGTCAAAACGAGGCTGTTAGTGCAGTGGCACGCGCCATTCGTCGCAGTCGTACGGGTATTGCTGATGAGAACCGGCCAATAGGATCGTTTATATTTTTAGGCCCAACCGGTGTAGGTAAGACCGAACTCGCTCGTGTACTTGCACAAGAGCTCTTTCATGATAAAGACGCAATGATAAAAGTTGATATGAGTGAGTTTATGGAGAAACATAATGTATCTCGTTTGGTTGGGGCACCGGCTGGCTATGTTGGCTTTGAAGAAGGCGGACAGTTAACTGAAAAAGTTAGACGCCGACCATACAGCCTGATACTCTTTGACGAAATAGAAAAAGCCCACCCAGATGTCTTTAATATGCTCTTGCAAATCTTAGAAGATGGGCAACTTACCGATGCCAAAGGTCGCAAGGTAGATTTCCGTAACACTATAATTATTATGACGTCTAACGTTGGTGCGCGACAATTGCATGATGAAGCTGTAATTGGTTTTAACACGCATAACGAAAAAGATGAGGACAAACTAGAGCGTCATCACGAGCAGATGCAGAAGAACTTAAAAGGCGAACTTAAAAAAGTCTTTCGCCCAGAGTTTTTAAACCGAATTGACCATGTAGTAGTGTTTAGAGCGTTAGCTCCTGCAGATATCGAAAAGATTATCGATCTTCAGCTGAAAGATTTAGCTCGCCGGCTAGAAGCTAAGGAAGTCAATCTAAAATTTGCCTCAGGTATTAAGAAGATATTACTTAAAGAAGGTTATGATGCTGACAATGGTGCTAGACCACTGCGCCGTGCTATTCAGCGTCTTATAGAAGACCCGCTAGCAAGTGAGATGATAGATGGCCGCATACATGCAGGTGATACGGTAAAGGTTAGTGTAGATAAAGATGATAAGATAGAACTCAAAGTCGCGCTTGGGGTATAAAAATTCCCATATAACTTATTGGTTATATGGGAATAAGTATGGTTTACTAGTCTGGCAATGCCTTAACTCTGCGTTTCAGCCATCCCAGAGCAAATTTTTCAATTTCTTTTACTCGGCCAAGATTCACATTCCACCTATCTGCTAATTTATGTCGTCGGCTAGCAATGGTATCATTACCTGTAAACCTATAAAGATACTCGATCAAGTCGCGTGCTCGATCGTTTCTATTTTTATATATATCCTCGATTCCGCCGTGCTTCTGAACAAGTCGCACATAAGAGTCGAGCGTTTCGGTGTCTCGAAGCGGGATTTTAAGTGAAATTCTCAACACTCGTCTTGTTGATGTTTCATCCCAGGTATTAAGCGTGCTAATACCAGTCATCACTCACCTCCAGCAGGTACAAAAATATAATAACATCATAATAAGAAAAAGTAAATAAAATTAATCTAATATTTACTTTCGTTTTGTGTTCGTATTGTGTTACACTAAATATATAAGTAATTTTAGTGTGAACAAAATACTATGCCAAAAGTAACCAGCCAATTTGTATGCCAAAACTGTGGCGCCACGTTTTCTAAGTGGGCCGGTAAGTGCATGCAATGTGGGGCTTGGGATAGTCTGGTAGAATCAGCCCCTATTACTACTGGCTCAAAATCTGCTTCTCATGCTGTTGCAGCTAAACCAGATAAACTATCGGCAATTCAGTCTGCCAAAACACCACGCATAACAACTACTATCGGCGAGGTAGATACCGTACTGGGTGGCGGTATAGTGCCAGGTAGTTTAATCTTATTGGCTGGTGATCCTGGTATTGGTAAGAGTACATTAGTGTTGCAACTTGCAGGTATTCTCTCTGGCCAAAAACGCAAAGTACTTTATGTTAGTGGTGAAGAGTCGGCCAACCAAATTAAGTTGCGGGCCGAGCGCATTACGGGCTTGAGTGAAGAGTTTGATTTTGCTGCCACAACAGACCTAGATAGTGTGCTGTCTTTGGTGGTTAGTGAAGATTACGACTTGGTAGTGGTAGATTCTATTCAGACTATGAGCTCTTCGGCATCGGCGTCGGCAGCTGGTACGGTAAGTCAAATTACCAACGGGGCCAATCAGCTAATGCAGTCTGCTAAGAGTACCAATACTGCCTTTATAATTATTGGCCACGTTACCAAAGAAGGTAATCTGGCTGGGCCACGTCTGCTCGAACATTTGGTAGATGTCGTGTTGTATTTAGAAGGTGATAAATATGGCATGGTAAAGTTTTTACGCGGCGTAAAAAATCGCTTTGGTGCTACTGACGAGGTAGGGGTGCTCGAGATGACAGACTCAGGCTTGCAGCCAGTGGTAAACCCTAGTGGATTATTACTAGAAGAACGTAGTCTGGCACCAGGCAGTGTGGTGTTTGCGGCTATGGAGGGTAGTCGGCCGCTACTAGTAGAAGTGCAAGCACTAGTTAGCCCTAGTGTATTTGGGTATCCCAAGCGTGCTGGTGTAGGGGTAGATCTTAACAGGCTAAATATGCTCTGTGCAGTACTGACCAAACGGGGCGGCATTAATTTGAGTGCCTCAGACGTGTATGTTAATATTGTAGGTGGTCTAAAGATAAGTGAGCCAGCTATAGACCTTGCAATTATCTGTGCACTTGCAAGTGCACAAAAGAATGTTATTATCAACTCTCACTTAGTAGTATTTGGTGAGGTTGGCCTAAGTGGTGAAATTCGCACGGTAAATAGTACCGAGCGTCGACTACGCGAGGCAAAAAAACTTGGCTACAAATCTGCTCTTACGGCACCACACTCTAGCCTAAAGGGCTTAAGGCTTCCACATAACATTGCCGAAGCAGTAAAAATTATTACAAAAAAATAAACTTTTAAAAAGGAATAATAATGTTAGAAATTATCTTAGTCGTTTTGGCGGCAACAGTAGCAGTTTTAGCTGTTGCGCTACTTACGCTCATTAACCAAAACAAAAAAAAACCAACGCCAGCTGCAACGAAAAAAGTAAGCAAAATATCAGAAAAATCACAAATTCTTGTAGATACCAGTGCTATTATAGATGGACGTATTGCCGATATTGCCAAGAGTGGTTTTGTGCCTGGCAAACTATTAGTACCTCGCTTTGTACTAGCAGAATTGCAAAACATTGCTGATAGCGAAGATAGTATGCGCCGTAGTCGCGGCCGAAGAGGCTTAGAAATGCTCAATATTATTCGCGAGAACCCAGCCGTAGAGCTTGATATTATCGAAGAGAATCCAGAAGATGTAAAAGAAGTAGACCACAAGCTAGTGCGTATTGCCAGAGACTATGGGACCGACATTTTAACTACCGACTATAATCTTAATAGAGTGGCTACTATCGAGCAGGTAAAGGTGCTCAATATTAACGAGCTTGCCAATGCTATTAAGGCCGTTGTTATCCCCGGTGAAGAAATGAAGGTAAAGGTAGTACAGAAGGGCAAAGAAAAAAACCAAGGTCTAGCATATTTAGAAGACGGCACAATGATTGTGGTAGAGAGAGGCGATAAGTTACTGGGCAAAGAAGTGTCGGTAGAAGTAACCCGAATATTCCAGACAGTAGCCGGCAAGATGATTTTTGCGGTAGAGAAGGGAAGCAAACGACCAGTTCGTGCCAAATCTACCAACCATCGTAAACCAGTGCAAAAGCCAAAGCGCTAAGCTTGCAATAAGCAAAATTAATACGTAGAATATCTCTTGTCTTATCCGCGAGGTTAAGAGGTGCATAGTGCGTTTGGCAAAAACCGAAGAGGGAAAGATCGATCTAGCTATTAATCTGACTATCGGCATTTGGATTGTTCTATCAATAACAGCCGGTTTGATTGTTATGATACATTTATGGCAAGAGCAATCGCAGAAAGAATCGGATTATTGGGCGCTTGGTTGGAAAACTGTGCAAGCAGATGTTACAGATCTAGGTAACATCAATGGCGACTTTAAACCTATTAGTCAGACAGCTAATCTGCAATATCGTTATAATAGTGAAGAACAAATCACTACTCAGCAGCAAATCGGCCTTGGTTACCATGTAGGTGACAACGTGTCGCTATTTGCAAATAAAAACGGTGAAGTGGTGATAAAAAATGTACCAAATGGTTCTCGGATTCCATATGACCCGACAATAAAAAGTTTTGGTGGTGACTATTTAGGTTGTATTGTTGCAGGTATATTTGCAAGTATTTTTGCTGCACTTGGTTTACTAGTAGGTGGTGTGATTCTTGTATTGATTTTTGCGGGAATTGTAATGCTATATGAAGCAATATTTAAATCAAACAAAAAACCTCAAACTGCCTCCTGAATTTCAGGAGGTTTTTTATTACCCGCTGAATCAGCATACCTGATATAATAACCATATGCGGTATTCGCACAAAATTCATCAGGCCAACCAGCAAAAATCTCCAGCTATTCAGCGTAGGCAACGTGTTACCAGCTTTGTATTAATAGGCGCCGTTATATTAAGCTTACTAGTCTTCGCTCAAACTAAGACATTAGACTGGTGGGAGTTTTATCGTTTCTTTTTATCAAGTCTAGTTAGTGTAATAATTGCCTATGCAATAGCTGCAGTCTTAGCACTTATTCTTGCCCTTGGGGCTACCAAAAACAGATGGCTAGAAAATATTTTATTGCCTATTCTCGACGTTGCTCAGAGCTTCCCAACCTTCGCCTTAATACCTGTATTATTGGCGATATTTGGTACAAGTCGCTGGGTGGTTATCTTGTTCTTGGTAGTTACTATTATCTGGCCAATCGTATTTACACTTATCACTGCCCTAAAAGGCGAACGTGAAGATCTTGGCCAAGCAGCAACTATCTATGATGCCCATGGCATAAAGAGATTATGGTATTTTCGCTTGCCTTCGGTGTTCCCGGCCTTTATCTCAGGTTCTATTATTGGCTGGGGAGAAGCCTGGGAGGCATTAATAGGTGCCGAAATTATTGCCAAAGTATTAGGTATTGGGTCTTATCTTGGCAAACTGGGTGAAAGTGGAAGTGTTTTGCAGTTGGTACTTGGTATTGCAATGTATCTATTTCTTATTTTTATTCTCAATCAGATAATTTGGATTCCACTACTTAACTTTTCTTCTAGGTATCAAAATGAATCCTAAAAACAAAATTATTAAGATAAGAAGGGTTAGTCTAAGCTACAAAGAAAATGGCGGGAAGTTTCCTGTACTAGATGATATAAGTTTTGATGTTGTACCTGGTGAATTTATTTGTATAGTTGGCTCGAGCGGTGGAGGTAAAAGTACACTACTGAGAATATTGGCAAGCTTGCAACAACAAACTGAAGGAAAAATCATTAACATGCCAGAGCAACTTGGCTTTGTGTTTCAGAATTTTGCACTTTTTCCGTGGCTAGACGTCGAAAGTAATGTGAGTTTTGGTCTGCGTATGCAGGGACTTAGTAAAAACCAAATTCATAAACGCGTAAGAGAAGAGATAGCTCGTATTGGTTTAGAGGGTTTCGAAAAAAGCCACCCCAAAGAACTTTCTGGGGGTATGAAACAGAGAGTAGGGATTGCCCGTGCCTTGGCTGTGCATCCAAAAGTATTGTTACTCGACGAGCCGTTTTCTGCACTCGATGAGATTACTGCCAAGGGCTTGCGTCACGACTTATTGCGCATCCATCAACAAACCAAAGAAACGATTATTATGGTAACTCACTTAGTAGAAGAAGCAGTAGAGCTGGCCGATAGAATTATTGTTATGAGCCCGCGCCCTGGTAGAGTTCGTAAGATTATTGCTAACGATATGCCGCGACCACGCAATACACGCAGTAGAGAATTCTTTAGGCTAGTAGACGAGATAGAATCGCTACTATAATCTATGGATAAACTGTATCGCTACCTGCGTTGACACGAACGTTGCTACCGGCGCCACTAATACCATTCCATGCAGGGCCCGCCCAGCCACTCCAAGCATATGGGCTAGTAGAGTCTGGATAAGAACCGCCTCCACTAACTATCAGAGTTGCTGTACCACTAGAAAATCCAGATAAAGTACATGTTTTTGGAACAATACAATTCAACGACAAGCTTCCGCCTCCACCAACATTTACGCTTACGCTATTACTTTGTGCACTATAATATCCACTATCGTAGACTTTGGCATAATAACTATGCGTACCACTACCCGGTGTGTCGGTAATAGTGCCACCACCTCCGGTAGAACTAATTAGGGTATTATCTCGAAAGACATCGACGTGCGATATAGGGAATCGCCCACCGGTAACTGTGGTAGTAACTGTTACAGTGCCGCCTGGGTTAGCAGTTGCTGCAATGGTTGCAGATGGCTGAGCATCGCCGCATTGGTGTACATCATCGTTCTGAGTAGGAATAGAACCACCCGCGCCATAACCCAAACTTGCTGCTAATGCCTGAACAGGAGGATTCCAGCGAGGATAGGCAATGTCGGTAGGTGGAATCTCAGCAGTAATGAGCGCACCGGTAATATCACGTCTGGCATCTTGTGGCGTACAGGCAGTGGCGAGTTTGCCAGATACTACATCAATAGTAGCGGCCTGATTGCCCGATGCAGAAGGTAGCTGGTACCAAGAGGCAAAGATGTCGGTTCTGGTTTTCGAACCATTTACAGGGGCCTTGCCGGTATTGGCATCTAGAGTAACTTGCTTAATTCCACTTGGCTGCTTAAACTGCTCTACCGGTGCATCTTTGAGAGCATTTTTCATATAGGTATTCCATATTGGGGCCGATACAATACTAGCAGCTTGAGTCATTGGCTTATTATTGTTGTTGCCCGCCCAAACTACTGCTACTAGCTGTGGAGTATAACCAACTGTCCAGGCATCTTTATAATCTTCGGTGGTACCGGTCTTGGCAGCAACAGGCCTGCCAGACAAAGTAAGGGGGTTATTGCAGGTAAATACACCCAAGCTACAACGGGCACTATTGTCAGAGAGTATACTGCTAATTTCGTAGGCAATTTGTGGGTCAATTACTTGCTTGCCCTTGTTATTTTTATCGGTTGTTTCGTCTATTACTTTGCCATTTGCGTCGGTAATTTTTAACCAATAGACTTGGTCGTGCTTTATGCCCTGGTCTGCTAAGACAGAAAATGCATTTGCCATATCTATCATTTTTACTTCGCCAGAACCAAGAGCTAGCGAGAGACCATAGTCAGCAGTGGTTTTATCAAACGTTGTAATACCCATCTCTTTTGCGGTTTTAATAAATTCTTCCTGACCTCCAATATAAAGTGCTTTTACTGCCGGAATGTTAAGTGAGCTAGAGAGTGCAGTACGTACCGACTGAACGCCATAAAACCTATTGGTATAGTTTTTGGGCGAGTACCCACCACCAAAGTCAGTTTTTACATCATACATTGTGCTGCCCGGGCCCCAGTTCTTCTTAAAGAGATTCGAGTATACTAGTGGCTTAATTGAGCTACCTGGCTGGCGATTGGCCGATGCAAGATTGTAGCTACCAAATTCTGGTTGGTTATAATCATAACTACCTACCATAGCCAAAACCTCGCCGTTTTTAGGATCGGCAGAAACCAGGGCAGCATTACTACCACCAAACTTGCGTACATTATCTATACCAGATACCACAGCTTCTTCAGCTAACTTCTGTTTGTCGACGTCTAAAGTAGTTATTACTTTTAAACCACCCTGGTTGACAGTCTTAACGCCATATTTTTCTTCGAGTTGCTCGCGAACATACTGAACATAATGAGGGGCGGTAACATTAGCATACGGATTGTATGGTTTTAGTTGGGCTAAAACATCTACTTCTTTTGCGGCATTTGCTTGTTCTTGGGTAATCTTCTTTTGTTCTGCCATAAGATCGAGAACACGATTCTTCTTAGTAATTAGCTCTGCCGTGTGCGTGCCGTATGGTGAGTAATAGGTGGGTGCTTGAGGCAGGCTAGCAAGCAGAGCACATTGGGATAGCGTGAGGTCTTTGGCATCCACACCAAAGAATTGCTTTGAAGCTGCCTGAACACCATAGGCGGTGCTGCCATAGGGAATTTCATTAAGATAAAGTTTTAAAATATCATCTTTTTTATACAGCTGTTCTATCTCTATTGCTAAAATCAGCTCTTTAATCTTGCGTGAATAACTTCTCTCATTGGTTAAAAGAGCGTTCTTTACATACTGTTGAGTAATAGTACTACCGCCACCTCGGCTTGAGTCTTTAAAGATAATACCGGTAAATGCCCTGGCAATACCTTTAGGACTAAATGCTCCCTGACTATAAAAATCTTTGTCTTCTAGTGCCACAGTAGAATCTTTAATGCATTGTGGCATTTGGTTAAACTCTATAATACTGCGATTTTTATCACCATAAATTTCGACCAATAGATGTTGGCCGGTTCTATCGTACAGTTTGGTGGTCTGAGCACTGGTAATAGAGTTAATTTTATTTGGGCTAGGTAAGTCTTTAGCAAACCAAGCAAATACTGCTGCTACTACCAAAAAGCCAGTTAGGGCTGCAATGGCATATAGCTTTAGAGCTTTTTTAGAAGTAAGAACCTGGTAAACGTGTTTGGGGTAGAGCTTGCGAATACCCTTCTCTCGAGGTACGGCCGGAGTAACAAGCCAAGTAAGAATGTTTTTCTTCTTGGTAGATGCGGCAGTAGTAGCAGCGGCTACTTTTTTTGCAGACGAAGAAGAACCGCGACGAATAACGCGGCGTTTGCTAATAACATTACGTTTGTTGGATTTTTTAGCCATAAGGGTTTTAGTCTATTGAATTGATTATACCAAAAAAAACGCTTTGTCTGCTATAATGTGACACAGAATGACTGTAGATAAAGCCAAATTAGAAGAGTTACTTACCCGAGGCGTCGAAGACGTTATTGTTAGGGCTGACTTAGAGAAGAAGCTACAGAGTGGCAAAAAGTTACGTATTAAGCTTGGTATAGACCCAACTAACCCGCAAATTCATATTGGTAGAGCAGCTGCATTGTGGAAGTTGCGAGCTTTTCAAGACCTAGGTCATCAAATCACCTTGGTAATTGGTACATTTACCGGTGTTATTGGTGATGCTAGCGATAAAGACAGCGAGCGCCCACTAGTAGAACGCAAGACAATAGAAGAAAACATGCAGAC
The DNA here is from genome assembly GCA_046350735.1 of Candidatus Saccharimonadota bacterium. Lineage (GTDB taxonomy): Bacteria > Patescibacteriota > Saccharimonadia > CAILAD01 > BJGX01 > JAHFOQ01. The sequence continues at coordinate 333,601 of JAXLZU010000001.1, forward strand.
GTACGCCAAACAAATTGGCAAGATCTTAGATATGAATAAGGTAGAGCTTTACTACAATGGTGATTGGTTTGACAAAATGCCCCTGCAAAAATTTTTTGCGCTAACTCAACTCTTTACAATTCAGCAAATGACAGAGCGAGAAAATTTTGCCAAGCGTATAGAAGCAGGTAAGCCTGTTGGTATACACGAGACTCTCTACCCAATGTTGCAAGGCTATGACAGTGTAGAAATGAAGACCGATGTAGAGATTGGTGGCACTGATCAACTCTTTAATATGCTTGCTGGCCGAGAAGTACAAAAAGCCTACAATATGCCAGAGCAAAATGTTATGACGCTTCATTTGCTAGAGGGTACTGATGGCAGAAAGATGAGTAGCAGCTGGGGAAATTGTATATATATTAATGACGACCCAATTGATATGTATGGCAAGGTAATGACAGTGCGCGACGAATTAATTCCGGTGTATTTTAAGCTCTGCACCGACGTTCCACTAGGCCAAGTTACCGCACTCGAGCAAGCAATGGCTGGTGCCTTAGTAGAAGACGGTATGATGACAGTGTTTGGTGACCCCGCCAACCCACGTGATACTAAGGCGAGTTTGGCACATACTATTGTGGCTCGTTACTATGGCGATAAAGCCGCCCAAGAGGCAGAAGAAGCTTGGAATGCACAGTTTCAGAAAGGCGAAAAACCCAAAAATATCGCTACCAAAAAAACCAAAGCCGGCACAGTATTAGATGTTGTGTCTGATGCTTTTGGTATTAGTAAATCAGAAGTTCGTCGGCTTGTAGCTCAAAAAGGTATTAAGATAGATGACAAGGTAGTAGAAGATGTTGAGCAAAAAATTAGCAAAGATTGTCTTATACAAGTAGGCAAGCGACGGTTTATTCAGCTTAAGCTGTCTAAGTAACGTATTTCGTCTTTTGTTCGTGCTAGAATGATGTAATGGATCTCAACTCTCCAGTAGCAAGTTTAAAGGGCGTGGGGCCGGTAGTAAAAAGGGGCCTCGAACGGTTAAAAATAAAAACCGTTGGTGATTTGCTATGGCACACCCCAAGGCGCTGGGAAGACTACTGCCAAATAACCAAAATACGCAATATTAAGCCAGGCAAAGTAGCGATAGTTGCTAGTATTGAGGCTATTAATGTGCGCCGTAGTGCTCGTCAGAAACGACTTACTATTACCGAGGCGATACTTAGCGATGGTAGTGGCACAATTAAGGCAGTGTGGTTTAACCAACCATACCTTACAACTGCTCTCAAAAAAGACCAAAACTATCTCTTTGCCGGTAACTTTGAGTTTAAGAATAATTACCTTAGTCTAAATACCCCAAGTTTTGAGCCCGCTAACGAAGCCAACTTTAAAGGCGCAATTTATCCTATATACCCAGAAACAGCAACTATTTCTTCTAAAATATTACAAAAACTTATAAGCCAGTGTATTGATGCAACGCTGCAGATGCAAGATGATTTGCCTAGTAAAGTACGAGCTGATGCTGGAGTAGTTGGTTTGGGTGAGGCTTTGCGATTACTGCACCAGCCTAAAGACTTAAGTGATGTCGAGCGAGGTAAAGACAGACTTGGTTTTGAGGAATTATTTTGGCTAATGCTGACAGGACTGGTATTAAAGGCCGACATTCAGACCGAAGATGCTTACCAGATACCATTTAATCTTTCGGTTGTAGAATCTGTTTTAAACCAACTTAACTTCGAGCTAACCGATGCACAGCGCAAATCTGCTTGGACAATATTTAAAGATATAGAACAGAGCAGGCCTATGAATCGTTTACTTGAAGGTGATGTAGGAAGCGGTAAAACGTTGGTAGCACTTCTGGCACTTGCTATGACAGTCAAAGCTGGTTACCAAGCGGCGTTAATGGTGCCCACCGAAATTCTCGCTCGGCAGCATATGGTAACTCTTACAAAACTTGTTAAGTCACTTGGTATTAAGACAAGCCTGTTAATCTCGGCTCTACCGGCGGCTGAGAAAAAACTTGTGCAGCAAAACATTAGCAAAGGTAAAACAGATATAGTTATTGGTACTCATGCGTTATTGAGTGAAGGTGTAGAGTTTAATAATGTAGCATTAGTTGTTATAGACGAGCAGCACCGTTTTGGGGTAAATCAGCGTCGCATGCTAAAAACAAAAGCCCAGGCCATGCCACACGTACTAACAATGACCGCCACACCTATTCCGCGGAGTTTGGCATTGGTAGTATATGGCGATTTAGATGTGTCTATTATTGATAGCTTGCCACCCGGGCGTAGCCCAGTAACTACAAAAGTTGCACGCGAGATAGACAGAAGTACTATCTACTTTATGGTAGATTCGCTTATTGGCCAGGGCCAACAGGTATATATTGTTTGTCCAGCCATAGAAGAAAACGATCTTACAGGGCTAAAATCTGTAGAGGCAGAGTATAAGAAGCTACAAAAAAGTGTATTTTCGCATCGGCGTATTGCAATGCTACATGGCAAAATGAAGCCAGCAGAAAAAGCCGAAATAATGGAAGACTTTCGGGCTAAGAAATACGATATTTTACTTGCTACTACTGTAATAGAGGTGGGTGTCGATGTGCCTAATGCCACCGTCTTAATTGTAGAAAATGCCGAACGGTTTGGTTTGGCAGCACTGCATCAGTTGCGCGGTCGAGTAGGACGAAGTAATTTACAGAGCTACTGTTATCTCTTTTCTGAAAGCCAAAGTCCAATGGCCTACAAACGGCTTAGTGCAATGGAGAAAACTACTGATGGTTTTAGATTGGCCCAGATAGATCTAGAATTGCGCGGGCCAGGTGAGATATATGGCACAGCCCAGGCGGGTATACTCGACTTACGTTTTGCCAATCTGTTTGATGCTACTAGGCTAGCGAAAGCTAAGGATATAGCTAATAATTTCTTAGAGTCGGGCAAAATGGTACAATATAAGCCTGTACTAGAGCGAGTCAATCACCTCAAAAAATTAACCTCACTCGATTAAACTATGAATTCAGGATTTGTTACATATTTTACTAAAGGTAAAGTTTTAAATAATATTGGTACTCACCAAAAATTCGATAAAGTTGCCTATCGACTTATTCGGCCACGCATTGATGTAAATAAATTCCCACAGCAACGGCAAATATTAAAATTTGAAGGTATGGGTGGCCCAGATGGTTTAAAGATGAAAAGCAAAAACTATCGGGCAGACCATCTTTGGGACCCAGTTAATAAGATTGGCCATTTACCTACCTGGGTAGAAATTCATTATAAGAATGCAGTAGAAGCACTAAAAGTAGGTGATAGTGTAAAAGCGAGTTTCGAGCTAGGCTTTATGGCGCACTACCTTACCGACAGTCTTACCCCGGCGCATCATACGAATCACAAGCTTATTACCGCACAGTACGAGGACGCCAATAAATTGCAAAAAAACTGGGTAGTTTGGGGTAGAAAGGGTTTAGTTAGTTCACACGTTATGTTTGAAAGTGGCGTCTCAACTGCCATTGCTTTTAACCGTTTGCGAGTTAAATTTGATGAGGCATTATTTAATCGAATTTTAGAAGAGGGTATAAAAGTGGTGGTAGAAGATGAGTCACTACGTATTGCCAAACTCGATCTGTTTGATAGATATCTCAAAAAAGGCTGGACTGTTGATTTGGCAAAGACTGTGAAGACAGTGGTAGTAAAACGAATTCCTCAGTTATTGGCTGCAGCTTGGTTAGCTGCATATAGCGAGGCTGGGTACAAAGTAAAACCTCTGCAAGCTAAAACGAGCAAATCAAAAATACACTAAACAGTAACTTCGGTATCATTTGTAGCTACTTGCGGTAATGGCTGTTCTACCTTTTGTACCTCAGTAGCTCGTTCTAAAAGATCTATTGGATAATCTCCAGAAAAACATGCAGTGCAGAGTTTATCTTCTGGCAAACCAATTGCTTCTATCATTCCGTTATAACTTAAAAACCCTAGACTATCGGCTTTGACATGGTCTTTCATCTGGCTGATAGACATTTTTGATGCCAACAGTTGGGCTTGGTTTGGTGTGTCTATACCATAAAAATCTGGGTATTTAACAGGTGGTGAGCTAACTCTAATATGTACTTCACGAGCACCGGCATTCTTAAGCATTTTTACAATCTGCTGAGTGGTAGTGCCTCTTACAATAGAGTCGTCTATTAAGACCACGCTTTTGTCGGCGAGATGCTCGGGCAGAGGGTTAAGCTTCATCTGTACGGCTCGGCTACGCATCTCTTGAGTCGGCTCTATAAATGTACGGTGAATATATCGGTTCTTAATAAGTCCGTGGTCAAACTCTATACCTAGAGTGTTGGCATACCCAAGTGCTGCCGGAATAGCAGAGTCTGGCACCGGTATAACTACATCGGCTTTTACTGGCTCTTCGTGTGCTAGTTGTACACCGAGCTGACGTCGCACCTCATTAACTAATTTGCCTGCCAAAATACTGTCTGGACGTGCAAAATAAATAAACTCAAAAACTTCTAGCTTAAGATCTGGCTCTTCTATTTGCCAACTCGTAACTCCCTTTGCATCTATGCGCACCAACTCGCCAGGCTTAATATCGCGCACCAATTTGGCGCCTATCATATCAAACGCACAGGTTTCTGAGGCTACCACATAGCCATCTTTAATTTTTCCAAGTGAGAGCGGCCGAATGCCGTGCTTGTCGCGAAATGCATACAGACCCTTATGATTAAGTAACACACAACTAAATGCACCAGTAAAGAGTGGCCACGCAGACTGAATAGCATCTGAGACTGATTGGCCTTGGTACATATAATAGCGAATAGCATCGGTCATCATCTCGCTATCGTTACTACCGCGCTTGAGCAATTTTTTATCTTTTAAAAACTCCTTGAGTGCGGTAGTGCTAGGTAGGTTGCCGTTATGTGCGAGCGAGATAACATCATCACCGCGATGTACTGGCTGCATATGACGATCGTGCTTGCCACCCGAGGTAGCATAGCGATTGTGCCCGATAGCCATGTGGCCTTCTAGCTTTTGCAAATCATCTTCTGTATAGACTTGTGCTACTAGGCCGGCCCCGTGGTGTGAGATAAACCCTTCACCATCGCCACTTACAATTCCCGAGCTTTCTTGGCCTCGATGTTGAAGTGCTGAGAGACCAAAATAGGTAAGTCGTGCAGCCGGTTGGGTTTTAGTATATACCGCCATTACTGCACACTTTTCTTTTAATTCAGACAAAACTAACCCCTCCTATTTACTTTTATAATTAATTTCATTGTATCATAGTCCATATGCTAAAAATTACTTCTGGTACATATGGAGGGCGTAAGTTGGTACAACCAAAAACCGATAAAACTCGTCCGGTAATGGAACGCACTCGCCATGCGATATTTCAGGTGTTAGGAGATGTATTTGGGATGGTTGTATTGGACTTGTATGCTGGATCTGGTGCATTAGGCCTGGAGGCACTAAGTAATGGTGCGGTTAGTGCAACTTTTGTTGACTCCTCTCGATTGGCTCAAATGAGTATTGCAGAGAATGTTAATAACCTTGAGGTTCGTGATCAGTCAATTGTCAAACCGATAAAGGTAGAAAGTTTTTTTGAACAAAATACAGCTAAGTATGATTTAATTTTTCTAGATCCACCATATGCCGAATTTAAGCTTGAAATTCTCGAAGCCGCGAGCAGTTGTTTGAATGATACTGGCATAATTGTGGTGAGTTGTTCTATGCAAACCAAATTGCCTGAAGAAATCGGCTTAACTAATCTCGTAAAAATAAAAAGATATGGTGATACCCAGATTGCTTACTTTAGATATACAAGTCTATAATTACCCTAATAATGAAGAATAATAACAACACTCTTATTATCGAAGGTGGCAAAAAACTTTCTGGCACTATAAAAGTACGCGGTGCTAAAAATGCTGTTACAAAGATTATGGTGGCAGCACTACTCAGCGAGCAGCCTAGTGTTATCTCTAATGTACCCGATATAGAAGATGTTAGGGTGGTAAGCGAGATGATCCACGAAGTTAGTGGTAGAGTAGAGAATCTTAAAGACGGTGTAATAAAAATAACCCCTGCTTCATTGCATCAACCCAACACGTCAGCTCTCCATAAGATTGCCGGTACCAGCCGTATACCTATCTTGTTTGCCGGCCCTCTCTTGCACCGTCTGGGTGAGGCAAAACTGCCAACTCTGGGTGGATGCGAGATTGGCCCTCGACCAGTTGATTTTCATCTTACATCACTCCAAAGTATGGGAGCCGAGGTAGAAGAAGGAGAAAAAGCACTTGTTATTACTACTCAGAGCCTTAAAGGTGCCAAAATTGAATTAACCTATCCAAGTGTTGGCGCAACCGAGCAAGTATTGCTAAGTTCTGTACTCGCCAAGGGGGTTACAGAGTTACGTAACGCTGCTGTAGAACCAGAAATTATCGACCTAATTTGTGTCTTGCAAAAGATGGGTGCAATTATAGAAGTTGGTACAAATAGGGTTATTACTGTGCAAGGAGTAGAGAAGCTACAAGGCTTTGAACATAGTGTGTTGACTGATCGAATAGAAGTAGCGAGTTGGGCTTGCGTAGCAGCCGCAACAGATGGCAAGATTTTTATTAAGGGTGCTCAGCAAGAACCAATGATGACGTTTTTGAATACCTTTCGGCGAGTGGGTGGAGAATTTGCAGTGAAAGGCGATGGTATAGAGTTTTGGCGTGGCCGAGACCTTACCAGTATTACTCTAGAGACCGATGTGCATCCGGGATTTATGACCGACTGGCAGCAGCCCTTTGTGGTGCTCTTAACCCAGGCAGATGGCAGTAGTACTATTCATGAGACAGTATACGAAGAGCGGTTTGGGTTTACCCAGGCTCTTAATAAAATGGGTGCACGTATTCAGCTCTACCAAGAATGTCTTGGTGGTACGCATTGTCGGTTTGAAAACAGTAATTATTTACATAGTGCTATTATTAACGGCCCATCAAAATTACAGGGTGCTGAAATAGATGTACCAGATTTACGAGCCGGTTTTAGCTATGTAGTGGCAGCCCTTGTTGCACAGGGCAAAACAACAATTAACGGCATAAAGACAATAGAGCGTGGCTATGAAAAGTTTGAAGACAAATTACGTGCTATTGGTACGGTGATTATTTCAGAATAATCTGGTATAATACTTTTTACGCCGCGGTGGTGGAATTGGTAGACACGCCAGCCTTAGGAGCTGGTGAGGTAACACTCGTGGAGGTTCAAGTCCTCTCCGCGGTACCATCATTTGATATCTAGTATGAAAAAAAATATTACTCAGGCAGAATACAATTTTTTACAAGATCGTTTGAGTAAATTAGATGCTACTGACGCACGCCTAAAACAAGATCTCAAGCATGCGTTAAATGTAGGAAGTGAGACTTGGCATGACAATGATATGTTTGATACTGCAAAGAATCAAAAGCTTCATGCCGATATAGAACGTGAAGAAATCAATCAAATATTACGACAGAGTGAGGTAATAAAAAAAATTCACTCAAATCGTGTAGGTATAGGTACTCTAGTAGAAATACAAGATGAGGACGATAATGTATTAACATTGAAAATTGGCGGTGATGTAGCCCCTCGTCTAGGTAACAACTGGGTTAGTACAAATGCCCCTTTGCCAAAACTACTCCTCAATAAAAAAGCAGGAGAAATTGTAACTGGAAAAATTTCAGACGAGAATAGAAAGTATAAAATACTTTCTATATCAATTATCGAACAGTAACACGTTATATATTTGGTAATTTTAAAATAAAAAAACCGAATCATTATGATTCGGTAGTACTACCAATTAGGCCCATTTCTAGAGTTATCTCTGTTAGGGTTAAAGCACCATTTTCTTCAACTTCAATTTCTTCATTACAATACATATACACTATCCAAAATCCTGCTATAACTGTAGGAGTAATATTTTCTGGAGAAAAAATTGCTTCATGTGTGACAGACGTAAAGAGATCCTCAATAGTGATTGGTGAATCTGATTGATAAATCATTCTCAGAATAAATTGGTGTTGCTCTTCTGTCAGCAACGTCCATATCCCAGGTTTATATACCTCGTATATTTTACGCAGAGAATCTCGGGGCAATGCAAGATCCCAAACTTTCCTCAGATTTAGCGCATCTTGTGCGGTAAGCCTGGTAAGATTACAATGCTCGATAGAACAACTGCGGGGTATTGAACCATCAAGCAAAGAAATACCGCTCGCATCATCCTCGTCTGATTCCGTACAGAGCACTGGATGATGATCACAATCTCTATATATGTCACCCGGTAAGAGTTGTATTGTCATGGGTACGCCCTTCGTTGGCGAGGAGTCGAAGTTATTCTACATATTTATTAATTATTAGTCAAGAAAATAGTAGTTTTGACTATTGACACACTACATTTGTTTTGCTACAATCGTAATCACGTTTTTGAACCTTACATTTGCTGCTAAAGAGTAATCTTATGCAGCGATAACCAGCTTTTTCTAGAGTATCTGCTTAGCGCGGGTGCACGGTTTGATTCGCCTCATAAAGAATCTGGTTATCGCTGCAGTTTGCAGCAACAGAAGTGTCACCGCAGTGTTCTGCGCCTCGCGAGTAATCGCGCTCTGCCCACAGGGGATCGGTGGAGTTGTCGTGTGCCCCAGAACCACACGTTTGCAGCTCTGCCTTAATGGTCGGGTATGGGTTAAACTACCAGGCTGCGGTGACACGCCAATCGCTAGCTCGTCATGGATGGCCACGACGTTGGCCGTGAGCTCTCCTGAGCTTGAAATACGAGCTGGCAGTGATGTGCGGGTTATCTCATGGGTGACCGAACCGAAGTGCGCGCAAGGGAAGACCGATAACCTTGTTCGCTCGGACGATCCTGTGAGTCGGCAGTAGGCTTCGGTCTCGCCCTCACATCACATGCTCGCGTTCCATCTTGCTTAGTGGGCAGGAATTACCCACCAGGGTGGAACGCACCAATCAGTGCCGGCTCGCGGAAGCGGGCGAGTACTAGCGGAATCGCCTGTAAAACGGGGGTCTTCGCGAGCCGGCACGTTTTTCCGCGCGCTAGTCTCGCCAGCTGAGCCATCTCCGGGTGGGGCCAATGCGAGCGGATGCGCCTGAGAGACCGAAGCTGTTGCCAACGGCTGAGGAGCAGTAATTGAGTGCCTACTCCAAAACCACTCTTGCCCCGGTCTCTCGGGCGAAATCGAAACAGGTAACTGTTTTGAAGGGGACGAAGTTCTTGTGGAAGAACACCTGCCCATCGGCAGGAGGTGTGGTTCGACTCCACCGTCTCCACTGGTAGTACAATCTCGACGGCGGGCCCTTCCTGTCACCGGCGGAAAGATTGTGCTCCATCCCGGCTTCGGGTCGGGTTGCACTAAGGTGTGATGTTCGCTACTAGCGCCTTACGTGTAACTCGGCTCGTCGCCGGACCACCCCCTTGCCTCAATACTAATGTATTGGGGCTTTTCTTATGCAAACAGGTTGAGTTAAACAAGGTATTATGATATATTTATAAGTATGAATACAGTTAAAACAGCTTGGTTTTATTTTACAAACTCTGTGTCTCGCCGAGGTGTTTTGCGTTAAAGTCTAAATAGTATGTAATTAATTGTAAGCCTCGGCTAAAGCCGAGGCTTTTTTTGTTGGTATTACTGTGATTCGCTACAACTTAGAGAATCACATCTGTACCTTCAACGCAAAGGAGAAGTAGGTGAACAATGTGGTAGTTATGCGGCAATGTACTAACCCATTGGCATACGAATTTGCTGCTCAACTACAATTGAGTAACTACCAAAATACAATGTTTTTTACCCAACGGAATATTGAATATTGCCAAAGAGAGCTTGGCAGAGTTGGTATTATGGCCGAACAGATTGTCCGCCAAGTACTAGCTTTTTACGAAATTCGTACGGTTTTTGTGAGTGATACGCGAATAATGGTGGTGCTAAAAACTGGCAAACAGTGGCAGACACTGCCTGACCAAATAATGCGTATTGTCGAAAAGGCGCTAGACGAGTACGGAGAACTCCATGAGTGAAATAAGCGACGAAAAATTCTTTAAAGCTCTCGACAAAGATCTTTACGAAAAATTTCTTTCTCGTGGTGAAGAATACTTCGACGATGCCATGATGCGCTGGGCTTACTTACGAATTCAGGCAGCAAGAGAAGCTAAAAAACGTGCCGAATTAGCCAGGCTAGAAAATACCAGAATACAATCTGAGAGTATAAAACTTCGCCGCCCGTACTTTTCTTAAGTACGGGTTTTTTATTACCCTAGAAATAGTTTCTGTTTTCTGATAGAATACAACGATTATGATAAAAGTTACAACCAAAAAAGCCCCAAGCCAAGTTATATTAACTATTTCTATAGATGAGCAATTTATCGCTCCATACAAGCAAGCCGTGCTAAAGCGCCTTAAAAAAGACCTTAAAGTAGCTGGTTTTCGCCCAGGTATGGCACCAGATAATTTAGCCGAAAAAGAACTAGGCGAAGCTCGCGTGCAAGCTGACGTGTTAGATGAAGTTATTATGCATGCCTATTCTCGAGCAGTGCGCGATGAAAAACTCGAAACCATAGCCAGCCCCAAAATTACCTTAAAGAAATTTGTACCATATACCGATTTAGAATTTGAGGCAGAAGCACCAATAATGCCCAAAATTAGTTTTGATCTCACAAAACTTAAGATTAAACCAATTGAAGCTAAGGTAGACAAAAAAGAAGTCGAAGAAACCCTGCAGGCAATGCAAAAACAAGCCGCTAAAAAGAGCGAAAAGAAAGGTGCCATTGCTAATGGCGATGAGGTAACATTCGATTTTAGCGGTGTCCGCGAAGGAAAACCAGTAGAAGGCGCTACAGCAACTAACCATGTGTTAGTAATTGGCAGTAAGCAATTTATTCCTGGTTTTGAAGACAACTTGGTTGGGCTAAAAAAGGGTGATAGTAAAAAATTTACGGTTACGTTTCCTAAAGAATATCATGCCAAAGATCTGGCAGGTAAAGATGTAGAGTTTTCGGTAACCATACACAAGATAGAACAAATAGAGCTACCAAATATGGATGATGCATGGGCAAAAACTATGGGGCCAGTAAAGAACCTCGCTGAGTTAAAAAAAGATATCGAGAAAACATTACTTACACAAAAACAAACAGAGAGCACTAAGGCCTATGAAAACCAAGTACTCGAGGCAGCGGTAACTCAGACCAAGTTTGAGGCACCGGCTAGTTTAGTAGAAGAACAAGCCAATCATCTGCGCTCTGAGACAGAAGAGAACCTAAAAAATTCTGGCTTAGACCTCGACAAATACTTAGAAATTCAAAAACGTAGTCGTGATGATTTTGAGAAAGAACTCAAAACAGAATCTGAAAAGCGTGTTAAGCTTGGGCTCTTACTTCGACAATTAATTGCAGATGAAAAAATCGTTGTTAGCGATGCCGAAATAGATGGTGAAATTCAAATAATGAAAGAACAATATAGCGACCCACAAATGCTTGAGCACATAGAGCACGATCATTTTCGTGATGACGTACGCAACCATCTCTTAACCACTAAAGCCGTAAATGTTTTGGTAGAAGCAGCCGCAAAAAAATAAGCACCAAGCACTATAAGCCAATATTGTGAGTGTGATAAAATGAATGCTATGAAAGAGCGTGGCGAATACAATAATTCTATTTTGGTCCCCACTGTTGTCGAGAAGACAGCCGGCGGTGAGCGGGCCTATGATATTTACTCGAGGCTCTTAAAAGAGCGCATAATCTTCTTAGGTAGTGAGGTAAACGATCAGGTCGCCAATCTAGTGATTGCTCAGTTGTTATTCTTAGAATCTGAAGACAAAACTGCAGATATTAAGCTTTACATAAATAGTCCTGGTGGTAGTGTATACGCTGGCCTTGCCATGCTCGATACAATGAACCTAATCACTCCAGATGTTAGTACAATATGTGTTGGTATGGCGGCGAGTATGGGGGCGGTACTCCTTAGCTCTGGCGCTAAAGGCAAACGCTTTGCCTTGCCTAACTCTAAGATAATGATTCACCAAGGTTCGGCCGGATTTTCTGGTACACCTAGCGATATCGAAATAACTGCCAGAGAAGTACTAAAGAGTAGACAAAAGCTAGATGAGATATTGGCCGAGAATACTGGTAAGAGTATAGATCAAGTACATAAAGATACCGACAGAGATTATTGGATGAGCGCTGCAGAAGCTAAAACATATGGGGTAATAGATAGCGTTGTTGCCAAGCGCGACAAAAAATAACGAGCAAATAAGCTATGTATGCTCAGCTACTAAAAAATCGTAATTTTTTAAAGATATGGTCGGCTCAACTCGTCAGTCAAATTGCTTCCAATCTTCTCAACTTTGCTCTTATTATTCGTATTTTCGACCTTGCTTCAAAAACACAATTCGCTAATATCTCAGTAAGTCTGCTTATTCTAAGCTTTGGTATACCGTCTATTATTTTTGCAGTATTGGCGGGGGCATATGTAGACCATCTCGACCGACGTAAAGTACTTATTGTTACCAATATTGCCAGAGCAGTACTGGTGTTGCTTTTCTTGGTTTTCGAAAATAATATCTTTGTGGTTTATGGGCTGGTCTTTTGTATTTCTACTCTCAGCCAATTCTTTACACCTGCAGAAGGTGCGGCACTACCAAAGTTAGTAAAACCCAATCAATTCTTAGCAGCCAATAGCTTGTTCTTATTTACGTTGTATTCGAGCTTTGTTATTGGCTATAGTCTGGCCGGTCCGGTTATAGCTACATTTGGTGGCCCAGCAGTGTATTACTTGGTAGCCGTCTCGTTTGTTTTGGCTGCACTGCTTAGCTGGGGCTTGCCCAAGCTACGCCCAGCAGAGACTGGTATTAACTTTGCTGCCATTAACAAACAAGTATTCTCAACAATTCGGTCGAGTATGCACCAAATATTTACGTCGCATAACCTTATATTCCCAATTATCAATCTCACCATTGGTCAGATGATGATAAATGTTATCGCTGTATTAGCACCGGGCTTGGCGCTTATGCTGTTTAATCAAAGTCTTGCAGTGGTAAGTGTTAAGCTTATTGTGCCTGCAGCTATCGGAATGATAGCCGGGGCTGTCGTGGTTGGACAGTTTTTAAAGAATACCAAAAAAACCCAAATAATTACCCTGGGAATTGCACTAGCTGCGGTAATGCTTGTAAGTATTAGCGGCTTGTATCATCTGCGCGGTATGGCTTATTTTAGCTATCTAGTTGTTGGTTTTTCTGTAGGGCTCGGTTTTGCTAATGGTCTGGTAAGTGTTTCGGCTCAAACGTTACTTCAGCTTAATTCTACCGACGAACAGCGCGGTAAAATCTTTGGTACATTAAATATGATGATGAATATTGCTGCTTCTGTGCCGGTTCTCTTGGCTGGTATAACTGCCGATCTAGTCAGCCCAGTAACTGTACTGAGTGGAGCGGGGGTTTTAATAGCAATCTATGGTATTTATCAGTACAGAGTATTTTCTAATGTTCAGCTAAAAAACAGCTAAAAAACACTTGACCCAATAGATATAACTAGGGTACAATATTGCTATTAAGAAGGACGCTTAAACGAAAACAACCGGTTTATTGTAACCTAAGAAATTGGGATACGCCGGTTTTTTGTCGGTTTAGAAACACCTCCTTTCATTTAAAACAAAAGGGCAATCAGATTAGTAAAAGTAGTTAGCAGCTATACGTCTTTGGCTCTTATCTACTTACCACTAGTCTTGGTGCTCACCAGCTTCATAAACGTCGTCTAATTTAGGAAGGTATTATAATAATATGGCCAAAACCCCAGCTCCTTTGCGTATCTATGCAAACGAAACCAAAAAAGATATTCTGCCCTTACCAAATTTAATTAAAATTCAGCGCGATTCATACCAGTGGTTTGTCGATGAAGGACTAAAAGAACTTTTTGAAGAAGTTTCTCCTATCGAAGACTTTACCGGCAAAAAGTATTCCTTAACCCTTAAGGACTATCATTATGAAGCACCAAAGGCTTCAGAATCTTTGGCCAAAGAAAAAAATCTCAGCTACGAAGCCTCTCTAAAAGCTAATGTAGAGCTTCTCAATAAAGAAACCGGCGAAGTCAAAACGCAAGAAATTTTCTTGGGTGATTATCCAATTATGACAGACCGTGGTACTTTTATTATTAATGGCGTAGAACGTGTAGTAGTAAGCCAGTTGGTGCGTAGCCCTGGCGTTTTCTTTACTCGTGAAGCTGGTGCCGACTATTTTGGTGCCAAAATTATTCCTTCTCGTGGTGCCTGGCTCGAAATCGAAACTGGCCAAAACGGGGTAATGAGCGTAAAGATAGATCGCAAGCGTAAGATTGCTGTTACTGCACTATTGCGTGCCTTCGGTTATGGTACCGATAAAGAGCTCACCGAAATGTTTGCAGACGTTGATACTGGTGAGGTTAAATTTATTCAAGAAACTATCGCCAAAGATCCATCTCACTCAACTGCCGAAGCTCTAATGGAAGTCTATCGACGTATACGTCCAGGAGATATGGCTACCGTTGAGAACTCTAAGAGTCTAATAGATGGTATGTTCTTCGACTTTAAGCGTTACGATTTTTCTAAAGTGGGTCGATACAAGATGAACAAGCGTCTAGGCTTAGAATGCAAGAATATTCCAGAAAACCGCATTCTTCGTCGCGAAGACTTTGTGGCAATTATTAAAGAAGTAATTCGTATGAGCAACACGAATGCTCCAACCGAAGATATTGATCACCTAGGTAATCGCCGTCTTAAGATGGTTGGTGAGCTTATGCAGCAGCGCTTTAGAGTTGGTATTCTTCGTACCGAACGAATTGTAAAAGACCGTATGGGTATTGCTGATCCAGAAACTATCATGCCAGCCCAGCTAGTAAATGTTCGTCCAATTGTTGCTTCGGTTAAGGAATTCTTTGCTTCTCACCAACTAAGTCAGTTTATGGATCAAGTTAATCCACTGGCAGAAATTGTTCACAAGCGCCGATTAAATGCTATGGGTCCAGGTGGTTTGTCTCGAGAACGTGCTGGTTTTGAAGTTCGTGACGTGCACCGTACTCACTATGGCCGTATTTGTCCTATTGAAACCCCAGAAGGACCAAACATTGGCTTGGTATCTACACTTGCTACCTATGCTCGGGTAAATGAGTATGGCTTTATAGAAAGCCCATATCTAAAGGTTATTAATACTGCAGCTCCTGCTAAAGCTGTAGGAGAAATTCTTAGTCGTCAAGTAAAAGACAGCAAAGGTACTGTACTAGCAAAAGCACAAGAAAAAGTTACTGCTGCCTTGGCTAAGAAGTTAGAAAAAGCCGGTATCGAAGAAGTTCCATTAAAAGCCCGTCTTACCTCAGAAGTAGTTTATCTCGATGCCTCTGACGAAGAGAAAGCAGTGATTGCACAGGCTAATACACCAACCAATGAGCAAGGCTATTTTATAGAAAGTCGTGTATCGGTACGTGGTATTGGTGGTGAAGCTGACGAAGAAGATGTAAATAATGTAAGCTATATGGATGTTACTAGTAAGCAAACTGTTGGCGTATCTGCCAGTCTTATTCCATTCTTAGAACACGATGATGCCAAACGTGCTCTCATGGGTGCAAACATGCAACGCCAAGCAGTAGCACTGGTACGACCAGACTCTCCAGTAGTTGGTACTGGTATAGAAGATACTGTAGCAGTTGACTCTGGCCAAGTAATTGTTGCCGAAGAAGATGGTGAAGTTGTAAGCGCCACAGCTTCAGAAATTACCGTTAAATACAAAAAACTTGGTACCAAAACATACGAGCTGATTACGTTTGTTCGTTCTAACCAGGCCAGCTGTATTCATCAGCGAACCGTTGCTCATGCCGGACAAAAAGTTAAAAAAGGTGATATCCTTGCCGATGGTATGAGTACCCAAAATGGCGAGCTTGCCCTTGGGCAGAACGTAGTAGTAGCCTTTATGCCATTTGATGGTCTTAACTTTGAGGATGCAATTGTACTTTCTCAACGACTCGTGCAAGACGATCGCTACACAAGCATCCATATCGAAACCCATCAAATTGATGTGCGCGATACCAAGCTAGGTCCAGAAGTTGTTACTCGCGATATTCCAAATGTATCAGAAGAAAGTCTTAAAGACCTCGATGACGAAGGTATTGTTCGTATCGGTGCCGAAGTAACTGCTGGTGATATCTTGGTTGGTAAGATTACTCCAAAAGGCGAAACAGAACTCACCTCAGAAGAACGTTTATTGCGCGCTATCTTTGGCGAAAAGGCACGTGATGTAAAAGATACAAGTTTACGTATGCCAAACGGTGCTTCTGGTAAGGTAGTGGATGTTAAGATTTTGAGCCGCGAAGCTGGTGATGACTTGCCCGCTGGATGTATGACACAGATCTATGTTGCTATTGCCGAACTTCGTAAGATTCAAGTAGGTGATAAAATGGCTGGTCGACATGGTGATAAGGGTGTTATTTCAAAAATTATGCCTATCGAAGATATGCCATACCTAGAAGATGGTACGCCTGTAGATATCGTACTAAACACTTTAGGTGTAGGTACTCGTATGAACCTCGGTCAGATACTCGAAACCCATCTTGGTTGGGCTGCTCAGGCACTTGGCTATAAGATTGCTAGCCCAGTCTTTAATGGAGTAAAAATTGACCAAATTAAAGCAGAACTTAAGAAGGCTGGTTTGCCAGAAGATGGTAAGGCCCAGCTTTACGACGGTTTTACTGGTGAGCCACTCACGCACAAAACTACCGTTGGGGTTAAATACATGCTGAAGCTACAGCATATGGTAGATGATAAGATTCATGCTCGCTCAACTGGTCCATACGCTATGGTTACCCAGCAGCCACTTGGTGGTAAAGCCCAAATGGGTGGACAGCGATTTGGTGAAATGGAAGTATGGGCACTTGAAGCTTATGGCGCAGCCAATACACTACAAGAAATTCTTACTATTAAGTCTGACGATGTTATTGGACGCTCAAAGGCATATGAATCAATCATTAAAGGTGAAGAGATTAAAGGCCCACGGGTACCAGAAAGCTTTAATGTGTTAGTTAAAGAATTGCAAAGTCTTGGTTTGGCAGTAGACCTCGAGCGTAGTAAGTTGGCTACAAGCATTGATGCCGAAGAAGTTTTGGCTGCCCAGACTGACGCCGAAGTAAAAGAATTAGCCGACGAAGAATTGTTGGTGGGAGAATCGGCAGCCGAAGGTGAGGCTATAGTTGACCTAACTGATGCTGGAGGCGGAGACGACTTTGCTGCATTGGCAGAAGCAGAATTAACCAAAGATATAGAATCGGAAGAGGTATAAAAATGGATAGAGACACACTTATTCACGAACAACAAATTATCGATTTCGATGGTATTCGCCTTGGCGTAGCCAGCTCAGATCATATTCTCGACTGGTCGCATGGTGAAGTGGTAAAACCAGAAACCATCAATTATCGTACACAAAAGCCAGAAAAAGATGGGTTATTCTGCGAAAAAATCTTCGGCCCTACTAAAGATTGGCAGTGTTACTGTGGTAAATATAAAGGCATTCGTTACAAAGGTATAGTTTGTGACAAATGTGGAGTTTTGGTAACTCGTGCGATTGTACGACGCGAACGAATGGGACATATTGGTCTATCTGTTCCAGTAGCTCACATCTGGTTCTTACGTGGTACACCAAGCCCAATTAGTCTGGTACTTAATGTCGGTATTCGCGACCTAGAACGAGTTGTGTATTTTGCTAACTTTATCGTTACCGATGTCGATGAGAAGCTAAAGACCGAGGCCCTAGAAGAACTCGATCGCGACTTTAATACAAAACGCAAAGATATTTTGCAGAAGCATCAAATAAAAGATGCAAAAAATGCCGAGATTTCAGAAGAAGCCACCAAAGAGCTAACTGACCTCGAGACTAACTATACGAATGCCAAGACCGATCTAAGTAATTTGGCTAAATACCAATTGCTTCCAGAAGGTCGTTACCGCGAGCTTAATATGAAGTTTGGGCAGGTATTTAAAGCTGGTATTGGTGCCGAAGCACTTCAATTGCTTTTGGAAGAAATCGATCTTAAAAAACTTGTAAAAGATCTTCGTAAAGAGTCAGAAGAAGCACAGGGACAAAAGAAGAAAAAAGCTCTTAAGCGCCTTAAGCTAATTGAAGGCATGGAGCAAGCTGGTATTCGTCCAGAATCGATGATAATGACTAATGTACCTGTTATTCCACCAGATTTGCGACCAATGGTACAGCTCGACGGTGGTCGTTTTGCAGCATCAGATCTTAACGATTTGTATCGTCGTGTAATTAATCGTAATAACCGACTTAAGAAGCTCTATAACCTACAAGCCCCAGAAGTAATTTGCCGCAACGAAAAGCGAATGCTACAAGAAGCTGTGGATGCACTTATCGATAACAATGCTCGACGTGATCGTGCCGTTTCTGCAGCTGGTAGTCGTAAAAAGCTAAAGAGCTTAACAGACTTGCTCAAAGGTAAGCAGGGACGATTTAGACAGAACTTGCTTGGTAAGCGCGTAGATTATTCTGGTCGATCAGTAATTGTTATTGGTCCGCATCTTAAGCTAGACCAGTGTGGTCTACCTAAGATGATGGCGCTCGAGCTCTTTAAGCCATTTGTTATTGGCCAGTTAATAGAAAAAGGCATTGCTCATAATGTAAAAAGTGCTAGTAGAATGATAGAGCGAGCACGTACAGAAGTTTGGGATACACTAGAAGAAGTTATTTCTGGCAAATACGTGTTACTTAACCGTGCGCCTACCTTGCACCGTCTTGGTATTCAGGCTTTTAAACCAGTCTTAATTGAAGGTAAAGCTATTCAGCTTCACCCAATGGTATGTACTGCCTTTAATGCCGACTTCGATGGTGACCAAATGGCTGTACACGTTCCACTGTCTGAAGCTGCACAGGCCGAAGCCCGAGAAATAATGCTTTCTAAGATTAACTTGCTTAAGCCAAGTAGTGGTGAGCCAGTTGTTAACCCAAGCCAAGATATTGTGTTAGGCTGCTACTTCTTAACCAGCGAAATTACTGAAGGTTTGGGTGCTGGTAAGGTATTTAGTAATACCGATGAAGCAATTATGGCTTTCCAAGAAAAATGTGTAGATTTGCGAGCAAAAATTAAAGTCCGCCTCGAGAGTGGTATTATCGAAACTACTCCTGGCCGTCTACTCTTTAATGAAATCCTGCCACCAGAAATTGATTTTGTTAACGAGACAGTAACTAAGAGCAAGCTAAAACGCATTATGGCACAAGTCTTTACTATAAAAGGCCAAGAAGCCACAGCAGACCTAGCTGATGCTATTAAGAACCTTGGTTTCCGCTATGCTACTAGCTCTGGTATCTCAATTGGTATGGATGACCTAGTTATTCCTGCCAACCGCGATAAATTAGTAGCTGCCGCCGAAGCAAAGACTATCGAGTATATTAATCAGTACCAACAAGGTCTTATTACTAACGAAGAACGTCGTGCTCACACCGTAGATGTATGGAAGAAGACTGGTGAAGAGGTAGAAGCAGAACTAGAAAATACTCTTCTCGAATCTGACTCTACACTGTATGACGATTTGCAGTCAGGTGCACGTGCTAGTATTGGTCAGATAAATAAGATGAGCGGTATGCTTGGTCTAATGCTTTCTCCTTCGGGACGTATTATTGAGCTACCGGTAAAATCTAACTATAAAGATGGTTTGGGAGTGCTTGAATACTTTATCTCTACGCATGGTGCCCGTAAGGGTCTTACCGACACGGCTTTGCGAACTTCAGAGTCTGGATATCTTACCCGTCGTCTGGTTGATGTTGCTCAGGACGTTGTAATTACCGAACCAGATTGTGGCGACAAAGAAGGCTACATTATGACTCGCAGCGAAGCTTTGGCTACTGGTGAAGAAGGCTTGAGTGCCTGGATAGCTGGCCGTACTGCGATGAAGAAAGTTGTTCATCCAAAGACCAACGAAGTAATTGTAAAAGCCGGAGCTACAATTGGTGATGATGCTGCAAAGCTTATCGACCAACTCGAAATAGAAGCTGTGCATATCCGCTCTATTCTCAAGTGTAAAAGCACTTGGGGTCTATGCCAGCGCTGTTACGGTCTCGATTTGGCTAAAGGCACACCTATCGAAATGGGAGAAGCTGTTGGTATTGTAGCCGCCCAAAGTATTGGTGAGCCAGGTACCCAGCTAACCATGAACACCAAACACTCTACTGGTATTGGTGGTGATATTACTCAAGGTTTACCGCGTGTTGAAGAAATTTTTGAAGCTCGCGCACCAAAGGGCCAAGCTATCTTGGCCGACATTGAGGGTACTGTTAAGATTACCAAAAAAGATAATAAGCAGCTTATTACAGTAATTCCGCTAAATCAAAAAGTTACCGAATACGAGCTAAAAGACATGAAGCCATCTGTTAAAACTGGTGATACTGTAAAAAGAAGTGCTGTAATGGCCAAGTCAGCTGACGGTAAGAAGACTATTAAAGCTGGTGGTAACGGTACTGTAAAAGTTACCAAAGATGGTATTACTCTTGTACATGAAGGCGGCAACTTGCGCGAGTATACTGTGAGTGAATATACCACTCTCGAAGTAAAGAATGGCGATACAGTCTCTATTGGCCAACGTCTTACTGAGGGATCGGTTAACTTACAAGACATGCTCTTGCTTAGTGGTGAAGAAGCTGTACAGCGTTATATTATTGACGAAGTACAAGCTATCTACTTAAGTCAGGGCCAAACAATTGCTGCCAAGCACATTGAGGTGATTATTCGTCAGATGTTTAGTCGTGTACGTATTGAAGAACCAAACGATACAGATTTTATTTCTGGTGATATTGTTTCTACTACTGCACTCAACGAAGAAAATATGCGTGCAAAAGACAATAAGGGCAAACCAGCTACTTATGAGAAGCTATTAATGCCAATTACTAAGATTTCTACTAGTTCTGATAGCTGGCTCTCTGCTGCTAGCTTCCAAGAAACCACCAAGGTGCTTATTTCTGGAGCCATGCGTGGCAAGGTAGACAAGCTTCATGGTCTAAAAGAAAACGTTATTATCGGTCGGTTAATTCCTGTCGGTACTGGTTTTCGTGATGATGAAGATAATGCTTGATTAACAGATAAGAATCTGATAGAATACTTTTGTTATGCCAACAATCAACCAACTAATTCGCAAACCACGTGTTCGTAAAGTAAAGAAAACCAAGGCTCCAGCCCTGGGGAAGAGCTTTAACGCACTTAAAGTCCGCTCTACTAGCATGAACTCACCACTAAAACGTGGGGTTTGTACAAAAGTGTTTACCCAAACACCTAAGAAGCCAAACTCGGCGCTTCGTAAGGTTGCCCGTGTACGCCTTACAAACGGTATGGAAGTAACTGCCTATATTGGTGGTGAAGGTCACAACCTGCAAGAACACTCTGTTGTGCTGATTCGTGGTGGCCGTGTAAAAGACTTACCTGGTGTGCGTTATCACGTGGTACGTGGTGCGCTCGACACCGGTGGGGTATCAGATCGCAAACAAGGTCGTAGCAAATATGGTACCAAGCTAGAAAAGGGCGGAAAGAGCGAATAATGCCAAGAAAAACTACCAAATCTCTCAAACGAGTTATTCCAGCAGATACTAAGTATCAGAATGTTTTGGTGCAAAAAACCATCAATAAGGTAATGAAAGACGGCAAAAAACGTCTTGCCGAGAACTTGGTTTATTCTGCAATAGAATCTGCTGCTGCCAAGAGCAAGAAAGAACCTGTAGAAATTCTCGAGCTAGCGGTAAAGAATGTTAGCCCAGCGGTAATGGTAAAGAGCAAGCGTATTGGCGGTGCTAACTATCAGGTACCTATGGAAGTTAGAGGCGATAGAAAAACCCACTATGCACTTACCTGGATATTGGATAGTGCTCGTAACAAGTCTGGTAAGAGTTTCGACAAAAAACTCTCTGCCGAGCTATTAGCTGCAGCCAATAACGAAGGTGATGCCATTAAGAAAAAACAGGATGCTCACCAAATGGCCGAGGCTAACAAGGCCTTTGCTCACTTTGCCAGATACTAAGCAAATATCAAAAAACCACCTGAAAATGGTGGTTTTTTGATATATAAAAACCCAATCATTGCCGATTGGGTATATTTGCACGTTGATTCTTGACTCTCTGATAAATCTTTATCCCGGGCCAGCTTAGTAGCCAGATAGTAAAGATTGGCCAGCAAAGAATTGCTAAAACTATTTTTGGCTGAGTATCTACCTGGATCTTGCTCCAGCCTCGAAACCCATAGCAATACTTCTGAGAAATCCTTTTTGATAGTGAGAAGGTATTGTTAAGCCAGGCTGGCGTTCCACTGAATAGTACGATTAGTACACGTATGGTAAAGTCGGGATTAACAGATATAACCAGAATTAATGTAAAGAAGAAGAGGTAGCAAATATAGGCTTTTACTACAGCAAAGGCAAACTCACCATATGGCGCATTTCTCCTGCTAACGAGCTCTTCTGTCTCCATGTCGCTCCATGGCCTAGAGGTTCAAAGCTAGAATATAATACCACAAATTATTAATTATTACAATAAAAAACCCAAACTCTAAAGTTCGGGTAGTGCAGCTAAAAGTGCTGCATACATCTCATCGATGATTTTCTGTAGCTCATCGATTTCAAACATCTGACATTCTTCAGAAAACTGGCTATATACAGCGATGTACTTTTCTCTTAACTCGTAACTGTCAATCTCACCAAATCGATTTTGTTCGAAAGCATGCTTGAAGGCTTCCTCTGCTTCTTTCAATATTCTCTGCTTGAGCGTTGCTTTGTATTTGAGTAATTCAATCTTATTGGCAGAATTTTCTTCTAATTCATGGAGATATTTTGCTTGGTAGCTTCTTTTTTGTAGCAGAGCTACGACTATATTGGTAATAACTTCAAGAACCTTTGTAATACTGAGAAAGATAACAAGAGCAAAGATGACATTGATTTCATCGGCTGTTGTCACCCGTAACCACCTCCTGGTACAAGACTACGATATATTATCATAATATTAGTATTTAGTAAATAAAAAACCCAATCATTACTGATTGGGAAGTATTTTGGCCAGAACTTGGCTGAGACGTGGTTCGGCCAGGCCGGTGCCATAGTTCCACATTAACCCTTTATAGTGACGGCGACCATAGCTACCCAGCTCAATGCCGGTGTAGTGTTCTACTATATCGGTTTGTTCATACGGAAAGTATTGGTACTTTGTCTTGCAGTAACCCGTAAAGAACCCTAATGCAATATATGCAAGCTCCATAAAACTAGTTGGTTGATTCGTAATCTCGATAAGCTCGACTTTGTAGAAGTAGGGGAGGTGTAGCTCGTCGTATGCTTCATCTCGAAAACAAGGTGTAGTGCACTGATATCTACCCTCAGAGAGCTCATTATTGAGTATTAAGTGCAAAAAACTTTGCTCGCCGCTGGCTGGCAAAAACCCGCCAAGTGTAAAGAATGGAAAAGATCCTTCAGGAAAAGTTGCTTCGTATGCTTCTCGACAAACCACCCAAGGAACATCAATTTTTTTAAACCCCGCTGCTTCATAATAGGCTTCGGCAGCAGCAATTTTGGTGTGATCAATCATTTTCTTGCTCCGTTCTGGAATGCGCGAGCAGTGATATTACTCATAACAATCAGGTCATTCAGACTAATCGAAGGATGTTCTTCTTGTAGATAGAGACGAATGGCACCGATGAGATCACTCAACTCTTGCAGAGCCATCAGACTACATTCTTGTTCGAGTGCATCCTCAAACTCCTCAAGTTCCTCTCGTATCTTACCGGCGCTCCCTGTAGGTTGTTTTGCAATATCTGCTAGGTGGTAACCTGGTTTTTTTACCGGCATATTGCCCCTCCTTTGGTCGTAGTAATAATTAGCTCATGAACTTGTGCAATCTTTTCTTCGAGTGGAATTATAGAGCTAATACAATGGAAATTATTTCTTAGTTTCCAAACGTCAAAAGTGAGTTGGTTTACTCGCTTTGCATCCCCCAGGGATTCATATCGGTGCTCATTACCGATTTTGCCAAACAGATCGGGTTTGCCTACTGCGAGAGATTCTAGAAAAATAACTAGGTTATAACGACGTTGTAGCGTGTTTATAGTTATATCGAATTGGGATGTGAAGCCAGAAGTATTCTCGGGATGATAAGCAGCGATGTCAATCATTCCTCTGTCGCAGATCATTAAACTTTTTCTTTCAAGTCTAGCTTCTGCAACTGCTAAATCTTCTAGTGCTAACTGTGTATGATAGACTGCACTCTGAAAATGTCGCATCCAGCTATTAAATTGTTCATTACCAAGAAACCTTTGTGCTGGGGGTGGTGGAAACCCACCACTAAGAATAAGTGTGGCACATTCTGGTACAAAAACTGCTTCTTCATTCAATCTATCTTTTAATGCATTTACCACGGTAGTTTTACCTGCACATGGACCGCCAGTAATCACTATTTTTTTCATTTGTCTCCTTCGGTTGTTAAGGTACTTTTCCACATTATATTTACCTCAAAATTTTATCTAGTCTAGAGATTTTTACTCAAAATTATTTAACCAATCAATAAATTGACTCAAATAATCTGTGGATATATAGTACTTAGTAATGACACATCACATCCAGAAACAGATTTTAGCCAAACTTATTTCACATCCGTATTTGCGGTTTAGCAGGCTAAAGCCAAGCAATATTGAGAGTAACCACTTTATGTACCATCTTAAATCTCTTATGCGAGAGGGTTTGGTAGTAAAAAACGACGAGGGTTTGTATTTACTTAGTGCCGAGGGTAAACAGTTTGCCGATAACTTAAGTCTCGATACATACAAACCTCGCAAACAGCCTAATATTGTCACACTGGTCACTTGTCAGAACGAAAAAGGGCAATGGCTGGTATACAAACGAGCTCGCCAACCATTAATTAACCAAGTGGGGTTTGTATATGGCAAAGTTCATTTGGGCGAAACAGTCTCAGAAGCTGCTCATAGAGAGTTAAAAGAAAAGACTGGCTTACAATGCGAGCTTACCCACAAGGGCGATGGCTACATTACTATTTACGAAAGTAATGAGCCTGTAAGTCAGATACTGTTTCATATGTTTTATGGAAGAAATCCGTATGGAGAAATTAAGCCAACCAAAAAGCCGGGTACGGCCTCGTGGGCATGGCAAGAAGAATTTGGCCACCCGCCTTATATGGCAAGCATGCCAGAGCTAGCCCGACTCGCTAAAGAACCAGGTGAGAGATTCTTTGTAGAACTAACATATAAACCAGGTTAGAGATATAAAAAATTGGCCTTATCTCTAATAAGGTAAATAAAAACCCCAACCTTAGTTGGGGGTAGTGGTGAGTTTTTGGATGACAAATTTGTCTCTGTCTCGATCAAAAATCTGCTTCATCCGAAATTCGATTTCGGAGAGCAATTTGTCTAGATCAAAACCCATTAGCCTATATTGTGACATGAGAGAATTCAAAATAGGGTAAGGAATTTCTTGCAAGAAGAAGCAACGATCATACGGAATTCTAACCATATCATTTGGATCATAATCGTCCCAAAATGACCACTCTACATATATTACTTCAGAATCAGTATTATTCAATTTATTTGCAGCAATCATGCAAAGTGCATACACCAAATATTGTACACGATTCATGCCCTCAGTGATTTTTTGGTTTAGTTCGTTTCGCAGGGTTTCTGTACTGAGATCGAGAATCTGATCGTAGGTAAGACCAAGCTTCTCACAGTGCTCTACTACAACTGCAGAACTTTCTGGCTCGGAGAATCCATCTACTACGGCAATCTCCCAGAAGACACTGGCAATAGATTCTACAGCAAACACCGAATCTGGAAATTCCTTCTTTTTGGCAATTTCGAGTAGTATTGGGAGGGCTGCAACGAGTTTCTCGTCCACTTCTGGGCCTTTCGAGGTACGAATAGGTATGTATAAACATATACTTCATAGGTGTATTTGTCAAGTAAAAAGCCCCGGTGTTAACCAGGGCGAAGAGAATAGAGGGAATACGCTATCATTAACGCTGCAGATGTCCAAAATACAAACAAGACCCCTAGTAGTGCATTTCTATCGCTTCTGCGTAGATACTTGGCCATCTCAGCCGAGCTTGCGCCTTCGTAATTACTTGGCGATTTACGCCAGCCATAAATAAAGACAAAGCCAAGAGCAATCAATACAACTGATAGAAAAAGCAAAAAACCTATCCCGATACTCATCGTCGGTGCTTGTTTCGGTATCTGCGTGCACGGGCATTATTGGCTTTCTCTGAAGCTTCAGATGAGTCGATTACCTTAATTTCTGTTAGTTTGGGTAAAACACATTCCTGCACACAGTTAAAGTGCAAGTGGCAATGCTGCCATCTTTTCGACATTTGAATACGCCTCATAATGACGTGGTCAGCACCAATCGGAATCTCGAGTTGACAACAGTAACAACGATATGGCTTCTTTGCAAAAGACTGGGCGAGAAAGATAGTGATGTAATTACTATCTTTTGCGCGTAATGCCTGTCGCTTATTTGGTAAATCAATAAACTTTTGCAAATCCTCTTCGGATGGTGGACTTGAAAGGCCCAAGGTATTCACCCCATTTCTCGAAGGTACTGATTTAACAGAAGTTATAATACATATATTTATACATATTGTCAATAATATAATGTTATTGATAGTCTGGTTATTATTGCCACATTTATAACAATCTGCTACAATTATTCAGAAATAGCCATTATTTGGCGCTTTTTCATTTTTGCAATAATTATAGAAGGAGAGAATACAAACCCCATGGCGCGCGATTATAGCTTAGAAGACACCAGAAATATTGGTATTATTGCCCATATTGATGCTGGTAAAACTACCGTTACCGAAGGTGTACTATACCGAACAGGTAAGGTGCATAAAATTGGTGAAGTTCACGAAGGTGAAGCCACCATGGACTGGATGGAACAAGAACGTGAACGTGGCATTACTATTACCTCTGCTGCTACCACATGTTTCTGGAACAACAAGCGCATTAATATTATTGATACTCCTGGTCATATCGACTTTACTGTAGAAGTAGAGCGCTCTCTTCGTGTGCTTGATGGTGCGGTTACTGTATTCGACGGCAAAATGGGTGTGGAGCCGCAAAGTGAAACTGTGTGGCGTCAAGCTGATAAATATGGTGTACCACGCATTTGTTTTATTAACAAAATTAACCAAACCGGTGGTGACTTTTATAAATCGTTAGAATCTATTCACGAACGACTTACTAAGCACGCGTATCCCATTCACTTGCCAATTGGTTTCGAGCAGCAAATAAATGGTGTAGTAGACCTTATTAGTATGAAGGCATACACCTATAAAGACTACACTGACAAAGAACTTATTGAGGGTGAAATTCCTG
The DNA here is from genome assembly GCA_046350735.1 of Candidatus Saccharimonadota bacterium. GTDB lineage: Bacteria > Patescibacteriota > Saccharimonadia > CAILAD01 > BJGX01 > JAHFOQ01. The sequence continues at coordinate 360,958 of JAXLZU010000001.1, forward strand.
CAGATATGAAAGAAAAGGCTGAAAAATATCGTCAGCACCTAATAGAAGCTGCAGTAGAAGCTGATGATGCAGTTATGGAGAAATATCTAGAAGGTACCGAGCTAAGTGATGAAGAAATAAAGACCGTTATTCGCAAGTCGGTACTACGTGGAGACTTCTTTATTGTTTCTGGTGGTGATGGCCGTGGTGTAATTGTAGAGAAATTACTCGACATTATTACCGACTACCTACCAAACCCACTCGAGGTAACTCCACCGCTTTCTATCGATACCAAGACAGGCGAAGAAAAAGTACTAGAAGTGAGCGATGACGCACCTTTTGCTGCGTTGGCCTTTAAGATTGCTACCGATCCATTTGTGGGTAAACTAGCTTTCTTTAGGGTGTATGCAGGTACGGTAAAGACTGGTAGCTATGTGCTCAATAGCAGTACTGGCGAAAAAGAACGTATTGGTCGTATTGTACGAATGCATGCCAATAACCGCGAAGAAGTAGATGAAGTATATGCTGGCGAAATTGCAGCAGCAGTAGGTCTAAAAGCAACAATTACCGGTAACACCTTGTGTGATCCGGGTGGAAACATTGTTCTTGAGAGTATTACCTTCCCAGAACCTGTTATTAGTATTGCTATCGAGCCAAAAACTAAGGCCGACCAAGAAAAGATGAGTATAGCACTTGGTCGCTTGGCCGAAGAAGACCCTACCTTTAGGGTGCACACCGACGAAGATAGTGGCCAAACCATTATTGACGGTATGGGCGAGCTTCATCTCGAGGTGATTGTTGATAGAATGAAGCGCGAATTTAAAGTAGAAGCTAACGTTGGCCGACCACAGGTAGCCTTTAGAGAAACCATTAAAGGTACCACGCAGATAGAAGGTAAGTTTGTTAGACAATCTGGCGGACGTGGTCAGTTTGGTCATGTTTGGCTCGAGCTTAGTCCGTTAGTAAAAACCGAAGATGACGAAAAAGGTAAGATCTTTGAGTTTGAAAATGCCATTGTTGGTGGTGCGGTACCAAAAGAATACATTAAGCCAGTAGAGCAAGGTATTATTGAGGCTATGAGTAACGGTGTTATTGCTGGTTACCCTGTAGTGGATATTCATGCCAAGCTTTACGATGGTAGTTATCACGAGGTAGATAGTAGTGAGGTGGCCTTTAAAATTGCTGCTTCTATGGCCTTGCAAGAAGGTGTCAAAAAAGCCCAGCCAGTTATTATGGAACCTATTATGAAGGTAGAAATTACTACCCCAGAAGAATCGATGGGTGATGTTATAGGTGATATTAATGCCAAACGTGGACGAATAGATGAGATGGAAGACCGAAGTGGCGCCAAGGTTATTCGATGTTTTGTTCCACTTGCTGAAATGTTTGGTTATGCCACAAGTCTTCGTAGTCTTACTCAGGGTCGCGCCAGTTATGCTATGGAGTTTGACCACTACGCCGAAGTGCCTGGTAATGTAGCCGAAGAACTCAAAGGCAAATACACTGCCGCTAGAGAATCTGGCGACGCCTCGGCTCGCGCTAGCTAATATATTGTTCGAGGTAATTCTAGGGCTATAGTTCTTACTTTGTTCGAACAATAAGACAATCTCAAAAAAAGACTCGTTCCCTGGGTCTTTTTTTGTAATAAAAAATCCCAGTTTTTCACTGGGAAATAGTACTCATTATCCTGGGACAGGTGGAGGTAAGGCATTAGGAGAAGGTACTTTAATATTCTTGACAGCTTTTGCCAAGGTTTCGGCTTTTTGTCGAATCCAACCCTTTCCTCGCGGTATTGTATCGGCTGCAAAATAGATAGAAACCGAATATAGCAGCCAACTCAGATCAACAAGAGCGTGAAATTTATCGCTATTCAACAGATCAGTAATTAGGAAAAAGAGATTAATAGTACCTAGACCTAGCCTGATAACAATCCATCCATCCCCATTAAACTCACTTTTTAGCTTGGCATCAGAACCAGACTCAAGGTTCTGTTGGTCTTTGCGAAATAGCAAAATTAGCATAATAAAAGCCATAAAGATAGCTAGCCATACTAACCCATCTAATGCATCAAACTTACCAATTGAGTACTTATAAAAGTAATAAAGTGTCGTAACTAATTCAGAAAAAATTACGACTGCTATGGCAAAAAAATAGTTCGATCTACCAGTTAGCTTACACAAGAAGCTTAATGGCACATGCAAAATGCTTGCAATAAATTGGTCAATTTTCATACATCCAGCCTCCCTAGAAAGGTGCGAAAGTATCAAATACTATAGCATCTAAATATAGTTATTACAATAAAAATTATTATGCTTGCAAAATAGCACAAAAAGCGTATTGTTGTTCTTGCCTTCCTGGGTTGGTGCAACCTCGTAAAATCGCTACAGCGACTAGCGGGGGAGTGAAGCGGGCGGAGTAACCCACTTTTCAGCCACCGGCGAGTAGCAAGGAGATTAGTATGAGCGATGAGCCGGATCAGGAAGAAGTAAGGCAAGTTAATGACGATGATTGGCGTTCTCGTCCACTAACGCGACGACAAAAGCCAGCTCCAAAAGAACCTGATGTACCTGTAACAAGTGCAGAAGAACTCGCCGCAGAGCAGCGAGAGATACAAACATTTTTGCAGGCCAGCCAGCAGGCCGGGGTAGACCCTAGTGTCTTAACCGAGCGTCTTGGAAAAGTAGCCGAGCGCCTTGCTAAAGAAGACGATAGCACTAACTCTTTGGAGTAGTTTAGTCACTCCTACCACAACCGGGTAGGAGATTTTTTATCCTACTAAAAAAGAATAGGTGAGCCTCTCTTGTATAATGATTTATGCAGAAGAGCAATCTTATGATAGAATATGGTCTGTCCTCAAACCCTTCCATCAGGAGGCTAAATGGACGGAATGTACCTCGACGAACCTTTAGAACGACTCAAGTTTGCATTGTTTGTTGTGGCTATTACGCTTTTCTCAATAATTATCTGTGTAGGCTTTGTGGCCTGGATATTCACCGGTGATATCGATATTCTGGCACGTACTTTGCTAGTGTTTGTTATTGCAACCCTCATGGTCCGTTTCTTTTTTGGCTATGAAGCTGAGGGGTATCGACCATCTCCTCCAGATAGTTCTCATCCTGATATGGACGTTTGGACAGAAGATGAGCTCTAAGTATAGACCTTTGTTTGCAAGGGTCTTTTTTCATAATAAAAGCCTTTACAAATCGAGAGAGATTAGCTATACTAAATACAAGCTATTCCAAGGCGATTTTTTATTGTCTAAAATAATATATTAATAACCCAAAATAATAAGGAGAAATAATGGCAGATTTTAAGCGCGACAAACCACACGTTAATGTAGGTACTATGGGTCACGTCGACCACGGTAAAACTACCTTAACTGCAGCTATCACTCACGTTTTGGCAAAGAAATTGCCTAGTGATGTAAACAAACCAATTAAGTACGACGAAATCGATAAGGCTCCAGAAGAAAAAGAACGCGGTATTACTATCGCTACTTCTCACCAAGAGTACGAAAGCGAAAAGCGTCACTATGCTCACGTTGATATGCCTGGTCATGCCGACTACGTTAAGAACATGATTACCGGTGCTGCACAGGTAGATGGTGCTATCTTGGTAGTAAGTGCAGCTGATGGTCCTATGCCACAAACTCGCGAGCACGTATTGCTTGCTAAGCAAGTTGGTGTGCCAAAAATCTTAGTTTTCATGAACAAGATGGATATGGCCGACCCAGAACTTGCCGAACTCGTTGAAGTAGAAATTCGCGAACTCTTAGAAAAATACGATTTCGACAAAGATGCTCCAATTGTTAAGGGTTCTGCTCTTAAAGCTCTAGAAGGCGACGCTGCATCAGAAGATGCCATTATGGAGCTCGTAAAGGCTATGGATGAATACATTCCAGAACCAAAGCGCGATCTCGACAAGCCATTCCTTATGCCAATCGAAGACGTATTCTCTATTAAGGGTCGTGGTACTGTTGCTACCGGTCGTATCGAACAAGGTAAAGTTAATATTAACGACGAAGTTGAAATTGTTGGTATTAAAGACACTTCTAAAACCGTAGTAACCGGTGTAGAAATGTTTAAGAAAATGCTCGACGAAGGTCAAGCTGGTGATAACGTAGGTATCTTGCTTCGTGGTATTGAACGCGATGATATCGAACGTGGTCAGGTACTTGCCAAACCAGGCAGCATTACTCCACACACCGAATTTGAATGTGAAGTATATGTTCTTAAAAAAGAAGAAGGCGGACGTCACACCCCATTCTTTAAAGGCTACAAGCCACAATTTTACTTCCGTACTACCGACGTTACTGGCGAAGTAGAGCTTCCAGAAGGTACCGAAATGGTAATGCCTGGCGATAATATCTCTGTTAAGGTAAAACTCCTTGCTCCAATCGCTATGGAAGACGGCTTACGCTTTGCTATCCGCGAAGGTGGTAAGACTGTTGGCGCTGGTGTTGTAACTAAGATTATCAAGTAGTAGAATACAAATACCATGCCAGACGCACCAACCAAGCAACGTATCCGCATTAAGCTAAAAGCTTATGACAATAAAGTAATGGATCAGTCGACTAAGCAAATTATCGATACCGCTATTCGTACTGGTGCGAATGTAGCCGGGCCTATTCCTCTACCTACCGATAAGAAGAAGTACACTGTTAACAAGAGCCCACACATCTATAAGACCTCACGAGAGCAGTTTGAAATGCGTACTCACAAACGTCTTATCGATATTACCGAGCCAACACCTAAGACGATTGATAATCTCATGAATCTTAGCTTGCCAGCCGGTGTAGACATCGAAATTAAAATGTAAAACATACAATCTAAAAGGGCTCCTCTAGAGGAGCCCTTTTAGATTACTAATAAATTGATGATAGTACTAATGACTAATATAAATAACCTAACAACTTCTTAGCATATAAAAAACCCCAGATTTCTCTGGGGTATAAATTACTCTTTGTCAGTTTCTGCTTTTTCTATCATAGTACGAATATCTCGCTGCATACGAGCCTTAATAAAACGTGGAAGCTTATAGTAGCCTTCAATACTTGGTGAAATATGGGGTCGTACAAAGGTAAAACCTGGTTTGATATAACGAATTACTCTCAAGCCTGTTGTTTTTTCAAACTCTTCTAGCTCAATACGGTGCTTCGCGCTCATGTTCTTTCCATCGGGCAAACGTCGCAAGTGCCCAGTTACGTGGTGTGGCTCACGGGTAATTGCGTTCAAGATGGGTTTACGTGGCTCGACTTCTTGCTGGCGTCCAGCTTTGTCGACATAAGTACGGCGTATGTATAAGAAATGTTCTGACGAATCAGAATCTGAGTATGGTTGTCCCGACTTCGGCTCATGATCTGTCGAGGGTTCAACAACGATCGTGTCCGCTGTCACCAGATCGTGATAGACTGAGCAAATCAGAAATACAACATTTTTAAAAATATTTGAATCATTGGATCCTAACTTGATTTCATCATCAAGATCTGTGTCCGTCAGAAAAGCCTCTTCGTTAATAAAGTAAGTTGCCTTTTTGCCACTGCTATCCACAAGGAATACCTGAAACTGCAAGTAGTCATCAAACGTGGGAAGTACTAAGAGCTGTAGTTCTACAATCGCACCATAACCAGAAAGTCTTACCCGTACACCTCGCTCGTGCACAAGATATCGTTGATTGTAGTATGCGTCTTCCAGAAATTTTCTTGACTCTATCAAGATATCTGAGTTAGGTTCTTGTTCTAAAATATGTGAATTTTGAACCCAAAGGTTAATGTCACGGGGGTCGGGGTAAAAATCAATAGCACTCTCTGAAACCGTACACATATCAATTGAGTATCCTACAAGCTTTCGTAGTACATCAAATATATCGTCAGCGGTATTGAGCCTGGTTTTGTATTTCTTATAGATGAGCTGCCCAGTACTACGGTTCTTGCCTAGCAAAAATTGCTTTTCGTTACCGATAAGTATACGAATGGTGGCAAAATACAGCATTAACACATTCCCAAGAGTATTTTCGTATGTGCCTGACTCTGTTTGGCCAAGGGTAATGTGTGCAATTTGAATTAAGATGTTTAATTCATTGACGTTATCCGCAAAATATTCGGGCACCCCAGAAAAAAGTTGTGCAATATTGTGGTAATATTGTCTCTCAGCTTCATTGGTCTGCATACCGTTCCGCACATTTTGCTTGCATGCCTCGATGATTAATAGCAGTTCATGGACAACGGTTTCAAGATATTTATGTCCCCTGGCAAAAACTTCATCCTCACTAACAAATGGGTATTTTTGCATGTGTGTATCGACATCACTAAAGAGACTAACGCAAGTTTCTGCGAACACGTTGGTAACTAGGCGGGGTTTACGCCACATGATACCACCCCATGTCAAGGTCCTGGACTGAGCTTATATTAACATAAATATAATAATTTGTAAATAAAAACCCTAGAGCTATCTAGGGAGAGGCTGGAGCAAATCAACTATGTAGCGTTCATTTAGACCAGCTGTAAAGAGTAAATTTACCACTTTGTATGGGTCTTCATCTCTAATGCGAGCCATATCAATCTCGAGCGAGTAGGGCCGCAAAAAACTCGGTAGAGTAGGCTGTGCCAAAAAAGTAATTACTCTCTTAAGCAGTTCATCGCTACTGCATTCCGGCTCGCGAAATCGTGTTTCTGATATAGGAATACGAGGAGCGTGAAAATGCAGGGTGTTATTAAACTTCCTCACCGCCCGTGGCGAAGACAGCACAATTAAGAATGGTTCTTCTTGCCAGGTCCAATCGCCAAGGCCACGCGTGGCGGCAATGGCCCAAGCAATGTCTGAATTTCGCAAGCACTTCATTAACTGAATATAGGTGACCTGATCGATTCTACCAGTAATTACTTCGAGACGGCCAATATCTGGGTCGTTCGGAAAAGGATGATCCACCTGGAATGACCTTTCTGGTTGGAGAGAGCAGAGGTACGGCGAAATAGGATTGTATCAAGCAAATTGGCTGCGTGCAAGTAGTGAGACAAAATAAAAACCCCGTCTGCTGATGCAAACGAGGAATGTCGAGCTCCAATCTCGACAGCGAACTTGTGGGGGTTAGCTGCTACGGTCGGTAACGAGCTGTAGTGAGGCGGATCTAGCGGTAAGCCGGTCGTACAGGTGAGGAAGCTGCTTCTCGAAAAAGCTTCGCAACGCAGAGGCAGAAGATCCGCTAAGGCGCTGCCGCTTCAACTGGCTTGGCATGATGTTGCGATACCTAGCGACAGAATCGAAGATGGCTGAGATCTGCCCCTCGACAAACTTCTCGTCAGGAACGATGGCCACCACGGTGTTGCTGAGCCGAATAACCGTGATGCCATTCCGGTCGAGATAGCCTTCGATGGTATCTCCAAACCCGCTCTTGGTCTTCTCGCACATCGGCATGCTAATCAGCATTACCGTGCGACGTCTTTTGGTATTACCTACTTTCTGTGTTGGGTAGAACATGGCATACTCAGCTACCAAGCAACTACCCTCTTCTGAAGACGGGGGTTTTTGATCTTGTGTCACTCTCTCTCCCTCTGTGATTGATGAGCGACTGCGGATAGGTACTTTTGCATCGTTGCGAGATTGCAGCGATAAATTTTATAGTAGCCCTAATAATATAATACTGTCAATATATTTTGTGAAGCATACTACAAAAGCTTGCGCTTTATTCTTAAGCTGTATTACAATGTGTTTAAGTTAAAAAATGCTATTAAAAAAGGAGATAAAATGCCAGAAGATAAAAAACCAGCAACAACAAGTAATGATTCAAATGATACCCTGATGGGTGTATTGGCGTATTTAGGAATTCTATGTCTTATACCTTTTCTTGCAGCAAAAGACTCTAAATTTGCTCAATACCACGCTAAGCAAGGTCTTACACTATTCATTTGCGAAGTTGGTGTAACTGTATTGTGGTGGGTAATTATGTTTATTAGCGCATTTGGCGGATTAGGCTTCTTAGGTCTACTTGGTCTATTAGTATGGCTTGTTCAGATTGGTTTCTTTGTACTATCTATACTCGGTATTGTTAATGTTGTTAACAAGAAGATGGTTCCACTACCAATTATTGGTGGTCTCAATATCATCAAGTAATTGCCAATCTTTAAACAGGCTTGCCTGTATATAAAAAATCCCCCATGCCAAAACGTAAACAAAATAGCAAAGCCTATAGCTGGAATAGTAAGAACTCCACGGGAGTAATGTCTGCTCTAGATAAGGTCTTTGGAGAAAAAGGTCCACTTCAGCTGCCCAATTCTGTAAAAGATTGGGTGGCGGAGTGGGTTTGGGTGTTTGCACTTATTGGTGTAGTTATTCGTGGATTTGGCCTGCTAACTCTACTTGGGCTTGGTGCAGTATTTTCTGGAGTAGCAGCATCTACTGGCACATTTAGCTTCTTCTCGACTATTGGGTTTGGGATAGTATTTTTGGCTGCCGAGGGAATTTTGCTCCTTATATCTATTCCGGGCTTAAAACACAAAAGGCTACTTGGGTGGGACTTTGCCTTTTATGCCGAAGTAGTGGCCATTGTAGGTAATTTACTTAATCTAAATATAATTGGGGCAATCATCTCGGCGATTATTGGGTTTTATTTCTTGTTTCAGATTAGATCTCGATTTAGAAAATGAGCACAAAAAAACCAAAACGCTCCATTGCTCGAGACTTTGTCTTTTTGGTAAAAGCAGCTCTTTATCTTCTTTTGGGCACAATTTGGATTAGTTTTGGCGGCCATCGTTTGTTACCTGTGGGTCTAGTGCTGGGGTTTGGCTTCTCTCAGCTAGATTTTTTACGGATAGATAGAAAAATCGAATATGCATTATTGGTGGTTGGCGCACTTCTGGGTCTGTATGGCCTAGGCATTACAATTCAGCTATAGTTTTAGGGTTGACATTTCAGGTAAGTTTCTGATACACTACTAGGCGACTAAAGAAATCTTCTAGATAGTGAAGTTTTACTTCTCAAAAGTCACCCCAGCTGAACATAGGAAAGGTCGGTAAAAACCGAAACCATCAAGTGTTCAGATATTATTTTTTAAATTTGTTTTTATGAAAGCTTTAATCGCCCAAAAGATTGGTATGACTCAAGTGTTCTCGGAAAAGGGAACAGTTATTCCTGTTACATTACTTTTGGCAGGCCCATGTGTGGTGACTCAAGTTAAGACTGACGAGACTGATGGTTATAGTGCTGTTCAGCTTGGTTATGGTGAAGCCAAAAAGTTGGCCAAACCACAGGTTGGCCATGTCAAAAAAAGTGGTGCTACCCCAAAGACTCTCAGCGAATTTAGAATTGAAGGTGAAGACGATATGCCGAAAGTTGGTGATAGCATTACTGCCGAAGTTTTCTCTGTTGGTGACACTATAACCGTAAGTGGTGTTTCTAAAGGAAAAGGCTTTGCCGGAACAATTAAGCGTCATAATTTTGCTCGTGGTCCAAAAACTCATGGTAGTCACAATTATCGGGCTCCAGGTTCGATAGGTGCTGGTTATCCACAGCATGTTTTTAAGGGTCAAAAAATGGCTGGTCATATGGGTAATGCACAGGTTACAACCAAGAATCTTACTGTGGCGCATGTAGATGCTAAAAACAACATTATTGGTATTAAAGGTGCCATTCCTGGACCTAAAAAATCAATTGTACGAATATGGGGGATCGCATAATGAAGGCTGCTACCTTTTCTAAGAATGGTACAAAAGCTGCCGAAACGGTATTACCAAAAGCAGTTTTTGAGGCAGAAGTAACCGAGGTTACCCTGCAACAAGCAGTAGTGCGTGCCAATGCTAATTTGCGTCACGCAAACGCCAAAACACTTACCCGTGCTGAAGTTCGGGGCGGTGGTCGTAAGCCATGGCGACAGAAAGGTACTGGTCGAGCTCGTTTTGGTTCGACACGCGTTCCTATCTGGCGAAGTGGTGGTGTTGCGCATGGCCCTCATGGAGAGCAAAACTACACCAAAGATATGCCCAAAAATATGGTTCACGCTAGTGTTCGTATGGCTCTTACCACTCAAGCCAATACTGTTATTGTAGTCGAAAAGTTTGAAGTAAAAGAGCCAAAAACTCGCCTGGCAATAGATCTTATTGATAAGTTAAATGCCGAAGGTAATGTAATTATTATTTCATCAGCTCTAAGCGAGCCTACACTACTTGCACTTGCTAACGTGCCAGGTGTTATGGCAATTCGCCCAACCCAGTTACGGGCATACGATGTTATGATTGCCGATACTATTATTATCGAAAAGCCAGCTTTGAGCGACCTTGAAAAGCAGTATGGCAAAGCCACAAAACAACCGGCAGCTATGAAAGGTAGCAAATGAAAACAGTAGGTTTACGACCAATTATTAGCGAGAAGAGCATGAATATGGCCGCCACAGGTGTATATATGTTTGAAGCTAATAAAGCAGCCAATAAGATGGAAATTGCTAGCGAAGTAGCCAAGCTCTTTAAGGTAAATGTAGTCGCTGTACGTACTACCATCCTAAAAGGCAAAGTAAAGCGCTTTAAGGGAGTTACAGGTACACGCAAAGATACCAAACGTGCCTTTGTACAGCTTAAAGAAGGTCAAAAGATTACTATTTTTGACGCCGAGGAGAAGAAATAATGGCTACTCGAACCGTCAAACCAAATACTGGTGCTCGTCGCAACATGAGTTTTGCTGACTTCTCAAAACTTACTCGTAAAAAACCAGAAAAATCATTACTTATTAGCAAGAAGCAAAAAGCTGGTCGTAACAACACAGGGAAGATAACAATACGTCATCGTGGCGGTGGTGCTAAAAAACATATACGAATAGTTGATTTTCGTCTCGATAGTGTTGAAGATGCAAAAATCTTGGCGTTCGAATACGACCCAAATCGTAGCGCTCGTCTGGCTCTCTTGCAACTAAGTGACAATAGTAAAGCGTATATCTTGGCTACAACTGGTATGAAGATTGGTCAGACTATTAGTGCTGGTAAAGAAGTTGAAATCCGTTCTGGTAACCGACTCAAATTACGAGATATCCCACAAGGATCAACAATTTGTAATGTCGAATTACAGGCAGGTAGTGGTGCTCAACTTGCTCGAAGTGCTGGGGCTAAGGCTCAACTAGCAGCCAAAGAAGGTGAGTTTGTACAGGTAAAACTTCCATCTGGTGAAGTTCGCTATATACACCAAGACTGCTATGCTACTATTGGTCAAATTGGTAATCTCGACCACCAAAACATTAAGATTGGTAGCGCTGGTCGTAAACGAAATATGGGCTGGCGCCCAGCTGTTCGTGGTAAGGCTATGAACCCAGTTGATCACCCACACGGTGGTGGTGAAGGTGGTAGCCCAATTGGTTTGAAAAATCCAAAAACCCCTTGGGGTAAACCTGCATTGGGCCTTAAAACCCGACGCCGTAAATATTCTAATGCAATGATCGTCAAAGGACGAAAGAGAGGTAAGCGATGAGTCGTAGTACAAAAAAAGGACCTTTTGTTGATGCCAAGTTGCTCAAAAAAGTAATTGCACTTGCTCCAGAAGATAAGACTGTTATTAAGACTTGGGCACGATCAAGCTCTATTAGTCCTGAGATGGTTGGTAAAACTATTGCTGTGCACAATGGCAAAACTCATGTACCAGTATTTATTACTGAAAATATGGTTGGCCACAAGCTTGGTGAATTTTCATTAACCCGTAAATTTAGAGGCCATAGTGGTAAATTGGCCAAAGCCGAAGAGGGAGGCAAGTAATGAACGTTTCTGCCAAAGCTCGTAATCTCAGCATTTCAGCACAAAAGCTACGTCTTAGTGCCGACTTGGTGCGTGGCCAGAAAGCCACTACAGCTCTCGAGCAACTTCGCTATATGCCGCAAAAAAGTGCCACTATGGTATATGATGCTATTGCTTCAGCAATGGCAAATGGTACTCATAATTATCAGCTCAATACTGATACGTTAATAATCTCAGAAATTCGTGTAGATGCTGGCAGTAAGCTAAAACGTTTTCGCCCACGCAGTCGAGGTATGGCAAATGCTATTGAGCACCCAAGCGCTCATCTTACTGTTGTGCTTGCTGAAGCCGAAAAGCAGCCCGCTAAACAAGCAACTAAGCCAAAGGAGACCAAGTAATGGGTCAAAAAGTAAATCCAATTAGCATGCGACTCAGTACTCGACGTAACTGGCAGAGTAAATGGTATGCCGAAAAAGACTTTCGTACCCAACTAAACCAAGATATGCAGATTCGCGAAACTGTTGCTGGTTTGTTAGGTTTTCGTGCTGGTGTAGCAAGTATCGAGATAGAACGTTCAACTGGTCAGATTACTGTCATTATTAATACTAGTAAACCAGGTGTAGTAATTGGCCGTAGTGGTAGCGGAGCTGAGGCAATTAAAACAGCCCTAAAGAAGCTTACTGGTAGTGATGTCAAACTTAACATCGAAGAAGTTAAGAACCCTGAAGCTGTTGCTCAGCTAGTAGCAGAGAATGTTGCAAGTCAGCTCGAACGTCGTATGGCTTTCCGTAGGGTTATTAAGGGAGCAGTCGACGCAGCAGTAAAATCGGGTATGTTAGGTGCTAAGGTAAGTGTTTCAGGCCGTTTAAACGGTGCCGAAATGGCTCGCCGAGAAACTGCTGTGCAAGGAAGCATCCCATTGCACACCATCAAAGCTGATATCGAGTATGGTACTGCACGAGCCCAGACCACTTATGGTGTTATTGGCGTAAAAGTATGGATTTATAAAGGATAAACTAAGATGTTAATGCCAAGAAAAACCAAGTATCGAAAAGCCCAAAAGGGTACCAACAAAGGCCTTGCCAATAGAGGTGCCAATATTGATTTTGGCCGATATGGACTAAAAAGCCTCGATAACGAGCGAATTACTTCACGTCAAATCGAAGCTGCTCGTCGAGCAATGACTCGATATGTAAAACGTGGTGGTAAAATATGGATTCGTATTTTTCCTGATGTTCCGGTTACTCGCAAGCCAGCCGAAGTACGAATGGGTTCTGGAAAAGGCGCTCTCGACCACTATGTGGCTCGTGTACAGGCCGGAAAGATTCTCTTCGAAATGGATGGTGTAGACGAATCAACTGCCAAAGAAGCAATGCGCTTGGCGGCTATGAAATTGCCGGTAAAAACCAAGTTTATGGTTAAGGCACATTCAGGAGAAACCCATGAAGGCTAAAGAATTACACAACAAATCACAGAAAGAGTTACAAAAAGACTTGGCAGATCTACGCGAAACTTACGCCAAGACATTAATTGATATGAGAACCAAAGAAGTAAAAAACGTAAAAACTCTTCACGGCATTAAGAAAAATATTGCCAGAGTGTTAACAGTACTCAAAGAGCAAGAATTGCAAGGAGATAAGAAATGAATCGCGTATTAACCGGCACAGTAGTGTCAGATAAGATGGATAAAACTGTTGTTGTACAGGTTGTACGCAGCAAAACTCATCCAATTTATAAAAAGCGCTACTCGGTAACCACTAAATTTAAAGCTCACGATGAAAAGAATATCTGCAAAGTAGGCGATAGTGTTGAGATAGTAGAAACTCGACCAATGAGTCGTGACAAGCATTTTGCTGTCAGTAAAGTGTTAACGAAGGCAGGAGCATAAAATGATACAGGCTGAAACCCGATTACGAGTAGCTGATAATACAGGAGCAAAAGAAATTGCTTGTATTAAGGTACTCGGCGGTAGTCGCCGTCGTTATGCTCGAGTCGGTGATATTATTGTGGCTTCGGTAAAAACTGCCACTCCAACTGGTACAGTAAAGAAAAAAGAAGTAGTACAAGCCGTAGTAGTACGTACTACCAAGCAAGTAGTGCGACGTGATGGTAGTGTAATTCGTTTTGACGAAAATGCCGCTGTAATTATCGATAAGACAAAATTACCTCGTGGAACTCGTATTTTTGGACCAGTTTGCCGTGAGCTTCGCGAAGCTGGGTATATGAAGATTGTTTCACTTGCACCGGAGGTACTCTAGCAATGAAACTTCAGAAAAAAGACAAAGTAATGGTTATCTCGGGTCGTGACAAGGGTAGAACCGGTACAGTAAATGTTGTTCTGCCGAAGACCAACCAGGTGGTTATAGAAGGTATTAATACTGTTAAGCGTCATACCAAACCAAGTCAATCTAATCCAAAAGGTGGCATTATAGAGCTTACCAAGCCAATTTCGGCCGCTAAGGTAATGGTGCTTGATCCTACTACTGGCAAGCCAGCAAGGGTTGGCTATAAATTAGGAAAAGATGGCAATAAAGAACGTGTATTTAAGGTTTCGAAATTTAAAAATACCAAGAAAGCAGCTGCTAAAAAACCAACCGGCCAAAAAGGAGCGAGCAAATGAATCGTTTAGCCCAAACATATCAAACCAAGGTACGAGGCGAGTTACAGACTCAGCTCGAGCTAGCTAATGTTCACCAGATACCAAAAATTGAAAAGATTGTGGTAAATGTTGGGGTTGGTAAGGCTGTTGCAGATAGTAAATATCTAGACATGGCCGTTGAAAACCTCACAGCTATTACTGGCCAGAAACCAGTTATTACTAAGGCTCGTCACTCTATTGCATCATTTAAGCTCCGCGAAGGTATGCCAATTGGTGCCAAAGTAACATTGCGCGGTGAGTATATGTGGAACTTTTTAGACCGACTTATCTCTATAGTTATACCTCGTATGCGTGATTTTCGCGGTTTATCAGCGAAGAGTTTTGATCCACAAGGTAATTACAGTATTGGTTTTTCAGATCAGACAGTATTTCCAGAATTGAGCCAAGACGATAATGCAGCCGGAGGAAGTTTGCAAGTAACAATAACAACAAGTGCGAAGAATCCAGAACAAGCCGAAGCACTCTTACGGGGACTGGGTTTCCCACTTGAGAAAGGAACAAAGTAATGGCCAGAAAAGCACTTATAGAACGAGAAAAGAAAAGAGACGCTATGGCAGCAAAATACGCCGCCACACGCGCACAACTAAAAGCCGAAGGTGATTTAGAAGGTTTGGCTAAGTTACCACGCAATGCTAACCCTATTCGACACCACAATCGCTGTGCACAAACTGGCCGTAGCAAAGGTTACATTCGCGACTTTGGTCTTTCTAGAATCACGTTTCGTGAACAAGCCAGTAAGGGCAATATACCAGGCTTAACGAAGTCGAGTTGGTAGGAGAATTATTATGATGACAACAGATCCCATTGCAGATATGCTTACTCGAATCCGAAACGGATTACATTCGGGTAAAGAAACTGTCTTAGTGCCGAGTTCTAAGATTAAGCTTTCGATTGCTCAGATTCTTCTGAATGCTGGTTATATCTCAGAAGTAAAAGAAGTAAAACAAGACAATTTTGCATACATTGCTCTCAAGCTTAATCAGTCTAAGAAGCCAATTACCAAGTTGCAACGTGTTTCTAAGCCTGGTCGGAGAATGTATACACCAAAAACTGAAATTCCATCAGTATTAGGTGGTCGTGGTATTGTTATTTTGTCAACTCCTGCTGGAGTTTTGACCGGTAGTGATGCACGCAAAAAAGGCGTCGGCGGTGAATTAATTTGTAAGGTATGGTAGTGCTATGAGTAGAATAGGCAAACAACCAATTGAATTACCTGAAAACGTAACCGTTGTAATAGACGACCGTAACATTAGTGTTACTGGTCCTAAGGGTGAGCTAAAGCAAAAACTAATGCCCGGCTTTGTATTAGAGCAAAAAGAAACCCGTCTCGAGCTCAGTATTGCTGATAAAGACAAAGAAGCCGAGCTAGGCCAATATTATGGTCTAATGCGTACCCTGGTGGCTAATATGGTAGCTGGCGTTTCTGAAGGCTTTAGTAAAGTACTAGAAGTGAATGGTGTAGGTTTTAGGGTGAATCTACAGGGTCAAAAACTCGAGCTTAACCTTGGATTCTCACATCCTATTATGTATACCGCTCCCGAGGGGATAGACCTTGCAGTCGATCAAAACCAAAACACTATTACTATTAGTGGTATCGATAAACAGATGGTGGGTGAAGTTGCAGCCCAGATTCGATCATTTAAGAAGCCAGAACCTTACAAAGGTAAAGGTATTAAATATCAGGGTGAACACATCCGACGTAAAGCTGGTAAGGCTGCCGCTAAAGCCGGAGCAGGAGCATAATCTTATGAATAAACAAATCTTACTTCAGAACCGACGCACACGAGCAAAAAATCGTGTTCGCTCTACCATTAGTGGTACTAGCAAGCGACCACGACTTAATGTAAGCCTAAGTCTCGTTAACGTAACAGCTCAATTAATTGACGACACTAAGGGTATTACTTTAGTTTCGGCTTCGTCAATTGGTAAAAAAGATATGCAAGGCAAAAATCTTACCGAAAAAGCCCAGTTAGTTGCCGAATTAATTGCTGCCGGTGCAAAATCTAAAAAGATTACCGAAGTAGTTTTTGACAGGGGCCCACGCAGTTACCATGGTCGAGTAAAAACTTTTGCTGAGACAGCTCGCAAAAACGGATTAAAATTTTAAAGGACACCTTATGAACGATAATAGACAAAATCAATTCCAAACCGGTCGAGAGGCCTCAGAGTACGAAGAAAAGATCTTAGCACTAGATAGGGTTACCCGTGTAGTAAAAGGTGGTCGTCGTTTCCGTTTTCGTGCAACTGCTGTTATTGGTGATGGTAAGGGCAAGGTTGGTGTTGGTGTTGGCAAGGGTGGCGATGCCCCAAGCTCTATTGTAAAAGCCGTTGCAAAAGCTAAACGGGCAATGATTGAATTTCCATTGCAAGACAGTACTATTCCTCACGAAATCCAAGTAAGTTTTGGTGGCGCAACCGTATTTATGAAACCTGCCGCACCTGGTACAGGAGTTATTGCTGGTGGTACTGTGCGTGCTGTCTTAGAAGCAGCTGGCGTTAGTGATATTCTTACCAAATCGCTTGGGTCGAGTAGTAAAATCAATAATGCCTACGCTACTATTGAAGCACTCAAACAATTACAGCAACCTGTCAAAAAAACCGAAAAACTAAAGGCAGTAGCTAAGAAAAAAGAAGGTAGTAACGTATGAAACTTCACGAATTAAACATTGAAGCCAAACCAAGCAAGCGTCGAAGAGGCCGAGGTATTGCTGCTGGGCTAGGTAAAACTTCTGGACGTGGTACTAAGGGTCAAAATTCTCGTACTGGCGGTGGAGTAAAACTAGGTTTTGAAGGTGGGCAGACTAAATTTAGTATGCGTTTGCCAAAAAAACGTGGATTTACTGCGAAGAACCCAACTGTTTATCAGGTAGTTACTACTACTCAACTAGCTGATCTCGGTAAGACTACGATTAATCAAGATGATATCGTTGGGGCAGGGCTAGCTCGTAAGAATCAAAAGATTAAACTCTTGTTTGCCACCACACCAGAAAAGAAATATACTGTTTCTGTGGATGCTGCTAGCCAGAGTGCTATTACTGCAGTCGAAAAAGCTGGCGGCAAAGTAGTATTACCAGAAAAAAAAATAGTAGTCTCAAAAAAATCCCTGAAATCTACATCAGAGAACGCAACCGCTAAGAAATAGCAAACTAAGGAGGATACTTGAACCCACGGGTGCTAACGCAGCTGTATAAGAATAAATCTCTACGCAACCGCTTACTTGTGGTATTTGCTGTATTGGCAATATATAGTCTATTAGCGCATCTTCCTGTTCCTGTACCTGATACTGCCAAGCTGCAAACATTCTTGCTACGGCTGTTTCAAAGTAATCCATTACTTGGCTTTGCCAACCTATTTACAGGTGGTGCTCTCTCGAACTTTTCGATTCTATTAATGGGATTGGGCCCGTATATAAATGCCTCTATTATTTTGCAATTACTTGGACAAGTAGTTCCTCAACTAGAAGCACTCCAAAAAGAGGGCGAAGCTGGTCGGCAAAAGCTTAACCACTACACTCGCTTGCTGACTTTGCCACTTGCGCTTATTCAATCTGTTGCAATGATAACCTTGGCCAGAACATTATCGGTACAAATTGCCGGAGTAGATCTTATTGGTAGCCCAAGTGCGTTGCAATGGGTGCTGATGGTTTCTTCAATAACTGCAGGTAGTATGTTGCTTATGTGGCTTGGTGAAATTATTAGCGATAAAGGTATTGGTAATGGTATTAGTATTCTTATTCTGGCTGGCATTGTCTCTAATTTACCTACCCAGCTCGCTCAGCAGTTTAGTATTGCATCGGCCGATTCTACTCGTATTTTTTCTCTTATTGGTTTTGCTATCTTCGCAGTAGCACTGGTTTTCTTTGTGGTAATGCTTAACGAAGGACAACGTAATATTCCAATATCGTACGCCAGAAGAGCTTCAGCTTCTAGCCAATATGCCGGGGTTGATACTCATCTTCCTATTCGACTTATAACTGCCGGGGTAATTCCAATTATCTTTGCGTTGGCGTTTCTTTCTATCCCGGGTTTTCTTGGTCAGTTATTAGCGAATGCTAAGACAGCCTGGGTGGCAAATGCAGCGCACTTTATGCAACAAAATTTTCAGGCCACCAAACCACTATATACAGTAGTCTACTTTATTCTGGTATTTACGTTTACTTACTTCTATACTGCGGTGGTATTCAAACCAGCCGAAATAGCCGAAAATCTCCAAAAACAAGGAGGGTTCATACCAGGAGTGCGTCCTGGCAACGAAACAGCCAGGTATTTAAAGAAAATCATTACCCGTTTGACGCTATTTGGGGCGCTTTCGCTTGGTTTCTTGGCTATCCTACCATTTATACTCGAGCGCGCTTTTAACACCTCTACAATCTTAAGTATTGGAGGTACAGGCTTACTGATTATTGTGTCGGTTATTATCGAAACTCTCAAGCAGATAGAGTCTCATGCTCTTATGGCAACGTACGAAAATTATTAATATTTTAGATGATTTTTATGCAAGAAAGTAGAAAAAAAGGCTTTACTTTTACAGATAGACCCTCTATAATACAAACCTGATACGCAATACTCATGAATCAAACAAAGGAAGACAAAGGTGTTATTGAAGTCGAGGGCGAAGTCTTAGAGGCTCTGCCCAATGCTACTTTTAAAGTTCGACTCGAAAACAATCATGAAATACTAGCCCACATTTCGGGCAAGATGCGTATGCATTACATCAAAATCTTACCGGGTGATACCGTTACGGTAGAAATGAGCCCATATGATTTAAACAAAGGCCGCATAACTTATCGGCATAAATAACGAAGGAAGTTCATGAAAGTACGAGCTGGTGTAAAAAAAATGTGTGAAAAGTGCAAGATTATCCGTCGCAAAGGTCGCGTGACGGTAATTTGTGATAACCCGCGACATAAGCAGAGACAGGGTTAATTATGGCACGTATAGCTGGTACTAACATTCCCGAACAAAAACGCGTAGAAGTCTCACTTACTTATATCTACGGTATTGGTCTTTCAACAAGCCAAAAGATGTTACAAGAGTTAAACATCAATCCAGATACTCGTGTAAAAGACCTAAATGAGAAAGAACTTGGTTCGATTAGAGAGTATATCGACAAACACTTAACTGTTGAAGCCGATTTATCTCGTGTAGTGACAGGTAATATTAAGCGTCTAAAAGAAATTGGTGCTTACAGAGGCTTGCGCCACAAGGCTAGTTTGCCAGTGCGTGGTCAGCGAACCAAAACCAATGCTCGCACCAAACGGGGCAAAAAAGTAACCGTTGGCTCGGGTCGTAAAAAAGCCGCAGCTAAGACTTAAGAGGAATATTAACGTATGGCAACTACAGCAACCAAAACACGAAGAAAGAAAACTAAGCGCAATTTACCTAAAGGTACATTGCACATTCAGGCAACGTTTAATAATACTATCGTTACCGTTACCGACGAAGCTGGTAACGTAGTGGCCTGGAAGTCGTCTGGTTCGGTAGGTTTTAAAGGTAGCCGTAAGAGTACTCCTTATGCTGCGCAGATTGCTACCGAAAAAGTATTAGAAAAAGCTAAAGAATTTGGTCTAAGTAAGATAGAAGTGATTGTTAAGGGTATTGGTTCTGGCCGTGATTCAGCAATTAGAGCTCTTATGGCCTCAGGTATCGAAATTTCAGCTATTCGTGATGTTACCGGGCTTGCTCATAATGGTTGTCGACCAAGAAAGGCACGAAGAGTCTAATAATGGCACGAACTCTTACACCAGTTGGTAAACTTTCACGCCGCGAAGGTATTGAGCTGCACCCTAAAGCAGTTAAGATTATGACTCGCCGACCATATGGTCCTGGTCAGCATGGACAAGGACGTCGTAGTAAGCCGAGTGATTACGCATTGCAATTGCGAGAAAAACAAAAAGTAAAACGCTTGTACGGTATTTTAGAAAAACAATTCCGTCGTTACGTGCACGAAGCAGAACGTATGCAGGGTGTAAGTGGTGAAAACCTCTTACAGTTACTAGAGCGACGTCTCGACAATGTTGTGTACCGCCTGGGACTTGCACCAAGCCGACAGGCAGCTCGACAGATTGTTACTCATGCCCATATTACTCTCAATGACAAAAAAGTTGATGTACCATCAATTATTGTCAAACCAGGTGATAAAATTGCCGTAAAACCCAGTTCTCTAAAAAAACCATACTTTGTATCGATTGCTGAAACCCTTAATGCCAACAGTGTTGCCGCTAGCTGGTTAAAATTCGACAGCAAGAAAATGTACGCCGAGATTACCGGTCTACCACTTCGAGAAGAGGTTGGTGTAGAGATACATGAACAATTAATTATTGAATACTATTCACGCTAACATTAAGTAAAAGGAGCCCCACCGTGTTATACGATATCAACTTACCAGAAATAAAAGAAACCGAGAATGCTGCAAATGCATCAACCTTTGTGGTTGAACCGCTATTTCCAGGCTATGGTATGACTCTTGGTAACTCGATGCGTCGAGTATTACTTTCGAGCCTTGCTGGGGCCGCTATTACTGCAGTAAAGTTTGAAGGTGCTAGTCATGAATTTTCTACAATTGCAGGAGTTCGTGAAGATGTAATCGAAATTATTCTTAATCTTAAGCAGATTCGTCTAAAAAGTACTCATGAAGAGCCTATAATGGTTACACTTAAGAAGTCGGGTAAAGGTGAAGTAACAGCTGGAGATATCTCAACGCCTGCAGGTATTGAAGTGGCTAATCCAAGCCTAGTTATTGCTAATTTAGATAATTCAAAAAGCAAACTCGAAATGGAGCTACAAATTGAGCAGGGTAGGGGTTATGCACCTGTAGAAAACCGTGCCGCCGAAAAACTTCCAATCGGTATGATAGCTATCGATGCTATTTATACTCCTATCAAACGTGTACGATATTCTGTTGAAAACACTCGTGTAGGTCAGATGACCAACCTCGACAAACTTGTCTTAGAAGTAGAAACAGATGGTACTGTTACACCACGGGATGCAGTTTCAGCTGCCGCTGAAGTGTTGGTAGGTCATTTTCAGGTGCTTGCTGGTCATGATGTGGTTAGTGTTGGCGCATCTGGTATTGTTACCGCTGCTGAGAAACAAGAAGCCGATATGGCACAGATTTCTATCGATGAAGTTAACTTTAGCCCACGCACTACCAATGCACTTATGAATAATGATATCAAAACCATTAAAGATATTATGGATCTCAAACCAGGCGAGTTAAAAGAACTTAAAGGCTTTGGTCAAAAAGCCTTCGAAGAAGTACTTGATAAGCTTGAAGAGCTAGGTGTAAGTCGCAATGCAGGGAGCCAGGAGTAATATCTAATGCATTTCCACGGTACAAAAATTAATCACAAAAAGCTCTCGCGTACAGCTGGTCCTCGTCGAGCGCTTTTGCGTGGATTGCTAGACAGCCTTATTCTGTATGAGCGAATTGAGACTACCGAAACCAAAGCCAAGGCTCTAGCTCCTTACTTTGAGGTACAGGTAACTCGTGCAAAAAAACAGACTCTTGCTGCGTACCGACAAATTTTAGCCGAGACTATTAACCCAGTAGCTGCCCAGAAGTTGTATTATGACCTAGTAAATGGTTTTAGCAATCGCCAGGGTGGTTACACTCGAATAATTAAGACTGCTCCTCGACTTGGTGATGGTGCAAAAATGGCTGTTATCGAGCTTGTTTTGGATGAAAACTACAAACCAAAAGATCAGTCTCAGGCAGAATCAAACAAATCGGCCGTAAAAGCTGTAACTTCTGTAGCAACAAAAAAACCAGCCAAAAAAGCTACCAAAAGTAAAGAAGCTGTAACAACTAAGATTACCACCGGTAAAAAAGCCAAAAAAGAGGCCAAGAAATGATAAAGACTTACTCACAAAAACCAGCAGAAGTAGACCAGAAGTGGTATATAGTTGATGCTAAAGGCCAAACCCTTGGTCGTTTAGCTACACAAATTGCTCGACTCTTAACCGGTAAAGACAAACCGAGCTATAGCCCTCATATTAATGGTGGTGATGTGGTGGTAGTAATTAATGCAAAAAATATTGCAGTTAGTGGCAAAAAACTAACCGACAAGATGTATTATCGCCATTCTGGATACCCAGGTGGTATTAAAGAAGAAAGTCTGGCTGAAGCTCTTGAGAAACACCCAAATAGGGTAATTGAGCACGCTGTTGCAGGTATGTTGCCTAAGAATAAGCTACAAGCTGTAATGTTAAAAAACCTTAAGGTATATGCTGACGATCAGCACCCGCATGCCCCTCAAAAACCAATTGAATGGAAACTGGAGAAATAAGATGGCAGAAGTAACCACAAAAGCAAAAAACTACTATACCGGTGTAGGTCGCCGAAAAGAATCTGTCGCAACTGTTCGCGTAAGTAACGGGAAGGGTATTATTACAGTTAATGATATGCCAGCCGAAAAATACTTTACTAACCCTACGTATCTACAAACCATCAAATCAGCCCTAGTTTTACTAAGCAAAGATAAAACACTCGATGTATCTGTGCGTGTACGAGGCGGTGGATCTACCGGCCAGGCTGAGGCAGTGCGTTTGGGTATTGCCCGAGCAATTGTTGGTATGAGTGAAGACTTTCGTACTAGCTTGCGCAAAGAAGGTTTGCTTACCCGCGATGCTCGAGTAAAAGAACGTAAGAAATACGGGCTTAAAAAAGCTCGCAAGGCTCCACAATTTAGTAAGCGTTAGTAAATTGTATAAAAAAGACCTGTACTCTAGGGTCTTTTTTTGTTTGTGTATTGATTACCCAAGATGATTACGCTTGAGGTATAATAGATGTATGCTGATTTCTAAAAAAACACTGCTTTGGTTGGTGCTTATAATTATATTGATTTTTAGCACCTCTGTTGTTGTCTTAAGTCTGTTTGAAAACATTCCACCCACTGAAGCGCTGTATAGAACTGTATATATTAGTATATCTCACCACGATGCGTTTGATATGCAAGATTGGATTGGTAGGGCTGTTGTAATAAGCTTAATTGTTTCTAGTCTTGTCATCATAGCGTATTTGCTCAAAACTATCGGAGAATATATCATTAATATAGGAGATGGCCTTAACCGTAATAAGGTAAAGGCAAAACTAGTAAACATGAAAGATCACTACATTATCTGTGGGCTCGGAAGAGTAGGACATAACATTGCTAAAGAACTGGCTCTAGAAGGGGTAAAGTTTGTCGGTATAGATAGCGACCCAGAAAGGGTAAAAAATGCTATTGCTCGTGGCTACACAGCATTTGTTGGTGATGCTACGCAAGATGAGGTTTTAAAGAAGGCTAAAGTGGATAAAGCGCGTGGCTTGGTGGCAAGTCTCGGCCAAGACTCTAATAACTTATTTGTTACACTTAGTGCCCGTCAACAAAACCCCGATCTATATATTGTTTCGCGCTCTAATCATAGCGAAAATGTTGCCCATATGCAGCGTGCTGGAGCTGATAAGGTAGCTCAGCCAAACCAAATTGGTGGGTTTCATATGGCGACAATGTTAACTCGTCCTGGCGTAGTAGATTACCTTGAGATAATTAGTAAAAACCATGCTGGCGAACTTGAAATTGAAGAGATAATTGTAGCCAAACATTCGAAAGTCGTTGGTGATAAACTCGGCCAGTTATTAAAAGAATCTGACTACAGTGTTACGGTCTTGGCTATTAATACCGTCGAAGGGAAAAGTGTTGTAAGCCCACCAGCTCACACACGAATAAATGCAGGAGATAAATTAATTGTGATGGGTAAAACGGATCAATTAGCAGGACTAGGTAAGATAATATAGGTTATGAAACAAATTGAATATAGAACGGGGGAAGATGATTCTGGCCGACGAGTTGATATTGTTTTGGCAGAAAATTTCTCAGAGTTTTCGCGAGCTGCTTGGCAGCAGAGTCTAAAGACCAAACCAGCCTTAGTTGATGATAAGAAAGTTACTGGTAGCTATAAGGTTAAGCCAGACCAAATAGTTAAAGCAATATTGCCGATACACAAAAAGCGAGAAATTAATCTTAAGGCTCCAAAACACCTACCAGAAATTCTGTATAAAGATAGTGACGTTATTGTTATTAACAAACCAGCTGGTCTCATCACACACCCCACCGAAAACAATCCAGGGGAAGCATCTGTTGCAGGGGCCTTTGCTGGTAGCGTTGAAGATATTGATGCTATGCGACCTGGTATTGTCCATCGACTCGATAGAGATACAAGCGGGGTGATGATTATTGCTCGCAATCTAGCGGCTAAGGAATTTTTGCAAGAGCAATTTCGCCAACGAAATGTAACCAAGCACTACATTGTATTGGTGAGAGGTCAATTAAAACGGCCCGCGGCACGTATAGAGTTGCCTCTGCAAAAAAGTCATCAGCAGCCAAACACGATGGCGGTTCGTGCGACAGGTCGCCCGGCTATTACAGAATACCATTTAACTGCGCAATATCCTGGCGCAAGCCTGTTAGATGTTACTATTCATACCGGTCGTACACATCAAATTCGCGCTCACTTTGCTCATCTTGGGCATCCGGTAGTTGGAGACAAGGTATATGGTAAAGTCATTCGCTCTAGTGGTCTGATGCGACAGTTTTTGCATGCTAGTAGCCTGACTATTCTGCTACCGTCTGGTAAAAGGCAAACCTTTTCAGCCAAACTACCACAAGATCTATCGAGTTATTTGGAGCAGCTATGAATACAGCCTGGCCTACCAGTACCGAGCTGGCTAATCGTCTAGAATTGGCATTGCAAAATCCTGCACATGCATATATTTTTAGCGGGCATTCTGGGTATGGTGCGCGATTGTTGGCCAACTATTTTTCTGCAAGGCTAGTTAGAGTAGATTACTCTTTTACTTCTACTCACTTGGCTCACTCTAACATTATCTATATTCAGCCAGAGGAAGGTAAAAAGAAAATTAGCATCACCCAGGTTCATAATCTAATATATAATGCCAATCAGACAAGATTTCGTGCAGATGTACCAAGGGTATTTATCATTGATCGAGCCGACCAGTTTAGTCGAGAGGCGGCAACTGCGTTACTAAAAACCCTTGAAGAACCTAGCCCAGACACTATATTTATTCTTACAAGTTATAGCTTGCATACTGTTTTACCAACTATTCGTTCACGTGCAGTTACCATTACACTACCAAAACTTAGTGATAGTGAAATACAACAATTTCTTATAAATAACTTATCGGTTTCGTCTGTACGGGCCGGACAAATTACAGAACTGGCTTCAGGAAAAATCGAGCTTGCAACGCATTTGGTAGATGGTGAAAAATTTGACGAATATTCTGACCAGATCGCAGAAGCAAAGCAATTCATAAACGGTACATTATCAGAAAAATTTGCCATTGCCAAACAAGTTGCTGACAAGCAAAATGCGTCTAATTTTCTCGATAGGCTATGCTATACTTTACCTGTAGAATCGTCTATACTTGTTACAGCATTTAACCAAGAGAGGATAGTAGATGCCGAAAAACAAATAGGCTCTAATGTCAACCAACGTTTCGTACTCGAAAATTTGGCTCTGCACTGGACTACATAGTATGATTGCTGAAATTGTTATAATTCTATTAATTACTGCCATTACACTTGGTGCTGTCGTGTATCGCAAGAATGCACTGGCTACTTTCTTAATAAACAATCTTTCTGCCACACCACCAAGTCAAGATGTTGCACTAGACACTTTACTGGAAGTTGCTGGACGATATTATGCTGAAAAAAATTATCTCTCCGCAGAAAAAGCATATCTTAAAGTACTGAAGGTAGATCACAAAAACAGCTTGGCATACAGCCGGCTTGGATTTATCTACTCACATCTTGGTAATACCGACGATGCTATAGAATGTTTTAAAATTGTTGCTGATACATACCCCAATGCAGCTAGTTATCATAACCTGGCTATGATGTATTTTAAGAATCGCGATTTTTCTCACTCAGCTGAAGCACTAGAAAAATCACTTAGTATGGAAGTGCATTTTAGCCGTCTTATCAACTTGGCACGAATATATCGTGCTATGAACAAATATGATAAGCAAATAGATACCCTACAACGTGCACATGAGCTAGAACCAAACAATGTAGAAGCCATGCAGCTTTTGGCCGAAGCATATTTACACGAAAAGGATGAAAAGTCGGCTAAATTACTATTCCGTAAAATTCTTAAGGTAGAACCTGAAAATATTCGGGCTCGCGCAGGTTTGCAGCCCACTAGACAATTGAAAAAACCTCATTAATTTGTTAAGATATAATCTGATTTTAAGGCATAAAGGCTAATTCTTTGGCTATTAAAATTGGTATATAAAACATTACGCAGGGATACCGAAGTGGTCAAACGGGGCAGACTGTAAATCTGCTGGCTTTATGCCTTCGGGGGTTCGACTCCCTCTCCCTGCACCAGCCACCCTAGCTCAGGGGTAGAGCACTTCCATGGTAAGGAAGGGGTCGCGGGTTCAATTCCCGCGGGTGGCTCCACGTCGATTTGTTGCTTTCACTTTCGTAGAACACCTTATGGTATTCTACTTCAGTTGTCACTACAAATCTCCTTATCGAAAGAAAATCAGAATTTTCTTTCGTAACAATTCAAATTTTTCGATTTGAATTGAAAAAGAGAAACACAGCAAAAGCTGATATAATAATTTTCAGAATTATTATGCAAGTTGGAGCTTTGTTTGGATGTGCCGGCGTAGCTCAATTGGTTAGAGCAGCTGTTTTGTAAACAGCAGGTTGCGGGTTCGAGTCCCATCGCCGGCTCCATAAAAAATGTAAGTGAATTATGTGGGAAAAAATTGACTCTAGTCTCAATATTCTTCCAGAAAAGAATCCACCAGTATATTTGGCGGACTGTTTTTTGCGAGAAGATCCACGTGTTAGATCGATGAGTCTAGTTGTTGGCCTGGCATTAATTAGTGCCAAGCTAATGGTTGTGTCAACAGTAATACTACTTGCATTATATCGATGACTAAAAGCAAACAATCAAAACCCAAAGAGTTACAGTTAGATACCAAAGATAAGAAATTTGCGGGTGTCGCTGGTGGTATTGCAGAATACTATGATACCGACCCAGCTCTGGTACGAGTAGTTGCGGTAATTTTTGTTATACTAACAGGGATATTACCCGGGTTAATTATCTATGGCGTATTTTACCTGCTTATGAAGAACACCAAAAGCAAAAAATAGGTGTTACTGGCTTAGGTTGCCAATAAAGTAATCTTTAAGCATTTCATCGGCAGTTGGCGAGTGTGGTCTACCCCTGCCACCTTGAGTATCAAAGGCCTTGGTAGCCTCTTTACCACAGTAAGGAATAATTTGTGCTACACCACCAGGATGGTCGGAGATAAACTTGGTGACATCATAGACTTTGTTATTAATTAATAGCCAACAATTACTTTCTGATGAATGTTTAACAATTTCTGTCATAGTGTATGTCGTTACATTCTGACTTGTATTTTGGGCACTAGTGTTGTTGATGGTATCGCTAGATTGTGTTGTAGGAGTGGCAGTAGGACTAGACTCATTTAGTTGCTTCTGTAAGAACCCGACTATAAATATTCCTCCAAGAATAAGAGTACAAATAACTACAACGATTAAAACGGTTTTTTTCATGATAAAGCGAACTCCTCAGTAATAATTTGATTACTTTTAACGCCCGCCGAAACAAAATCCTTTTTTATTGCTTTCATCATTCGTGGCGGACCACAGATCCATATAGCTGCACCAGTATTTAGGGTTTGTTTGGCAATAGAGTTAGCACTAAACTGTGGTTGATTCTCGTTATTAATTAGATGCAAGCGAAAATTTGTTTTTGCCTTTGCAATAGTTTTTAGCTCATTCACAAAATAGGCTTGGGCGTTAGAGCGAAAACTATAATACAAATCGACACTTTGATTATTTAATGCTTTTGCCATTGAAATGAACGGAGTTATGCCAATACCACCAGCTATCCAAACTTGGTGGGTATATTCGTCAAGTTTACTACCAAACTCGCCATATGGCCCCTCTACACTTACATTATCTCCAGCCTGTACACTACTTAAGGCATTTGTGTAGTCTCCAAGTTGTTTGATACCAAATTGAAGATGTTTTTCTGTCGGTATAGAGGTAATACTAAACGGATGATATTGCTTTGGCAGATGGTTATTTATAACTTTAATGAATGCGAATTGTCCTGGCGCATAGTTTTGAATGCCATTGTTAGAAATAATGTCTAGCTGCAGTAAGTCTGCTTTTTTCTTGGCAGACTGAATAGTGTAATCCCAACGCTTACGGAAGCTTTTATGAAAAATTGAGCGGTAGGCAATAACAATAAGTGCCAACAGCACCCAGACAGTACCAAAAATAATCAGTGGGGTAGACTGACTTACATCGCTACCAGCAATAAAAAAGCCATGGTATGCACCCAAGAAGAAGACTAAGCCAAGAATAATTTGCAGTTTTACAAACCACTCATGTTTGATGCTTATATAAATACTAATCAAAACTGCTACATACATTATCGCCAAGCTTGCCTCGCCGGCTAGTTGAGGAAAGTTAAGTGATGGTTTGAGAAATTGATAGCCCTGCGCTAGAGAAATAGAAGAATAACGCAAGGTAATAAGTGTTGGGTGAATAAGTAAGAGCATAAAAGCCCAACTACCAGTAATATGGTGCCAGCGATAAAGATTTGGTAGACCCCCATACAGCTTCTCAAAAAATGTAAGCCGAGTACTCAAAAAGATATTCCAACCAAATAATGAAAAACCTGCAATAGCACATAGTTTACCGAGAGTATTGAGTATTTCGCCAGTACTTGCAAACGCTAAAGGTTGGGTTATTAACCATAGCCCAACAGGGAATAGGGCAACTATTACTGTTGCAATGGTGGGTCTAATATCTTTCTTTTGCATATATATAATGATACCAGTATTTCTATTTGTTTTTATAGTATTACTATTATTGCTGAAATATTGCTGAATGATGGGTATAACTATAAATATTGGTCACTTTCTGATAAAATGAGCTAGTTCGACAGATACAATATATAACAGTTAGAATAGCGTAATAACCAGACATACATTGAAGGGGTGTAGCTCAGTTGGCTGTCGAGCGTTAGCGAGCACAATAGATAATTCTAGTCGGTATCCGACGCTCAAAGACAGAACATTCGAAAAACAAATATTATTAGCCATTAAACCAACCACACTAAAGGGGTGTAGCTCAGTTGGCTAGAGCGTCGGTCTCCAAAACCGAAGGCCGCGGGTTCGACTCCTGCCACCCCTGCCAAATTAACCAGCATCGTCTGGTTTTTTATTACCTATTTTCTATCTTAGTTTGTTACCAATTATGGTACTATATACGTTAATATAAGCATTATGGCAAAAAAGAAAAAGCATCGACATCATATCTCTACAATAACTAAATTGTCTATTGTTATTGGCTGTTTTGCGTTAATAGTAGTTGGTGTTTCGGTATGGTATCAACACAATACTCAATTAGCAACATATACCTTGGTGCAATCCAAAATTACTGAGCTAGAGACACTACAAAAAGAGAATGAGCTACAAACTATTAATATTAAACAGTTACGCTATCAGGCTGATGTGGCAAAACAACAAATAAATAAACTAGATCTTGTTGCATCGTATAATAATCTCGAGCAGTTAAAGAGCAAAACTACCACAGCCCAGGCCCTACTGGATGAGGCTATTTATAAGCGTCAAGCAGAAGAAGCTGCACAGGCTGCGCTGGCCCAAAAAAGAGAAAGTGCAATTGCCGCTAGTGGCAGTACCAGCAGCCTAGGAACATTTGTTCTGCCTATTATTATGTATCACAAGCCGCCGGCCAATTTTGCCGAACAAATGGCTGCTCTAAAAGTCAAAGGATATACAACTATACATATGAATGATGTTGCGAGCTTTATTGCTGGACAGACAAAACTTCCACCAAAAGCTGCGGTTATTACCTTTGATGATGGTTTTGCAGTACAAAAAAATATAATGGGCATTTTGCAGAAAAACAATCAAAAGGCCACGCTCTATCTTATTGAGGGTGGTAATATGAGTCATTATTGTATTGGTCTTTTACGTAAAAACACCTCATGTGGTGATGATTATTTATCAATTCAGGACGTTAAGAATATGATGAGTTCTAACTTGATTGAAATAGGAGACCATACGGTAGATCATCCAAATATGGCAAGCTTATCTGAGACTGATCAGCAATTTCAGATTCAGACAAACAAAGCATATCTAGAACAAACCTTTGGGGTGCCAATTACTACCTTTGCCTATCCATATGGTAATTACAATGGGGTTACCCTAAAACTACTCAAGCAAAACGGTTTTCTTACTGCAGTAACTACTCAGCCGGGTGTAGTACAGTCACTTGCTCAGCCACTATTGCTACGGAGAATTCGCTCTACACTCGATTTACCTTAGTCTCAATAGCCTAAGTTTTCCTATGGTATAATTATACTTATGCTTAAGACCGAGGGATTGAAGAAAATTTATCATATGGGTGAGGTAATTGTGCCGGCGCTGAATAATGTTTTTCTTGAGGTAGAAGACGGTGAGATGCTTTGTATTATGGGAAAATCTGGTTCAGGTAAAAGTACATTACTACACATGCTCGGTCTTATAGATTCTCCCACGAAAGGCAAAGTATTGTTTAAAGACCAAGATGTTAGCAAGCTGTCTGAGTCTAGACGGTCTAAGATACGTTTGAGTCAAATGGGGTTTGTGTTTCAAGAATATGCGTTATTGCCAGAGCTTACTGCAGTAGAAAATGTCTACTTGCCAGCTAAAATGTTGGGGCGGTGGCCAAGTGAGTATCAAGACAGAGCCGCTACCTTGCTTGAGTCGCTCGGTTTGCTCGATAGAATGCACCACAGGCCACGTGAGCTCTCGGGTGGCCAACAACAACGGGTAGCAATTGCCAGGGCAATGGTAAATAAGCCAGAGGTAATTTTTGCCGACGAGCCAACAGCCAATCTTGATACTGCGTCTGGCAAGCAGGTAATGGATGCTTTGCGCTGGCTCAATGAACAGTTTGGTACCACCATAATATTTGTATCACACGATACAGAAGATAAACGATATGCTAAACGGGTTATCTATCTCTATGATGGTAAGCTTTCTGAAGAGGCAGAAGAATAGTAATGAGAACTGTGCAGGTAGCATTTTTTATTGCCAGTCGCTCAATCTTTCGCGGCAACTTTTGGTTGGGTGTGATGACAGTATTAATGATGATTTTGGTGTACTTAAATCTATTGTTTGCTCCATCTCTTTTGCAAGGAGTGATTTTTCAGATGAACTCAAAATTACGTGACACGTTAGTAGGTGATATCACGGTAGAAAGTTCTACCCCTGGCGATCTTATTCCTAACTCAAGCAAGCTAGTAGATCAGATATCGACAATAGATGGAGTAGATTCTGTGACGCAGTCACGCACTATTTCGGCACAACTTCAACTCTCCAGCGAAAGGGGGACAGCCGAAGTATCTGGTATTGACGTAGAAAGCTTTAAAGATGTCTATTCAATTCCAAGGTATATGATTGAAGGGAGTTTTCTGACACCGGGAGATAAAGACCAAATTGTACTTGGTGCTCAGATTGCGGGTGCCGGTAAAGCAAAGCTCGAGCTTTACTCAGATAGCTTAAAAAACGCCCACGCTGGTGATGTGGTAACAGTAAAATTTGCTAATGGTGTAACCAAAAACTATACAGTAAAAGGAATTTATCAGACAGAATTTGTGCAGGCCGATTTAAAAACCCTTATTACTGCTAGTGAGTTTAGCCAGGTTATGCCCAGTAGTATAGACAAGGCTAGTGCAATAAATGTAAAGCTTAAGCCGGGTGCCAACCAAGATAAAGTTAATCAAGAGATTCTCGCACTCAGCTCTAATATTAAAACAAGAAGTTGGCAAGAGAGAGCTGGATTTGTACAGAGTTATACCGAAAGTATCCAGGTAATCAACAAGATCTTACGGGCAGTAGCTTTGGTGGTAGGCTTTTTAACTATATTCATTATTACGTATGTCGATGTTGTAAACAAAAAGCGACAAATTGGCATCGAGCGAGCTATTGGTATTTCACCACCAACAATAATTTTGGCCTATGAGCTAAGGGCGCTATTTTATACCTTTATTGGTGCAATGATAGGGGCAATACTTTTTGTTACGGTTGTTGTGCCGCTCGAGGCACGCTATCCGTTCCATTTTCCACTTGGCAATGTCTTCTTAGATGTTAACTCTAGTTTTATGATTCGAAATGTCTTTATTCTCTTGCTGGTAAGTGTTGCTAGTGCTACTTTGCCAGCTTGGCGAGCAGTCTATGGAAAAATAGTTGAAGCTATCTGGGGATAGTTGCCATCGTGTTACAATACTTGCATGAAAGATAGTCTAGCAAATTCTAAAGCTTCTCAGACACGCTACTTTGTAGAGTTGATTACTCGCGCACAAGAAGGTGACGAGGTGGCCTTCGAAGAGCTCTACAGTGAATATTTTACGCAACTTTATCGCTATGTCTTGGTAAGAGTAGGCAGTAGTGATGAGGCAGATGATATTACTCAGCTGGTGTTTGTAAAATTTTATAAGAATTTATCTAACTGGCACGATCAAGGCTATAGCCCCTCGGCGTATTTATATACAATTGCCCGCAGTGTTATAGCAGATTATTTTCGTACTAAAGCTCGCAGCGGTAAGAAGATAGAAGGTTCTGATGAGATTTTAGCAATCATTGCCGACCCGTCACAAAATTTGCATGCAGGCGTTATATCTAACGAAGAGAAGGCAAGTCTATACAAAGCCCTCCAGCAACTTCCCGAAAACTATCAAGAAGCACTGCTTTTGCGTTATATCGAAAATCTACCTAGTAAAGAAATTGCTGAGATAATTGGTAAGAGCGATGTAGCAACTCGTAAGCTTCTCAGTCGGGCAGTTAATGCATTAGCGGAAGTAATGAAATTACAAATTAAGGAAAATTAAAGCAATGAAGTCATTATCAAATAACGATGCCGAAAAAACAGCTGAGCGCCTTGCTGAATTTTCTAATATCACACCAGACAAGCGAGCATTACTTAGACAGATTGTTAGATCTGCACCAGAGAATATTACCAGAGACAGTCAGCTAAGCAAATATTTTGCATCAACTTATCAGCAAGAAGAAAAAAAGTCTTTTATTGGCCGACCGGCCATACGTATATATGCAAGTATGGCAGTGGTCTTAGTTGTGTTACTTGGTGGCGGTATGGCTTGGTTTGGTTGGCAAAACAGCACTGCTGTTAGAAATACACAATCATCATCACAAATTTCGGTTAACGGTAAAGTGTCAAACACAATTAATACAATTACTCAGCAGGCTCAGACTGAGTTGCAAACTGCTCAAAGCGCAACTATAGATACCGCAAATCTCGATACTATTAATACACAGTTAGGGCAAATGCAGGAGGCTGTAAATGAAAAATTTTAGTTCTCGACTCTTAGCAGTTATAGCTGTTGGTTTAATTGCATTACCTACTGGTCTTATTAATCCTCTGTCGGCCAGTGCTGCTAATACCGAAGCTATTCCTCCGGCTGCATTATTTTGCGCTAGTATTAATACAATCGGTACAAGAATAGAATCTCAGCTTGGCACCGTTACCCAACAGTCGCTACCAACTTTATACAACCCCACTACTTTTGCGGCGCGTCAAGCAAGTATCCAAACTGAGTTGGCACAAAAACGTGCAGGGTGGGATGGCGAAAGAGACCAGCACTATAACAAGATGTTGTCATTGGCACAAAATGATGCCCAAAAGACTGCTATCGAGAATTTCAAAACTAATGTCGAAGCCGCAATAGTTGTGAGACGCAGTAGTGTAGACAACGCAATAGCTGCATATTTTAGCAACACAGGCGACAATCTAAGCGCCGAGTCTGCCCAGTTAGTAGCAGCACGACAGGAGTTTGTATCTACAGTTAAAAATGCAATTAGCACTGCCAAAACCGATTGTCTTACCAATAGGTCTACGAGCGAGATACGCTCGACTTTTCAGACAAATATTGAGACCGCTCGCTCAAAATTACAGTCTACCAGAGAGAGTATAAGCGAGTTTAAAAGTCAGCTTACAACAATACGCAAAGAAGAAGCACGTAGTATTAATGAGGCAGTAATGGTTTTTGAGACAAGTTTGAGCAAAGCCCGGC
Source organism: Candidatus Saccharimonadota bacterium (assembly GCA_046350735.1). Classification (GTDB taxonomy): domain Bacteria; phylum Patescibacteriota; class Saccharimonadia; order CAILAD01; family BJGX01; genus JAHFOQ01. Next base: position 395,449 of record JAXLZU010000001.1, read on the forward strand.
AAACCCTTGTAGAAGAACTCAAAAAATCAGGCGCCAACACAAGCCAATTCGATATTTAGCCGTGTTTTGGTCGGCAAATTTTTTGCTTTTAGGTTACAATATAAGATATGAAGAACCGAATTATTATTGGAATAGCCGGTCACCCCTCTGGAGGCAAAGACACAGTCGCTCATTATTTAGTTAAGAAATATAAGTTTGTGCATATTTCTACTAGTGATATTTTGCGCAATTATATTAAGGAGCATCAGCTTGGCGATCTTAGTCGAGAAAACATGAACATGGTAGTTACAGGGCTTCGCGAGCAATTTGGAACTGATTTTTTGGTGCGAGATATCCTAGAAACAAACAATGACGAACGACTGGTACTAAGTGGACTGCGCAGCAGTGGTGAGGCAAAGGCAATTACTGCTGTTGGCGGTATACTTGTAGCTGTAGATGCGAGTCTAAAGGTACGCTATAAGCGAGCTTTGCAGCGTGGTCGTATAGGTGAAAATATTAGTTTCGATGAGTTTGTAAAAGAGCAAGAAAAAGAAGATAACCCTACTAATCCAAATGCACCTAGTGTGGCAGCGGTGACGTCGGTGGCTCAAGAACATATTGATAATTCTAGTACGCGTGCTCATACCTATACTCAGGTTGATTCTCTCATGAAGCGGCTAAATATTTCTTAAAACCCACCTATTACTTGCTTCTAAAGTGCTAATGGTTATACTTAGTAGTAAGTATGAAACCCCAATCTAATTCAATATTACGTATTTATGGCATCTTTATTGTGGTATCGGTGATTTGTCTTGGGGGAATGGTAGCTGGTTATGTTTGGCAAAATCATCTTATTTTTTGGTTGTCATTATTATTTTTCTCTACTCTTGGTATTGTACGAATACTAATAGTTATTCATTCATTGCAGACAAAAAGCCTAACCCAAGAACATCGCAATCAGAACCTCACTAATGATCAGGCACAACTCCAAGCGCTCATTAATAGTCTTGGCGAGGCTATACTGGCAGTCAACACAAAAAGTGAAATTACTTTGTATAATTCTGCAGCACTCGAGCTAATAGATTCCCATACTGAATTAAAAGATAAAAAACTCAGTTCAGTTTTTCAGCTAGTAGACAATGCCAGTCAACCAGTTGATGTGCTTGGTTCGGTTATTCAGGCTGGTAAAATTATTGTGCGAGATGATCTCTGTATATTGCGCGCCAAGAGCAATTCAGTAGAAGTATATATAATGGTAACTCCTATTAATAAAAATGGTGAGATAGTTGGTGCGATTGTTTTGGCGCGTGATATTACACAACAAAAGTCTCTACAAGCACAAAAAGATGAGTTTTTAAGTGTGGTAAGTCACGAATTACGTACACCAGTCGCAATTGTAGAGGCCGACCTTTCTACGGTGTTATTACCAGGGTATACCGACTTGCCAGAAAAGGCCAAAAAGCTACTTCATTCAGCATCCCAGAACATCACATACCTTTCTGGGTTGTTACAGGATATTTCTGATCTGTCCCACGCCGAACGTCATATGCTAGATGTAGAACTGCAAAGTGTCGATACACAAAAACTTGCTAAAGATCTGGCTGACGATTTTTCTGCTAGAGCCCAAAAAGCTCAACTAGACTTTAAGCTCGATATCGAGCCAAATACACCTTCTATTGTTAGTTCTGGTCAAAGAATTACTGAGATCTTAGTTAACTTCTTAACGAATGCACTGAAATATAGTAGCGGGGTGGGCAAAACAGTTACATTACATCTTGCTCCTTCTTCGAATAAACCTGGTGGTGTTGTATTTGAGGTGAGGGATGGAGGACTAGGTATCTCAGAGGCAGATCAGGTCAAATTGTTTACAAAATTCTTTCGATCGAGTAACCAAGCAGTACAGGCTATAAAAGGAACAGGTATGGGGCTCTATATTACTTCTCAGCAAGCTAAAAAAATTGGTGGTGATATACATCTGAGTAGTAAGCTTGGAAAAGGTAGTGCTTTTTACTTAGAGTTACCCAGCAAAGTCCCAGCAAATCTAATTACCAAGACAACTAGCTAAAATGCTTCAGTTCTATTTTGCCAGCGGGGTTTTAAAAGTTCGTATTCTATCATCGAGCCGAAGAGCAATAGCAATTCTATGCTACAGCCGAGTGGGAAGAGCAGAGTAGATACAATGCTTTGTCGTGATGAGATAGTAATAATAAGACGATTAATATAACTCAGCAAGACGGCAGCAGCAAGAATAAATATACCCTCGTACATACCAAATACTAGGAGTATTATTAGTATGAGCGTAGGTAGAACAAATGCTATAAAACCACCCAAGAGAAGACTTACGGTGAGTGGCATAGAGAAATGTAGTGCAGGATAAAAGCGCCTTAGATTGCCAGTAACAATTAGTCGGGTGCTGGCGTGGTTTTGGCTGGTTGCTACGTCAGAACCAAGGTAGAAACCTGTTTCTAATCCTTTCATCTTAGCGGCTGCTGCCAAATCGAAGTCTTCAAGTGGGCTTTTGCGCACCAACGAGAATCCACCCATTGCTTCAACACTCGTGCGTAAAAAAGCAACAAGGCTCGAGCTGGCATTAGCTACTTTGGGGTGTGTTCGAGCGAGAAGTGCTGAAGGGTAGGCCCCAAGCATAAAGAAGTGATTCTGACTTAATATAAGCTGTTGGCCAAGACTCTTATTCTGATCCGCGGGTAATACTGATACTAGACTTTTCTTTTGTTCGTTAATGAGCCCAACCAATATAGATAAGGCTTTTGGTAGAAGTACAGTATCTGCCGAGATAAATACCACTACATCGCCACTGGCTCGTGCCAGTAATGCTTCGGCAGCCCAAGCATGTATTGTCCAGCCTGGTTTGCGTGGTGGAATATCAATAATTTGCAGGCGAGGGTCTTGAAAGCCATGAACTATCTTGGCGGTGTTATCGCTCGAGCCAAGATCTGCCATAATAATTTCAAAGTTAGGATACTCTTGGCCAACCGCAGCTAGTAAGGTAGAAGAAATATTATCGGCTTGATTATATGTGTAGGCGAGAATTGATACCATCGGTAGCTCGGTGTGGGGTTTGGTTTTTGGCCGACGAAATTTTACTAAGTTATACATTGTTAATACAAACTGTAGAACAAAAAGACATAACAAGAACCCACCAAAGATTGTTATATACTTACTACTCACATTAAATGGATCATAAACGTATAGCAGTAACTGTGCTAAGAAGAATCCAACTAGAATATTTAGCCACATAAAATTTTTCCAAGCCCTTCTAAATTGTGCACTATGTGCATCAGAACGAAACTTATAAAAATAACTCATATTAAGAGCGTAGAGCGAGAGAAATAGTGCAGCAACCACACCATAAGGAAAGTACGCAATAGCCACAATTGTGCAGCTTAAAACATACAGCCAAAAACTATAACGGGTAGTTTTGCGAGCACCCATAACTGTTGCAATCGAGGCAATATTGGCTGCTCTATCTGGCTTAATATCTTGAATAGAACCCATTGCCTGTGATGCCATGCCCCATAACATAAATGCGACTATTGCCGGCCAATACATATTGGTAGTATTGCCATAAAGCAAACCAAATAGTAATGGACTTACAAAATGAAGCGCTGAGTTAATAGAGTCTAAAAATGGAATTTCTTTAAATCGAAATGGCTTGGCAGAATATGTAAAGCAAAACAGAACAGTAAGCCCTAACATTATTCGGGCAATATTACTGCTTGTATATAGTAAATACCCAAGAAAGGGAATGTTTGCCGCTGCAATTACTAGCCAAAGTGCTTGATGTTTTTTCTTATCTACAAGGCCACCTTCTACAGAGTTTTTGCGAGGGTTTTTTACATCAGACTCATAATCATAAATATCATTTATTCCATATAAGAGAAGATTATATGCAAATAAGAAATACAATGTTCCAAGTATAAATTCTAAGTTGATTGTTCTCGCAGCCAAAAGATATCCCACCACAAATGGTGCAGCAGTGTTTATCCAGCTAACCGGTCGGCTAGTGGCAAATATCTCACGAATACTAAGTTGGGAATTATTTTTTTCGGTTGTCATTATGTATAAATCTCTCAAATAAGGCTGGGCCTAGCAAAACCACAACGAGCAAATAGCCAAAATCTTCGATTGGTATTGAGCCAATATGTATACCCAAAACCAAGTTCTTATTATACTCCACTATTGGCAGAGCGGTGAGATAACCGTCAAAAACCAGCATGGCAAGAGTAAGAGGTATTAACATGAGTAAAATAGTTTTACGAATTGGTAGTCTGAGTCTGAAGATAGAGAGTATCACAACTGCTACGAGTAAAAGCACCAAAATGAGGCCGATGTATCTAAGCATTTTTCTGCCCGCCCTGTGGGTTAATAAGTCTGTAGACAATCAGTGTTACATAGCTGAGCAAAAACAGAAAAACGAACTCTTCTATAGGTAGGTTTGGGGAGAAAATATGTAGTCCGGTAACATACCGTTGATTAGTAAAAAAAATCCCTAGTCTTATCCCAGCTAAATCTGCTAATAGTAAAATAGCCATTAGGCAAGCAATGGTTTTTATAGCTGCTCTAGGCTGATAGAAAAATACAAGTTTTAGATAGGCATCGGCTAGTAATAGGCCGCTAATTCCAACAAGCAAAACAAACAAGTAAAACCAATGCGAATAGACGATAATCATATAAGTAATTATACTCTAACCCCAACACTGTGATAGTCGTGTTATGATAATTAAATGAAAAAATCAGTCATTATTATAGGTGGTGGAATAGGTGGACTTTGTACGGCAGCGCGTCTGCTGAAGAATGGCTATGAGGTTACTATCTATGAAAAAGAAGATAAGGTTGGTGGCCGTGCTCATAGAATAGAAAAAAATGGCTATACTTTTGATACTGGACCAACACTGTTAATGATGACCGATGTACTCTACGATACATTCTCATATTGTGGTAAAAATTTTGACGATTATATTACGCTCTTACAGCTAGAGCCGAATTACCGCGTAGCCTTTGGCGATAAAAGCAAGATTACCGTTAGTAGCAACTTGCCAAAATTTCAGGCAGAACTTGCTAAGTTCGACCCTAAAGCACCAGAACAATTTTTGCGTTTCTTCTCCGATATTGCAGAGATGTATCGTATCTCTCGAGCCGACTTTATCGATAAAAATTTTAATTACATAACTGATTTTCTCAATTTGCGCTCTGGTACTCAGTTATTGAGAAAACGAGGCCTAACCAAACTGTATCCATTTGTTTCGCGTTATTTTGACGATGAGCGTTTGCGTCAGTTATTTAGTTTTCAGAGTATGTATTTGGGCGTTAGCCCGTACGAGGCCCCAGCAATTTACTCTATTGTTAGTTATATGGAGACGGGTCTTGGTATCTGGTATCCAAAAGGTGGTATGTACTCACTTAGCCTCGCCTTACAAAAGCTAGTAAAAGATCTGGGTGGCAAAATACGGCTTGGCACACCAGTCAAAAAAGTGTGTATAGAAGATAAAAAAGCTACAGGTGTAGAGTTAGAAACAGGCAGAACTCATAAAGCCAATATTGTAATAGCCAATGCCGATCTAGTATATGCGTATAAAAACCTTATTCCAGCAGAGAAGCGCAAAAAAATGCCAAATGCTCGGCTTGATAGCTACAAACAAGCTAGTTCGGCATTGCTATTTTATTGGGGAGTAGACGATGAGTGTAAAGATATGTTGCATCATAATGTGTATCTTTGCAAAGACTTTGAGGCCAACCTAGAACAAATCCTTACTAGCAAGAAGCTGCCTAAAGACCCATCATTTTACACATATATACCTACCAAGACAGACCCTAGTTTAGCCCCCAAAGGTAAGCAAGTATTTTATGTCTTAGTGCCGGTACCAAACCTAGAAGGCAAGAATAATTGGCAAAAGGGAATTAAAAAAATTCGAGAACAAGTCTTGGCTCGATTAAAAAGTGAATTTAATTTAGATATAGCACACAAAATAACCACAGAGACTATTTTTACCCCACAAGACTTTGCAGATAAATTTAACCTTACAAACGGTTCGGCATTTGGGTTGAGCCACCACTTCTTTCAGTCGGGTGCATTTCGGCCACACAACTATAGTAAAGAAATAGCCAATATGTACTTCGTGGGTGCCAGTACGTATCCAGGTGGTGGTATTCCTATGGTTACACTTAGTGCCAAGCTTGTAACGGAGAGAATTCTAGGCGATAATGGTCATTAATAAATTATGGTAGATAAAAACTTAGTTGAGTTTATTGGCTATGTCAAAACAGAGACAGACAAGCGTCTGGATGAAATTTTTGATGCCAAAATTGCTCGTGCCGGCGAGCTCGACTCTGAATACAAAAAATTACTTATCGAGACAAAGAAACAGGTGTTGCGAGGTGGTAAGCGTCTTAGACCAGCCCTTGCCGTACTTGGCTATAAAATAGCTGGTGGTAAAAAGATAGAAACTATGCTTGACACTGCAGTTGCTTTAGAAATCTTTCATAATTATCTCTTAATTCATGATGATTTTATGGATAGAGATGACAGACGACATGGAGGTCTCAATATTACTGGTGTATATAAGAAAAAACTACAAAGGGTACTTAAGCCAAGTAATCTGCAACACATCGCCGATAGCCAAGCCATCTTAGCAGGGGACATATGTTGTGGACTAAGCTATGAGGTTATTACCCAGTCTGGCTTTGGCTCTGAGGCTAAACTGCGAGCAGTGGATAGACTAAACCAAGCAGTGTTTGAGGTTGCCGCCGGCCAACAGCTTGATATTTTAGCGAGTTTTATGCAGAAGGTATCGATGCGACATATTTTAAAAATTAACTATTATAAAACGGCAGGATACTCGGTAATAATGCCATTACAGTTTGGTGCAATTTTGGCAGGAGATGGTGCTAAGCTACATCCAATTATCGAAGAGTACGGTGAAGGGGTGGGTATTGGCTATCAGCTAGTGGATGATGTAATTGGAATGTTTGGTAGCGAGAGAGTAATTGGCAAGCCAGTAATTTCGGATTTACGCGAAGGCAAACAAACACTTCTGTATTTTTACGGTATGGCATTAAGTAACAAGAGTCAGAAAGCCTTTCTAGAAAAGTCGTTTCGCAACCCAAATGCCAATATGGCGATGCTAAAAGAAGTTAGGGCAATTCTCGAAGATAATGGCGCCAAAGCTAAGACACTTTTACTAGCCAAATCGAAGGCAGACGAAGCTACCAAAATAGCACCCAAGCTAACGAGCAACCCAGAGTTGCAAAAGCTTCTTATTTCGTTTGCTAACTATTGTGTAGAGCGAAAGTATTAGTATGGACAATCAAAAACTTTACAGTCAGCTAGCCTACCAGACCAGCGGACGAGTTACGGCTGCGTATTCTACGTCCTTTTCATTGGCTATCACGCTAGTAGACAAGTCGATGAGGGCACATATTTATGCGGTGTATGGGCTGGTAAGACTTGCTGATGAGGTAGTGGATAGTTTTCGTCCCCATGATTCTCGCCAGCTACTTGAAAAACTCGAGCACGAGGTTTATGCAGCTTTAGAATCTGGCTATAGTACTAATCTACTGATTCACTCATTTGCCACTACTGCAAAGACCTATAATTTTGAGCTTGGTTTGATACGAGCATTCTTTGCTAGTATGCGCATGGATATTACCAAGACTAATTATACCCAGAGAGAGTATGAAGACTACATTTATGGCTCTGCCGAAGTCATAGGGCTAATGTGTTTGCATGTCTTTACAGATAATGACAGCTCATTGTATTCACGTCTACAACCTTCTGCACGGGCATTAGGCGCGGCATTTCAAAAGATTAACTTTCTACGAGATATGGCAGCCGATCATAATCAGCTAGGACGGATGTATTTTCCGAATGTTGTATTCGACAAGATGAGCCAAAAAAACAAAAAAGATATTATTGCAGATATCTCGAAAGATATTCGAAAAGCCAGACGTGGTCTGGTAAGCTTACCCAAAAGTAGTCGATACGCAGTATTGCTTGCACTTTATTACTATGAGGCCTTAATTAAACAGCTTAAAAAGGCGCCTGTCGAAACAGTCAAGACAAGGCGCTTACGTATATCAAATACTCATAAGCTATGGCTATATGTCTTGGTACGAATACAAAAGACCTTCAATGTTTAAAAAACGAGTATAATATTATATATGAAGAACCCCCGTTCAGAAGAAGAAATTACTGTCGATGGCATCCGTTATAATATTGCCAAAGGAAAAGTAGTAGAAGACGAAAATCTCCAACAACATGCACGTGGCCTAGATAGTATTCGCGGGCAACACCAGGTTACCGCTGAATCAGCTGGCCAGAAAAATGCGTTAGAGTCAAACCATTTACAGCAAGATGAAGCAGCTATTATTGATCTGCCCAAGCGCAAGCGTAAACGAGTAAAAAACCTAAAAAAGACCGTTGTTATAGACCCTACAATACCTAGTTATGGCAATTATTTTGCCAAGGCTCTTTTGCCGAGCGGGTTTTCGGCATCAGCCTGGATATTTAGTGTGTTGCGTGGCATTACCAGCCCACTTGCCTGGTTGTTAATAGCACTACCTATCATTATTTTGCAAACCCAAAACCTCGCTAATGAGAATATCAATCAGCTACTCGAAAAAGCACATCAACTAACCCAAAATGGCTTAGTTTTTCATGCCACAGGGCCAATCATTTTTGCTATAGTTTTTCCTGCAGCAATTATTTTTATTCGTGTAATATGTAACGCAATTGCACTGCATTTGCGTATAACAATGCTTGCTGATCTGCCAGCTAGACTATGGCCAGCCACAAAGTTAGTGTTTCATAATAGTCTCAAGATGTTATTACACGGCATACTACAAATATTCTTATTAGGTTTGGTAAGTATACTAGCGTTAATAACTATATTTTGGGCAATATTTATGCCTCACGGTCACACACTTACGGTATTCTCTCCCTATATTGTTGGGTTGGTTATTTTTATCTGGCTGGTACTACTTTGTCTATTACATGCCAAACATTGGTTGCAATCAGCAATCCTCTCAAGCAGCTTAAAAACCTCTGCAATTCAACGCCGTAGCTGGGAAGCTGTTGCTGCATATCCGCTGCGTAGCAGTATATTGGCGGCGACTAGTTTTGTATTATCATTCGGTATTATTGTGTATGGTGTCTGGGCGGCACTCAGAGCAATTAGTTGGCTCAATCGTAGCGTCGTACCATCGAACACTCGGTTTGTTCTGCTGATGAGTAGTATATTTTTGGGTGTAGTGCTGGTGGGGTACATCCAACAGACTCTTTGGAGTGCTTATGCTAGTTGGCTTAATACACAATACACACCAAGTCTGTTTGCGTTGACAAAAGAATCAGAAATTAAGCGAACCGCCTGGTGGCCTATTTGGGTATCTACCTACCTTTTTGTTATGACGCTCTCGCTTATAGCGCTTGGTATTATTTTTGTTTTACCAGTAGTTAATACTTGGGCGGTAAGTATCTCACATAAAATACCTAACAAAATTGAAATCCCTCGGTTTGATAAATAGATTGATGTATTCTAGGCAAAAATATAAATTGGGTTGACAAATTACCTTACTTTGGGCTACAATAACAGGGTAGAAAGCCACCGAACACCGGGCTTTTTTAAATTACACGCAATTTCTTGATATAATAATAACCAATATGAATCTCATTAGAAGTTAAGGCAACTAAACTTTTACTGGGCATTAGAGTATAATTCGTTTAGAAAAGGACTTCTAACGGGATGAAAAAGTTTACCGATTATTTAACTGCTTCTTGGGCAGAACTTCGTAAGGTGGTTTGGCCTAGTCGCAAGCAAGCTATTCAATTGACAGGTGCTGTTATTATTGGTGCTTTCTTAATTGGTATTTACCTTACACTATTTGGTTATCTATATCAGAGCATATTGCAGAAATTGTTATTTAAATCGTAAAGAGCAAGAAGGAACCCCATGAAAAGTTCAAATAAGCAAGCGAATTGGTATGTTATTCACACCTATTCTGGCTACGAAGATCAGGTTGCTGATCAGCTAAAACAGCGTATCGAGTCGATGGATATGCAAGATAAGATTTTTAGTATTACCGTACCCAAAGAAAAACAGATTGAGATAAAAAACGGTAAGCGACGTACTGTAGAGCGCAAAATCTTCCCAGGGTATATATTAGTCGAGATGATAGTTACCGAAGATAGTTGGTTTGTTGTGCGTAACACTCCAAATGTAACCGGTTTTGTTGGTACTTCTACTACACCTTCTCCGCTCAGCGACGAAGAAGTAGTAGCTATCCAAAAACGTATGGGTGTTGAAGAGCCTAAGTTTAGCATCGACTTTTCTATAGGCGAGCTCGTCAACATTACCGATGGACCGTTTAAGGGATTCGATGGTACTGTTAATGAGATTGATGAACAAAAGGGCAAGATAAAAGTATTGGTGAGTATGTTTGGACGCGAAACTCCTGTAGAACTCGACTCGCTACAAGTTAACAAATTGTAATAATAACAAGTGGGACCTGTCTAATGACGGGGCTAGTACCACAAAGGAGATAATTATGGCAGAAGCAAAAAAAGCAATCGCGAAAGTTAAGATGGTGCTACCGGGTGGCGGTGCAACGCCTGCACCACCAGTTGGCTCTAATCTAGGTCAGCATGGAGTAAACATGATGGATTTTATCAATCCATTTAACGAGCAGACCCAAGATAGAAAAGGACAGCCCACCCCGGTAATGGTAACGATTTACGAAGACAAATCGATGACATTTGTTATTAAAGGTACACCAGCCAAAGTGCTTATTAAAGAAGCGCTAAAGCTAAAAAAAGGTTCTGGCGTGCCTAACAAAGATAAAGTAGGTAAACTAACCGACGCTCAGCTTACTCAAATTGCTGAAGCAAAAATGCCCGATCTTAATGCAAATGATATTGATGCTGCTAAGAAAATTATTGCTGGCACAGCCCGTGCAATGGGTGTTGAAGTAGAAAAAAAATAACCTAACTAGTGGGAGTCTGTTATTGCGGACGATACTACCACAAAGGAGATACTAATGGCAGAAGCAAAAAAAGCAAAAGCTAAGAAGCAAGAAGAAGTAACAGCTGAAGTTACAGAAGCTAAAAAGAAAACTACTACCAAATCTGCAGTAAAACCAACTGAAGTTATTGCCAAAGCTGGTAAGCGCAGCAAAAAAGTGCAAGAGGCCGAAGCTGAAAAGGTAGCCAAAGAAGCCAAGAAGGCAGAAGGTAAGGCCAAAGCAGCAACTGAAGCTGAAAAACCAAAGCCAGTACAGAAGCCACATGTAGTAAAATATAGTAAGAATCAAAAAGCAGCCCGTGCTTTATTAGAAAAAGACAAGCTATATTTATTATCTGAAGCAGTAGATCTTTTACCTAAACTGTCTAAAGTAAAATTTGATGCTACTGCAGAACTACACGCTACACTCAATATCGATCCCAAACAGGCTGACCAAATGGTACGTGCAGCCGCCGCCCTGCCAGCTGGTACAGGCAAAACTGTTCGAGTTGCAGTATTAGCAGGAGACAAAGACGCAGCCGAGGCTAAAAAAGCTGGTGCCGACATTAGCGATGCCGCAGAGCTACTTAGCGCAATTAGTAAGGGTAAATTCGATTTTGATATTTTGGTGGCCACACCAGAAAAGATGCCAGAGCTTGGTCGTTATGCCAAGACACTCGGCCCTAAAGGCTTAATGCCTTCACCAAAGAGTAACACAGTTACCGCCAAGCCGGCCGAAGCCATTGCTGAGATCAAAAAAGGTCGAGTAGAGCTTAAAAATGATCCTTCAGGTATTGTTCATACTAGCTTTGGTAAGCTTAGCTTCTCTAGCAAAGACCTACTAGCCAACCTAAAATCGATTCTCTCGGCTCTACAAAATGCCCGACCAACCGGTGTAAAAGGTGTGTATATTAAATCTCTCTATATATCTTCGTCAATGAGCCCATCAATTAAACTAGACGTTACCGAAGCTATAAAAGAAGCCAAGAGCTAAGAAAATACTCCAGTTTAACTAAAAACAGCCCAATAACCGGGCTGTTTTTAGTTATGCTTGGTGGTTAATCGATTTGTTTGCTAAGCTAATAGAGACCTCGTACCTCTACAAGGAGCCAATATGGCTATAGAAGCTGGAATTTTCAGTAATGGTTCGTGTTTTGATGAAAGATACATCCCCGATTTTGCAGAGTTAGCAAGACTGGTTAATCATATGAAGGGTATTGGCCTTAAAATTGTACTTACCTCAGGGTCTTTTGATTTTTTCCATCTTGGACATGCTCTTTATCTCGAGAAGGCACGCGAAAAGGGCGATGTCTTGATTGTGGGAGTCGATAGCGATGCAAAAATTGCTCGCAAGAAGGGACCAAATAGGCCATTATATCCACAGCTAGAGCGCTTACAGATTTTGGTTCGCCAGCGATCGGTGGATATTGTTACTCTCAAAGAAGATACCGAAGAAAAGTGGGTGCTAATTAAGGCACTGCGACCAGATGTTTTAATTGCAACCCAAGAAACGTATTCAGATGATGAGCTAGAGCAATTGAAAGAATTTTGTGGCTCGGTGACAGTTCTAGAGCCCCAAGCCCAAACGTCCACTAGCAAGCGCTTGCGCGATCTCAACCTGGAGTTGGCAAGTGACATTGGCGAGAGACTTGCTGATCGCATTCCTGGTTTGCTTCAAGAAGTGCTCGATGATGCGGTTGGTCGACATGACAAGCCTAAGGCTCAGCCATGACAACGGCCCTTGTGCTTTATATGCCTGTTATCCATACGTCTTATTTAGAGTTAATTGATAGTCAACGCTGGGATGAGATATTTATTATGGATAATAGATTGGCTGTAGAGCTTGTTAATAATCTTCGTAAAGATCTTCGTGCACTTAACGCAGAGACAGTAAGGTCGTTCTTGGTTCGCCGAGATGGTGCTCGACCGGTTTTTGTAGTGTCTAGCAATACTATAATTTTCGATCAGGTAACCCAATTTGTACTGCCAGACGAAGACGTTAGTCGAGCCTTTGCTGATAAATATTTGCGAGGTAGTCAAATAGAGTTTAGAAATGTCTTTTTGCGTTATGATAAAAAGAGAACTACTGAGCTATTTCAACCTCAACCAGACGAAGTAGTTACATCTGAGCAACTTGCTCAGGTAATGATGGCACGTTGTGATGAGCTGGCGGCTAAGAGCCCCGACTGGTGGCGTCAAGTTGGCGGCCTTATTGTTAAAGACGGTGTGGTACTAGAAAAACTACAGATGTTTAATGAGGCAAAACCATTTGGTATGGCGCCATACGAGCTTGGCGATCCGCGTAGTAACTTTAGTAAGGGTGTAAAACCAGAATTAAGCCTGGTATTGCATGTCGAGCAAGGCTTGGTTAGTCGGGCAGCGCGACTAGGTATTGCACTTGAGGGCGCAGATCTCTACGTAAGTACCTTTCCGTGTCCCTGGTGTGCAACGGCTCTGGCGTATAGTGGCATCAAGCGAGTTTTTTATCGAGATGGCTATGCCATGCTAGATGGTGAGGAAATACTTAGAAGCAACAATGTTGAGTTAATCCGTGTCGTAGATGTATAAAAATACCCCGATCAATCGAATTGATCGGGGCTTTTGTTATCTTGAGGTACAGAACTCATTTTAAATCGGACTGGTTGATGCTCTGGATTGTCCACATCACCAACTTTAATGTGTGCATGTAAGTGGGCAACACTTCCACCGGTACGGCTCATGTCACCAAATCGCATACCAAGAGCACCATATTCCAAACCAAATTTAGCTATCGCTGCATTTAATGCATTACCAAAGTCTTGCTGCTCTGCTAGAGTAAGTCTAGCAAAATGCTCAACATGTCGATTTGGAATAAGCAATATATCATGAACAGTACCTGTATAAGGATTGTCATTCTTGGTAATAACCCAATGGTCGGTTTCTAGAACAATAGGATTATCGTGGTACCAGTCTAGCCACTCAGGACAGAATGGGCAGACACCATCATTAAGAATTTCTTCCATATAACCAGCCTGGTTGTCAAACCGAGCGGCCGGCAAGTACAGAAGTGGTCGAGTAAGAGAGCTACTATCCACAGGCGCATACTCCAACCAAACATATTCTAGACCTGTCTTTTCGTCAGTTTCAATATCACCATATTCTACAACTTTCCATTTTTCTGGCGGGGTAAATGGAAAGAACGCATCACCATTTTCAATTACTGTATTTACTAGAGTTATATGGATCATATCTACCTTACCGCTATCTAGTGCGGCTTGATAGATTCTTTCACCACCAATAATGTCAATATCTTTATCTGGCCAGTCAGCAGCAACTTCTAGTGCTTTCTCGAAGCTATTAACAGTCCAGACATCTTCAGCAGAAGTAGCAAAAGTACTTGAGACCACAATATTTACTCTATTAGGTAGTGGCTTGCCGATGCTTTCAAAGGTTTTGCGACCCATAATTACCACATGCCCACTTGTAAGTTGCTTAAACCAACGGAGATCTTGTGGCAAATGCCACGGGATCTGACCGTCTTTACCAATCACACGATTACGGCTACGAGCCGCAATTACGCGAATCATGGCAACACCGGAATTTCGCTAATCGGCTCGTGAGGATCATAGTTGGAAAGCATAAACAGCCCACCATGCAGTTTGTGAATCGCTTCGCTGTCATGTGGCACGGGCGGACTCCATTCGAAGACATCAGGGCCAAAGCGCATATTCGGTAAGCGTCGAGGCTCACGTTCTAACATGCGCTCGACGTATTGCATTTGCCCCTCGTAGATATGCGCATCGACAATGTAGTGAATATACTCACCTGGCTCGTAGCCAGTAAGAGTACAAAGTAATAGCATCAGCGCTGCATATTGTACTAAGTTGCTAGGCACACCAATCGGCACATCACCACTGCGTTGCTTCATATGTAGATTAAGCTTGCCATTGAGAATTCGTACTTGCACCCAGCCATGGCACGGGGCAATAGTGGCTTTGTTAAGTCTACCAGAGTCACGAGCCAGCCCGGCACTGTGCCAAGGGCTAACCACATGCGTACGATCATTAGGGAACTCAGTAATCTGTTGCACGAGATGTGCAAACTGATCATATGAGCTACCGTCGAAGTCTGGCCAATCATGAAACATCGGCCCATAACTTGCCGGGCCGATATCACCAGTAGGCAAGCCACGCTTGCTACACTTGGCCTCGGTACCCCAATCACTCCACCAATTAACCCCCCAGTATTCAAATGCTTCGATTGTATGTACACCATTTATCATGGCACCAAGCTCGTTAATGGCCTTGCGCCAGAATGCAATCTTTCGCTCGGTAATGAGTGGAAAACCATCACGCAAAATATCAAAGCGCATTTGTACACCAAGCAGTGTTTTAGCACGCTCTCCCTGGCGGGTAACCTCGCTCCACTGACCTCGATCCATAATTGCTGCTAAGACATCTCTGTATTGTGTATTTGGTTCACGTTCTTCATAGGGCAAATAATCGAGCTTTAGGTATCCCATGCAAGAAACCCTTTCTGTCAAAGACCACCTCTGTAGGTCTGCTCGATTGTACTATATAGACCACAAACCTGTAAAGTGATAGAATTGTGCCAGCACCTACTAAAATGTGAGGGAACATGACCGATACTCAAATAGTTCCAGTGGTCTCGTGGGATGAAATTCAAAAATTCTTGCCAAGAATTCAAATGGGTGTAAGTAGTGAAGCAATAATGCCGGTTTTCGTACAAGATCTTACATTGTGCTTTGATCTAGATAGACAAGAATTTGTACTAAGTCGGGATAGGTTTGGTTATTTGCCGGCTGATGAAGTTCGTCGTAATGACATTCATCAGCTTGAAGTAGGATTAACAAAATTTCTGATTCAGTATTACCAAGGCGAGCTCGAAGCTGCTGTACGGGCTGCAACATATCAAATGTTTTTGCAGCTTTGTAAGCAGATTCCATACCCTCAAGGCTGCCAATGTGGAAATTATCCCCACGGCCAGGCACTCGACTGTCACGTGCATATGGATAATCCGTGCCACTTCTTTGACGACTTCAACTTCACCTGCACCTGCGACGAGCAGAAAGAGGCCAAAAATGCCGCACATTCATCCTGAGCTTGATTTTTGCGCCGTAACTTACATTGTGAATGATAACAAAGTGTTGCTATGTCATCACATCAAACTTGGGGTCTGGGTACCGCCAGGTGGGCATGTTGAACCTGGTGAAACCATTGATGCTGCCCGCGACCGAGAAAACTACGAAGAGACTGGGCTCGATGTCACCATCATCGGGCCAAAACCAGGCTTTGTAATTGCAGGTATGGAGCCGCTAGTGGCACCGCGTTACACTGATGTGCACCCAATTGCTTGCGAGTTTCCCAATCACCGCCACCAGGCATTTGTGTACTTTGGCACAGTCGATGTGCGTAACGAAGTTTTGCAAGAAGACGAGCACCATGAACTGCGCTGGTTTTCTATGCACGATCTCGAGCGCTATCATGACCCAGAAGCGCCGATTCCAGACAATGTTTCTTGGTATGCAAGCGTTGCCCTCGAAGAGCTGGGGTACCATGGGGCGATGAGGATTTTTTAGCCAGATAGGCAACTATCTGGTTTTTTTATATAATAAAGCTATGAATCAAATTCAAAAACTTACGGACACCGAAAACGAGCGGCAAAAAAGTACTCTAAATTTAATTGCGTCAGAAAATTATCCGAGCCCCAAGGCTTTGACACTTCTTGGCTCTATTTGGAACGATAAGTATGCCGAGGGTTATCCTGGTAAACGCTATTACGCAGGCAATGTAAATGCCGACAGTCTCGAAGAATTTGTTCAGACTAAGGCACTAGAAGTGTTTGATGCCCGAGAAGATTATGGTGTAAATGTACAGGTACTGTCTGGTAGTCCGGCAAACGCAATGGTGTATTTTACAGTTTTGGAGCCTGGTGACACCATACTTAGTCTTAACCTCACTAGCGGTGGACATCTTAGTCATCTTCATACTACCAGTAGCTATATTAAGTTCTTTAAGCATGCTACATATAATTTGCGCGGTACTAAGTTGCATGAGGCCGAGTTTGAGCTAGCTTTAAGAGAGCACAAGCCACGTCTGGTGGTGATAGGATTTAGTAGTTATCCTGCTCAATACGAGTTTGCCCAGCTGTGTAAGTTGGCTCACGAATATGGCGCACTAGTATTAGCCGATATTAGTCATATAGCTGGACTGGTTGCAACAGGTAATCATTCATCTCCCTTTGCACGCGGTGCCAGTGGGGCAGATTTTGTAACTACCACCACACACAAAACCTTGCGTGGTCCGCGCTCGGGTTTGCTTTTTGCTAGAAAAGAATATATGCCCGCTATAAATAAAACGGTCTTTCCTGGTACTAGCGGCGGCCCACATCTCAATCAAATAGCTGCAGTTGGCCAGAGTCTACTAGAAGTGCTTGGTGAGGATGCGTATCCAGACAAAATTTTGTTTGGTAAGTATATAGAAAACGTTGTAAAGAACGCCAAAGCCTTAGAGACTGGGCTAAAAAAAGCCGGGGTACATGTTAGTACACCAACTTCTACGCATTTAGTTTTGGCGAAATTGCCAGAAGAAGTAGACAGCCTAACTCTGCAAAACGATCTCGAAGAGGCTGGGATTATTACTAATCGCAATGCTATACCAGAAGATAGTAAATCTGTTTGGCGCCCGGGTGGTTTGCGTCTAGGGAGTGCCGCACTTACTTCTAGAGGAATGAAGGGCGAGAATTTTTTAACTCTTGGCGAGGCTATAGGTGGTTTAGTAATTGGCACACTAACCAAGACCGAGCTAAGTACTATTAGTAAGCAGCTACAAAAAGAACTTCATTGGTACTATTAGTATAATTAGTTGTATAAAGTCTAAAAACCTGATATAAATAAGATTGCACCTTAAGTAAGTCTCATGGAGGAGAATGACATGTACTGGAGATACATGTGGAAAGAAATTATCTGTGATCTCTTTGCGGGTGAATGGAAATCGTTAATTTGCCGCTAATTTAGTTATAGAGTTGGCTAAATGAAGAGGGGGAGAAATGGCTACCAAAGGCTCGGTATACGTTGCCGGCAAAGTTGGTGCTGGTACAGATAGTGTAAAGCATCTCCTTACTCAATTAGAAGACATGGGTTATGAGGTAGCATATGACTGGACAGAAGCTACAGGTGTTAAGAAGCCGTATCTAGAGAATGCCTTACGTAATCGGCCATTTGCCGAGAAAATGCTTCAAGGAGCAGGTAGCTCTAATATTATTATTCTACTTGTACAAGATAATATTCTTGGTGCATTAATTGAATTTGGTATAGCACTTGGCAATAGCCTGATGGAAGCCAACTTTCG
The DNA here is from genome assembly GCA_046350735.1 of Candidatus Saccharimonadota bacterium. Classification (GTDB taxonomy): domain Bacteria; phylum Patescibacteriota; class Saccharimonadia; order CAILAD01; family BJGX01; genus JAHFOQ01. Next base: position 413,789 of record JAXLZU010000001.1, read on the forward strand.
TGCCTTTGTGGTGACAGAAGGCGTAGAGACACTGAGAGAGTCAATCTTCTACTGCCTAGAAGAAGTTACTATTGTAGGTACTCTCGACGAATTACTTACTTTGCTCAAAGACTAGTCTTTGAGCTTTTTCTTTATTTCGTTATAGAACAGAATAGGAACTTCTTATCTGTAACTGGGTTGACTAAAATGCTGATATTTGCTATTATTACTACTGATTACCAAAGACTGTGGCTGTGTAATACACTTAATTTGCTACAAGAGGTTACGATCGATACAGATTGTTTACAAACCAGAAGTCTTTGGCGTTTGCTCAAAGGCTTTTTGTTTGGTAGTCGCAAGCACATTAACTAAAGAAGGTGTTAAACATATGGCAAAAACACGAGAGCAGAAAGAACAAGCTGTTAGCGCGCTAACAGAAGCTTTTTCTGCAAGTAAACTTGCTGTGTTAACAGATTACCGTGGCTTGAATGTCCCAGAAATTTCTGCTTTGCGTGCCAATTTGCGCGAGGCTGGCATTCCATTTACGGTAGCCAAGAACACACTCGTAAAGATAGCGCTTGTCAACGCCGATAAGAAGGTAGAAGATACTTCAGCCCTGACGGGTCCAGTAGCAATTGCTTTTGGACCTGACGAAGTCGAAGCTGCCAGAATTGTCTTTGAATATGCCAAGACTAACCCGGCATTAGAGATTCTCGGAGCAATTGACGAAAACGGCAAAGTGTTGAGTACCGATGACGTTGTTGCTTTAGCCAAACTACCAAGCCGCGAGCAATTGTTGGCACAAGTAGTTGGTACCGTAGCTGCTCCACTCAGTGGATTTGTACGGGTACTTAACGGTAATGTTTCGGGCTTAGTGTATGCATTACAGGCCGTGGCAGACAAAAAAGCGCAAGAAACTAGTTAGATTAATTAAATACTCTTTATAAGGAGATAATAATGGCAGAAGAAACTGCAAAACCAGAAGTAAAAGAAGAAGCTCCAGCTACAGAAGCTGCTGCAGAAGTAACCGAAGACAAAAAAGAAGTACCTGCTAAGTTTAAAAGCTTGGTAGACGAAATTGACAAACTAAGTGTGCTCGACCTTTCAGAATTTGTAAGCGTTCTAGAAGATCACTATGGCGTAAGCGCTGCTGCTCCAGTAGCTGTAGCTGCTGCTGGTGGCGCTGCTGCTGGTGGCGAAGAAGCCGCCGAAGAAGGCAAGAGTAGCTACAACATTATGCTTACCGCTGCCGGCGATAAGAAAATTGATGTAATTAAGGCTGTTCGTGAAATCTCAGGTCTTGGTTTGGCCGAAAGTAAAGAAGTAGTAGATAGTGCTCCTAAGATGGTAAAAGAAGATGTTCCTGCCGAAGAAGCAGAAGCAGCTAAGAAAACTCTCGAAGAAGCTGGTGCTACTGTAGAACTTCAATAATCCTAATCAGTGAATTGCAAAAGAGACCCAAATGGGTCTTTTTTGTTTGGCTTTTGTTTTATACTTTGTTACAATAAAAGCAAGTAATTTTGAGTAATTTTAGTAAAAATACAAAAAGGGGCTATAAAATGAACAAAAAAGACGACGAAAAATTGCAGGCACTTTCAGACCAGATGCATGCTGCACAAGAGAGCTTGCAGCAAGTAACAGAAATGTTAAAACAAATGGGTCTAAATGCCAAAGACCTTCCAGAGCCACGTGATGATGCAACACCTTCTGTTGGTGTTAGTGTACCCCGAGCTGCTGATACTGCCGATACTGTGGCAGGTAAGGTAATAGAAGGGCACTTTGATGGTCAGAATATGATTGGCCCAGACGGCAAAACGTATCCGGTACCTGCTAATTATGCATCTAAATCAAAACTTGTAGAGGGTGACTTGCTTAAACTAACTATTGCTGCCGATGGTAGTTTTATTTACAAACAAATTGGCCCAGTAGAACGAAAAAAACTAATTTCTAAGATTGGGTTAGATAATGGTCAGTTTGTAGCGATTGTGGGTGATCATCATTATCGTGTATTGTATGCCAGTGTAACGTATTTTAAAGCTCAGGTGGGCGACGAAGTAACTATTGTAGTTCCAGCCACCGGTGGCGATGAGGCTAACTGGGCGGCTATAGAAGCTGTTATCGGCTCATAGCGGGATAAACGACAGAACTATTTGACGATCTTCGTTGTTAGAATTTCCAGTACTCATTCATCATAGGCTCTACTACGGTTCATTTCGTTCTTCAATTCTTCCTAGAATATCATTCAAATATCTCTGTCTAGTATACGGTAAGTTTTGTTACACAATTCATCCAATTCCGTATAGGCTTCGTAGTATAATGATTATATAGATAAAAAGAGGGGATAGTTTTTGTGTCGCAATTAGCTTTGTATCGAAAATATCGTTCTGCCGATCTTAATGACGTGGTGGGCCAGAAACATATTACGCAAACTCTAGATGCTGCGCTAAAGCAAGGTAAGCTTTCGCATGCCTATCTCTTTACTGGCCCCAGGGGTGTGGGTAAAACATCGGTGGCACGCATTTTAGCTCGCGCAATAAATGGCCTTGATAAATTAGATGATAGTTCTAATTATTTAGATATTATCGAGATAGATGCCGCCAGTAACAGGGGCATAGATGAGATTCGGGCCTTGCGCGATAAAGTAGCGGTGGCACCGGCTAAATTGCAGTATAAAGTCTATATTATCGATGAAGCCCATATGCTTACCCGCGAAGCATTTAATGCGCTACTAAAGACGCTCGAAGAGCCACCTGCCCATGTGGTGTTTATTTTGGCGACCACCGAGGCACATAAGTTGCCCGAAACCATCATCTCGCGCACACAGCGCTACGACTTTCATGCACTAAGTGAAGATGAGATAGTAGAGCGTCTACAGCATATCGCCAAACAAGAAAAAATTACCATTACCGAGCCAGCACTTAGGTTGGTGGCTCAGATGGCTAATGGTGGTATGCGTGACGCAGTTAGCTTACTCGACCAACTTTCTGTATTAACAGAAAAGATAGATGAAAAACTTACTAGTCAGTTTTTGGGCTTAGCCCTTAATTCAGAGCTAGACGAAATACTAGATTTATCACAACAGAAAAACACCGAGCAGGCACTTCAGAAAATAGCTACAATAAGTGCTAACGGTGTGGCACCCGGAGAGCTAATTTTGCAATTACAGCGTATAGCGCGAGAACGGCTGGTAACTGAGATACAAAAATCTGCCAATCTTCAGACAATACAGTTTTATACCGATGCACTCGAGATACTCCATGCTGCAATGACCCAGCTTACATATACGGCTAATAGTTATATACCACTCGAGCTCGCAATTGTAAAAATGAGCTATGGCTTTGCATCAAGCAAAACTAAGCCAGTAGAAGTGGTAGCGAGCTCGAGTGCACCACTACCTACAAACACTCCAACACCAACTGCATCCAAGACTCCAGCAAAAGAAGTAACTGCACCAGTAGGGCAAAATACAGATTCTGTTGCACTGTGCGATAAAGCACTCAGTGCAATAAAAGAGCATAATAATTCTCTCTACGCCTTACTACGTTCTGGTGGTGCACATGTCGAGGGCGATAAGTTATTGGTGAATTGTCGATTTGCGTTTCATCAAAATAGAATAGAAGAACATCATAACAGGGCTTTGATAGAAAAAGTTATGAGCAAAACATTTAATAAGGCTATTCAATTAAGCTGTACTCTCGAAAATACTCCAGAGCCAGCACCTAAAGCCGATACAAGTAGTGAGCTAGTAAATTCGGCGATGGCCATATTGGGTGGGGAGTTGGTCGATGGCTAATACTTCATCTACCAATCGAGCAGACAAATTGCCACCACAAAACGTAGAAGCCGAACAAAGTGTGTTGGGGTCGCTATTAATCGATAGAGATGCCATTATTAAGGTTGCAGATGTTGTATCGAGCGAAGACTTTTATATTACCAAGAATGGTCAGATATTTGAGACTGTTTTGGGGTTATACGAACGACGAGAACCAATTGATGTAGTAACTCTCTCTGATGCTTTGGCTAAGAAAAAAATACTTAAGCAAATAGGTGGGAGTAGTTATCTGACCGATTTGGCCAATGGTGTACCGAGTAGCGCACACGCGGCACAATATGCCAAAATTGTTGCCGACAAAGCTACTTTGCGACGGTTAATAGAGGCGGCGAATTCTATTAACAATCTTGCCTACGAAGAAACCGCTGCACTCGACTCGGTACTTGATGAGGCAGAACAAAACCTGTTTGGGGTAAGTCAAAAACATCTTAAACAAAACTTTACGCCAATTTCTGACGTCTTAACCGAAAGTTTTGAGCGTCTCGATGGTCTACATAAGGACAAACAGACTCTACGTGGTGTCCCCACAGGTTACAAAAGTTTAGATAATCTCTTGGCCGGATTGCAGAAATCAGACTTAATTATTCTAGCTGCGCGACCAAGTATGGGTAAGACCAGCTTTGCACTTAATATTGCACAGCACGTTGCCACTAAGGAGGGAATACCGGTGGGCATTTTTAGTTTAGAAATGAGCAAAGAGCAGCTTATAGATCGATTATTATCATCAGAAGCAGGTATTGATAGCTGGAAGCTGCGTACGGGCAATTTAGAAGATAGAGATTTCGAAAAAATTAACAAGGCAATGGGGGTATTGGCAGATGCTCCAATCTTCATTGATGATTCGCCTATGGCCAATGTTATGGAAATGCGCACCAAAGCACGTCGTCTGCAGTCAGAAAACGATCTTGGTTTGATTGTTATTGACTACTTGCAGCTTATGAGTGGTAGAAATAGTGGAGGAGACAACAGAGTACAAGAAATCTCAGAAATATCACGCGGGCTAAAGGGTTTGGCGCGCGAAATTAATGTACCCGTTATTGCGCTCTCACAGCTTAGCCGCTCGGTAGAAATGCGATCACCAAAAATTCCACAATTGTCTGATTTGCGTGAGTCGGGTAGTATCGAGCAAGATGCCGATGTAGTAATGTTTATTTACCGCGAAGACTATTACGAGAAAGACTCAGAGCGTAAAAGTATAGCCGATATTTTGGTCAGAAAACACCGTAATGGCCCAACGGGAGAGGTAGAACTATTCTTTGTTCCTGAGCAAATGTTATTTAAAAATCTCGATAAAACACATTAACTTGTATACAGCTAGACGTGGGCAACTATTTTTCGGTATACTAGCATAAACGCTATGAATAACAAAGCACCAAAAAAACCTGAGCATAATGAAGCGCTGCAAGTTGGTCGGTTTGGACTAGTTGGTATTCTAAATACCGTAGTCGATTTTGTTGTACTAAATATTTTGGCTGCTACGATATTGCCTAAGAGCTTGGTATTGGGATCGGTAACGATATTTGGAACAAACTATACTATTACAGGCCTTATTGTGGCAGGTCTTATTTCTGGTACTGTTGCGATGATTAATAGTTTTATCTTTAACATGCGTTTTACCTTTAAGGCACGCAACGTTGATGCCTTGCACGCCATATATTTCTTTGTGCTTACCATGATTGGCGTATATGTCTTTCGACCAATCTTGTTAAAGTTTTTTACCGATGTCTGGACGTGGCCAGTGCTCACTGCCGATCACATATCGTCGTTTTTACATTTGCCACTTAGTCAGCTTTTTGTAGAACGTAATGTAGCTCTGGCTGTCACTATTCTCCTGGTGTTGGTGTATAATTACCTGGTATACAAATATATTGTCTTTACTAAAGATACTAAATGAAATCAAAATCTTCACCCATTCTGACATTCTTTCGATCTCACGCAGGTCTTCTGCTACTAATAACAGTACTCATTATTGCTACTGTGTTTCGACTGTATCATCTTAATACTCTGCCTCCTGGGCTTCACCCCGATGAAGCCGCCAATGGTCTCGATATTGTGCAGCGTATATTTCATCACGACTGGAGGGTTATCTATGCTACAAACGGCCCTCGTGAAGCACTGTTTTTCTATATTCAGGCGGTTTTTGTTTGGGCACTTGGTAATACTATCTTTGCCCTCCGTCTAGCTCCTGCACTATTAAGTATCGCTACAGTTATAATGGTGTATCTCTATACCAAAGACTGGTTTGGGCGTCGTACAGCTTTGCTAGCAGCATTTTTAATTGCAGTTAACCCCTGGGTAGTAACTATTGGCCGTGATGGCTTTAGAGCTGGTATGACCCCGCTTATTATTGCTGCAGTTGCTTTTCTGGGTGGACGAGCCTACACTCGACAAAAAATCGGTTATTTTATTGCTGCCGGTGCGGTATTTGGGTTAGGGTTTTATACCTACACTGCATTCTTCATGTTTAGTTTGGTTCCAATTGGTGGCTTGGGCTATTTAGTACTAAGAAATCGTTCTTGGCTAAAAACCAACTGGAAAAACTTACTTATATCAGTAGCCGTCACAGCGGCCGTATTGCTTCCATTAGGTATTACAATTGTTCGGAATCCGGGTGCTTCAACTGCTCGTGCAGGCGGTACAAGCTTCCTAAACAAAGACCTTAATGGCGGTAAACCAATACAGACACTCTTTGTTGGTGCTGGTAAAACTCTTTTGCAATATAACTTTGTTGGTGACCAGAATAGTCGACACAATCTTCCTGGTGAGCCCCTTGTAAATACGTTTGTAGGAATAATGCTAATACTAGGCTTACTAGTAGCATTTAGTAGGTTTGGTCGAGCCAAGTATGCAGCGGTACTTGCGATGTTCTTTGTAATGATGTTACCAGCCATTCTCACTGCAGAAGGGTTGCCGCACGCACTGCGTAGTATTGGTACAGCAGCTAGTGTATTTACCATAGCTGCCATTGGTATAGATTATTTATTAACACGATGGTACAAGACATTTCCTATTAATGCACCGGCCCGCACCGCAGGTGCAGTTATGATAGGTCTACTGTTGTTCTTAACTCTGGTACAGGGGTGGCGGCAGTATTTTGTTGCTTGGGCTCAAGACCCTTCAACGTATCAAGCATACAGCGAAAATATGGTGCAGATTGGCAAATATTTGTTAGTGAGTGGTAATGGCAGAACTAACTATATTATCGCTGGTGGATACGAAACAATGCCCGCAGAATACTTACTTGCCAATAAGCAGACATATATATTGCTCGATAAAGATTCTTTACAAAACCTGCCACTGCAAACTTCACCGCAGTTGTTTGTGTTTCCGGCCGGCGATAATAGTAATGCTATAACCGAGGTGTTAAAAGCAAAATATCCCAATGGTACGCTTACACCTCATTACTCTAGCTTCGATAATACCTTACTATTTTATAGCTTTGAGGTTCGGTAATGTCAGACTCAACAAAAGCACCTATTCAGCCAGATTTAACCATTGTTATTCCTGCATACAAAGAAGCAAAACGGATTGGGCCAACTCTAGAGAAACTGGCCGACTTTTTGCATAACTATTCACCCAGTGTCGAAGTGATAGTGGTAGACAGGGGTAGTAGTGATGATACCCAAAAAGTTGCCAAGAGTTATGCAAAAAAGTTTAGATGGTTTTCTGTATTAGATATTGGATCTCAAACTGGCAAGAAATCATACAAGGGTGAGCAAGTTAAGCAAGGCATGTTAGCCGCACGCGGCGAATACGTAATGTTTATGGATGCTGATTTGGCAACACCGCTAAAGTATCTTAATACTGTCGAAGGGCTTATGAAGAAAAAACAAGCAGTGGGTATTTGTGTGAGAAATTTGCAAAGCAGCCATAAAGGCCTACGTAAACTTATTTCATCAAGTGGAAACTTCCTAGTACAACTAATGATACTACCCGGAATAAGCGATACTCAATGTGGATTTAAGGTATTTTCGAGCGAAGCTACTAAGAAGATTTTTACTCATCAAACCCTCAAAGGTTGGGGTTTTGATATGGAGATTTTAGCTATTGCCAGACAGCAAGGTTACCAGATAGAACAATTTGAAGTACCAGATTGGCAAGATGTAGAGGAGGGCAGTAAGGTCTCTAGTGGAAGTAAGTTCTCGGCTGCCAAAGCGGCTCTTCAGACCTTGCCAGATGTTTTCCGTATTAAATGGGGTATAATTCGTGGCCGCTACAAAAAATCTCCCCAAGCTTAATACTTGGGCTTGGTTATGGCCGACACTCGCTACAGTACTTGCAGCTGTAGTTCGCCTTAGCTTTATTACTAAATCTAGCATCTGGCACGACGAGGGGTTTTCGATAATGCTTGCCAAACGCACTGTGCAAGAAATTTGGGCCGGCTCTGCTAGAGATGTACACCCACCCCTGTATTATGAGTTGCTGCATTTCTGGATGAGGCTTTTTGGTACGAGCGAGCTTGCTATTCGCAGTCTTAGTGCATTTGCTGGCGTGCTTATTATTCCTATTGGCTACCTTATAGTCCGAAAAATAGCAGGTCTGCGCGCGGCAATATTAGCAAGTTTTGTACTAGCTCTTGCACCATTTTTAATTCGTTATAGTCAAGAAGCTCGAATGTACGGGTTACTTGGCCTATTTTTACTACTAGCTCTTTATGCAGTTACAGAAATTGCCGAGCGACCCAAACGCACGTGGCCGTATGTACTTTATACGTTGTCTATTGCTGCTGGTTTGTATACACATTATTTTACCGTTCTGGCTGTTCTAGCTTTCTGGCTGTATTTTGTATTACTCGAAAAACCAAGTACCTGGAAGATAGGTGAAAGTATATGGTTATCTCTGCGCTGGTGGGCAGCCAATCTAGCAGCAGTAGTTTTGTTCTTGCCGTGGGTGCCAAATTTACTTGGCCAATTACGTCGTGGACAAGGTTTAAGTTGGTTGCCCCCAGCCACCTTACGCACTCTGCCAGATACTATATGGCAATTCTTTAGCTTTACCGATGGCCGTGCCTTATTTGCGTTAATCTATTGGCTTGTACCGGTCTTAGTTATTATGGCGGGTGTTTTTATTTGGATGCGCGACAAGGGTAAACAGAAATTTGCCAGACTGTTGGTGTTGTATAGCTTTTTGCCAATCGCTATCGGTCTCATTGTATCGGTCAAAAAACCTATTTTTCACGAACGCTATTTTGCCTTTGCTGCCATTGGCATATATCTTATTCTTGTAATTGCGCTAGATTGGTTAGCAGGTAAACGAACTTGGTTATTTGGTGTACTAGCCTCGATACTATTACTGATAGAGTGTATTGGTATACGTAATGTGTATTATCAGTCAAACCATCAAATGGGCGTTGTTATGCAGTCGCTCAACCAAGAATATCGTGTTGGTGATGTATTGGTGGCTGGGGAATTGTATGTGTATTTTGATGGCAGTTATTATAATAAGACCGACCAGATTATCAGCTTGTATACAGCGGGCATGCCACCTAATGGCTACGGAGAGTCGGGGTTACTGTATAATCAAAATGTCTATCTTAATTCTCTTACTACCATACCCGGTGGGAGTAGGGTTTGGTTAATTGGTAAAACAGGTCAACACGCCTACTACGATCAAATTCCAGCCAATTGGAAGCTCTTAGAAGAAAAAATAGCCGGGTATAGCGAGCTGCGACTCTATCAGGTACAATAGTGGTATCGAATATTATTTGTTGTTTTACGGTATTGCCGAACAATAGCAACATATAGTGTTCTCTATATAACTTGTTTAGATAACGAAGGAGATAAGTACTATGTCAATGATGGACAAAGCCAAATTAGCCGGTAAGGCAATGAAGCTACAAAAAGAGCTAAAACGTATGCAAATAGAGGCCGAAGCAGGCGAAGGTGATGTTAAAGTTACCGCCGGTCTTAGTATTGGCCAGGCAAGCATGAATGTAGAGATTCGTTCTATCGAGTTCTCTGAAAGCGTTACCGACGATACCGATAGACTCGAAAGATTGCTTATCTCGGCTATCAATCAGGCCAACAAAGAATTAATGGCCGAAGCAACCACCAAGATGCAAGAGATTGCTGGCAATCTCAATATACCAGGAATGTAGAAAGATCTTTTGGAGGGGAAGTATTGAACTCAGAAGTTTTGCCAGAGAGTGTTTCGAATCTTATTGAAGAATTCTCTAAGTTACCATCGATAGGCCCAAAGTCAGCTGAGCGATTGGTGTTTTATCTACTCAAACACGATGGCAGTAGAGAGCTTGGCCAGGCAGCAATTGATTTAAAGGAAGGGTTGGTACGTTGTAGTACTTGCCAAAATTTTTCTACCCAAAATGTTTGCAAGTTGTGCGCCAACCCTAGTCGAGACACCAAGCTTATCTGTGTGGTTGCTCAGCCACTCGATATTGTTGCTATCGAAAAAACCGGTCTATACCGTGGTCGGTATCATGTCTTACACGGAGTTATTAGCCCTATTGATGGTATTGGTCCAGAAGATATTGAGATAGAAAGTTTGCTCAGCCGCGTAGAGAGTGAAAAACCCGATGAGATTATTTTGGCAACCAACCCCAATCTAGAAGGTGAAACAACCGCTTTATATATCTTAAAGAAACTGCAAGATAGCCCTATAAAGGTTACTAAGCTCGCACACGGCCTACCAATGGGCAGTGACGTAGAATATGCCGATCAAATGACGCTTGGTCGCGCACTAGATAACAGACAAGCTTTTTAGATATTTTGCTGCTTATTAGGTATAATAAGCAGATATGAAATTCAAAAAAGACATTTTAATGATCGACTTTGAGACCACTGATGGCCGACCAACCTATGCCAAGCCAATTCAGCTGGCAGCAATTTTACTCGACAAAGACACACTAAAAGAAAAACAAGATTTTTCTAGCTATATCTGGCAAGATCTTTCTAAGGCAGATCCACGGAGTTTGCAAATTCATGGTATTACCCAGGACAATCTAAAAGATGCGCCAGACCAAAAAGAAGTAATGCAACGTTTTTTAGACCACTTTGGTACTGATATCTTCTTAAGTTGTTGGACGACATTACTCGATGCTCGTATGCTAGAAGATATGTTGGCAGCTATTGGTAAAGATTTTATGACATACGATTATCATATTCTCGACGTCTGGGCTATTGCGTATACCGAGCTAGTAAAACAGGGTAAGGGCAACATCTCTAACTCTGTTCATACCTTTGCAGAATTTGGCTTACCTCCTAGAGGTCACCATGACGCACTCGAAGACTGCCGCCATGCGGCTGAAGTATTACGTAAAATTATGCTCTAACGAATTACAAAATACATATTACCTCTCGTGATATGATAAATATAAGGAAACAACTATGTTAAGCCTGTATAATGCTCTCACTCGGAGCAAAAAACTTTTTAAACCAATAAAACCCAAGCACGTCACTATGTATAGCTGTGGTCCAACAGTGTATGACCATGCTCATATTGGTAATTTGCGTGCCTATATCTTTGCCGATACTTTGCAGCGAGTATTGCGGGTTATAGAAGGCTATAGTGTTGATTGGGTAATGAATATAACCGATGTAGACGACAAAATGATAGCTAGAATAGAGCGCGATAACCCTAGTGAAGATCCAAATACTGCCTTGGGCATACTGGCCGATACGTATACAGATATCTTTGTTGATGATATTGAAAAGGTTGGTATTGAGCGAGCAGATATAGCCAAATTGCCTCGTGCAACCGACCATATTAAGGGCATGCAAGCTCTCATTGCTAAGTTACTTCGAGAGAAGATTGCGTACGAAAGTGATGGTAGTTTTTACTTTAGTCTCGATGCCTACAAAAAATCAGGCAAAAAATATGGTGTCTTGGTAGATTTAGATTATCAAGCCAAAGCTAGAGTAACGGACGACCAAGACCAGAAAGAAGGTGTAGCAGATTTTGTACTCTGGAAGGCCAAGAAAAAAGGTGAACCATATTGGGATTTTGATTATCTTGGCAAGAATTATCCAGGACGGCCTGGTTGGCATATAGAATGCTCAGTAATGAGCACACAGTATCTAGGCTCGGTATTCGACATCCACACCGGTGGAGTAGATTTAAAGTTTCCACATCACGAAAACGAGATTGCGCAGTGTGGTGGTCACCAAGCCAACTTTTTTGTACATAACGAGCATTTACAAGTAGAGAGTGCAAAGATGAGTAAAAGCCTTGGTAATACAACCAAGCTAGCAGACGTGCCCGACCCACTAGCATTTCGTCTGCTTTGTCTGCAAGCTCACTATAGAAGCCAGATGGACTACTCTAAGAAAGCCTTGCTGGCCGCACACGAAAGACTACAAAACCTTCGAGCCTATGTTGATCAATTAGTCTTGGCAGGCGAGCATCAGTTACCAGTTGCGGACGATTCTGGCATAACAACACAGTTTTGGCAGATATTTACTGCAAGCATGGAGGACGATCTTAATACTTCTGCTGCTCTAGCGGCGTTAGCTGCAATTGAAGGTAAGGTGTTCTCTGGCCAAACTCTTGAAATACTAAGAAAGGTAGATGCAGTACTTGGATTGCAGTTAATAGACGAAACACCAATTAGCTCTGAAGCTCGTGCACTGTTAGCAGATTACCAGGAAGCGCGTGAAGCCAAAGAGTATCTAACGTCAGATAAATTGCGCGAAGAGTTACGTTCTAAGTATCTACTACAAGTATCTGACACTCCATATGGACCGCTCGTAAATAGAATTCGCAAATAAAATAAAACCCCAATCTTTCGATTGGGGAATATTAAGTCTGAATAGGGCCTTCACATTCCTTACAGACATAACCAAGACCTTGGCAACTACCGCAAACGGCATCTTGTCGTGAGCGAGTAGACAAAGATGCCGGATCGCCCCTGCCATGACATGTCCAACATGTCTTGGTTCCTGTATGAGAGGTGTCTAGAGTGCATTCTCCCTTTCGAGCCATTGCTACCTCTTGGGTGTGTAGGTGTGGGTGTGTGATTTGTAATGTCTGTAGCGCCAACGAAGGCCAAACCAACAAAATGCTAGCCAGAGAATTACTCCCACAGCATTACTCATTGTCGTATGGTTCTCTAAACCGTTTCCGCACAGGCGAAAAGGCGAGGGCAAACAAGAGAACGACAAAAGCTACAAAAAGCAATATCGAATACCAACTACTCATCGTCACTCAACTCTTTGTAGTGCCTACGAACAGGGTAAAGCAAAACTAGAAACAGTAGTGCAAAACCAATAATTAGCAGAGCAGCTCCAAAGACATTACCCATTTGGGGCATCTTTCTTGTCTGTAGTTCGGGGAATTCTTACATCAGTACAGAGTGCCCAAATTATAGTGCCAATAAGTAGTACTGCTACAACAAACAGAATAAGATCAATACTTATCTTCATCGCTTCCGCCTTTGCTCATCTCGGTACTCTTGTTCGGCTGCCCTGAGACCAACCTCGATCTCTACCATACGCACTACATCACTCTTGGCAGCTTCGCGATCGGCGCGACCACCAGGAGTGATTGGCTCGGTATCATCACCAACGTAGCTAAACCAAGTGCTACGAGCACTACCTGTTCCAAGCTGAATGTACCCTAGAGAAACTCCATCCTCGCTAAAGTAGCGACACGTTCTAGCTTCGTTCAGCCAGTATGGCTCGCTTGGTACAGTTGGAGCAAATTCAAACTCTGGACTATCTGGTGCGTTCGTCACGGCTCCTCCGGAAATGTGGGGTGCAAAAACTGTGCCAATTATACTAAAAAAATATATTTTAGACAAGTTTGATTATTAGCTTAAATATAAGCGGTATAATATAGCTATGCAAAAGGTTACATTGCCACAAGAGAAGGCTATTTCTGCTTACAAAGATTTAGTTTCTAAAGACATATTAGAAGAATTGCATCAATTATCTTCTAGGCTGAAGGGCAAGAAGGTTGTCGAAATTAACGCTACTAGCTTTGGAGGTGGAGTAGCAGAATTATTACGCAGCCAAGTACCACTAATGAGAGAGCTTGGTATAGATGTGGACTGGTATGTATTACCTCCTGACGATCGGTTTTTTACCACTACCAAGCAGTTACATAATTGTTTACAGGGTATCTGCCCATTACACCCAGAAATAGATCTAGATTACTATCAAGCGTATTCCGATGGTATAGCCAAACATTTGCCAGAAGCAGATATTTATATTTTGCACGACCCACAGACGCTTGGGTTGGCAAAGCATCTTAAAGCAAAGCACGTTGTCTGGCGTTGTCATATTGACCTAAGCGATGCCGATACTGCCACACATGATTGGCTAAAACAACATTATCAGCATATTACTAAGGCTATTTTTTCTCTCGAGGCCTATGTGCATGGTTTAGATAGGGCTAAGACAGCTATTGTACATCCTGCAATAGACCCATTTAACAAAAAAAATCGCTTACTCACCCAAGAAGAGTGTCGTGTTATTATTGCTCGACAAGCAATAGATCAAAACCGACCCTATATATTACAGGTCTCACGCTTTGATAAATTTAAAGACCCACTTGGTGTATTACATATTTTTGCAGAACTAAAAAAACGAGTGCCAGACTTGCAGTGTGTATTGATGGGTAATTATGCTACCGACGACCCGGAGGGAATCGAGTACTATAAGGTAGTGCATACGTTGGCAAAAAAAGTAGATCCGTATAATGCTCATATTATTGTTCAGGCAGACGACCTAACAATTAATGCTTTTCAACGTCAGGCAGTAGTGGTTATACAAAACTCCACCAAGGAAGGGTTTGGCTTAACGGTAACAGAGGCCCTCTGGAAGAAAAAAATTGTATTCTCTCGACCAGTAGGCGGCATAGCTCTGCAGATAATTAACAACAAAACGGGGTATTACTTAACCGATAATACCAATACATCGGCACACAAGATTGCTGAGGTTTTGTCTGACGATAGTGCTAACCAAAAGCACATTACCCAGACAGCACATCAGCTGGTGAGAAAGCGATTTATTACACCCATAATGGTACGAGATTATTTACGGGTATACTCTACCGAATAGTTGGGGGTTAGTCCGGTAGTTTAGGCAGTTAAAACCACTAGTATTTTTACCTAACGTGTGCTATATTAGAGGCACTAGAAAGCCGCCATAGAAAGCTAGTTATAATATTAATACGTCAGTGCAAAAGAGGAGCGGCAGACTTTTAACGGTTTACCTCTGAGCGAACGACAGAAGAAAAAGGTAAATAGTTAGATGTCAAAAAAATTATTTGTAGGAAACCTATCCTACGGCGTTACCGACGAATCATTAAAAGAATTTTTTGAAGGTGTTGGTACTGTAGAATCAGCCAAAGTAATAACTGACCGCGAAACCGGCCGCTCACGTGGTTTTGGGTTTGTAGAAATGAGCAGCGAAGACGAAGCTAAAAAAGCTATCGACGAGCTCAACGAAAAAGAACTAGACGGACGCGCAATTAGCGTTAACGAAGCTCGACCACAAGAAGAACGCTAAAAGCATTCTTTCTTACTAAAAAACCGACCTAGAATAGGTCGGTTTTTTAGTGCTTGTTATTGAATATCTTTATGTTGGCGGCCAAGGCTACCCACTACCAGTGCCACACCGGCAACCAAGTATATTTGTCCAATAATAGATTCAGAGACAGCTAACATACGCCCAAGATTGCTGGCTGCTACAAAATCGCCAAAGCCAACCGTAGTTAAGCAAGAGTAGCTAAAATAAACATATATAACTTGTTGCTGTACGTCTTGCCCGGCAAAGTAATTCCCATTAGAAGCTATACCTAGCAGGGCATAAACAGCTGCAAAGAACAGCCCTATTTGTAGGTATATACAGAGCGCGCCAAACACTGTCGATATATTAATTTTGGCATGCCGAATAAGCCGACGAATAATAAGAGCAATAATAGATAGATCTAATAGTATTGCCACAATGTATGCAGGTATTTTGGCATACTGATTAAAACCATTCATTGGGTAGTAGTGGTCTATTGTTACTACTGAGGCAGCTGTAGCAATAAAGATAACCAGCCAAAGTGCAATAAAAGACTTACCACGAATGTGAATTCCAGATGAGCGCAGCGCTATAAATAGTGTAAGAATTTGTATTACTACTGCTACAAGAAGAACAAGTCGATGGCTAAAGCCACTCATCAAGATTAACTGCAGCAAGATAAGTATAAGTAATACACCATATCTATCGAGACCAAAAAGGTGTTTACGCCAGTCTGAGCTAAACTCTTTCTCTATAGCCTTTTCTTCGTTTATGAAGTGACTCATTGTTGTATTATAGCATCAATACTGGTAGGAGATTGAAATAGTAAAATGCGCAAAAAAATTATTTTTTTGTTTTAGATTTCTTACTAAGTCTTTGCTGAATTTGCTTAATACTGGGTTTTGGCTCGTCTAGCACCTCAATTCTCATTGGCTTTCTACTAAAACCAATTTGCAGCATGCCAAAAGGCGAACCTGGTATAAGCCAAAATGTTGAGTAAGCAAAGCTCTTATGAAAAACTCTACCCAAGCGATACGCAACCGCTACAGAATAAACTGCGCCCACACCAGGAGTAAGAGAAAGGGCAAACCAGCTCTTTGGCAGTCGAAGAGCATGTATTAGCCGAGCAAAGTTATACATTGGCACAATGGCATGCCAGCCCGGCTCTCCGAGCTTGCGAAACACCATACTTAGCCCAAGAGCGTAACATAAGTAGAGGGCAATTGAGAAAATAATTACAATAATACCGGCATTAATAATGGCTTGTATCATATAATAATCGTACCATAGTTTGGTAGCACTATTCTGTTTATCTACCAATCTTGAAACTATAGCAAGTAAAAGCTATAATATAGCTCTATTGGGGCGTGGCCAAGTGGTAAGGCAACGGCTTTTGGTGCCGTCATTCGTAGGTTCGAATCCTACCGCCCCAGCCATATAGAACGCAACTGCTCTTCGAACTCATCCTCACTCCTGTTATTTAAGCCATTTTTAGTAGTTTTGATTGTCATTTTGTAACCTCCATTAATTTACGTGTTTCTAAGACATTTTCCGCGATTGCACGAGCGAAATTCGTGTATTTAACAGATAGAGCACCTCCTTTTAATGTTACATCAGCGAAAAGTTTTGATATTATCAGCCTTTTTTGATCCGGCGACTTTTTGCAATAGATTCCAGCAGCCTTTTGCGATAGTTCTAGTAGGACGAGCCTTTGTTGCAGGCTCTTTGATAGTGAGTTATCCAGCTTGCTCAGTTTTCCACCAAGCTCTGTGAGTTGATCTGTGAACTGCTGGTGCTTTTCCTCGTACTTAGCTTGAGGTATGTCGCCGGATAACTTGTCATCATACAAACCCTCATCCATACGCTTAATACGGTCAATTTGGAGCTGGATGGAGGCTTGCAGCCTATCTTGGCCTTCTACCGTATCCTGGTAGTGCTCACGCATGGCATTAGCCACCCAGTCAATAATCGCTGGCGAGGGACAAATAAGCTTTTCTAACATTTCAACGATCATTTGCTCAACTCGGTCTTCACGAAGTAGTTTGACGGTCTTACAAGTCTCACTACGACGCTTACAGACGCCGTAGTAGCGGCCTTTTTGCAACTGCCAAGTTACGGCAGTGCCACAGTCTTCACAGCGGATGAGACTCTTCAATGGCGGGTTATGTCGAACATAGACCAACGGCCGGCCTTTGTGCATTTTATGTTGTACCTTTTCAAACAAGTCTTTACTAATTATGGGTTCTTGGGCGCCTGGATAGTCTTTACCATTAAAGCGGTTAATGCCGATGTAAAATGGATTCGTTAATATCTTCTGCACCTGACTTTTCGCGTAAGGCCTACCTTTACGAGTCGTAATGCCCATTAGTTTCATTTCTTCAGCAACTGATGCTATGGAATGGTTTGGCTCGATATACTTCTTAAAGATCTCTTGCATTAGGCTGGTGGTCGCCGGATCAGGCACGTGAATACGTTTGCCACCTTCAACGATGGTTATGTAGCCCGGGGGTGGTACTGAGGGCAACCAGCCTTGGGCAAGCTTCTCAGCCCAACCCTTCATGGCTTCTTCACGGAGGTTGTCGGTGTACTTTTTAGCAACAGATATATGGATATTCCACATAAACTTAACATCTGACTTGGCATTCTTGTGGAGTAATAAGTTCTCTTTAACAGCATGGAGTCTTCGGTTATCGTCTGTTTCTAACCAATCATCGATAGCTACTGCATCGCGAAAGTTTCGAGTAAACCGATCAGTTTTCTCAATAGCTAAGTGATAGATGTTGTTTTTAGAGATATAGGCTAGGAGTTCGTGGAAAACCTTACGGCTCTGTTCTTTTGAAGCCGTTTCAGCAATTTTAAAGACTTTAACAACCTTCAAGTCCTTATTTTCGCAATAGCCTTGTAGCAGCTTTAGTTGGGAATCTAACGAATAACCTTCATCTTCTTGGGACTTACTGGAGACTCGAGCTAGTATGACCGCGTTGAACTGTTGATCCATAACAACCTCTTAAATAGCTCCCGCTAAGACTTCAAAGAAGTTTATGAGCGACTCGCCGACCTCTAGAGCTTCATCATAGCTAATTGACCGTTTTTGTTTTGTTTCGAGAATTTTACGGAGTACTTCGATACTATCAGTTGATAGTGTTTCGGTACTTTCTTGATTGTTCATTCTGGATACCCTCCAATGCTTATAAGGATAGTATACTACGCCTATAGGGATAGTTACAAGGGGTTTTCCACAGTAATTTTTAACTATTTTTCAGTGTATCTTTACAGCTAATTTGTTTGGTTTTAACGGGGTTAAAGCAATTATGGCGTATAATAACGGTATGAAATCGCAGGCCGAGAACGATGTTAGAGACACGATAATCAATCCGTATTACGCGGTAACACTTGCTGACTATCTATTTGAGGCTAAGAAGACAGCACTGGTCAAAGAAGACTGGGTACTTGCAAACACCAAGCTTATAAAGGAAATGGGCTCTTCCAACTGGCTAAAGCAGTTACTGGTAACGCTCACTACAGAACCGTCAGAAAATCTTACCCATATGGTGATGAGCCCGCGTCAAGCTGTGACGCTTTCTGAAAGATTAGCCGGTAAGCACGATCCTACAATAGATACTGCCTCGTGGATTAAAGCCAATGTGAAGTTAATTGATGAACTCGGCGCAGAGCAGTGGTTATGGCAACTACTCAAAGTTTTAGAGACAGGTGGCGTAGTCGAATAAAGGCATTTTAGGCCTCAAAAGTAATCCAAAATAAGCTTTCATAATTGTCCCCATGGGCGGGGACACTTTTTGACTTGAGTATATCTGTTGGTATAGAATACTTGTATCTTCTACCTATTAAAGTATCGGAGTAGGAGGGGTAGGCATATTATCACCTCATCATCGTGAACCCATGCTGCCCTTAACTTTAAAACTACTTCATTAACTATGCTCCATCTACTATGAACTCTTCAAAAATTACTAGCAAACAACAAGCAATAATACAATTACTCTACAAACACAGATTCTTAGACAGAACCCATATCCAGGCATTACTACACCACAAAGACAAACGACGTATTTTTGCTTGGCTGAAAGATCTTCGGGAAAAGGAATACATCGAATGGATCTATGACAAGAACGATTTTGCCAACAAGACGAAACCTGCAGTTTACTATCTCGGTCTGAACGGCATACGATACCTCAGAACCCTCAATGAGTATCCATCGACTGAACTACGCAAACGCTACAAAGAATCCTCACGACAGCAATCGTTCATTGGTCGCTGCCTGACACTAGCCGACTGTTGCATTACCGCGGGAACCAAAAGTATTGGCGATGTGCAGTATTCATACGCATTAGAAGCAGACTACACCAAGCCTAATAACGAATACTACTTTTTAAATGAACTAAAACCGCATTTGTGTTTTACCAAGCAGGATAGCACTGAACACAAGAGTTACTTACTGGAGGTGTTTGATACGACCACACCCAGCTACATGCTTAAGAAACGACTAAAAGACTACATTGAATATCTTGATAGTGGCGAGTGGGAAGATGCGACTGGAGATAGCCAACCACCAATTGTACTGATGGCTTGTACGACTACCGCTGATCTTCTCTATGCCAAACACCGAACTCGCACGTTACTAGAAGATGCTGGCAACGATAATCTTCATATTCGCTTCGCTACTCTCGAGAGACTCAGACAACATGGTGTTACTGGAATAATTTGGGAAGAAACCTAGCCAGAATTTGCATCAATATAGTCAAGAACTCTCTGTCGAAGCAGCTCACAACGTTTGATGGTCTTATCGCTATCTCCTAGTGACTCACGATCAAGCACCTCGAATTCGCGGACTGATGATCCTTGCGGGAATTGCTGCCAGGTTAGATCAATGTGGAAGAGTGTTCCATTGACAGACAGACCATTCCAGAAATGCTTATCTGCACTTCTGCTCATACCAGTCCATACCCATCCTTTAATAATTTCCATTTGAGGGAAGAATGACTGAACAACCCAAGCTGTCGGGTAGCATTGGCCAAGAGCCGGGTTACCTTTCTGAGCAACGCCTAGATATGAAGTCTTTTTATCCCAAGATGCCTCAAGGGCTTCTCGTAAGTGAAGCAGATCGATATTTTGGTCTTTTGACATGCATCGATTATCTCATTGATGGCTAGTATTAACGAGTCATTTGAGCGTCTTAAACCGTAACCCCAAAAGAGTACGCTCTTTGGGGTTCCTTACTTTTCGAATAGAAAAGTAAGTTTGCAGCTAGATTCAGAAGATTGCTATGAACTCAAGTTACCATCTTAAGAGATTATTATGCGAATCAACCAGTTCTGCGCTAAGCCTTACATCCTCTAACGTGTAATCAGATGCTTCAGGATGGGTATGCGAAGCATCCTTCTTAAGGCGATCCATTTCTTTGGTTGCTTCTTGCTCAGTTTTCTTTCCAATAGTTTTTACGATAATTTTGTAAGTATAATCGTTGCCCTTAAGGCAGCTATACACGAGCTTAACGAACCACCTGTACTTGTACCAATTTTCTTTGTCTATATCTGATAGTATTTGCTTAACTTTGTGGAGAATTTCTGAGGCAATTTGTTCCTCAGTCGCATCATAATCATCGATATCGCTACCGACATCCAATGAACCATCTTCACGCTCAAAATCAAGTTCATTAATGAAATTGATAGCAGTGACAGTATTAAGACTAAGCCCCTTTGTGTCAGGCTTTGTAATGGTTGCTAGTGCATCTACGGTTGCGACAGCATCGCTATTTTGACTTATAACTTTCCTGACTTTGTCTAGGTAGTCTTTTTCTAACTTGTTCATATAACTATAGTAGCAGAGTAATGAATTTGAAGCTTGTGTTAAAGGCTAGTTTTCCAAACAAGATTACAGAGGTGTTTTCTGCTATGATAGGTAAATGAACAAGCCCCATACAACACTATTTATGCTCATGTCTTTTGATGGTAAGATTTCAACTGGCACTATTGAAGAGCGGGACTTTGATAAAGATCTAGCCAAGGTTGGTAAGATTGCCGATGGGCTTAAGCAATACTATCAACTAGAGGAAGAAACTGACTTGTTTTCACTTAACACTGGTAAGGTTATGGCAAAAGTTGGCTGGAATGACGAGAAGGCCAGTATTGATAAGCTGCCCGTTAGCTTCGTCATTATCGACAGTAAACCTCATCTTACTAACTTAGGCGTAACAAACTTACTCAAACGAACCAAAAAGCTCTATATTGTCACTACCAACAAAGAACATCCTGCTTACAATATAAAAGATGACGACTTGGAAGTAATGCACTTTGATAAACAGATTGATTTTGTGAAGCTTTTTGCAGATCTTGCGAATATGGGCGTAGACAGGCTGACTGTTCAGTCTGGCGGTACACTCAATGCTGTTCTATTCAGAGCTGGCTTGATTGATGAGCTGTCGGTTGTTATTGCACCGCTGATAGTTGGCGGTAAAGATACACCAACACTGGTTGACGGTGCTTCATTAGTAACAGGTGAAGATTTGCGTCAGCTACGACCTCTTGAGCTTATTGAAGTAAAGAAACTAGACGGGTCATATATACATATGAAGTACAAAGTCATCAATTAGAGCTAATGTTTACATCCTTCAAATTTTGTATACCATGTAACTAGAGAGGGGCTTGTGTTTGCTTGCGAGGAGACCGAAGCTTCTTTTTTTGGTAAGATATGTGGATGGAACCAAAACCCATGCCTCCTGAAAACGAACCAACTATTGAGATTAAACTGTGTAGTGAAGCTGATTTAGCCTTACTTAACAAAGCCATCCCTGCACCAGGCTATCATGAAAAAAGATTTGCAGAGCAAGAAGATGGTAAAAGTAGTTACCTAATTGCTTGGCAAAACGACGTACCAGTTGGTCACTTAAATCTTAAGTGGGAAGGTAGTGGACCACAAGTTAGTCAGTATTTGCCTAATACTCCCGAGCTAAATGCAATTGGGGTCTGGCCACCAGAAAAGCGTTCACAAGGTATCGGTGGACAGTTAATTGTTCAAGCCGAAGCCATGGCAAAAGAAAAAGGCTTCAAGCAAGTTGCTCTTGCTGTTAGTTTGGACAACCCTCGAGCCAAAGAGCTATATGAAAAACATGGCTATAAAGATTGGGGTCATGGAGAATATTTTGATAAGTGGACTGAAAAAGATAGCGAAAGGAAAAAAATTCAACACAACGACCCTTGTTACTACTTGGTTAAGAAATTGGAAGAAGACTAGTTCTCACCTCTAATACCACTCGGAGCCAGAGTTTATACTTGCTTGAGAGAAGACAGAAGCTATTCTTTATTAGTATAATAACAATATGATTATTCTCATCGGTGGCGCGCCAAAAACGGGAAAAAGTTATTTGGCACACAACATTGCAAAACAAAAGAATGGTAAGGTTATTGAGTTAGATACTCTTATGCTGGAGTGGAACTTGAGCGTTTCAGATAAAGATTTTTCAAAAAAACTACCCGTATGGCAAGCTAAGAGAGATGGTAAAAAGTCGACTATAGAGGATTATAGAGTTGAAGCCCAAACCTACTGGCCAGCAATTAAATTACTAATAGACTCTGAGCTAAACAAAACCAGCGTTAGCATTATTGAGGGTGCTCAACTATCCCCAAAGCTCTTACGACAATGGCTCGATAGCTTGAACGATAAACAGTCGCGTAGCGTAGAAGTTATCTTTCTTTCTCATAGTTCTGCTCCACTGAATAGTGAGTTTAAGGCAGACGCTGAAGTTAATGGGTTTAAAACTGTTCAAAGGGACATGTAATGAATTATGCAATCTAACACTTACAAACTTATAATTTTAGCTCCATCTTGCGGAGGCAAATCGTCTCTGATGCGTTACTTACGAGAGCACACAGACCTACACATCGCCGAAACAGATGAAGAAGTTATGAAAGCAAATAATGATGTTTGGCCAGATGACGAGCTAAAAAACAAAGTGCTTGTACCTCGAACTACTAACGAAATAATTAGCAGAGAAAACGTAGTTTACTTTGCAAGCTATATTCCTACTGAGTTGATTCAAAAAGCCCGGCAAAAAGGCTTCAAGATAATTATTTTGGATACACCTTTAGGAGTCTTAAGGAAACGAAATTCTCAAAGGATGAGCAAAGAAGGATACGATGATGTCTCACGGTGGTTTAAAGGACAGTTAGACAACTATAAATCACTTGGTGAAAAACATATCGTAGACCAAGCTATTAATGGTAACCAGGATGTAGAGAAAGTTGCTGCAGAAGTTATGAAGGCAGCAAAAAGCTAACATGCAATCTAACACGTTAAAATATAGTACGGAGTTCCAGAAACTCATCTCAAACCCAGAACAGTTTGCAGAATTGATGAAAGATAATGAATCAAGCCCTGTTTATGAAGAATGGGAACAAAAACGACGTTTCATTGCTGATGTCGTAGATTCCGATGGTACTATTTTAGATATTGGGTGTGCCGGGGGGTTCTTCTTACGCAGCTTACAAGAGTGGTCTGGCCATAAACTAACTCCATATGGCGTGGATATCGACGAAGGTTATATTTATGCGGCCCAAAAGCTCTATCCCGATCTAAAAGATCACTTTGCAGTGCTCGATGTACGAGAAATAAATACAATATCAACTGTCGGTTTACCAGAGAACTATGACTTTGTGTACTGGAACTTCCTTGGGTTAAAGTATTTTAAAGATTCAAACTTACACGAAACAATTAAAAGTATTATTGCCTTAGCGAATAAACGCGTAATAGTGGGTTTTTATCGAGCAAATTCACCGAAAGCGACAGAAACTGAGCAACAAGAAGAAAAAGCTCAACTAAAAAAGCGAGTTGATGACTTTACAAAAGACTGGCCGGTAACCGGTACGCTCTATAACCCAACTAAGTTTAACCAAGCAATTGTGTGGATAGATAAAGAGTAATTCTGATATGGCGAAGTATAACTATCTCATTGAAGGCTTATCGGGCAGTGGTAAATCCTCTGTTTGCGAGGAACTTTTTCGGCGTGGCTACAACGCTGTTGATGCTGATGAAGAATATGCCTTTTTTGCAGACCCAGTGACGGGACAGCCCACAGAAGAACATCAGCATATGTATTGGGTATGGGATGCCAAGAAGATGACAACACTTCTCGCAGACAGGAACCAAGATGTACTATTTGTATGTGGCGGTGCCAATAATCGCGACGACTTTATGCATTACTTCGACAAGGTCTTCAACTTGAAGATTGATAAAGAGACTTTGCAGCAACGAATCACAACTCGAACAAACAACTCTTTTGGTAAAAAAGAACATGAACTTGCTCGGATACTCGAATTGCATGGCCAAGGCTGGAAGCCAAAAGGAGCTATTGATATTGACGCCACTAAACCAATCCCTGCAGTTGCAGATACAATATTACAAGAGGTTGATAGATGAATAGAATTGGCGAAAAGAAACTAAATAATTGGAAAGAAACGTTAGCTAAATCTGGTCTTGTACTCAAGACAGATGATGAGTACCTTGAGGCTTTCCACAATTTAGTCGGCTATTTTGACGTCTTGATACAGATGGACTATCAACAGCAAATTAAAAAGCGAGCAGCATCAGATAGTAATTAAGCTGCTATAAATGTAAAATAGAATCAATGAATCAACTACTACCATTTATTACTGATGAGCTACTCAACAAGTACACAAAAGAGGTTTTAGACAAAGCACACACTGCTGAGGCAGATGCTGAAGCAAAACTTTATAGCAATGTTATTGATCCATTTTCGGCAGTATTTGCTGCCACTCTTCACGACATGACACTTGAAGAATGGCTTGTTCAAGAAAAGTCTCGGCAAATACAGAAAACCCTCGAAAACGCTTTGGGTGATTTTCATCAAAAAGTACTTGGTTCTATGCCTGGCTGGGAAAATGCTGGCAAGGGTGGCAGTTACGATATTAAGAATGAAACTAAAAAGATCATTGCTGAGATTAAGAACAAACACAATACCATGAACTCCAGCTCAGCAGAGGCAGTCTACCAAAAACTCGCCGGTCATCTCAGATTCTCAGAGAAAGACTTTACTGCTTACTTGGTATTTATTATTCCAAAGCCATCAGCCCGTTACGATAAAGAATGGTCTCCAAATCAACGAACCATGACCCTCCGTGATGATATCCGCAAAATTGATGGTGCAAGTTTTTATGATTTAGCATCGGGCAATGAGAATGCTCTAAAAATGCTGTATGATGTGCTACCTAGTGTTATTAGTAACATCATGGGTACAAGCGAGCCGAAAGTGAAAGCAACCTCAGCTTTCGATCAACTCTTCAAACGTGCTTATAAGTAGTAACCCTTGCATTATGCAGTGGTTACTATAATATAGAAGCATGAGTAGTTTACTTGTTATTTCTAAAGCCGCTGAAGAACTGGAGTTATCAACTGATACTATTAGGCGCTGGGAAAAAAAAGGTTTAATCAAATCTGTTCGATCTGATAACAACTATCGTCTCTTTAATGTTGAAGAAGTTCGTCGTATTCATAATAAAGTTTCTGGTAATCACAGTGCAACAAACAACTATAGAATCTTAAAAGCAAATACAAGTAGTTCTTATACTGCCATTGATCTTTTTGCTGGTGCAGGGGGTACTGCACTTGGCCTTGAGAATGCCGGATTAATACATGTTCTATTGAATGAAAATGACAAAAATGCAGTGGCCACCTTACGAAAAAATAGACCAGGCTGGAATATCATCCAGGATGATGTCGCTAAGGTAGATTTCAAACCTTTTAAAGGCAAGGTTGATGTCATTGAAGGCGGCTTTCCATGTCAGGCTTTTAGTTATGCTGGTAAGAAACTTGGCTTTAATGATACTCGCGGTACCTTATTTCACGAATTTGCACGGGCAGTTAAAGAAGTTCAACCAAAAATAGCTATTGGTGAGAATGTTAAAGGCCTGCTCTCACATGATGACGGTAAGACACTTAGTATTATGGTTGCTACACTTCAACAGCTTGGCTATAGAGTGGCATATAAAGTAATGAGATCCCAATATTTAGATGTTCCCCAGAAACGTGAACGATTGCTTATTATCGCTGTTAGGAAAGATTTGAAGACTCCCATTCTATTTCCTAAAGAAAAGGATTACACGATCTCGCTTAAAGAAGCTATTGGTGATAAACCACAATCAGGGGGTCAGGAGTACTCGGATAAAAAGAAGCGAATCATGAAACTGGTTCCTCCCGGAGGATATTGGCGCAGTCTCCCTGAAAAAATCCAAAAAGAATATATGATGACTAGTTACTATATGGGTGGTGGTAAAACTGGCATGGCCAGGAGATTGTCCTGGGACGAACCGAGCCTCACCCTTACCTGTAATCCAGCACAGAAACAAACCGAGCGTTGTCACCCAGAAGACACGCGACCACTTAACGTTCGTGAGTACGCCCGTATACAGACTTTCCCGGATGATTGGGTGTTTGAAGGCTCCGTATCCTCTGCTTATAAGCAGATTGGAAATGCGGTACCTGTTAACCTCGGGTATTACATGGGTACTGCTGCTATTGCCATGCTGTCCGGCAGAACCTCGGATGACCTCGAAGAAGTTAAAGAATTACCAAAAATCTAACCTAACGGTAGACTCAGCAAATTATCTACTTTAGTTTCGTCTGGTTCTGTTTGCACCCAACTTCCATTAACATTTGATACAACATATAGAGCCGCACGATAACCCTGTACTTCGGTGAAAAATGTCCCTGGCTTACTATTATTTACTCTTTCTACCATGTCTTGCCGTGATGACCAGTGTAGAGTACCGCTATCGGTACCCCATTGTAGTGCAGCTATGTGACGAACGTGATTTGGCATCCCAACTGTCATTCTTCTTGCTACTACTTGTCCGATTTTTGCCATAATAACCTCCTTTTTTAAATTTCCCTCAAATATATTATATTTATATAGTAGTACTGGTAGACCACTTCCGTCAATATTATTTATGCTTGTAAGTATCTAGAACTGTATATATAATGTGATGTATGGATAGTAAAGAACCCACAAGCTACAATAAAGACAACTACACAGACGAGGCAAAACGCGAACGCTTTATTCGTGTTGCAGAGCGCCGAACAAATCGTATACTAGAAGACTTAAGACTACTTGGGAATACCAGTAATAAGACCTTATATCTCTATAGTATTGGTGATATAGAAAAGATATTTGGATCGATTGAAACACGACTGACTGAGGTAAAGTCAAAGTTTAAAACTGGTAAAAACAAAGATAAGTTTAAGTTAGAAAGTTAATCATGGATAATCAAACGATCACTTGCCCCAAATGCAAAACTAACATCCCTCTATCTGAAGCTATCACACATCAAATAAGTGACTCTATTATAAAAGAAGAACGTGAAAAGCTAATGCAGGAGGCTGAAGCGGCTAAGCAGGTAGCCTTAGCAGAAGCGAACAAAGCCACTTCTAAGAAATTTGAGCAAGAGCTTAAAAACCAAAAAGAAGAAGTTGAAATAGAAAAAGAAGCCAATAAGGAACTGCGTGGACAGCTAAGTGAACTTATGAAGTCGCTACGAACCGAAAAGCAGGCTCGGGAAAATGCAGAACTTGAGGCACAAAAGAGATTAGCTGTTGAAGAGAATAAAATACGCGAAGAAGTTGCAAAAAATGCTGATGAAAAGTATCGTCTGAAATTAGCCGAACAAGAAAAGCAACTTGCCGATACGAAGAAGGCTTTGGAAGACGCGAAGCGTAAGGCCGAGCAGGGATCTCAGCAGAATCAAGGTGAAGTTTTGGAATTAGACCTGGAGAATCGTCTGCGTGAAGAGTTTCCGTTTGATCAAATTGAAGAGGTTAAAAAAGGTCAACGAGGAGCCGATTTAAAACAAATTGTTAAAAATCAGAGTCTAGCAGCTTGCGGGATATTGCTTTGGGAAACTAAAAACGGTAAATGGCAACCAGCATGGGTACCAAAATTCAAACAAGATATTCGTGAAGCAAATGCTAGTATTGGTGTGATTGTATCGCAAGAAATACCAAGCGAATATAGTGACATGAAACACCTGGAAACAAATGTCTGGGTCGTTAAGCCACGCCTAGCACCTGTGTTAGCAGCAGCATTGCGTACAACTATTTTACAGGTGGATGCAGCAAACAAGATGAATGCCGGTAAAGACGCCAAAATGGAGGCACTATATCAATTCTTGGTTGGCCCAGAATTTCGTCATCGTGTTGAAGCAATTGTAGAAAATTACGGTGCGTTACAGTCAGAAATTGAAAAGGAAAAACGTGCCGCTGCTCTTCGCTGGGCTCATCAAGAAAAGTCTATCCGAGCCGTCATTGATAACACTATCGGCATGTATGGCGATCTCCAAGGCATCACTAATCGCGCTCTACCTACAATAAAAACACTTGAGTTACCTGAACCTAACGAGAGTGAAGATACATAAACTTGAATCTGATCATAGTTTTTATTTAGATCCCTCATCAAGCAGAGAAATAATTTGATATCCGTATTTATCTACCTCTTCTTTTGTCCAAAAATCTGAGTCTTTTGTCTTACCGACAAAACCTACTTTACGTTTGAGGGTTCGACCAGTCGGCTGCTTTGTTGTTGGATCAATTTCATTGAGAACTAGTGTATCACCTGGCTGGCAATCCCAATCAGCCAAGCGAAGCTCATAGGTTTTTTCGCCAGAAAGGATCTTGTCAAAAAATTCGGGCAAGATTTTCTTTTCAATTGTTTTACTCATATTATTTTCCCGTCTTTTATCTTTATTGATTCACTGCCAATAGTGTACTGCTTGTCAGTTTCAACAACTACGGCAGAGTCATCATGTAAACCATAAATGAGGCCACTATAATTTTTTGCTACATCAAGTAACACCTCTTTCCGGTTATTTGGAAATAAGGGATTACCAAGATGGGGCTTAATAGCTAGGTCAACCAAACCGAGATATTGAGATATACCATAATCGTTTGCTTCACCATAAATCTTTTGATAAGCCTCTGTAGAAACACGGTTGCAAATAACCATTGAGCCTGCACTACTACCAACATATACTTTGTTCTCTAAAAGTTCAGGCAGTAACTTATCAAAGCCCGTCTTTTTGAAAACACTCATAAGGTAATCAGTATGGCCACCCACGACGAAAATTACATCGGCATGTTTGATTCGCTTCTTTACTGTATCAAGGTCAAGTGCAAGCAAGTTAACCAGCTCCATATTGCCCTTGAAGTTCCTTTTAATGCGGTTTAGGTCATCTAACACCCATCCATGGTCACCGTGCTCTACAGCATATGCCTCATTAATGACAGCAAAGTTAATCTTGTTTTGCGGCTTCCCAACAAGCTGCACACACTTTTCAATAATTTCAGGCGTATAAAAGCCGGCTGAAGCTAAAATGAGTTTCATAGCTATAAGTTCTCGTCGATAAACTTCTTGAGGGCGTCCATATCTTCTTTGGTATGATCATAAAAATACGTCTTGATATCAGCCGATTCTGCACTTTTCACTGCATCTTGGTTGTGTTCAAAGTAGATAGCATCTTTGGCGTTGAGGTTATAGTGTTTGAGTAACGTGTGAAAGTAAGC
Organism: Candidatus Saccharimonadota bacterium; assembly: GCA_046350735.1. Classification (GTDB taxonomy): domain Bacteria; phylum Patescibacteriota; class Saccharimonadia; order CAILAD01; family BJGX01; genus JAHFOQ01. The sequence continues at coordinate 443,645 of JAXLZU010000001.1, forward strand.
TGGGTCAGTCTTTTCAGGGTCATGTTTGAGAGTAAATACTTCGTAAGGCACCTGATCGAGTTTGAACTCTTTAAACTGCTCGTCATTTGCTCCAGTCAGAACGATCTTCTTGTTTGGATAGGTTTCGAGAAGCTTGTACATACTCTCAAGAATACTACCGTCTTCCAGTACTAAGCCATTAATTGCGTCTACAAGTATTGTTTTCATTTTGTAGCTACCACACTTATTTCAATGCTCGCACCAAGTGGCAAGGCTTGTACGCAGACAGCTTCACGAACTGGAAAGGGTTCTTTGAAATAGTTAGAGTAAGCTTCGTTAAGTTCGGGCATTTGTGCCATGTCAGTGACGTAGATAACTACTTTCACTATGTCGTCTAGAGCTGTATTAGTAACCTTAAGAATCGCCAAAATATTAGACATTATCTGGTCTACTTTTTCTTTTACTGATCCTTCAACTACAGAACCATCTGGTTTGTTATGGATTTGTCCGGATACATATACTGTGCTATTACTCACAATACCTTGTGAAAGGATATGATCGGCTTTTGGCGCATTATTGGTACTAACTTTCTCTTTCATTTTACAATCTCCTATGGTTTAACTACTTCTTAATTACCGCTGTTACTTCAATTTCAATCTTTGCACCATCTCTGGTCATTCTGTTGGCTTCTATCAGTGTGCTTACTGGCATTGCTTTTTTGAAGTACTCGCCTCTAATTTTTGAAATCTTATCAAAGTCATTCATATCGGTAATATAAATGACTGCCTTTACGACATTGTCTATAGTGGCATCTGCTTGCTGTAGTATCTTTGTAATGTCTTCAAATACTAGTTTTGTTTGTTCCTCTATATCATCAGTTACTACTCTATGGTTATCGTCTTTAGGTGCTTGAACACCTGATACAAAGATAAGGTAATAGTCACCTAGATCTATTTTCTTGGCTGGAGTGTAGCTGCCTCTTGTTTTGTAGTCTTCAGGGATTATGTCTTTGATGAAATCTTTACTCATTGCTTGTAATTATATCTTAAAGTGTATGCTAAAAACACCTTGCCCAGTCTTTTTCAGGTGCTTTAGACCTATGTCCCGACCACACTTCCTGAATCAGCTTCTTTTGCGTCCTTTGACTGTTTAGCTGCCGATTGATCTGTTTTGGACTTATCTGACCCAAATAACTTATCCATATATCTCTCGACGGATGCTTTTGGTGTACCATAATGCTTTCGGCTATAAGCCAGTACAGATTTCATTGTATTATTTGAGCCTTCTTCGGTGAGTGGTACCGTTTGCCCGGAAAACGCATCCTCACTGACATCACCAGTGACCTTCATATAGAAATGGTACGGAGCTAGATTTATAATGTCACCTTTATCAACTTCTGGCTTCATATACGGTAGAATAAATGTCTCATCTTCCGGACTCGCTTTAAGGCAAACCAAGGTGGCGGCATTACCAACCATTACTTTTAAGATACTTTGGTCGGCAATTTGGGCAATATTTTGATGCGAGACAACCAGAGAGACCCGAAACTTGCGACCCTCAGACGTGATGTCAGCAAACTGCGGGGTGGCGAAGTTCTGGAACTCGTCAATGTAGACGAAGAAATCCTGTCGTTGTTTCTCAGGTATCTTGGTGCGCTGGTAAGCCGCCATCCAAATAAATGAGGTTAAGATAGTACCAAAGAAGAAGCTTTGGTCTTCACCGATATCGCCCTTGGAAAGATTAACTAACAAAATCTTACCTTCATTCATAATATCGGCAATACGTAGCGTGCTAGTTTCTTGCAGCAGAATATGTCGAGACATCTTGGTGGTAATAAAGTGCCCTAAACGGTGTGTTAGTGGTGCTGTCACATTAGATAGTTGCATCGTTCCAAGCAACTTAAATTCTTTATCCCAGAATTGTTTTAGCACAGGGTCTTTCAACGTAGTGGCTATCTGTTTCTGATATTTCTTGTCAGTTAGGAGCCGTTGGAGGGTATAAAGACTAGGGTTCGGGGTCTGTAAGGCAGTCATTGTGGCACTACGGAGGATATGCTCCATCCGTGGCCCCCATTGATGCTCGTCGGCTAACTTGGCAAAGACTGATAAGACCGAGCTGGTGATCCATTCATACTTATCGTCTTCAGTAGTAAATTCAATACCCGGGTCGAGCATATTTAGACCTAGTGGAAACTCACGGTCGGACGGGTCAAATACAATCACATCTTTCTGGCGGTGTTCGGGCACCAAACTCAACAGTTCCTGAAACATGTCGCCGTGCGGATCGAGGACAGCCAAGCCTTTGCCGTTAACCATGTCTTGGTAGATAGAGTTAGCTAGTAAGGTGGTCTTACCTGTACCGGTTTTCCCAATAATGTATGTGTGCTTCTGGCGTTGCTTGAGCGTAAGGCCAATTGGAGTCACGCTGCCGTGATGGTCGTTTTCGCCGATCAAGACATCAAGCTTTGTTCCGTTCTTGAGCGATACGGGTGCAGGAAGCGTTTTACTCAGCGATCGTATCAAGTTTTCTGTCTTGGCGCTGGTGGTATTGGGAAAATGGTAGAGGCTAGCAACTTCCGAAGCAGCTAGAATTGATGAACTACTGCCGAAAATTGACGGTAAACGGTTAGTAAACACATTCTGTCGATACATCTGGGTTACTCCGAAGTGCATTCTTTTAGCCTTCAAGCTTTGGTATTTTGGTACAGCAAACAAACTTAAAGCTGCCTCAACACTCTTGCGACGCTTTTTTAACTCTTGTTTGTCATTGCAGGCTAGCAATATTCGTATTTCGCTGCGAAAGAGCGGTTGGCCGAGCTTATGGTGAATAGATTCTACCAATTCATGTTCGTAAACCGTGAGAGTACGCGCTGGTTTAATACGCCGAGCCACTTGCTGCTTAAATTCCAGGTGTCTATGCGCCGCCGGGAACTGGCTCCTTGTTGGTTCATGAAAGGCTCCAGAAACCATATCAACAAGACCAAACAGAATGGAGTTAATACCAGTTGTCAAAACGGGCACCAATGATGAACGCTGGTTAAGATCTCGAAGTAAATCTTCGTTAGTAAGGATCTTTTCCCGCAGTGCCTCAGCCTCCCGATTACGCACTGGCGTCATTACTAACTGAAACGACATCAGCTCGTTATCGGCAAGCTTAGTCATAGCTGTGGTTAAGTAGCTAATCGGGTCATGGCTTTCTAATGTTTCGTAGCTCTGCAAAGGAAAAGCAAAGTGTTTGCTTTTTTTGAATGGTATAACACGTCGGTATTTTGTAGTTGGCGCTGTCTGTAAATAGTCAGGAATGACTTTTACCTTTATGTCAGATAAATAGGCTACTAGAGCTTGTTGCAAAGCCTCAGCCTTGTCAGCAACTACCTGTACCATAAAACGTATACCATCTTTCCGTGTCGAAACTATCTCCATGGAAAATACTTCTTTACGCCCAAGCAGCCGCTCATACCAGTGTTGTGACATACCCAAGCCATGCAATGCAGTAAATAACCTGCTCGTTGCTTCTGGAACTCGATCAGTTCGAGATGATGGTGTCAGCTCTAAATAAACCACCTCAGTCCGAAGAAGTCGAATAACAGTGTATAAATGAATCATAAGCCAGATCACCAATACTAGTACGATACCCACACCAAAAACTACGGCCAATCGTGGCAGTACTGAACTCAGCGTATGTAACCAGTAGGTAGTGGTACCAGCTTGCATAATCCTCCTTAGTGGATAAAGTTAAAGTTTTGCGCGGCTGCTGCCGACAAGGTACGTGTATCGAGTTGGTCAAACCCAACAACATTCATCTCAGATATTGTCCAATTACCAGCCGTGTCAACACTTTCTACAAAGGCCACATGCCCAAGCTCGCCGGCAGAGGTTTGCATAATTGAATCCATAGCCGGGATATGGTCAACAAGATAGCCATCAAGTTGAGCTCGTTCTGCCCAAGTGTTAGCGTTGCCCCAGGTACTTGGAATGGGCTGGCCAATTTGGATACGCCGTAGTGCTGCCCAATAGGTGCAGTTGCCGTACGCATAGGCATCACGGGTGTCGATTGGACCAGTATAGAGTGGATGGGTATCAATGACACCAAGATCAGAAACTGCGGCTAATACCACAATCGGCATGGAAAACAGAACTAGGATCACAGTTAAGACAATAATTAACTCGAGCTTAGATTTTTTTAGAAGTAACCCAGCAAGCATCATAAGTGATACAGCTCCGCTGGATTAGTAGTAATGAGCGGATGTTCTTTATCTGAAGCTACCACTTTAACCGCTACATGGTGCTGGTCGGCAATAATCAGGGCTTCACCTTTATCACAGGTGAGCAAGAAATTTTCTTCATATTCACTTAAGTGAAATTCCGAGACCACGTTTTTGATGGTGGTAGTATCTTGGCGCATCAAGATGCGCAATGAACTTTGTGAGGCTATCGCTCGACCGTAGTCGTTCTTTAAAAAGTCATTGGCTTGTTGGGAGATGATTGATACGCCCAAGTAGTATTTACGAGCTCGACGGACTAAGCCGGATACAAACCGTGCACTTTCCTCGTGTTCTAGGAGTAACCACCCTTCATCAATAACCAATAAACGTTTTTCTGGCTTGGCTTTCACTTGGTTAGCAACAAAGTTCGAAATGATCATCATCATGATCTGACGTAGAGATTCCGGCAAATCCTTAATATCAAAGATAACTAAACGATTCTCAAGTTTAATATTGGTTTGGGCATTGAAGACGTCGGCTAACGAACCGCTAATATACTTCTCCAGGCGATCGCAGAGTTTTAGTTGCCCGAGAGTATGCAGTTCTTTATATAGGTCTTCAAGCAGTGGTGTTTTCTTCTTGGCAGTCTTATAGATTTTGAGGATTGCTTTATCTACGGCTGCTTTCTCCCTCGGGCTTAGACTCTCAGCCATTAAGGAAACGACTTCGATTAAATCTTGAGTGTGCTCAGACAAATCTTTTCGAGTGTGATAGGTCGCACTCAGATCAAACGGGTTAATTTTCTCTTTAGACTTAGCCGATAACTTGATATAGGTACCATCAACTGATTCACTAAGGCGTTTATATTCACGTTCTGGATCAATAACAATAACTTTTGTGCCTTGCATCAACTGACGTAGTATCTCCACTTTGGTAGCGTAGCTTTTTCCAGAGCCTGACTGCGCAAAGACGATGCTGTTAGCGTTATTGAGCCCAAAGCGATCTAATATAACTAGGGAGTTATTGGATTTGTTCACGCCATAGAGGATCCCGGACTCTTGTACAAGTTCAGAGCTCATGAACGGAAACGTAAGCGCCGTCGAGGAACTATCTAAGTTACGTTTCTGGCTTAGGACATCTTGAGCTCTGGGCAAGATAGATTGCAGGGCTTCAAGCTGTTGGTATCGGGCAGTTTTAATATAGAACAAGCGAGCCGACAGAACAGTTTCGAGTAATTTAGTTGTCTTATCCAACTCCGTTAGTGAATCCGCAGACAATGTCACGTAAATTGAGACTTGAAACAGTTTTTCTTGACCACGCTGAATCTTGTCCCGAAGCGCAGTAGCAGATTCGAGCGGATCAGTAATTTCTGGCCCGATGATCTTGCCAACCCGAATATAAGCACGTTTAGTTGATTCCAGCTCTGTAATTTTACGATGCAGCTTCGGCAAGGCTTGCGTCGCATCAACACTACTAATATGGTAAGAAATGTCGGCATTATGGTTAAAGTTAACCAAGTTATTGAGCCAGCCAGAACTTGCCACAAAGGGATAGCCAGAGATGAATAGTACTCGCATAAACCGGCCATCGATCACGAAGTGGTCAGCGTGTTCCTCAAGCCCTGCATAGGACAACATATCCATAGCATCCTGTTCGCCAAGTAGGAGTTTTAACTCCTTAGGTCGTTCATCCCGTTTCTTCTTCCATTGCTTCACGGCTTTCTGTGGAGCGTATAAGTCTGGCATTTTCATAGGTAGCTCCTATGTAGTAATTCCAAAGTCTGATTCGTGATTGGTTGGCGCTTAGCCTGTCCGGGATTGTAGAAGCTATAGAAAAGATCAAGTAGTTCCAGGCTAGTCAGGATGCGGCTGTGCATACCCATACGAGCTAGGCCTTTGGCGATAATGTCAGCATTGAGGTGCAATTGTTCTTTAATTAGGTCAAGTTCGTCCTTGCCGGAAGCCGGAATCACTACATAGAACTGGCGAGCTAGAATCTTATTAGATTTAATAAGGCTGCGCACAAAAGTGGTGTAGTTTTTGAGTTGTTGCTTGTAGATAGCAGTTTTTTCTTTACCCATTCGTAAATTAAACTCATTGAGGTACTTGTCCATGTCCATTTCACGGATTCGCACCATAATTTGTACATCACACCCCAACGAGTTAAGAAAGCTCTGGTATGTGTCAATCAGGGCGTCTTGTTCAGCTTCGCTCTTCAGCTCAAAGTTAACCGATGAAATATCCAGTACCAAACGATATTGGTTGTTGGGCAACAGGAGAATATTGTCGCGGACACCTTTAATGTCGATTTGTCGTCGAGCACTCACTTTCTTATTTGATTTCTGTAATCCTAACATTGAGACCTCCTTTCTTGGTGGTGTGGAACGTTAGCTTAGCTCGCGGATCAGCAATTGCTGTTTCCAACCGTACTCTATGCAGCAATGGTAGATCCGCTTGAAGTTTGGGCACAGTACCCCGAACTTTCTTCTCCGAGACTTGCGTAACTTGTGGAGCCTTTTCAGCATCAGCAACCCGTAAGTACGAATCATTTTTATCAAATACGTAATAACGGGGGCGAATGTTGTAACGCACCAGTAGTCCGAACCAAAAGATAATTAGTTTACCGCGAATCCGAATGGCTAGCGAAGCAAAGACCAGCATAACTAGCAAACAAAGCAATATTTTTACAATTGAGAACTTCATAGTTGGCGGCACTATGATATATAACGCAAAACCATTAAATACCGATGCAGCTAACAGCAGAAGTTGGGCTAGGTTTAAATTCCCAGCAATTTTATCTTCAACAGTAGTTACTTGAGCAGGAACAGTGGTAGTTTTCATTCTGCCGCCTTTGCTGCTGTTTTCATCTTGCTGGTTACATGACTAACACTGGTCACAAATTGTGAACCGAGCTTGCGCATAGCCTTGGGGCCAAGACTGACATAGGACATTTCAGCCAGTAGTCCCTGGGTTTTTAATAAGGCAATTAAGGTTGCTATACCAACCAATGTGGCCATCAGAGGATTCAAAGATTTATCTGCACTCCCGATAACCATGCCGGCAAAGATTGATGCGGCTAGAAGTAAGATCACTACATGGATAAACAGTACAAAAATAGTGGTCAGATAAGTTTTGATAGCAGTAACAGCAAAATCTTTAAAACCAGGGAGTAGCCATAATAAGATGATTAATGGCGACAAGATTGCTCCGATGTATAACACCACTAAACGAGTAATGTAATAAATCATTAAAACAACGGCCAGAACCATAAAGGCTACCATAATAAGTAAAGCAACTAAGCTCATGCCATTGGCTTGAGTCGCAACAGAGCTGAGTGCAGTCCAAACTGACGTTCCCGGAAACACCGAATTGAGCGCTGTAATCAGAGCATTAGACAGACCTATCACCATGTCTATTGCAAAGATAGACGTGTTTATAAAGAGAAAGGCTATGGCCAGTTGCGGCAACAAATGCTTAAACTCGATCTCATCCAGACCTAAAGCTGCAAAACTCATAACATGAAAACCCAGCAAGGCTACAACTAGTACAAATAGTGCATCAGCAATTCCGGTCATGGCCAGCCAAATATCAAAGACGCTGGCGTTTACTGCCATTAAAGGTGTGGCATGAGTAAAGTATTCGAGTCCCTTAATAAAAGGAAGTGCTGCCGATTCTACAATATAGCGGAATAGTCCCAGAATTGCATTGATAAGCACATCAACCAAACCATTAGAGGTTGGTGCTGGTTGGATTGGTGCGAGTGCCGGCAACTGCTCTGTACCGGCTCCACCAGAACTTTGGTAGGCATGTAAAAGAATAGCGGTTAATGTTCCAGCAGCGATAACCATGACGAGGCCAATCAAGGCGTTACGGATAACTTTCTTGGCGTGCTCAAGTTTGTCTGGTTTACCGGTACTAGTTATATAATGAATGCCACCAACAACCAGAAAGAAAGTAGCAACAACCGCAGCTAACCCGCCAAGAGTAATCATCAGCGGGGCTACATAAGCCCGCATAGATTGGCTGGCAGCGGACACGTCAGCCACTCTGGGAGAGATGGTGGCGACGAGTCCGTTCATTGGACTAGCCTCCGAACGCCTGGTGGGCTAACCCCACTACAATATTACTTAAGACAAAGGCACCGATTGTAATCGCCAGTCCAATTGCTGAGTACATCAGAGTTCGCTTGGCTCTATCTAAGTGTTCGGGGTTACCAGAACTGGTGATGTAGCTAAAACCACCAACAACAAAAAAACCGGTCGCTACGAGACCGGCTAGACCAGCTACAACTTGGATGAGACTACGTATAAAACTTTCCACACTGCCTACATCGCCAGAAGCAGCGAAGGCAGTTTGAGTAAATAAAAACGGTGCAGCCAAAGCTACGTACACCATGACAAACTTAATTTTATTAAGATTTCGCATACCTTACCTCCTTGGTAGTGTATAGTACATGGTACTAATATAATATGTAAAGCATAAGTATTATATAAAGTCAAGTTTAAGGTATTGCTTTTTATGCTTATATATGATATACTGTAGCTGTTCCTTGAGAATATATTTCTTCCTTATACAAGGTAAGCCACCTGGTCATCTAACCTGGTAATCAGTTGGCTTACCTTGTTCCTGAGGTCTGCCCATCCCCTGATGGTTTCAGGTTAGACAGAAAGGGGTACGTGATGGCTTCGACCATTGCCAATCCCACCGCGTCAGACACCCTCGACAAGGTACTGGACAACACCGCCCAGTTCCACCGGCTTCTGCGTGAAGCAGGACTCAGAGATGATGCGCGTCAGCGCGTCATTGATGATCCAAGCTTCCGCGTTGAGCTGGTTAGGTTCTGGAACGGCAACAACCAACCCGCCGAAGGCGACACCGTCACTCCCGAACAGGCTGCCCAGATCATGGGTAGCAACTTCCACGGCATCGATACATTGGAGCGCCATCTCGGCGTGAAGCTGTCGGCGAAGTCGAAGAAGCTGTTCCTGAACGTCCCGTTCAGTGCCGCAGTGTTGCAAGCCTGTGCGGAAACGCATGTGCTGGTGGCCTGTGGTGCACTCTCGCTCATGGATGCCTGGCAGGTTCAGAAGAACCTGTTCTACGCCAAGAGCGATCCGTGGTACGGCCAACCGAGCGAGCAGTTTGCTCGCTCCAAGGTCAAGGCCGGCTGGCAGTTGGTTCGCAAGAACCCGGTGCCGGATTCCACCAGCAAAAGCTGGGACGAGCAGTGCAAGCTGCTCGGGCAGGATGTCCAGGTGCCTAGTGCTTCGGTGATGGCTCAGACCATCCTCATCCACTACCTGGAGACCGGTGAGCGTCTCTTCGGAGCGATCTACGTCCGTACTTCGGACGTGGTCTCCGATGGCGACCGCGTGTACCTCGGCCACTTCGGCCAGGACGGTGTCCTCGTCGACTACCTCTGGGACCGGCCGGACAGCAACATTGGCCTGGCGGAGTCCCGGAAGTTGAGCTAGACCCTTGGGCTCTTGAGGCCTTGAGCCTCCTTGAATCCTTGAGCTCTAGCTCACCAGTTAAGGAAGAAGTTCCTCTCGCAGCCCCGGCAGCAGCAAAGATCCACATGTGTGGAGCTGCTGCCGGGGTCACCCCATTCGTTAACACCATCCGGTGCTTGGCGGGTGGGTTTTTTCGTTAGAGAAGAAGATCGATTTCTTCTGTTGAGAGCTCAAACCACACTTTATTCTTTATATTTTGCTCAACATTGTAGCTATTGGCATGAAACAACACTCCAAGATAGGACTGCAGTGATTGGTGGAAATAGCCTTCGGATACAGCCCCGCTTTTTAGGCATTGGATATTGTTATCCAATTTTGATAAAATTCGCCGTTTTGTTTTCGTACGCAAAACGCTATAGTGAGGCAGCACCACATAACCCAGAAAATCTATCCCTTGCCTAAACTTACGAATACTAATCTTATTGGGATGTAGCTCGAGTAATAAAGTATCATTTAAAAACTGGCGAATTTTTGGCAAAAGGGCCTGTAGATAATCGGTATTATCCGACACAATTATAAAATCGTCTGTATAGCGCACATAGTATTCGACCCTTAACTGGTGTTTTACAAATTGATCAAGTTCGTTCATGTAAATATTGGCAAACAACTGCGAAGTTAGATTGCCAATTGGTAGTCCCTTGTAAGGGTTAGCTTCTTTTTTAAAACTGTAAACAATCTTATTAAGTAGGCTCATCATGTCTTCGTCTTGGATACGTTTTTGTAGAATGCCGAAGAGAATATCTTGATCAACACTAGCAAAGAATTTACGCACATCGCATTTCAATGCAAAGCACGGTTTCGTATTGTTTTTACTGACCTTACGAAGCATTCCAGCAAGAGCCGTTACACCCTTATGAGTACCTTTTCCGACTCTACAAGAAAATGAATGAGCAATGAACGTTGGTTCAAATATTGGATTCAGTACCTTGAAAATTGCGTGATGAAGTACTCGATCTTGAACGGTAGCCTTATGTATGAGTCGTTGTTTTGGATCGTGGATATAAAATGCCTGGTAATTGCCGTGTTTATATTGTTTAGTTCTTAATAGGTGGTAGAGGGCAAATAGATTTTCTTCTAAATTTCGCTCAAAGCGCATAACGTCAGGTTTGGATTGTTTATCACTACGAAACTCAGCCCAAGCTTGAAAAAGATTCTCAACAGATATGACTTTCGAGTAAAGATTACTGTATACTTTCATGATGGAAGAAAATGATATCCCTATATTTAAGAAGTTGTATGAGCTTTATAAGCTGATCCACTTATACCGTGTGTCCATTCCAAAAGCAGATCGCTATACCATATGGCAACGTGGTGAAGACACTTGCCTCGAATTATTAGAACTGGTAATCGGAGCTAGCTTGGAAAATAAAGAGCGTAAGGCGGCTTTTCTTAAAAAAGCCAGTACTAAACTAAACTTGTTGAGAGTTTTTATACGACTTGCCAAAGATACCAAAGCAGTTGACCAGAAAAAGTATTTAGCCTTGCAAACACTCATGGACGAAATAGGCCGCATGCTTGGCGGATGGCTGAAGTCTACTAAGCTCGCCCCCCCCCCGCTAAATAGGGGACTTTTCGGATCGAGGACGATCTTAGCACTCTGATAGAGGAAAGAAGTTCCGGGACTCCGCCAGGCCAATGTTGCTGTTCGGCTTGTCCCAGTTGTTGTTGACGTTGAGACCGTCCTGGTCGAAGTTGCCGAGGTTCACGTGGTTGCCATCGGAGTCCACGATTTGCCAATTCTCATCCTAAGCACCAAGCGTCGAAAACTACTTTTTACAGCAATACATTCTCTTCACTTTGAATTTTATTCGGGAGCAGCTCTTAAAAAAGCATCCCCACTAAAAATTGGCAAGAAGTTCAATCCCTATCTTTTCACACTGTACGATGATCCTTGAACCATAATAATCTGGTGACTTCTTAAGATAAGAAGATCCAGCGAGACAAAACCGTAATCGTGCCTGCAGTAACTAGATAAGTCGATTATACCCAATGATTTTCAGATAGGCACAAGCAGTTTAGCCGGTGGGCATATCTGTAATAGGAATTTCAGTCGTAATCCAAACATCATCAGCTTCGCAAACATATATTATTCGTTCGTAAACTTGACCAGTTTCAGAGTTATTACTCTCACTCTTTCGATCAATCTTCATTTTTTTAGAACATTTTGGGCAATCCATAGGATTAATTATATCAAAAAACCCACCCGCCAAGCACCGGATGGTGTTAACGAATGGGGTGACCCCGGCAGCAGCTCCACACATGTGGATCTTTGCTGCTGCCGGGGCTGCGAGAGGAACTTCTTCCTTAACTGGTGAGCTAGAGCTCAAGGATTCAAGGAGGCTCAAGGCCTCAAGAGCCCAAGGGTCTAGCTCAACTTCCGGGACTCCGCCAGGCCAATGTTGCTGTCCGGCCGGTCCCAGAGGTAGTCGACGAGGACACCGTCCTGGCCGAAGTGGCCGAGGTACACGCGGTCGCCATCGGAGACCACGTCCGAAGTACGGACGTAGATCGCTCCGAAGAGACGCTCACCGGTCTCCAGGTAGTGGATGAGGATGGTCTGAGCCATCACCGAAGCACTAGGCACCTGGATCCTGCACCGAGCAGCTTGCACTGCTCGTCCCAGCTTGCTGGTGGAATCCGGCACCGTCCTTGCGAACCAACTGCCAGCCGGCTTCCGGCCTTGGAGCGAGCAAACTGCTCGCTCGGTTGGCCGTACCACGGATCGCTCTTGGCGTAGAACAGGTTCTTCTGAACCTGCCAGGCATCCATGAGCGAGAGTGCACCACAGGCCACCAGCACATGCGTTTCCGCACAGGCTTGCAACACTGCGGCACTGAACGGGACGTTCAGGAACAGCTTCTTCGACTTCGCCGACAGCTTCACGCCGAGATGGCGCTCCAATGTATCGATGCCGTGGAAGTTGCTACCCATGATCTGGGCAGCCTGTTCGGGAGTGACGGTGTCGCCTTCGGCGGGTTGGTTGTTGCCGTTGACGAGGTTGACAACCTGACGGAACAGAACGGAATCGTGAGCCAGCCGGGAGTAGAACTCCCTGTCAGCTCCAACGCTTCGTCCTGTCACGATCAGCTCGTGCATGACACCATGATCGGTGCCAAAGGGTTCTGGTTGACGCACCGTGTTTGTATCCACGACACACCTCCTTGAAAACCCCGAATCCATCGGGTAGTGGCCTCAACTCTGAATGAGGTGAGATTTCTAGGTAGAATATACCCACAAATCTCACCTCAAAGGAAGAAATTTAATCTGAAAAGGTACCTGGGTATTGTATCATAAGTGGTATAAAAAGTCAAGCTCAGACACTTGACTATCAATTTATCTTATTAGATAATGGATATAAATTACAGATAATTATGATAGATAAAACAACCAAACAAATTGCAGATAGGCTTAAAAAAGTGAGGCTTGAAAAAGGCTTCACTCAGGCAACGCTATCTGAAAAAGCTGGTATTAATGTGAATTACTACGCGAAGGTTGAGCGTGGTGAAGCGGCACCAACTGCACCAATACTGGAGAAGCTTGTTAAAGCTCTTGGCGTGAAGTCTTCTGATATTTTCCCGTTTTAATATTGAGTCGGCATAATCCAGGGTACGAGTCTACCTCTATCTAGAAGAACGCAGTTGTTGGTTCTTGCGAGTTCTTTTGCAATGTGACTATACGTACTGTTAGAAATGACCATTGCTCGATCACACTTGTATTTGCTAAGAGCGGTCACGACTTGTCTCACGGCGTCAGCTTTTACTAAGCCACTATATCGTTTAACCTGAATACCCCATGTAACACCGTCTTTCACGGCTATAATGTCAATTCCATAGTCGTATTTTTCAGTTAAACGGATGTGTTTGTAACCCTGATTTTTTAGTAATCGAGCAACATAACGCTCGAATTCAAGGCCGCTCATACGATCAATAATAGCCATGTTAGGGTTATGGTTTCGTCTCCATGACTGTACTTTTTTATATAGTCGCACAAGTATTACCGCGCATACAATCCCAATACCCATGAGCAGGCCAATCTTTGCTATATATTCGACTTGCAGCATCACTTCATTATTCATCCAAAGACCATAAGCGAGTAAAATAACTAGAGGGAGTGCGAGGCTGCTACTACGAGCGCTAAGCCGGTATGTTTTGCGATGATGATATCTACGCGACATATTATACCGCCTCATCTATCTGATTGGTCGGAGTAGTAGTTTCGTCTGTATTTAAGAGTTGACGGATTGCCTCAATATCACATTCTTCATCTTCATCAAAAGTTTTGACTAGGAACTTCCTCTCCAGCCAGACTGGACAATAAACATAACGATCGGGTTACGTGACCCGATTTTTTGTTGAAACTTCACCCCTGATAAGTATGTAACTCTTTTTTTGAGATCGCACTTTCTATGGCAACTCAGCGCTATTTTATGTAATCGGGTTCTGTGACCCGATTTTTGTTACAATCTTTCACTCGCAAAAATATGGCCAATTATCTCGTACCGCTCAATTTCCTTGTGAAACTGGATTTCTTCTTCACTGATTCGGTTTGCTTATCGAAATCCATAAAGCCCATTGACTTTGTTTTTTATTGTTATAGAATACCAACAGTACCTTCAGATTAGATTTCTTCCTTTGAGGTGAGATTTGTGGGTATACTCTACCTAGAAATCTCACCTCACTGCGAGCTGAGGCCACCACCCGATGGATTCGGGGTTTTCAAGGAGGTGTGTCGTGGATACTAACACGGTGCGTCAACCAGAGCCTTTTGGCACCGACCATGGTGTTATTCACGAAATGATCGTGACAGGGCGAAATGTCGGGGCTGATAAGGAATTCTACTCCAAGTTGGCTCATGATATTGCTCTGTTCCGCCGGGTTGTGAACTTTGTTAAGGGTAACCTCGCCAATCTTAATAATTCCACTCCTGAGATCGCTGCTGAGATCATGGGCGACAACTTCCACGGCATCGATGCCCTGGAGCGCCATCTCGGCATCAAGCTCTCAAGCAAGTCAAAGAAGCTGTTCCTCACGGTGCCATTCAGTCCAGAGGTGCTCCAGGCTTGTCGCGAGACCCATATGCTCGTGGCCTGTGGCGCTCTTTCGCTTATCAATGTAAAGCATGCTCAGCCGGGCTTGTTCTATGTAGAAGATGAACCCTGGTATGAAGTTATGGGGCTAGAGTTTGCTCGCACTAAGGTCAAGGCTGGCTGGCAGTTAGTTCGCAAGAGCGCAGTACCAAACTCTTCTGGCATGTCCTGGGATGAACAGAACAGGCTACTTGAGCAAGATGAGCTCGTACCCAATGCTTCGGTGTTGGCGCAGGCCATTCTTATTCACTACCTGGAGACCAGGGAGCGGCTCTTCAAAGAGATGTACGTTCGAGTCTCGGACAAGGGAGTACTGGAAGCCGACGACAGCCACGTGTTCCTAGGTGACTTTTTCAGGATCGGTCTCCACGTTGGCGACTGCTGGGATGGCCGCCATAGTCTTGACATTGGTCTGTCCTCGTCCCGGAAGTTCAACTAGATCCTTGGGCACTTGAGGCCTTGTGCCTCCTCGAACCCTTGAGTCTAGCTCTTTGGTCGGGGTAGAAGTCCCGCGTGCTCCGGCAGCAGAAAGATCTCCAACTGGAGACTGCTGCCGGAGCCACCACCCACCCGTTAACACCACCCGGTGTGTAAGCGGGTGGGTTTTTTAATAAAATACGGCCTAGCTAACTAGCAAAGTACAATGTTAATTGACATGGTTTGGTATAATAATAGTGTCGATAAGTCCAGATAGCTGGTAAGCCTTCGTCTCGAGGAATAACTTACCTACTGGCTCACAAAAGGTAGAGACTCATTATTAACTAAATAAGGAGTCGCGTTATGGCAAAAATGACACCAGAAGAGCAGATAGATTGGTACGAACGATCTAAGAAGCATTGGCGTTCTTGGGGCTCTTGGTTTAGCTGGGGATCTCCAGTTGGGCTAAGTATCTTCTTACTCTCGCTTGCTGTAGTGGCCTGGATTATCTCAAAAATATTCTAGCACTGCAGGATTAATAAAAACGGAACATTCTCTGGATAGTTCCGTTTTTATTTACAATAATAAACATTCTAATGGAAGACTTTAAAGTTTATGGTGTTTTTTAGCGTATACTTTTAGTATAAGGAGAAAACATAATGGCAAGCAATAATAGTTCGAGTTATTATCATAAAAGTAGCACAGCCGCCGGTGGTGGCATCTGGTTTTTGGGCTTTGTAGGTGCACTTATTTATTATATGCAGCACGCCCATAGTTTTTTGCAAGTATTGTATGGTATCTTTCAGGCAATCTTTTGGCCAGCTTACTTAGTGTATGGCCTTTTGCATCTAGTATACATGTAGTAACTAAACCTAATAAACCACCAATCAATTCGGGGTTCCTTACAAATTATATTGACTGCACTAGTTATAACTATTGAGTTTTAAGATTACTATAATTATTCTTCTCGGCTTCAGCTAAAATTGTCATTATAGGTATTTTTAAGTTTCTTTTATCTGGGAAGAGCAATAGTTTAACAAAGCTAGATAGAGCAAGAAAGTTTCCAAACTCATATGTATTTTTTACTGTAGTATTCATTTTTTTTTGACTAATTATATCCAATCGTTCAGTCTTTATTGTTTTATAAAGTGTATTGAGTTCTTCATGTTGAATGGATAGGTTATTAAAAAAGAAGACGTATGGGGTTTGAACATGTTCTAGTGCAAATCTGATTGCTGTGGTTTGCTTTATGCTAACAAATGGTAACGATATATTAGTTATATGTAATTTCGACCAGACTTTGTATGAATTTGTCTTATTGCTACATAATATAATCACCCTAGCATTTTTTAATAATTTTGACGATTCAATAAACCGCAGTTTACTTGTTAGTTTGTTCGCGAAAAGTATTATTGTAATGTTACTACGCTCCATGGTAACAAAAGATTTTTTATCAGCAGCATATGGTTGTTTACCGGTTAGGAGCATCATAATGTTTTTATTAAACTCCTCTGCCTCTTCTGTGCCTAATATCTTTATAATATTGTTTTTGATTGTATTAATAGAATGAGCTGTCTGGATTTTATTAATTTTATATTGATCAGCAACGTACGAATATACTATTTGTATATAATCGTTTATGAGTTTTGCTCGAGTTTTATCGTCCGGCATTTTACTCGCATCATCTATCCATTTTCGAAATATGGTACTGCTGGCGTAGTTGTAGCCATTAATAATAGAGTACTGGCGAAAATAGTTACCAATATTTGCTGTTGCATTTATCTGGTTAATTTGTGAAGTATGTGATATGCCTAATTGATTAATTCGATAATAGTAGAGAACTTGAGGAATAAGGTAGAGCGAGTATCTTTTTTGTAATACTATACGAGTCCAATAACCATAATCTTCTGCAGGATATTCAGAATCACGAAATAAGCCCGAATCTAGTAAACAATTACGCCTTGCAACAATAGATGGACCTGCAAGCTGACAGTAAGCACCCGTAATCAATTCAAGACATTCAGGACTAACTGGTCTGACATTTATATCTCGGTAGGTACCGTCATAAGTTATGTTTTGCGTTAAACACCCAACAACTCCGGTGTTAGGGTGACTCTTTAAATAAGAAATTTGCTTTTCGAGACGTTCAGGGGTTGAAATATCATCAGCATCCATCCTTGCAATATATGTTGTTTTTACTGACTTGATCGCATGATTAAGTGTATAAACCAGTCCCTTATTTTTTTGTTTAATAATTCTGATACGCTTATCTAGCTCTGCATATTTATCAATTATTTCTTGGCTTTTATCAGTTGAACCGTCATTTATTATTAGCAATTCAAAATGTTTATATGATTGTTGAAGAATACTTTGGATAGCAGGCTCTAGGAATTCATCAGCATTATATACTGGCATTATTACCGTGGTTTCTGGCCTGTTGTTTGTACTATAAACAAAACTGTTTTTTGTTTTTATATTAGTAATATCACTATTATATTGCTTAGTGACGTTAATATTTTTAATGCCATAAGAATTTAGTAAGACGCTACAGACCTTTTCTTTTTCAGTATTAACTGAATGTTTATCATTAATAAGTAAACTTACTTTGCCAAAATCTGGTGTGTTAAGTCTTTCTTCACATATGTGCCAAACAACTCTATGGCTTTTCAGGATGTGTGAATCGTATTTTAGTATAACTTTTGAAGCGAATACTCCTGGGAAACAATGTAATGCATCTAATTGCCGCCAATTATCTAGTACTATCATTATTAACATTGACAAGTGATCGATTGATGACAAATTGGTCAGGTTGTCAAGTAACAATATGTTAATATCTTCACTCTGAATAGAAGTTCGAACTTCTATTGATAACTCCGATAGTACGAGAACTACGACATTCTTTTTAGTTGAAAGAGAGTGTAATAATAGATTGTGTTCTTCACTACCGGCTTCTACATTATCTAAGATATATATCTGTTCTATCTTGCCGTTAAACACCTTACACATACTTGCATAAATATCTTTAACAGACAAATGTTTGAATATATCTTCAATCACAAAATTTTGATATAACATTGGTTTTAATTGGGGCTCTAAGGAAGAAATCTGATTATATGAGTGGAGTTCTTTCTTAGTAAGTAGATCTATTAATTGTCCTCGTATTGTTTTATTTAGATCCGAATTGTAGCTATATTTTTTCTGAACATCTCTTAGGCCTAACTCCTCAAGGAGACCAAATACTGGTACCGAAAATACAGTGCGTGCTAGATCGTAACTATCCCTACACAGTCGGTATAGGTAAGATTCACCACCATATCTGGTAATGATATAGCGTTTCGTTAAAAGTTTAGGAGAAGTAAAAATAGACCTTCTCCTAATTGAGCTATTACGCGTATTGGTTACGCGTATTGTATTTTCTTGTTCATCAGTTACCGAAAAATAATCTTTTAGAGAACTTTTATTAGACTTATATAGTTGTAAAAAAACAGAAGGTTTAAAAAATAATGACTTGCCAACAGTTTTTGATTCCTTATGACTATTGAGATTAACTGAACCATTTTTTTTAATCTATAAAAAAATATTGTTTTTGGTACTGTTAATATTTTATAGCCAGCAGCTAAAATATCTAGATTCCATCGCCAGTCTTCATAGCCATAGTGTTGACTATTTGGTCTATATTTAATACTTTTATATATCTCATTATGAACAAAATTTGCGGAGAGAATAGGATTACTGACTATGGCATTTGCGCTGTAAAAATTTGGATCATTACTTTGCCATAGTTGATGTATCAATTGAATTCCATCTTCATTGAAATAGATACATTTTTCTGGAGAAAAAACGCTTGGTTTTTTTACTTTTTTTGCTCTTTGCCAGGCCAACCATAGCCAGTCTTGAGTAAAATAATCATCAGCATCTATGAAAGCCAAGTATTTTCCGTTTGCCTTTTTTATCAAAAAATTTCGACTAAGTCCCGGATCTCCGAAGCTATTTTCGTATGTATGTACCCTACACGAAAAACTATTAAAACCTCTTGCTAGCCTTCTAGTTGTGCTGTTGGGTCGATCTAAATGAAGTAATACTTCAATAGCGACACCTCGTGATTGAGCGTATTTAACTTGATGATCAACGTTAATTAGAGTTCTCTGTGCGAGACTGTTTTCTTTATGTAGAGTAATACATACACTTACATCGCACTTAATCTTTTTTATTCTACTCACCCCCTGTTTTTTAGTCTCAACTAAGAATAACAAATAGTGTATGATTAAGTAAAGATGAGTAATTTTGCTTCAATGGTGATTAATAAAAGGATGAAACTTGATAGAGAGTGAACTTTGCAAACAAGTAATTAACGCCCGCCTTACATATCTTGACGAACAGGCATTACTAGATTTGTATGAAACTGTGAAAAATTTAGAAGCAAGAAAAGTGAAAGGTGGAATATTAGAAATGGGATGTGCTTTAGGGGGGTCTGCGATTGTAATTTCTAAAGCCAAGTCGAATGATCGATATTTTGGAATATATGATGTATTTGGCTTAATTCCTCCTCCCTCAAAAAAGGATGCTGAAGATATACAACAACGCTATAAAGAAATAGTTTCAGGAAAGTCAAAGGGTATCAAAGGAGATACATACTATGGATATCAAAAAAACCTCAAAAGGCAAGTTGTAACCAATTTAAAAAAGTTTAATATTACAACAAAAAAGAATAACATTCATTTAGTACAGGGCTTGTATGGAGAGACTTTACGATTTAGTGAGGATACAATTATTGCTTTTGCTCACATTGATTGTGATTGGTATGAATCAGTAAGAGTTTGTCTTGAAAGAATTGTGCCAAAATTAAGTATTGGGGGTGTTGTTGTGATTGATGACTATGACACATGGTCAGGTTGTAAAAAGGCTGTAGACGAGTATTTTATAAATAAAAGAAACTGTTTTAAGTTTGAGCAAAAATCTAGGTTACATATAACTAAGTGTCGCTAGCTAACTCAATTAGGTTTTTGTTATTACTATATATAGCCTCGATAAACCAGTTTTGAACCCTTAGTTAATGCTGATCTATTTAACTTAATAACTTGGTTGTTTCTTTTTTTGTTGGTATTTATTGCTTGATTAAATAATACTTTAATAGTGTCTAGCCAAACCCTTCTGTCGCTCTTTTCCTTCTCATAACTTGGAAGATTAATAGTAGGATCTTGTAAGAAATTCTTATAGTTATTTTTATATCCAAGACCACGTTGTTTTTGGTGATAGTAATCATTGGTGGAAATTAAATATGCAGGAATACCAAGAAAATTAGAGAACATTGCTGTATGGTATGAAGAAGTTACAGCAAAAGCAATATTGTTTATTGAGTGCATGATGTTTGGATAGGAGTTATTAACCGGATTAATTATCAAAGCGAGTTGTGCTAGACTAACGACCTGATAATTTGTATATGGAAAACTAGTATCAAACTCAATTAACGATCTTAGACTATCTATCAAACCGTAAGATTTATCATTGTAAGCCACTGCTATAGTCGCACTGTATTTTGGATAATACTGAATAGCAAGATTAATTTTACGTAACATTGCTGTTATATCATTGATTGTGTAATACGAAAAATTAAAATGCCACATAATAGCAGGCTTTTGAATTTTAGTTTTTAACCAAATTTTTGGAGTTGAGTGAGAGTACTTTATCCAGTCTTCGAAAACTTCTGTAACATCATCAAATGAGAATTGATGGTTTAATCCGGGAAAATTCTTCTTTATTATGTTATGTGATTGTCTGTCTCTTAGTCCAAACACCAAGGGATTTTTTGTTTGAAAAATCTTTTCTAGATATTTTATTGCTGTGTTATCTATTTGTTGTCCAGAGAAAATGTAATCACTCACAGAAAGTTGTTTTATAATAGATTCAATACTTGCTGCTGAAGACTTTGCCCAGAACTGATTTAAAAACCCCCCGCCATATATATGTAGAAAACCTCCACTCATAACACATTGTATTTTTTCAAGTTCTGCTTCACTTGCGTCTACATTTTTAGAAGACACAAAAACAAAATAATGAGAGAAATACCAAGATTCAAGTAGCTTAGGGTGATTTGCTGAAGTGAGAGAGTTTAGATCCATAATAACTACAGGTTCTAAACCTGTAAAACGTCTATGAAACAGAATAGTGTTTTTTAGTTGAATAACATCACCAAAATTATTGTAGCCTGTACAACTTCCATAGAGATATACTCTGGGTTCTGAAGATTCTAAAAACTCCTTCGTTTTACTGGTGCCGTAGAAATACATTCTCTTATTCTACATAATGTTCATGTAGCTCGACTAGTGTTTTGTATTTATATTAGATATAGTATCTGCATTGCCTTGTGCTTCTGGGTATTAAGTAATAAATTATGGTAAAATAGGCTGATGCAAAAGAAACGATTAGTCTTTGATGTTGAGTTCGCCGCCGAAAATTGGGACGACTTTGACGAAATTACCCAAAAAGATTTAATGAAACGTGCTCCTGATAAAGAAAGTGACCCTGCGGGTTACGAGCGCGAGATGGAATATGTTAAAGACCAACTAGTATTTAGCCCACTTACTGGGTTTGTTATTGCTATTGGTGTGTATGACATTGATGCCGAAAAAGGCGCTGTGTATTATCAAGACCCCACTGGCAAACGCAAAGATGAAGAAATAGACAATATTAAATATGTGCCAATGACAGAGCCAGAAATGCTAGTAAAGTTTTGGGCATTAGCAGAAACCACCGATGAATTTATTAGCTTCTTTGGGCGTCGCTCTGATGTGCCTTATCTTAATATTCGCTCTGCCGTGCATGGTATTCGACCCACCAAAGACTTAATTTCTAATCGGTATAATTCATCGAAGTTTCCAGGTGCACTGCATTGGGACTTGGCCGAATTACTGACTTTTTATGGTAGCGCTATGTACAAAGGTAGCTTGCATCGTTGGTGCAGGGCCTTTGGTATAGAAACGCCAAAGACAACCATGAGTGGAGCCGATGTTGGCCCAGCCTTTGCTGCTGGCAAGGGATTTGAAATTGCCAAGTACAATGTTGACGACCTAAAGGCAACAGCCGCACTATTCCACAAGTGGGATCAGTATCTTCGTGAGCGAACTTAGAAAATAAAGAGGAGGTAAAGAATGCAAGTAGGCAAACCAGCCCCAGATTTTAACTTAGAAGATCAAGCCGGAAAGAGTCATAGTCTGAATGATCTAAAAGGTAAAACGACGCTCATTTATTTTTATCCCAAAGATGAGACACCTGGTTGTACTCAGCAAGCATGTAGCTTGCGCGATAATTTTGAAGCTTTGCAGGCTAAAGGCATTGATGTTATAGGAGTTAGCAAAGATGATGTTACAAGCCATCAAAAATTTGCACAGCACCATAACTTACCTTTCCCAATTCTCGCCGATACCGAAACAAAAATGACAAGTGCATATGGCTCCTGGGGGGAGCGCAATATGTACGGACGCAAATTTATGGGTACAATTCGTTCGGCAGTATTGGTAGGCCCAGATGGAACAATTTTGGCTCATTGGCCCAAAATACAACCACTCAAAACTGTACCAACTGTACTAAAGTGGCTCGAAACTAACCCTCAATAGCATTGATCTGGATTGGAATAATAGCATTAATAGTTGTCTTGCCATTTCTTTTGGTGATATTTGTTGGCGCCCCTTACGTGCCTACTTTTACCCGCGACTTAAACGATATCTTTAAAGAAATACAACTACCTTCTCAGGCGGTTGTGGTAGATCTAGGTAGCGGCGATGGGCGATTACTGCTAATTGCTGCCAAGAAGGGATATACTGCTGTCGGCTATGAAATTAACCCTATCTTGTGGGCAATTTCGCTCTTGCGACTACGCAAATACCCAAATGCCCACACATATTTAAAGAGTTTGTGGAAGGCAGATGTAGCGCAGGCCGATTTAGTCTTTACATTTTTAAACAAAATATATGCCAGCAAGCTAGAAAAGAAATTATTAGCTGAGATGAAGCCAGGTAGCTACTTCTCGAGCTTTGGCTTTGCCTATGGCAACCTCGAGCTTATCAAAAAACATCGCGCCAATCATATATATAAATTTTGACGCTAAGCCTATCTATCGTTACAATAAAAGGGAAGGAAAACATTATGGAAGTAAAACCACTTAAATATAAATCATTACCAGGTCTAAGCGAAAGACAACTAGCCGAACATCACGATGTTCTTTATGCTGGCTATGTAAAAAAATACAACGAAATTGTCGAAAAAATTAAAACAGCTAATCTAAGCGAAAGTAATGGTACCTTTTCTGATGTGCGTGAGCTTTTTGTCGAAAAAAACTTTGCGCTTAATGGTATTAAGCTACACGAGAGCTACTTTGATAATATGACTGACAAGCCAAGCAAGTTAGATGGAACGATAAAAACATTAATAGAAAAGCGCTGGGGCAGTGTCGAAAAATGGCAAGAAGAATTTATGGCCCTGGGTATCGCTGCCCGGGGTTGGGTAGTGCTGGCATTTGACTATAATCTAGGTACTTTAGAAAACTATATTTATGATGTGCATAACCAAGGTGGTGTAGCCGATACCGAGCTTGTCTTGGTTATGGATGTATACGAACATGCCTATTTTCTCGACTATGCAACAGCACGCAAAGACTATATTGCCAAGTTTATGGAGGTAATTGATTGGGATGTAGTAAATAAGCGTGTTGCTCACCAAGACAATTAAACGAAAGGATAATGATATGTTACGACTAAATCAACCAGCTCCAGAATTTACTGTTAGCGCATACAAAAAAGGCCTAAAGGACGACTATAAGGAAATTTCACTTAAAGACTATAAGGGTAAATGGGTAATACTATTCTTTTATCCACGCGATTTTACCTTCGTCTGCCCAACAGAAATTAAGGGCTTCGCCAAAATGTATAAAGACTTTCAAGATATAGATACCGAAGTTTTGGCTGCCAGTACCGATAGTGTATACAGCCATAAGGCATGGTTTGAGCGCGACTTAGATATGGTTGATTTTCCGGTGCTTTCTGACACTTCACATTCGCTTGCGCGTGCCTATGAGGTTTTAAACGAAGACAATGGTGAGGCCGAACGTGGTACTTTTATTATCGACCCAGAAGGTAACTTGCGTTATGTGGTCATCTCAGATGGTAACGTGGGCCGTAGTGTAGAAGAAACTATGCGAGTTGTTAAGGCGCTACAAACAGGTGGACTTTGCCCAGTAGACTGGGAGCCTGGACAAGCAAACTTAAAGAAAGGCTAGTATGACTTCCCCCATAGAACCGCCCCTAACACCTATTCCAGAACACAATCTTCCCGTCAGTCCTTCAAAGTCTGCTACAAAGAAGAATCAACGCTTGTTAATTGGTTTAATTGTGCTTGGTGTAGTGGCGGTTATTTTGCTAATTACTACCATAGTTTTTAGTGTGCAATCAAGCAATAAGGCAGCCCAGTTAAAAACTGCAACTCAAGATGGTGCCAAGGCTGGTGCCGAGGCTCAGAAGGCGGCGGACGACAAGAAGTTTCAAGAAGCCCAAAGTAGTGACACGCGTACTTACACTGCTCCAGAATTTGCTGGGAGCTTTAGTATTAAATTACCCAAGCTTTGGAGTTTACAGGTTACCCCAAATGAGGGAACTAATACCATTGCCGCTCTTGCTAATCCAGAATATATCGATACTAAAGTTGAAAAATACGCACTTCGCTTTAGTCTTATTAATCAGCCCTATGCTTCGTACAAAACCAAGTTAGATCAGCAGGCTAAGCAAAAAGTTTCTGCTAGCTTTAAGGGGTTGAGTGCATCCCAGACAACTCTTTCTGGTATAGAAGGCACCAAATACGTTGGGCAAATTTCTACAAAAATACCCAACGGTACAGTTATCTTGGTGCCTATTCGAGATAAGACCTTCTCAATTGAGACCGATGACAATGCAGTATATTCTGAAGTGTATAATTCTATCCTCGCTTCAGTAAAACTTAATCCGTAGATTAAACAATCTGTTTGCTGCGAAACTGCACATGGTAGTGATATTCGTAGTGTTTTTCGATAAGTAGATTGGCTTTTGCCAAAAGTTCTTCTACATTTTGTATTTTTTGCAGCTTGGTAATATTGTCTACCAAGACAATCCGCCAAAGTTTAATTACTTTCTCTGGCACAATTCCATAATGACTACTGGGGCGCAGACCAGTAATGTTACCCGTATCATAATCGAGATAATATTGTACTGCTGGCTTAATATCTTCGAAGTTTGGTTGTGACCCCATATAATGAAGTAGCCGTACCGAGAAATACAGGTTAACCAATTGTGGTTCTTTTTGTTGTAAAAGTGCAGTGCAGCACTCTTCGAAGAGTGTAAAAATAGGTGGGCTTGGTTGATCTTCTGCCAAACAGCGTGAGAGCATTTCGCACATTCTATATCCAACAGCAACAGCATCTAGCGAAATGGTTAAGAGATCGTAATGCTTAGTTATTTGTGCACCTACTAAAATATTTAAGTTACGTCCATACACCAGACGTATCTTTATTCTGGTAAATGGCTGCATTTGCCCACTTAGTTTGGCGGTTGCTTTACGAATACCCTTACCAACAAAGTGCATTGTACCGTGCTCTCGACTAAAGAACGAGTAGATTGTATCTGCCTCATTTACTTTATAGCGAGCTAGTATATAGCCTTCGGCTTCAAGTTGTCTCATTGTAGTAAGGCTTTTAGGTTCTTTACTAACTCACTGGGGCCTATCTGTGACTTTACATAATATGCAGCAATATTTAGACTAGACCGCAGCTCTTCACTAAGATGGGTATCTGCTTCGGTAAGGTTGGTTAGTATTATTACCCGAGTATTTTGTAGGTGTTCTTGACGGCGAATTATCTTTATTAGTTGCAGTCCATTTATACCGGGCAATAAAATATCAAGTACTACCAGGCTAGGAGTATTGGTTTTTAACCACTCGGCAGCTTCTTTACCATTTGTTTCACAGTGTATGTGTATGCCTTCTCGCTCGAGCTTCTGGGAATACATTTGCAAAAGTAGTTTGTCATCTTCAACTAGAAGTATCTGGGTAGATTTCATATTTAGTATGCTACTCTTCTGTAGCTGCTTGGGCAAATACCTGTAATTGTCGTGCTGAGGGTAGGTAGATATAGAGACAATTAGGTTGCCTAGCATTGATAGATAGCTCGATTTCGTAGTTTTGCAATACACACAACATTGCTCTTAGTAAAATTACCTCAAGCGAGTCGCTCTGCAACGGTAAACATACATCATTTTGACGTAATATTGTTACTAAATGAGTATCGAGCCAATTGGCTTTGGGTGTTAAAACACGTACTACTACGCTACTTTGACGTCGTCGAAACATAATTGAAAGAGCGTGCAAAGAGATGTTTTCTATGGCAAATATCTGGTTGAGTAGGCTGACCAAGACGTTATCTGGCACAGATACTAGTAACGATTGGTATGTCTTAATATCTACCCGGGGCCATGTATAGTCTAGGTGAAGATGCTCGAATATTTTTTCGGGATGCAGGGTTTGTAATTCTGCTGTTTTAAAGCTAGATGATATTTCTAATAATTGCTGGAGAGTTGTTACTACACTGCTGAGTTTTTTTAGACTGGTCTTTAGCTTCTTTTGGGTAGCCGGCTCTTTTAGGTCTAGCTCGGCAAATCCTCGAGTAGTATGTTCTATTGTATTAAGTCTTTCTAACAAGGCAAAGTTGAAGGTTCTAAACCCTGGTGACTCAAAAAATGCCGCAGATTTCTCGCGTATGTTACCCTCCATATGCATATATCTAGACTACCGTGAAGTTATGTATTAGAGCAAGCACGAGAAGTACCATCTGGATTGCGTGTGTACACCCTAGATTCAGCAGATAGAAACGGCTATAATTGTATATTATGAGTAAACCTAAAATATCTATGGAAGAATTAGTAAGCTACTGTAAGCGCCGCGGCTTTGTATTTCAGGCAAGCGAAATTTATGGTGGCGTGGCTGGTATGTACGACTTTGGCCCATATGGTGTTGAGCTAAAAAACAACCTAAAACGACTGTGGTGGAAACAAGTAGTATACAAAAATACCAATGTTGTTGGTCTCGATAGTGCAATTATACAAAACCCCAAAGTCTGGGAGGCATCAGGCCATGTCGAACGCTTTAACGACCCCATGGTAGACTGTAAGGCTTGCAAAAAACGCTTTCGGGCAGACAAGCTTGCTGACATTGATAGCACCGATGTAAAAGAACTAACTGATATTATAGATAAGCTAGATTGTCCTAATTGTGGCAAGCACGACTGGACAGATATACGACAGTTTAACTTACTTATGAAGACGTATCTTGGCCCCGTAGAAGATGATAGCGCAGTAGCATATCTGCGTGGTGAGACCTGCCAGGGAATTTATACCAATTACGATAACGTACGCGAGACTACTCGTGCCAAACTTCCATTTGGTGTAGCACAAATTGGTAAGGCCTTTCGTAACGAAATAACACCCGGCGATTTTCTGTTTCGCCAGCGTGAGTTTGAACAAGCCGAAATGCAAATGTTTGTGCACCCAGACGAGGCGAGTAAGGTGTTTGCCGAGTGGAAACAAGCCCGTATGGAGTGGCACCAAAGTTTTCTTACTAAAGAGAACTTACGTTTTCGCGAACACGGCGAAAACGAACGCGCACACTATGCCAAAGATGCGTGGGATATCGAGTACAACTTTCCGTTTGGTTTTAAAGAAATGGAAGGTATTCATAATAGAGGTGATTGGGATCTTAGCCGACACAGTAAATACAGCAGTAAAGAACTTGATTACTTTGACGAAGCTAGCGGCAAGAAGTACATTCCTTGGGTAGTGGAGACTTCTGTAGGAATGGATAGGCTATTCTTGGCTACTATCTTAGATGCTTACCATGAAGAAAAAGTTGGCGACGAAACTAGGGTAGTACTAAAGCTAAAGCCCGAGTTAGCACCAGTAAAAGTAGCTATATTACCGCTCAGCAAAAAGCCAGAACTTAGCAAGGTAGCCCAAGAAGTGTTTGCTTCTGTGGCAGGAGAGTACAATGTAGAATATGATGAAACCCAAAGTATCGGTAAACGCTACCGCCGACAGGACGAAATTGGTACACCACTATGTGTAACAGTAGATTTTGAGAGTTTAGACGACAAAGCCGTAACCGTACGCGATAGAGATAGTATGGAGCAAGAGCGAGTAAAGATGTCAGAACTAAAGGGGTATTTAGATAGCAAGCTTAGTTAGCTATATTGAATATTTACCGGTAATATAGTAAAATATCCTGGTCTAGAACCTTAGCAGGCCAAGGAGCAGGTATGCCACTTGTAACTGTCACTTGTACAGATCGATATTTTCCTCCAGATAAAGTAACGGCTGGTTATGAAATGCAAGAGAGAGTTTATGAATTCGGTCAGTTATTGCCACCTTCGATTTGCAGATTAATGCAGACAAAAGGAAAAATGCTTGGACTAGATCCGGAAACACCAGAGATTGCTGTACAGGTTGATTTTCAGAAGTATCACCGACGAGCGATTAACGCTGTAGATATTTGGACCAAAATCAAGTTTACCGAGCCTGATCCTGGCAAGGAGAAAAGAATAATTGTTCGTGATCAACTTATTGTGATGATTGACGATTTACTTTTGCATCGTAGGATCTTTCACAATAACACGTTTACTTGGGCAATCGATGGGTTTTTTGATGGACCCGGTTTTGGTTGTATTGGCGATCAATCTGGTCGCATTATACAGAAATGGTAATTCATTTGACATCTCTCTTTGGAGGTGCTTTTTTATATCTTAAATATTAGCCCTACAACAATACCGATGGCGGCTGCTATACCACCAATAATAAGTACTTCTAAGGCTGAGCGCGTAGGACTTTTATGCGAGACCTTGCCCTTATATATACCCAAGAAGAAAAGTCCTACAAGTGCGGCCACGATACTTACCGATATCGCCTGAATTTGGGGTAGTAAGAGGTAGGGAAGCAAAGGAATCATGCCGGCTATTACATACCCGACAAATATTATTAGACCACTCACCAGTGGGCTTGCAGGTATTTTTTCTTTTTCTACATCTTCTTCTGTCTGCTCAGATATAAACTCACTAGCCGCCATAGACGTAGACTCGACAGCGATTATTACCAGGGCTGTAGCCAGAATAGCTTCCTTGCTGGTTGAGGTAATAGCAATACCAGCTAACGCACCAGTAGTAGAGACCAAACTGTCTTCTACACCAAAGAATCCGCTATGCAAGTAGTCTGGAGAGATTTTTCTTAAGTGCCTCATATACATAAGTATAACTAGAATTAATAGTATTGAATACAATATTTATTCGTAATTTGTTCGGTATTGTAGTTTTTGCTTATATTAAAGCAAAAAAACTTATGCTTACCACCAAAAAAGTTACCTAAAATACTAGCAAGTGGGTAATAGAGAGCTGTATAATGGGGTTAGTGGGTAAGAGTGGGTAGCAAAAATACCAACCACATCGAAACTGAGAATTACAATGAATCAACTAGACTACTTCGAAAGAAAATTAGACAACAAGAATCGACTAACTATCCCAACACAATTACGCGACGAACTTGGTGGCACAGTAGTAATAACCCCAGGATTCGGCAAGTACCTTCATATGTACTCTTCAGAAGTCTGGAATACTGAAATGGAACCGGCATTAACCGGTGATATTTTAGATGAAACTAAGGCTGATTTAAATGTTCGCTTTAGAATGGGTAAATCAGTACATAACTTAGATTCCAAGCAGGGGAGAGTAACTTTAGAAGCTCATCAGATGGCTTTACTTGGCTCTCGCGATATCATCGCGGTGCGAGCTGGTAAATACTGGCGACTGCAAGCCAAAAGCTAGCTGATGGTCTTTTAGACAAGTACGTTAAAATCAAAAATAAAAATCAAAACAAAATCAAAGTTAGCTATTCGGCAGTCAGTACGCGGTCTGGAGGGTGACGCGTCTAAACAAACAGCCTAGAACATTTATGCAAAACAAACTCCACCTCACAAACTATCTCTACTCCATAAAGGACTTATCTCTAAATAATAAGTCCTTGCCACAAAAAATATGCACTGACAACTTTGTTCAGTGCCCTTTTAATAAAACAAAAACAAAAAATAAACAATTGGCTGCTGAATAGGTAACCTTGACATGGAAAGACACAAACCAGTCTTATTAGATAAAGTAATTGAGGTATTGCATCCCCAAGCAGGGGAGAGCTTTGCTGATGTTACCGGCGGATGGGGCGGCCATAGTGCTGCTTTATTAGAAGTTGTAGGCAAGAGTGGATTTGGCTATATATTCGATCAGGATTCGGCTGCAATAGCAGCTTTAGAGCAACGATTTAGTAGTGCAGAAAACGTAGCGATCGTACAAGCCAATTTTGCAGACACTGTATTTGAAGAGACGGTACCGAACGTAGATATGATTTTGGCCGATCTAGGAGTAAGCAGCCCACAACTAGACGAGCCAGAAAGAGGGTTTAGTTTTCGCGCAGAAGGGCCGTTAGATATGAGAATGGACACCAAACAATCGTTAAGTGCCGCCGAGATAGTAAACACGTATAGAGAAGATGAGATTGCCAAGATACTCTATGAGTATGGAGAAGAGCGAGCGAGCAGGCGAATTGCCAAGGCTATAGTAATGGCCCGCAAAGTAAAACCGATTACCACTACTGCTCAGCTGGCTGATATTATCTCACAACAGATTAAGACTTCTGGTCGGATTCATCCGGCAACCAAAACGTTCCAGGCTTTACGTATTGCCGTTAATGGCGAATTAACAGCCTTAGAACGGTTTCTAGAAATTGTGCCTAGCAAGCTTGTTTCTGGTGGCAGGATAGCTATTATTAGCTTCCATTCCCTAGAAGACCGGCTGGTAAAAAACTGTTTTCGCTCGCTCAGTACGGCTGACCGCGATAATTATGGCCAGATTGTGTCAGAACCACGATTTAAAAGGATTACCAAGAAGCCTATTTTAGGTTTAGAATTTGATAGCAATAATCCCCGGGCGCGTAGTGCCAAGCTGCGATGCCTCGAGAGAATTACGTAAAAAACAAAAATAAAGGAGATAAAAAATGACATTACCAATTCACTACGAAAACCCACGAGCTAAGAAACTAAAAGTACGTGTTATTAAAGTTAGCTAATACTTAGCTAGTCACAAAAAACAAAAACAAAAACAAAATTAAAAAATAAAAAGGAGAACTTAATGACAACTGCCACTGCTGCATTGCGTCGAAACCAAAACCTTACCAGAAACAAACTCGAATTTAAAACCGGACCGATTTCAGTTGGCTTTATGTTAGTTGCCCTTATTATTTTGCTTTCGCTATTGTATCTAAATCAGGTTACCAAAACCTCGCTATTTAATTATAAAATCTCAAATCTTTCTGCCAAGCAGACCGACTTAGAAAACCAAAAGCAGAAATTAGAGATAGAAGCAGCTCGCTTGCAATCGCTCTCAGAAGTAAGGGCTAGCGCAAATGCTGCAGGCATGGTAAAAACAGATAGTGTCAGTTTTGCAACCCCACAATAGCCAATTAGAGCCGTCACAACCTAAAAACCGCCGTATATTTGTACTCGTGGTTTTTTGTGCGTTCTTGTGGGTTATTACTGCCGGACGTTTGTTTTTTGTGCAGGCCATAGATGGAAGAGATTATTTAGCACGGGCTGATAATCAACAACAGCGCAAATTCGAAGTTCCTGCCAAGCGTGGCACCATTTATATACACGAAAATGAAGAACTTATACCAATAGCACTCAACACGCAAGTATATACACTAGCGGCCGACCCCAAATTTATAACTGACTCTGGCAAAACCGCCGATCAGCTTGCTGCAATACTCAAGCAGCCCAAAAATACCATTCAAGATAAACTGACCGTTAAGGGCAGGTACGTCGAACTTTCTAAAACGGTAGACAGTGACAGTGCAGATGCAATTAAAAAACTCGCTTTGCCAGGCATAATTTTGGCTCAACGCCCAGCCAGACAGTACCCAGAAGGTGAGCTATTTGCCCAGGTACTTGGGTATGTTAATGCCGATGGTAAGGGACAGTATGGGTTTGAACAGTTCGCTAATGATCGCTTGGGCGGCAAGACGGGTCAGCTAAAGACCGTTACCGATAGTCTAGGAGTACCCATTAACAGTGCCGAAAATACTTTGGTGAGCCCCAAAGACGGCCAGAGTTACGTACTTACTCTCGACAGAGGCTTGCAGCAAGTAGCCGCAGATGCTATTAAGACTGCGGTAGAGAACAACCGTGCAGAGTCGGGCAGTGTTATTGTTATGGACCCCAACAGTGGTGCAATAAAGGCGATGGTAAACTATCCAAGTTTTGATCCAAATAATTATGCCGCAGTTAAAGACTATTCGTTGTTTCAAAATAGTAGTGTCACTAAGCAGTTTGAGCCAGGCAGTGGGTTTAAGGTAATTACAATGGCGGCCGGGCTAGACCAGGGTAAGGTTACACCTACTACCCAGTATAACGATACTGGCGAGGTTACTTTTAGTGGTAAAACTATTAAAAACGCCGAAAACCATAAGTTTGGTATTCAGACCATGACAGATGTTATACAAAAATCTCTCAATACCGGTGTAGTATTTGTACTAGAACAGTTGGGAGGTAACCCCACAAAGATAACTTCTGCCGGCAAAGACATGTTTTATAATTATGTGCAAAAATTTGGATTCGGCAAAGTAACCGGAATAGAGCAAGCAGGTGAGGCACCTGGCTATGTACGTACACCCAACAACTCATACGATGTAGACTATGCCAATATGACGTTTGGGCAGGGACTTTCTGTTAACTCGGTACAAATGCTAGCGGCCGTAGGGGCTGTAGCTAATGGCGGTAAGCTGTATAGACCACATATTGTAGAGGGCAAGATAGATAATGATGGCACCATTAGCAAAGAAGGCAATTATTTAGTCAACGATAAGGTTATTAGCCCCGAAGCTTCGGCGGCACTTGGCCAAATGATGATACAAGTAGTACAACATGGCTCTGGCTGGGCTACCAAAATACCAGGCTATGCTATTGCAGGTAAAACCGGTACGGCGCAGGTGCCAAAGCCTAACGGCCAAGGCTACGAAGAAAACAAAAACATCGGGAGTTTTGTAGGTTTTGCACCAGTGGGTGACCCCAAATTTATTATGTTTGTGCGGGTAGATTATCCAAAAGTACCTGGCTTTGCCGAGTCTACTACTGTACCTGCCTTTGCTGTAGTAGCCAAAGAGCTGTTGCGTTATTACCATGTACCACCTGCACAATAATAATTGTTCGAGGTAATGCTATACCAATAAGTTCGTGTATTTGTTCTAGCAATAAAAACCCCGCCAGAGGTTTGCTTTGCGCAAACATAACGGGGATGTAAATTAACTAGGCTTCAGAGAAGATGCAAGACCACACCAGCTCCAGCGGTCATCGTCCCACCCTGCTACCACCAGACCATCTTGATCGAAGTAGCCAAGGTGAACTTGAGTGTCATAAGGTGTAGTGTCACTGGAACGTGCGACGACCTTTTCAAAGAGGCGTTCAGGCTTTGACCCAGAAAGAGTCTCCAGGTAATGGATAAGAATAACCTGAGCCAACACCGAAGCACTCGGTACCTGCTCATCGGATTCGAGAAGTTCCTTCTGCTCTTCCCAGGTCTTACCGGTAGCAAATCCTACCAGTTGCTTACGTACCAGCTGCCAACCGGCTTTAATTGGCCGTCGAGCCCATTCTTCTTCTGGAGTTCCAAACCACATCTTGCAATCGGTAGCAATACAGTCTTCATCATTGTTGATTGGATCGAATTCTCGGTCAAACAATTCGCTCTGTTGTCCCCAAACGTCCATAAACGAGAGGGCTCCACATGCCACTAGCACGTGCGTCTCACAACAGCTTTGGAGTAGCTCAACATTAAATGGTACAATCTGGAACAACTTCTTTGACCTTGCCGAGAGATTGACACCCATGTGTTGCTCGAGGGCACTGATACCATGGAAGTTGGTACCCATGATCTCGGCAGCCTGCTCTGCGGTAGTGGTGGTATCAATAGTTTGATTATCGTTCCAGAACATCACGAGCCGAGTGCGGAACTCAGGATCATTAATGACACGCTGTCGCGCTTCGTCAGTGAGTCCTGCTTCGCGCAGAAGACGGAGTAGTTGGGCAGTATTGGCTAGCACCTTGTCGATGGTGTCTGACGCGGTGGGATTGGTGATTCCTGGGGACATTTTTGGTGATCCCTTCATCACTTACCCCTTTCTGTCTAACCTGATTCCATCAGGCAGTGGGCTGCCTCTCATGGTTAAGGCGAGCCTTATAAGTGCCACATACCAACACTCAAAAGGCTCACCTTAACGAAATGTGTAAAATAAAAAGGTACAAAAGTTATTCTATAATAAGTTATCTGTATAGTCAATAATTATCACTTAGGTTCTATCTAGAAAATATCTGTTATTTTATTCTACAATTCGCTATAATAAAGCAATGCTAGAAACTACCTTAAGTGCCCAGTTAATCCATATATTATTGCAAGGATTTCTCTGTTTTGTGCTGGCTATGGCACTTACACCTGTCTACACCCATTTTGCTTTTAAGTTAAAGCTCTGGAAACAAGTGCGAGACACCGCCACTACCGGCGAAAAGGCGCCAGTGTTTCATAAGTTACATGCTGCCAAGCACAAACGTAACATTCCGACGATGGCAGGTGTTATTGGAATTATCTCGGTGACTGTAGTGATGTTGCTTATGAACTGGAGCCGTAACCAAACCTATTTACCGGTTTTTGGTTTGGTAGCAGCAGGCGCGGTTGGTTTTTTGGACGATCTTATAAATATTCGCGGTAACGGTAAGGGTATTGCTGGGCTACGTAGTCCGATAAAATTTGCTCTCATTTTAGCAATCGCACTAGTTGGCGGTCTATACTTCTTCTTTAGACTTGGCTATAGCCAAATACATGTACCAGCAGTAGGCAATTTCGAAATTGGCTGGCTATACATCCCATTATTTGTTTTGGTAGTCGTGGCTACGGCAAATGCTGTTAATATTGCCGATGGGCTCGATGGCTTGGCGGGTGGGCTGCTGGCTGCTGCCTTTGGCGCCTATTCTATCGTAGCGTTTGCTCAAGGCAATTATGGCATAGCTGGTTTTTGTCTAGCCATGGTGGGTGCAGTACTGGCTTACACTTGGTTTAATATATTTCCGGCGCGGTTCTTTATGGGCGATACTGGCTCATTTGCCTTTGGCACAGCACTTGGAATAGTTGCTATGCTTACCAACTCAGTATTTATTTTGCCAGTAATTGCCTCGGTGTTTGTAGTAGAGGCCGGTAGCTCGGCACTACAAATTTTTTCAAAAAAAGTCTTTAAACGTAAAATCTTTCTTTCAGCCCCCATACACCATCATCTAGAAGCAATAGGTTGGCCTGAAACCAAAGTAACCATGCGACTTTGGATAATTGGTGCTGTTAGTGCCGCACTCGGTATGCTGATAGGTTTAATAGCGAGAGGATAACATACTTGGCAGAACGTCGACCCCCATCCGCGTTTATCCCCAAACACCGAGCTGACTATAGTATCTCGGTGATTGTGTTTATCTTAATAGCCATAGGACTAATAATGATCTACTCGACGGGCTGGATAGCTATTCTAAAGCAGACTGGCGGTAGTGTAGAAAAAAACAGTTTTTTCTTCAACCAACTTATTAGTTTTGGTCTGGGTATTGGCGGCTGGATAATTGCAGCCCGGGTGCGATATACTTTCTGGCAAAAGTACGCCAGTATCTTCTTCTATACTTCGGCAGTATTAATGTTTTTAGTATTGGTTCCGGGTATTGGAGTAAATATAAACGGTGCTAGCCGTTGGGTGCACTTTGGGCCAATTAACTTTCAGCCAGTAGAGTTTTTTAAGCTAGGTATTATTTTGTTCTTTGCTGCCTGGATAGAGAAAAATCGCGATAAACTAAATAAGCCACTTGAGGGATTATTGCCAATGATGCTCATTCTTTTTGGCGCACTATTTGTGGTGGTGCTTTTACAAAAAGATATGGGCTCGGCAATTGTTATTGCTACAGCAGTACTAGGAATGTATTTTATCTCTGGGGTAAACTTGAGAATCTTTGCTGTTGCTATTGGTAGCTTGGTAGGAGGTGCGGCTGTGTTGGTGGCTACATCTCGTTACCGTTTGGCTCGGTATATTACATTTTTAAATCGAGGTGATGATAGTACTGGTGCTGGGTACCATATTAATCAAGCTCTTATTGCTCTTGGTAGTGGAGGGTTATGGGGGCGTGGCCTGGGTAAGAGCTTACAGGCGTATGGCTATCTGCCAGAATCTACTAACGACTCTATCTTTGCTATTATTGGCGAAGAATTTGGCTTTATTGGCTGCATGGTAATTGTTGGGCTGTATTCTGCCTTGCTCTGGCGGGGCTATAAAATAATCTCACGTGCACCCGACGAGTATGCCAAGCTAGTTGCCACTGGTATAATTATATGGATAGTGTTTCAGGCATTCTTTAATATTTCGGCCATGGGTGGTATGATACCGCTCACTGGTATTCCGTTGCCATTTATTAGTTATGGCGGTACAAGCTTGTTAGCATTATTAATTGCCGTTGGTATTTTGCAAAATATTTCTAAGTATACGAAAGGAGCCAACCTAGATGAAGATCGTGGTTTGCGGCGGGGGAACCGTCGGACACATCGCGCCGGTCTTAGCCGTCGTCGACGCCCTCAAAGCGTTTGAGCCCAAGGCAGAGATACTGTATGTCGGTGGCGGCGGCGAGGTAGAAACCAAGCTGGTAAAAGACTATGGTTTGCGCTACACCAAAGTTAGCTCTGGTAAGTATAGGCGTTATGGCAGGGGATTTTGGGGAGAACTGAGTGATGTTAAAACACATCAGAAAAACGCTGCCGATGCGCTGCGCTTTGCCAAAGGCCTCCGCCAAGCCAAAAAAATTCTTACATCCTTTCAGCCAGATGTAGTTTTCTGCAAGGGAGGGTATGTTACCTTGCCAGTAGGTAGGGTGGCCGGCAAGCGTAAATTACCACTAGTGCTACATGAGTCTGATGCTGAGTTTGGGCTGTCGAATAGAATGTTGGCAGCCAAGGCGCAGGCTATTGCTGTAGGCTTTCCTTTAGAAACCTATTCGGGTTTTGAGTATATACATAAGCTGGTATATACGGGCAACCCAGTTCGTAGTCAGGTAATTGGGGTTAGCAAAGCTGAGGCTATAAAGAATCTAAAAATTTCTACCAACTTACCTATTGTGTTTGTTTTTGGTGGTAGCCAGGGTGCCGGCGCAATTAATGAAGCTGTATTTTCAGATCTTGCAATTCTAGCAAAGAACTTTTGTATTATTCACCAGACCGGCAGTTACGATATAGAGCGCGCACGATTTTTGCATCATAACTTAGAAAAAGAGCTAAAGAATAATTATTATCCTTTTGACTTTTTGCAGAATCAAATGGGAAGCGCTTTTGCTGCAGCCGATATTGTTGTGGGTAGATCTTCGGCCGGTACAATATCAGAGATGGCTGCCAACAAAAAGGCAGCCCTGGTAATTCCTAATGGTAATTCTGCTAACGCACACCAGCAAAAGAATGCTGAAATTCTCACTCGGCTTGGTGCAGCCCGTGTGTTGCCCGAGCCCGAGCTAACTGGCCTTCGACTAGTCTCAGAACTCGATAGAATGATCCACGACACAGCAGCTATGCGATATTTACAGACCACAATTGGTAGTCTCTACAATCCTAAGTCAGCTAGCGAGATTGCCAAATGTATTATCCGTGCTGGTAGAGGTGAGGCCCTGTGAAACGCAATGTCCGTATTGAGCGCAACTTAAATATTCCCACACGGCAGCCAGACGCAAAGACAAAGCCGCCTCGAAGCATCTGGAAGCAATTAATTCGACCAATAGTAATTGTGTTGGCACTTGCACTTATGGTCTATGCGGTTATTGCAAGCTCGCTATTTCGCATTAGTAAAATTGAGGTAGAGGGAGCCGTGACTGTATCTAGT
The DNA here is from genome assembly GCA_046350735.1 of Candidatus Saccharimonadota bacterium. GTDB lineage: Bacteria > Patescibacteriota > Saccharimonadia > CAILAD01 > BJGX01 > JAHFOQ01. The sequence continues at coordinate 481,876 of JAXLZU010000001.1, forward strand.
GAGAGTGTGCAGACGCAAGTGCAAAATGTTATTACATCTTCGCCACTTACACAAAACATTATTTTTGTTCCAACTGGCAAAATTGCCGACGAGCTAAAGAAACAAAATTATCAAATTGCCGAAGCTGATGTGCGTCGCAGCGGGCTAAATAGTATTATTGTCAAAGTTACCGAGCAGAAGCCAAGTATCCTCTGGAGCTCGGGTAATACACTTTCTATTATTGGCGCCAATGGCCATGCCTACGATGGCGAGATTACCGATCTTATGAAGCAAAAACTAGTAACTGTAGTAGATACTACCAACCTGCCAGTTAAAAAGGGTGAGAAAGTGGTGGCGCAAGAATTTGTCGACTTTGTAAATGCACTGCATGAACAATTACCGAACAAAGGTGTTACAGTAAGTCAGTATCAGATTGGTGATACTACTACAGAATTAATTGTAAAGACAGGGCAGGGGTATTATGTGCGGTTTGATACTACCAGGCCAGTAGAGCAGCAACTACAAGACTTAAGTGCAGTGCAGGCACAAATGAAAAAGTCTGGCAAAAAAGCCAATGAGTATATAGACCTACGGATTAACGGTAAAGTATTTTATAAGTAATGAATACACACTGCATCTATTATATAGATACAGACAGTAAACAAAAACCGAACATACTTATATACAAGTATATCTAAAAAACGTTTTATTGTGTGGTAATCCCATAATACGCAAGCATACACGCGTACGCGTGAGACAAACAGAATTGAGGAGAGAAGATTGAGGTTGGGAAGAGGGCGAGAGTATAGGGAGAATATTTAAAATAAAAAGTAACATATGTCAAAAGTAGATTTTTGTTGTAAATATTACAAATTGTGCGAACATTTCACGCAGATAACAGTATTTTGTGAAAGGCTGTGGAAAACTTTTGTGTAAAGCAATGTAGAGAACACCGCCTACTTAGATAGGTGCACTAACTTTCTAAGTAGCATCGCTCTAGACGGATCTCACTATTACTAGCTTATCTGTTGTATAGGTATAGCTAGATAAAAATCCCGCACACCCCTTAAGTTCGGTTTTTGATCATGGATTGTTAGGTATGTAAACAAAACAATAGTTAGCTGAAATAGACTGCGTCTTCTACTCGATTTTGATGGGGATGAACGGGCGAGAATGAATTTGTTTAAATTGGGTGAATCTTTGTACTTTATCTAATAATTATCATTTGAGTCGTAAAATATACATTGTGCGACATTGTATATTTAAAGCCTAAGTTGATTAAGTATACGTATTTTGCCTAAACATAAGCATTTAAAAAGCCCCTATTAGTCTAAGGGCTACAAAATTAACTTTAAGCTACTTCATGTCCGGCATCTGTGAGCTTTTTAACATAATGTGTATGTACCTTACTAAGAAATGTCTTGCCGACATAAACTGTAACTATTGGTGTGACTGTAAGTACTATTATAGAAAGAAAAGTATTGGGCATTGCCAGTACTAAGACTGTAATGATACAGGCTGAAAGAAATGCATATATAATTAGCAGATACAGCTGTATCAGATTTGCTCTCTGACATGCTTGAGTAGTAAGATCCATTTTATTCCCCTTCTCCAGAAGTAGAAGGGTGGAGACGTCTGGTTATCTTTACTATTAGCCAAATAACAATAATTACCCCGACAATTACTCCAACAGTAATGAAGAGATTAATGCCGAATGCCATATCGAACACCATAGCAACAAAGAAAATTATCATGCCAAACATAATTAGGTATAGACCAAACATTTCTACGCGATCATTTGGTCTATTTATGTTACTCTGAGGCATGCTCATCTACCCTCTCCCAGCCGCCTTTACCTCTTGCCATAAAAACATCTTGACGAGCCATTTTGTTGAGTAGTCTTACAAACCAAGTTCTACCACTTAACCACCAAGAAATGAAGACAGCTATAGAGATTACCAGGAGAACAAGCAGAAATGCTAGAAAAAAATTTACTTCAAATTGTAGAGAAATAAATGCCGGAAACAGTACAAGCACCATTCCGGCAGCCAAGAAAATAGCCACCTGAAAAAAAATGACAGGCAATGCATCTCCGACTGAATCAGAGGATTGCTGAGGCTGTTCGGGCATAGCTCTCCTTCATTAGGAAGGTACGCACTAACGAGGCAAATTATACCAGATAAAATAAGCTAATGCTATCTGTTCGGTTTTTGACTAGATTGACTTTGTGGTGGGCGACTCCCCTGTCTACCTCTGTTTCTATTATTGCGAGACCCCTGATAACCCGATCTGTTGTTGGTTCCCCCACCCCGATTATCACGGTGTTGTTCTTTATTGCTACTATCTCTATTGCCACCCTTTTTAACCATCTCAGAGTATTTGCGAGGCTCGGCGCCACTTACCTGTAAGCTTGGAATAGTAGCAGCACTACCCGCTACTTTTTGTTCGGTTTTTGTATTGTCACTCACTTCGGCTTCTTCGGCAAGGCCAGACCATTTGGCAATCTCTGCTTCTACATCTGTTCTAGGTGTAGCGTATTTTTGTCTGCTATGTTCTATAAGTGTGCTCGTAATATCATTTGGTGGCTTAGGCATAAAGAGTGTCTTGGCAGAAAATGGCAGACTGGTTTCGCCATCGATACTCATGCTAACGTAGATGTTTTGTTTGTCGAGATTTACTAAGTCTAAAGGCTCAAACACTGGCTCGAAGTATTTAGAAAGACTCTGGGCGTCATCGGCACCAACTCTAAAGGTAACCATACTACCAACGTTACCAAAGACGGCGTCTTTTACCTCATCGGGCATTTGAGCAACGTACTGGTTAGCCATAGTAAGATAGAGACCATATTTGCGGGCTTCTGAGAGAATGGTGGCAAAACTCTCAGTAGCAAAATTCTGAAATTCGTCTACGTAGAGATAAAACGGTTTGCGTTCTTCTATATCAGAAATGTCTGCACGGGTCATAGCTTCTAGCTGTATCTTGGTAATCATTAGTGCACCTAATATACCAGCATTGTCTTCGTTAATCTTACCAAGACTTAGGTTAACTATTAATATCTTACCTTCATCCATTATCTTACGAATACTAAAACTACTCTTTGGCTGGCCAATGAGATTTCGTACTAGTGGGTTGGCAGTAAAGGCACCAACTTTATTTAGTACAGGCGCTACGGCTTCTGAGGCAAATTTTTCATTCCAGCTAGCAAACTCATTTACCCAGAAAGCTTTTACTACGGGGTCGGTAATATTGGCAATTATCTCATTGCGATATTTCTTGTCAGATAGCATTCGAGTAATACCAAGCAAGGTAGTATCGGGTGTTTCGAGTAGTGCGAGCAGCGTAAAACGCAAGATATGTTCTAGACGTGGACCCCAACTATCGGCAAACATCTTCTTCAGTACCCCGACTATTTCAGACGCCACATTATTGCGTCTAGAAGGGTCTGAAACTTCCATAGGGTTAAACGCTACCGGAAATTCTGTATCGGCTGGGTTAAAGTACACCACGTCTTCCATACGACTAGGCGGAATAAACTTCATAATATCTTGGGCGTAGTCACCGTGTGGGTCGACCACCGCAAAACCTTGATTATGAAATACATCGCTTAAGGTAAGTAGATTGAGCAAGAACGACTTACCACTGCCCGACTTACCAATAATATACATATGTCGTCGTCTGTCTTCGCGCTTAATACCAAACTTAATATTACCTTGACGAAACGTGGTGGTTCCAAAAAGACTAATATCTTCTGGTGGCGTATTAATAATTGTTGGTAGGTTACTTGGTGGTTCTCCAACTTTGGTATTGGTATAGGCAACACCAGGGGTTTCTACACTAAGATGCGGCAAATGATACAGGCTAGCCATCTCTTCAATATTCAACACATAGCCTGGCCCATCGAACAGTCGTGTCTGGTAAGCCTCTAGAGCAGCAGGATCGCTTTTAATGGGGGTATTGGTAAAACCATTAAGGTTGATGGTGTTAAACTGTTTAAATCCACCCACAAGCGCTTGCAGGCGTTGTCGGGCAATGGCATCGTTATTACCAATATAGACAGCGCGAATCTTAATGGCGTAACCCAACTTTTGTGCCTTGGTCTCTACGGCAGTGTTAATAGTGGTTTGGCCAGGGCTAAGTTCTTTCTTGCCTCCTTTGTCGGATTCGGCTGCACTTGGAGGAGTTGCTAGGGCCTTGGTAAAAGCAATGGGTGCCCGAGCAATTTTACGTGGCAAGTCTTCAAACACCCCTACCTTGCGACCATTCACCACTTCATTAATATATTCAAGGCTTTTGCCGTGCCAGCTATCGTCAACCGGCTCCATCAAAAATTGCACCCACATTTGCTCGTCTGGTGCCAAAGAAGCCAGTACAGTAGTTAAGCCGGCTAGAGGGTCTACCTCGAAAGTTAAGAAGGTTCTGATAGGAAAAATCTCATCTTTCGTAAGAACAATTTCGGTTTCGTACGCCTGCTGGCCTTCAGGTAGGCTGGTCTTAGCATAATCAGATTCCATCTCTACAATCTGTACGGTAGGATACTGGGCGTAAATTTGGCTTTGTACATAGTCTTTTAAGTGCTTAGGAGTCCAGACGTAAAAGTGAATAACACTATCTTTGCCGATAATTTCAAAACTAATATGATCTTGAATCTTCCCTTCTTTAATAAGATCGGCACTTGGAGTTAAAATTCCATGCAGACTGGCAAACAATTGCTCGGCTGAGAGTTCTTTCTTTTCGTTATCTTTAGGTACAATAAGATGCAATAAGGTATGTTCGCTACTAGTGGTAAACTCGGTTTTTTTCTTATTATTCTTCCATATCTTATAACCCAAAAACACCGCAATCAGCGTCCAGCCCCAGAACGTAAACAGTACGGTACCAATTACCTGAAATATATCTGAAAAAATTGTAATAAGTTGATTCATAATTGATGTTTAAGGTTCGCGATACAACTAGTTAGCTAAGAGTATTCCCTACTTTGAGGAGTGAAAATAAATCTGAGATTTAAGATTTTGCAGGTTTGCGACCGCCACGGGTACGTCGGTTGGTTTTTTCTGGTGTGTAACCTTCTTTTAGTTGGTACATACCTTTTGCAACTCGCTCAAACTGTGTTTTTTCTTGAAGATTGAGTGTAATAGTGGTGGTTTTAACCTGTCGACGTGCTAGCACGCGAGAAATTATCTCTGCCTTGCTAAGTGGTGATTGTTCGCGTAATACCTCTTCTATAATATCAGCCACAGTTCCGGCTTGATAGCCCCATTCGCCAAGTGCATAAATACCACGACCAATTAAAACAAATCTATCATCTTTAATAAGTTCGTTGTGTACAGCTTGGGTAGTAACTTTTTTAGGGTTAGCGGGTAAGTCGGTAATACGTGTAGCAATCTCGGTAAAGTGCATTGGGCGACCACCCTTTTTTAGAATGAGGTAGATTTTGTCGCGAATACTCTTTGGGTTTACTTCTGGCCAAACACTTAGTCCCCAGATACTTTCTAAATTTGCCATTTCATTAGAGACAGTTGCTAACTCCATTAGTGCTTCTTTTTTGTGGTTACCAGGAATAACGCTGGCAATTTTGTCGAATTTTACTGGTTTACCGAGACTTTTAGTGGTAGCAATAAGCTCATCGTGCAATTTGAGAACATCATTTTCTTTATATGCTTCGGTAAGAAAGAGCACATCTCCGTGACGATCGTTCTTATCGAGGAAAGTAAAACGTGGGTTGAGTTTTACTAAAAAACTTAGATGAGGCTTAACTGAGCCATCAGCACCAGCTTCGCTAACCAGAGATGCAAAACCAATAATTCCGCCTTTTTGGTCGGTAATAGCTACCAAAACATCATTTAGCTGATGATCGTGATTAAATTGCTCACGAATTTTTATCATGGCTGCCTTTTCTATTTGTCGTACACGTTCTCGGGTAATACCAAGATCTTGGCCAATTTGCTCGAGAGTTTGGGTCTTACCAGTTGCAATACCATAACGACGAAGCAAAATTTCTCGGTCTCGATCTTTCTTTAACAATTCGAGGCTTTCAGCAATTAACTTATCTAGCTGTGCCTTGGTAATTGTATTTTTGGCTGAACTCATCTGTTCTCTTCTCACTTTCTAATATTATCGCTTTTCTAAAAGGCGAATCACCCACTTTCTCGGGGTGATTGCACCGAACTTGATTATGATTATATCATCTAAGTATGATTAAATCAACGCTTTTTAGGAGATTTTTTGCGTTCTTGCAAGAGCTGTTTGGCAAGTTTCTCGGTAACTTTTTTTGGATCTTGGTCTTTGGGAATCTTGGCATTTGTGGTGCCATCAGTAATGTAGGGGCCAAACCGACCATTCAGTACTGAAATACCATCATCAAACTCAGCAATTACCTTTTCTTTGTCGGCTTTAATTTTGGCAGCAATCAGCTCGCGTGCAACCTTCTCACTAATAGTAAAAGGGTCATCACCTTTAATAGAAACATATGTAGAACCAAACTTTACATACGGGCCAAACCGACCAATATTGCTTGTTATCTCTTCTCCATCTGCAGTTGTGCCCACTATACGAGGTAACTTAAACATCTCCAGTGCTTCTTCGAGAGTAACATTGGCTAAGGTTTTTCCTGCAGGCATCGGTGCAAACTTTGGTTTTTCTTCGTCTTCTGCTTGCCCTATTTGAATCATTGCGCCAAACCTACCAAGTCTAGCTATTACCGGCTTGCCACTCTTAGGGTCTTTACCAAGTTCTCTACCCTGGTTGGCATCCTGGCGACTAATATCGTCACTTTTTTCGACAAGTTTGTGAAACGGACCATAAAAGTCAGCTATCATTCTGTTCCACTGTTCTTTACCATCGGCAATTTTATCAAATTCGGCCTCAACTTCGGCGGTAAAGCCATAATCTACTACATTACTAAAGTATTTAACAAGAAAGTCAGAAACCACTCTGCCAGTGTCGGTAGGAATAAGTTTGTTCTTAATCTCACCGAAGGTTTCCTGTTCTTCTGCCTTACTAACTTTACCGCTTTTGAGTGTAAAGACAGTAATTGTTCGTTGCTGACCCTCTACATTACCCTTTTCTACATAGCCACGTGCCTGAATAGTTGAAATAGTTGGTGCGTATGTAGATGGTCGGCCAATTCCTTCTGCTTCGAGTTTTTTTACTAGACTAGCTTCGGTGTAACGAGCTGGTGGTTTTTCGTGTACAGGACGGGCACTAATTTCTTGTGAGGTAAGACTTTCACCTTCTTTAAGGGCTGGTAAAATTTTGTCTTCTGCCCCTTTACCCCAAACCTTTAAGAACCCATCAAAGGTAACAACTTCGCCTTTAGCGACAAAATAATGTTCTTTATCAGTAGAAATTGCAATTTTTAGCTCTGTCTTTTCGACTAACGCCTCTGACATCTGGCTAGCCAAAGCTCTGGCACGAATAAGCTTATAGAGTCGTTTTTGTTTATCATCGGCCCCGGCAGCTTCGGTAGCAAAGTTGGTAGGACGAATAGCCTCATGTGCCTCTTGTGCACCCGCCGACTTTGTTTTGTATACTCTAGTCTTAAGGTATTTATCGCCATACTCCGATGTTATTACTTTGCTAGCCTGGTCTATTGCAGTTTTTGAGAGGTTGAGTGAGTCGGTACGCATGTAGGTAATGTGTCCAGCCTCATAGAGTTTTTGGGCCAACACCATAGTCTGGCGTACGCTATATCCAAGTCTGTTACTGGCAGCTTGCTGTAAGGTAGAGGTAGTAAATGGCGCACCAGGGCTGCGTTTGCCGGGCTTTTGAGTAATTGCGCTTAGAGTGTAACTCGCCTTTGTTAACGAATCTAAAAACTTCTCGGCGGTTTTCTCATCAGTAAGTTTTTTGTTTAGCTCGGCCTCAAACAAATCTTTACTAGAGCCATGAAACTGGCCAGTAACTTTATAACTTACCTTCCCTTCGAAGCTTTCAATCTCTCGTTCTCGCTCGACAATTAAGCGTACCGCTACAGACTGTACACGCCCGGCACTTAGGCCTGGCCCAATCTTCTTCCATATAACTGGGCTGAGCTCGTACCCCACAAGTCTATCAAGTACTCTACGAGCTTGCTGAGCATTAACAAGGTTAATATCTATATGGCGTGGGTTAGCCACAGCGTCTTTTATAGCTCCTTCGGTAATTTCGTGAAACACAATGCGCTTTGTAGTCTTGGGGTCTAGTTTTAGAGCCTCGCACAAGTGCCAGCTAATAGCTTCTCCTTCGCGGTCTTCATCGGTGGCGAGCCAAACGGTTTTGCCCTTGGCAGCACGCTTTAGCTCGTTAACAGTTTTGGTTTTATCGTCTGGAATAATATAGTCGGGCTCAAACTTATGTTCTACATCTATTGCCATACCGCTCTTGGGCAGATCGCGAATATGCCCATAGCTCGATAGTACCTGGTAATCACTACCCAAGTACTTCTCTATGGTTTTAGCCTTTGCTGGGCTTTCTACTATTAATAAATTCTTTGCCATATGTTTGATTATGCTAACGCTTAATGAGTGTTAGTGCAAGTTTTTTTACTTGCTCACAAGTTCTGCACTATATATGAGTATTAAATGTTTTGTCAAATTTTGTATAAAAAAAACCTCATCTTGCGATGAGGTGTAATTCAACTCATAACAGTAATTCTACTTGGTGTTGGTTTACCATCTATCATTAACACGTATTCTCCTGGGCCTAGTAGTACATCTAGAACCTTTTCTTTTTGATATGAAGATCCACTTCCAGTAATCGTAACAGAGTCACCAGTTTGAATAACTTGTGGGTTTTCACCTAACTGAACTATCCCTACACTTACTACACAAGTGCCACAGCTAGAAGACCCTTGATTTACAACAATTGAAAGCCTGTAGTTAGTTTCGCCACTAGCTAGTTTTATCTTATAGTTTTGCTCGGCAAGGCTGCCTTCTCTTGTCAAAACCACCGAGATCGATGAATTTGATCGGCTACAACCAGCAACTAAAATAAAAGTGCAAAATAGTATTTGTACACTAAGTTTGCGAAGGTTCATGATTTACCCTTCTTTCACTACCTGGATAGATCAGGGCTATAATACTATTTTTTTGTAAATTTGTAAATAAAAAACCTCATCTTTCGATGAGGCTAAGGGCTTTTACTCACTTGCTAGTTTGAGATTGTGTTGTGCAAGTACAGTAACAACTACCTCTAAAGATTTTTTGCCAAAGTTGGTAAGTGCGAGCAAATCTTTCTCTGTCTTTAGTAGTAGTTGTTGGGTGGTAACAATTTGTGCTCTACTGAGACAATTACGTGGTCGTTCAGTATATTTTAGCCCACTATTATCTAAAAGCATTGATACTGTTTTAGGTACTCCACTAGGTAGGTATTCACGTCCTGGCGGTGGTATTAGTTCGAGGTCTAATTCGCTCAGCGCCTTAACCACCGCACCCGTTGTCCACCATCGATTATTCCCCTTGTGATACAGTTGAGTATAATTTAGCTGTAATACGTCTCTTACGGTACTTATTCCGGCTTGCTCTAGGTATGCCAAATCTCTATTTCTTGTATTTACTGCAGCATCAACTTTAGGTACTGGGACCAATTCTGCAATCGACCTATTGAGAATATACTCAGGTACACTTGCAAGATATTCTTGTAAATTTTGGGGTAATTGTTTAGTAACATTATCAACACTCAAACCCGTTTCGGTATAAAAAAGATTAACGTGTTTATGTTTCGGTAAACTATCTAAGATTGCTTGGCATGTCTCTGGCTGATTTTGTTCTGGTCTGCGCTTAATTACATTTACTGTCGCAGCAACGATTTCTTCTAGAATACTAACTCGCATTCGCTCGGAGTCTGGGCCTTCCATAAATCTATCTAGTACAGGGTCTGCCATAATCTGAAATTCTAGACGGTGGAACGACTTATTCTCTTGGTAAAGCATATTGAGTCTGCGTAACTCAGTTTTAATACCACTTTTTCCTCTAATAAGAACACAGATTCCAAAAAAACAAGTAGATCGGTTACGGTAGTGGTGGTTTTCTAAGCCATACACTAGATTACCAACTCTTACATAGACTGTGAGAATAAAATGATTTTTTCTAGGTGTATTTTTTAATTTGTAGCCAAGTAACACAAAGCTATCGTCGTTAAAGACTAATCTCAACCAAGAAGCAATAACATTAACACGGTCCAGCCAAATTTGGCCCTGCCTAGCCATTTCTTCTTCTTTACTTTTGGCAGCCTCTTCTGCGAGGGACGTATTAAGAAGCTCGCTAAAACCCTGCGACTTATCTGTCATGGTCCTTCTTTCTTCGGAAGTCGAAAGATCAGAGCTATACTACTATTTTTTTGTAAATTTGTAAATAATTACCGCACTATCCACTGCCCTGCACCCATGTTGCGTATTTTGCCGGTGATTTCCATAAGACTTAAGATAGATGCAATCTGCTGAGCATTAATATTACTCTTCTCAATAAGATCGTGAGTGGTGTTTACTCCGTCATTCAGTAGTTCTAATATTGTCGCCTCTTCTTTACTATCTGCCTTAATAGTTTTTGGGGCAAGATTGGGCGACACCAACTCGAGCTCGGCAAGAATATCTACTGCATCGCAAACTGGCTTGGCCCCGGTCTTTAATAAATTGTTAGGGCCGGCACTGCGGAGGCTATCAATATTGCCAGGCACGGCCATTACCAATCTGTTATTGGCTATAGCAAAATTTGCAGTAATTAAGCTACCACTACTGGCATCGGCCTCGGTAACCACTACAGCTAAGCTAAGACCGGCAATAATACGGTTTCGGGCCGGAAAATTAAAGCGTTGGGTATTTGTACCTACTGCATACTCGCTAAGTATTGCTCCACCACCTGTTAGTATAGACTTCGCCAGGCTTCTATTGGCGGCAGGGTAAATTGTGTCGAGCGGTGTACCAAGTATTGCCACAACTTTGCCACCAACATCTAGGGCGGCTTGATGTGCAATTGCATCTATTCCGTAGGCCAGACCACTCACTAGACAGATGCCAGCTCTGGCGAGATCAGAAGCTATTCTGTATGTAACTTTGCGTCCATACTCTGTAGGTCGCCTAGACCCAACGATAGCTACCATAGGCAGGTCTGGAACAGTACCCAAACAATAGAGTTCTTTGGGTGGTGAGCTAATATCTCGTAAAAGTTCGGGATAATACTTGCTTTTATATTTTATGTGTTGTATATTCATATTTCTAGCTACTCCTTATAACAATAAGCGCTTTGAAATCAATAGAAAATATTATCAAGTAAAATACTTGACAAATAAGCATAGGCGTGATACAATACACGCGTAAATTGAAAGTTCAATATTCCTTGCACTTTGTCAAAGGGAATAGTCTGCTAGCTGAGGCTAAGATCTAAAACTCACCCTCCTTTTAGATTTCTCACTAGCAGACTATTCCCTTTAACGCCACGGTCTATGAATGATTTATGAGACCGATAAAACCAGTTTAGGGGGTGTTAAAGGGTGTTACAAGCAGATCTGTTCGATTCGTACGGCAGGTCTGCTTTTAATATAACGAACTTTTTGGGGGCATGCTAGCATGGAGCGGAATAAACTTTGGTTTTTATATACATCTGCTGTTTTGTAATAAAAAAGCCGAGATATTCTCGGCCTAAAGAAAGCTAGTTATTTACTTCGAATTACTTTGTTAAGCTCTTCTAGCTCACTCTCTATAAACTTACTCAGACGAAAACGAAAATCACTACTAGACTCACCCCTAGTGATACCTGGTATGCCATAGCGTTCGGCCATTTCTACCATCACATGTTCTGCAGGCTTGTGGTCTAGTTTGCGTAAATCGAGCATACCTTGGTTAAAAAACGCTTGCATCTCAGCTAGTGTACTCATAGCGGTATCACACTTTCATTTAGCTCTTGTCCTGCGATAATTTCATAGAATACTACCATTTTATGATCAATGAGACTTAATAGATGCTCACAGAGCTTCTTTAGCCCGTATTTTGTTTTGGCAGTGTCTACACCATGATCTTGCGCTATAGCGTTAATGGTATGTATTCTTTCCAAATAATTGTTACAAGCAACAATTTCGATAAGTCTCAATCTCTGAAGAGTAAGCTTGTTAAAATACGATTGATCGGTTGGTGTCTCCATGTTCCTCCAAGGTGCAAAACTAGTTAGTATCTAGCATAACAGAAAAAATAAACAAGTAAAAAGCCGTACATACTGTTGTGTACGGCGGTAAAAGTTAAGTGTACCTATTATCTACCTCTCAATCGGTCGCTAATCTGAAGCTGCAGTTTACGTCGCTCGGCTTCGAGCCGCTCAATCTCTTCGTTGTAGGTGTCAATATTCGAGCAGATCTGGTCAATCTCGGCTTCGGCAGCCTCTTCGGCGGCTGACCCTGGGTCACTTTTATCACGCAGCTTTTGAGCGGCGTAGAGATTGTTTTGCTCGGTAACAACTCTGCCTTGCAAATCCATGAGATTATCTTCGACGAGAAGAATCTCTAGCTCTGGGTCGGTCGTAGTGGGTGTAGTGCCTGAGGGCTGCTGACTCATCTCTATTCCTCTCCGGGTTGGTACAAATCGAACAAAGTTATAGTATCACAATTAATGTAATTTGTAAAGTATACAAATTGCTGGTCGCTAACGTTGTGGAATGGTTTTATTTGTGAGGGCTTGTGTAATTATTGTAACGGTAGTTTTAATTATATCTGGCAATTCTTTTGTTTGTTGCTGAGAGAATGGTTGTAGGACATATGCTTCTGAAGGAATATTCTCTGCACGGTTGCTCCCTACTCCAACACGAATACGTACAAAATTTGCCCCTACGCTATCAATAATATTCTGTAAACCATTATGACCTCCGCTGCCTCCGCCGGTTCTAACCCTAACCACTCCTTGATCGAGATCGATATCATCGCTCACTACCCATATATCTTCTGGTTGTAACTTATAAAACTGTGCTATTTTTTGCACAGCCACACCACTTAGGTTCATAAATGTTTGAGGCTTGGCTAATAGAATAGTCTCGCCATCGTACATAGTAGCGAGTACCTCACTCTTTAGTTTTTTGTTAGACTCAAAGTTAACACCCCACATTTCGGCTAGTGTATCAAGCACCATAAAGCCAATGTTATGGCGAGTATTTTCATATTCCCTGCCAGGGTTACCGAGGCCGACAATTAGTTTCATCTCGTTAGAAATTCCTTCATACAGGTGAGAGTAATTATGTTTATTTGTTTTCTAACAGGATTCATATTATTAGTATAAAGCATCCTTACTAATTACGTCGGTTCTCTTCAGAATATTTTGAGCGATACTCGATAATAATTGGCACACCAGAGAGTTCGTAATTTTGACGTAACCGATTTTGTAGAAACCGAGTGTAGCTCCAGTGCATTTGACTAGGGTGTGTACAAAAAATAGTAAACTTTGGTGGTCGTGTGCCGGTCTGAGTAGCGTAATTAACTTTTGGTCGGCGGGTTTTGACTGCACTAGGAGGGTTAATGGCATTGGCGTCTTCAATAAATCTATTTAATTTGGCAGTAGACAGAGAGAAGTCTAGGCGAGTATATACTTCTACAATTAGCTTTTTTAGATCTTCTAGGTTTTGCCCTGTCTTGGCACTAGTAAAGATTAGCGGCGCCCAATAAATATACTGAAGTTTGGCATGTAATATCTGAGTATACTCGGCCATAGTATTACTATCTTTGTCATCTATATTGTCCCATTTGGTAACTACTACAATACACGCCTTATGCTCATCCTTAAGGAGGCCAAGAATTCGTTGATCTTGGGCTGTTAGAGGCTCGCTACCATCTACCAGAGCCAAGCAAATATCGGCCGACTCTATAGCTTTCTTGGTACGCAGCGAAGAATAAAACTCTATCTCACTACCTACTCCTTTTCGACCAATCTTACCCGGCCGACGTAACCCTGCGGTGTCAATTACCTCTATTGATTTACCATAGAAGTTAAGCGAAAATCGATTGGTATCACGAGTGGTATGTGCAATATCACTTTCTATGGCTAATTTTTCTCCAGCAAGTGCATTAAGAAGACTAGATTTGCCCACATTTGGCCGACCAAGCAATGCGACACGAATAGGTTGTGATACTTTGGTTGGTTTGGCTACCGGTATCACCTTTAGTACATCAGTTATTAGCTCATCAATACTACGGCCGTCCAAAGCAGCGATGGCATAGGTATTATTAAAACCAAGCTTACTAAACTCGCCACTTGGCTGTAATAGCTTTGTTCTATCTGACTTATTTATGGCAAAAAATATAGGTAATCCGCTCTTGTGGAGCTGCTTGGCTAGCTCTCTGTCTTTTTGAGTAAGCGATGTTGTACCATCAACGAGAAAAATTACTGCCTGGCTCTTGGTAAGCTCATCAGTTAGTAATTGCATTGCCTCAGCAATAATTGGCTCATTTGGTTTGGTAAAACCAGCACTATCTACAACCAAGAATGCACGTTCGCCAAAGCGCGCCGTACCTTTATTGGTGTCACGCGTAGTATTTGGTTGCTTAGATGTAATCGCTGCACTCGAATGGGTTAGTCTATTAAAGAGTGTGCTCTTACCGCTATTGGGCAAGCCAACTAACAATACTTGGGGTAATTTTGTGCTCATACTAAATTATTGCCAGATATAACTATTGAACGCATAGTTTACCATATTTTGGCTCTCAAGGAAACGGTTTGGGCTGTGTAATACTACTGTAATAATTTCGTGCCCGGCTTTATTTCGTCCTAGTAGTATTAGACACTCACCGGCGAGATCTGTCTGGCCGGTCTTAATACCATAGATAGTTGGCAGGGCTAAATCTTTATTGGTAGTGGTCAGTGTGTAAGTTTTGCCAGCCTGTGAAGTAATGCTGGTTTTGGGAGTATTTACAATTTCGCGTACTTGGGGGCTCTTCAAAAGTATGCTGCTTAGTGTAACTAAATCTTCAGTAGTTGAATAATGGCCTTCGGCATCGAGCCCTGTTGGGTTCTTATATTGACTGTTTTTAAGCTCCCACTTGCTTGCTTGTGTATTCATTTTTTCGGCAAAATTATCTATCGACCCTGCATCCCAAATTGCCAATGCATTGGCTGCATCATTGGCCGAATAGATAAGAGTTGCCTTTAGTAGGTCGCGCAAAGTAAATTGTTCTCCAGGGGTAATACCTATTTTTTGGTCAGCTGCCTGTAAGGGAGGTAGATTATCTGGAATGGTTATGATTTCGTCGAGGTTATGATGGTTCTGCAAAAGTGTTAGTACAGTTGTTATCTTGGTAAGTGATGCCATAGGCAACTTGTCGGTAGTATTTTTGCCATACAATACTCTACCACTACTAACATCATATATTTCGGCAGCAGATGCACTGCTAATATAGTCAGTGCTACCTGGCTTTTTTGTAGCAATAACTGTCTTGGGAGATGATTGGTAAGTTACTTTTTGTACTTTAGGTAATGGTGTTTGAATAAGCGAATGTAGTTTTGTACTGAGTTTACCGCCAACCCCTTGTGTACCTAACAACGACTGTAATATTAGGCCTAGGGCTAGCAAACTATTAGTAATAGCATTCATTTACATTACCTCACTTGGTTGGATAACCGCATGTTTTCCGTTAGCAAGGGTGCCAAGCTGGTAGTTGCCAACTCGTATGCGTTGTAAATGCATTACGTTGTAAGCTAGATTTTCAAACATTCGCCGAATCTGTCGATTTCTTCCCTCAGTAAGGATTACTCGAAGTGTAGTAGGATTCAATTGGGATATCTTTTGAAATGTGCGTATCTCGCCGTCTATTTTAATACCTGCCTTTAGTCGTTTAAGATCAACACTTAATAAAGTCCTGTCTAAGCCAACAATGTACTCCTTTTCTTTCCGACTCGATGGATGTGAGAGAGAATGGATAAAATTACCATCAGAGCTAAGTATTACTAGCCCAGAACTATCTTCGTCCAGACGGCCAGCAATCTTAAGATGAGCAAATGTTTTTGGTAGTAGCACAAAGATAGTTTTGCTATTGCCTTGTGCCGTATGCGAACAAACATAACCAACAGGCTTATTAAATGCTACATAGATTGGCTTTTGGGCTATTCCTGACTTTCCACGAAGTTGAACGGTATCGTCTTCGGAGACAGGAGTGCCAAGACCAGCTAATTGTCCATTTACTCGCACCTCTCCTGCCGCAATGGCTTCATCGGCTTTACGTCGGGACACCGCCAGACCCAGTTCTACAAGTCTTTTATTGAGTCGCATTGCTTGCCTTCTTTATTGAGAGTGGTGGCAACTCTTGAAGTGTAGTAATACCAAGATGAGCCAGAAATGCTTGTGTAGTAATGTAATGAGGTATTGATATACCGTCTACCTTTTTAGCTTTAGTTGTAATAAGGTTTCGTTCTATCAACCCTCTAAGTGTCTGCTCGCTGCCAATACCACGCATAGTTTCTATTTCTAATTGAGATATGGGCTGGTGGTAGGCAACAATAGTCAGTACTTCAAGCAGAGCAGCACTCAGTTGTTCGCTTTGTAGCTCTTTTTGAATATCGGTTGGCAAAATACTGGTCTGTGCGGCTAATTGCAAGCTCGAATCTGTTTGCAGTAATACCACCCCACTCTTACTCAGGTAGGTAGACAGTTCTGCAATACTATTTTCTAACTCTGCAGCTGAAGTGCCCAGTAAGTTTTGCACTTCTGTCTTTTCTAGGCCATTCGAATTAATCAGCAATAGGCTATGTAATTGTTGAGTGGTTATTTTCATATTAGCTTTACCATTACCGAGGTGTTGTTATCGACTATTTTAGCTTTGTTGTCTTTTAGCATCTCGAGGGCTAACAGAAAACAGACAACTGTTTCGTAATGCGAATCGCAGTAGGTGTGTAATTTGCTAATGTCTAATTGTTGGCTAGATTGCCACATAGATTGAAGTTTTTTGCGAAGGTAAATTGGGTTTTGACGTTTTAGCTTGAATGGTTTAGTGGTGGGCTGTGGCTGTGTTTGTTTTGCCGGATAAAATTCAGCAAAGCTAGAAAAATCTAAATTTGTAAACACTGTTGGGTTTATTGGTGTAGACGGCTTTTTGGCAAACTGAAATGATGGCCGAGCAGCCTCTACTACTTGCTTCATTGTATTTCTAATAGCAGAGAGTTCTTGTAACTGTTCTGTGAGGTCTTCGAGGGGTTCTTGAGTGTCCTGGTCTTTATTTGGTAGCAAGGCTCGACTCTTATACAAAATAAGTCTACTAGCTATATCCAAAAACCAATTAGCTTGTGCTGGGTCGAGCTCGATATTTTGTATACTCTCTAGATAATCATTAGTAACCGTGGCAAGCGATATATCGCAAATATCTAGCTTGTTACGCTCGATTAGCTGTAGAAGCAGGTCGAGTGGACCTGCAAAGTTATCGAGTTGAACAGTATATGTCGAACCCTCCACTATGTGCCCCTATGGTGCCAAGCGCTGCATATCGCGCGGGAATAAGGTAGCCTCTTTAACGTTTTCGAGACCGATAATTTTTTGCGTAAGTCGCTCTAGGCCCAGACCAAACCCACCGTGCGAAGGCATGCCATACTGGAAGGCTTGCAAGTAATGTTTAAAGCCTGGGTGTTTTGGGTCTCCACCGATTTCCTCTAGCTGAGTTAATAAGGTTTCATAATTGTTTTCTCGCATAGAAAGTGTAGTTATCTCTACACCCCTAAAAATTAAGTCTGCACGGTCGGCAACATGGCTGTTTTGGGCATTTTTACGGTGATAAAACTTCATTTCTGATGCCGGAAATTCTGTTATATATACAGCTTCGCTACCCCATTTCTTTAGTGCATATTCACTAGCAAAACGTTCTTCTGCAGGGGTTGGGTCTTTTTCGTGGCGGGTATCTTCGTTGGTGGCTTTAAAGTATTGCTCGTGCAATTCACTTAAGGTGATTTCTGGAATTTCTTTTGTTAGTTTTACTGGTTTGGCCTGTAGTTTTTCTAGCTCGCCCTTATGTTCGCTCCAAACTTTTTCACACACAAAGTTAATCATGCCACCTAGAAAATCACAGACTTCTTTTAGCTCTGTAATAAATCCCATCTCGCCATCTACACTTATGTACTCGCTCATATGTCGTGTGGTTGTGCTTGGCTCGGCACGATATACCGGACCAATCTCATATACTCTCTCATATACCCCTACCATCATCTGTTTGTAAAACTGTGGGCTTTGGGCCAATGTGGCGGTTTTACCAAAATAATCCATCTTAAATACTTCTGCGCCACCCTCGGTAGGTTCGGCTAATAACTTTGGAGTATGAATTTGTACAAAATCGTAGCTTTCAAAATATTCTCGAATATAACGTTCTATAGCGGCCTGAATTTTAAAAATAAGCTGTTCGCTAGTGTTGCGCAGCCCGATAGTACGATTTTCGAATAATGTAGTATGGTGCTCTGGTTTGTGGCTAATAGGCTTGTCAATTTCTATTGGCATTACATCTTTTACTGTACTTAAGATTTCGAGCTGTGGGTCGTGAATTTCTACACCACCAGGTGCTCTGTCGTCGGCCAATACTTCTCCAGTTACGGTTAAGACAGTACCAAGCTGCAGGCCATCAAGCTTTTTTAGTTCCTTTTCGTCTTCAAGTAATATCTGAACCAATCCGGTTCTATCTCGTAGAACTAAAAAATTTAATCCGCCCAGTAAACGACGCTTATACAGCCAGCCAGAAACACTAGCGGTTTTTCCGGCATGTTTTTTTAGATCAGCAACTAATACTCTGTTTTTCATATCACCCTATTATAGCTGACAGATACGATTTGCTCAAATATATTATTGAGCAGGAGCTGTTGGAGGTGGAGTGTTGTCTTCGGTGGTTTGTGGAGTTGGTGGTTCGCTTGGCTTATCTCCAGCTTGTTGAGCTGACGTAGCCGTTGGAGCTGTTGGAGCTGGTGAATTATCTGCTGCAGGAGCTTCACTACGTTGGCCACCACTACCTAGTACTTGCTCATTACCTGTAGTGGCAGGTGCTGCCGAAGCTAGTACTTGCTTAATAGCATCTACCATTTCCTCGAGAGTAACCTGAGATTTTACCAAATATTTGTCTACACCTAGCTTTTCACCACGCTCTTTGTCTTCTGGTGCCGACAATGCAGTCATCATTATTACTCTGGTATGAGCAATTTCTGGTGTAGTACGTACGATATCGAGTACATCAAAACCAGATATTTTAGGCATCATAACATCGAGCAAAATAAGGTCGGGACGCTCTTTTACTGCGGTTGCTAAGGCCTCCTCGCCATTCGCAGCAACAGCAATTTGATACCCTTCAGCCTCTAAGCGAGCCGAGTAGACATCTCGCAAGCTGACATCATCTTCTACAATTAATATTTTTGACATACGTATATTCTCCTTATCTACTTTGGCTTTATTGTACCACTTATGTTTAGCTTTTGACTAGCGGTAAGGTAAAGGTAAATGTCGAGCCTTTGCCGGGTGCTGAATCTACCCAGATTCTCCCACCATACAGTTCTACAAGCGTACGGGCTATATAAAGACCTAGCCCTGTCCCTCCTACTTCGCGGGTCATAGAATTATTTACTCGATAAAATTTTTCAAACATGTGTTTTTGCTCTTCAGCGGGAATACCAATGCCAGTATCTCTCACACTTACTTTTACATTATTTCTATCACCAGTCAGTGTAAGGTCTACACTACCATTTTGCGTATACTTAATAGAATTGCTTACTAAGTTAGTAATAATCTCTCGTACTCTGTCTGGGTCGGCATTTACTTTAAACTGAGGCGCTACTACTAGCTCGGTACCACTACCTGCTCCCTCGCTACCAATATGGCTATAAAAACTCAGACCCTTCTTCTTGGCGGCTATTTCCATTTCTGAAGCAACCTGACTAACTAAGTCGGTCATGTTAAAGACCTGACGTTGGTCATTTAGCCTCTGGTCTTCTATCTTTGTAACAGAGAGTAAATCTTGAAACAGTTTACCTAGGTGTAATGCAGAGTTGCGAGCCTTCTCTAGAAAGTTTTTGGCCCTATCATCTACAGTAGCTAAATTCGGATTCGTTGCCATAGAAAGGTACCCCTCAATAGCTGCAACTGGCGTGCGCATTTCGTGGCTAGCAGTAGACACAAACTCATTTCGTTGCCTCTGAAGAGCTTTTTGCTCGGAGATATCATGAAACACCGCTATAGCGCCATTTATCTCATTTTGCATATCAAATGTTGGTGCCACTGAGATAGAAAAACTTATTTTGGCATTATTGTGGGTAAGAATATGAAACTCATCGGTGGTAAGTTGTTCGCCAGTACTAAATACCTTTAAGAATGGATTATTGGCCTTGGTGGTTTGATTATCGTTTGTATCTAGCAACTTAATTACATTGCTAAATAATGTATTCTGAGCATCTTTGGTGCTCCAATTCGTCAAATCTTCTGCAGCAGAATTAAACAAAATAATTTCGAGCTTTTTATTAACCCCAATTACTGGGTCGGCAATTGCAGCTAGCATAAGTCGCTCGCTTAGTTGGGTGCTATCGAGTTGATTGGTAATGGTAGTTGCTAGGTGTGAGGTCTCTACGTAATGATCGATTGCCCTGGCTACCAGCAAGCCAAAGATAATAGCAATAAGTGAGTAAAATATCTCTGGCAAGAATAGGTTGAGCTTGTTTGTATTTATTACATTGAGAATAATTGCCGCAACGACAAAAAATGCCAACGCACTACTACTTATTAAGCAGGCACGAGCTCCAAGAATACAGCTTGCCATTACTAAGATAACCAGAACCGGAAAATACATAGAGGCTAGCCCACCACTTAGCAATACGCCAATAATTAAACATATAGCCACAAAACTCAGCGAAATATATGTGCTGCCAAAAGGATATCTACCCTCTATTTTGGGCCAGAGAAAGAAGTTATATATTACCCCAAGCAATGCAATTGGAATTACTGTGTAGGCAATGGGTATTCTGTTAGTAATATCAATATTCAAAACAGCCACCACAGCAAAAAACACAATTGTAGCGGCCAAACTAAGTGTTGTGGCTGAAAGCACAAAGGTTTGTAAGCTTCTGTCGTAGCTTTGTTTGGTGGGTTTGTTTACAGTAGTTACCGGGGAATTTTCCACACAATAATTATAGCATAAGCTTGATAGCGCCTAGTACTTCTCTTTGTAGCCAGGGAACCAGTCTTGGTGGATGTTTTTTTCTGGCACGTTAATCTTTAACAAAATTTCTTTCATGCTATCTACCATTGGCTCGGGGCCAGAAACAAATAGTTGTCTCTCTATGTAGTCTGGTACAGCTTTTTGAATAAGTGGTGCAGTTATATAGCCTGTATGGCCCTGCCAATTTGGTGGTTTAGATTCTGAAAGAACTTGCACTACCTTTAGATGGGGCATTACTGCCTCACATTGCTTAATAAGTCCGGCTGCTGGCTCTTCGTTGAGCGAGCGAACACCGTGCAGCAATACGATATTACGGCTGTACTCTTTGCTATCGAATAAATATTGCAATTGCGATATAAATGGCGTAACACCAATACCCCCTGCAATCCATAAAATATTGGCGGATTTGGCTGGCAAAACAAAATCACCCATTGGGCCTTTTGCATCTAAAGTATCACCAGGCTTAAGGCCAAATAAGTCATCTTTAAATTCAGAATGTTGCTCTACAAGACGAGTAGTAATAATAATATCTGCCTGCGTTGGTGAGGCACTAATGGTAAACCAGCGTTGGTTTCCTCTCTCGTCAGGATTCGGATCGTCAACAGTAACTTCTAAATATTGGCCAGCCGTAAAGATAAACCCGCGCGGCTTTTTAAAGTGAAGTTGCCAGATATCTGCAGCAACATGATTACGACCAATAAATTCAAGTTTGATGTTCATCTGATATAATTATACCCTATGAAAGACACAAAACCGTTAATTGAGCATAAAAAGATTCCTATAACTGTTATTCAGGGGTTTTTAGGTGCAGGCAAAACTACCCTACTAAATTACATCCTAAATCATAATCAAGGCATGAATATTGGCGTAGTAGTAAATGATTTTGGCGATATTAATATAGACAGTGAGCTAGTTAAGAGTAAAACCGATAAGAAGCTTGAGCTTACCAGTGGCTGCATTTGCTGTAGTCTTCAGACCCTCGATTTGCAAGAAGCTATTGATCAGTTTACGTACTCTGGCAGCAATATAGACTACATCATTATTGAAGCAAGTGGCTTAGCTGAGCCGAGGGATCTAGCTATGACACTCAAACAAACAATAGGTGTACGGGTGCGCTTAGATGGCATTGTAACTGTCTTAGATGCACACAATCTTACAGCAAATGCCAAAGACCATTCATCTATTGCGCGCGACCAATTGCTTTTTACCGACTTTGTGGTTATTAATAAAGTCGATTTGGCCAGTAAACAACAGCTTGGTGAGGTTCGAGACATGATAGCTTCTTTTAGCCCCAAAGCGCGAGTACTCGAATCAGAAAACGGCAAAATTGATGTACGTCTAATTCTCGACCAAGACCAATATAAAGTCCGTAGCCAGTTAGAAAAAGACAAGGCAGATCATGATCATAGGCATCATTCTCACTTGCACGAACACTACTCTACCTTCAGCTGGACTAGTCAAAAGCCACTCGACCCAATGAAGCTTCAAGAGTTTATTAACCGCAAAATTCCCGCTAATGTATATCGGGCTAAAGGCTTTATTGACTTTGGTACTAAGGGACATATGCGTAAATATATCTTTCAGCTGGTAGGCGCGCGCCCTGAGATAGTGTGGGAAAACTGGAAGAACGTTCGGCCAGAAACCAAGCTTGTATTTATTGGCCGTGATATAGATGAAGCTAAGATTTCTTCTGAGCTGAAAAAATGTATTGATAGCGATCCGGATGGATCATTGCCTGAGGGCATCGAGCTACAATTGCCGCAAAAAGCCGAATTCTAGGGCTTATTGTGTGACTGTAACAATTCCTGTCATGCTTGGGTGAATAACGCAACGATATTTGTAGGTGCCAGGGGTATTAAAGGTATGACTATACGATTTACCGTTAGCTAAGCTATCACTCGCAAAGCTACCGTCGTTAGCTGTTACTGTATGAACAGTAGAGTCATTATTTGTCCAGGTAACAGTAGAACCTGCTTTAATAGTAATGTTATCGGGGCTAAAAGCCATATCTTTTATTGTTACTGCATTGGTAGTAACTGTAGAGCCTGTAGAACTTGCCGTGCTAGAAGCAGATGTTGTTGTGTTGGGTGCAGTGGCGGTTTTCTTTCTATTGAGCACATAAAATAAGCCAACAGCCAATAGAAGTACTGCTATTACGGCTATCACAACTAGTAATGCAGACCCTTGTCGTTTCTTAGCAACCATAAATACCTTCCTTGTTTAATACTTATGTTTATTTTAGCATTATACAATCTTATCAACTAGCAATTAATAGAACGTAAATTATTTTGATACTGAGCGTTAATAGAGCTAAGATTGGCTGCGTGGGTGGCATTTTCTGCAGCAATGGCGGCTGCTGACGCGCCACTAGAATTTAAGAAATTAATTACATTTTGATGGCGTGTATTCTCGGCTGCCACCTGAGAATTGTATTGAGCAGTAAACGAGTTACGTTGTGTAGTATTACAGCGCTGAGCCGTTGTACCTCCTCCCCCGGTATTTACTTGGGGCTGGGCAATATTTGGATTGGTCTGATCATTGGTGGGTGTGCTGCTTTGGTTGGTACTTGTGTTAGAGGTGGCTTGTGTGTTGGTTTCTGTTTTAGGCAGAGTAGCTGCATATCTAGCTGTGCTACCTATGCCTACAATAGCTAATACAGAAAGTATTGCCACTGCTGCTATTCGCAATGGCAGACTAATATCACTAAAGTGAAAATTAAACTGACCAGTATCTTGTTGCATAACTACCTACATTATAGTTCTATTATAGTAAAAAGCATAACTTTATTGGCAAATATATAAGACAATAATTACTAAAGAAAACAATGCTAGACGTTCGCGTAACTTCGGCGTAATATTATATATAAGTTTTGTTTTTGAGGCGGAGTTCTACAGGGGGTATATTATTGCTATTTACACGCGTGATACTGTGTTTTCGTACTATGTTCGTATATACTATTAGCTATAGATAGTATTGTATCGCACGGTTGACGGTGCAAAAAAAGCCATATATAGTGTCTATTAGTTATCATAAGCGCTATATGTAGTGATAGTCACAACAATTAATAAGTCTTTTGGGGAGGGTAAATGACTTTTACAAATATAAAAAAACGTAATGGACAAGTAGTAGATTTTGATCGTAAACGGATCGAATTGGCTATATCTAAAGCCAACACAACAGTTGGTCAAGAAATTCCTGCAGGCGAGATTACCTTGCTAGTAGATAATGTTATTTCTCATCTAGAAAGCTTTACCCAAGATGCTGTACCAGAAGTTGAAACCATTCAAGACTTGGTCGAGCAAGAGCTGATGCGTGCAGACTACTTTAAGACTGCGCGATGTTATATTCTTTATCGAGAAGAACATAAGGCCATGCGCGAGCTCGAAGCCGAACGTAGTGCCGAAAAACTCGAGCATAATGCACTTAAAGTTACTCAGCCCGATGGTAGCGTTGAAAACTTTAGTTACTCACGGCTTATTACCGATCTTGTCGAAACAAGTAGTGGGCTCGAAGCTGATATTGATATTGATGAACTGGCTCAGTTAGCCAAGAGTAATCTATACGACGGCATTACCGTAGATGAGCTGCAAGAAGCGCTAATAATGGCAGCCAAAACAAATATCGAAAAAGACCCTGCCTACTCTGCTTTGGCTGCGCGTTTACTTTTGCGTAAAATTTATCGTGAAGTACTCGGTGACGATAGTGAGGCTAATCTAAAAGAGGCTTACAAATCTACCTTTGTTAGTTTTGTTAAGGACAATGTCAAAGGTAATCGTCTAGACAAACACCTCTTAGAGTTCGACCTTGAAGCCCTAGCCGACTATATCGAACCTAAGCGAGATCACGAGTTTGACTATATGGGGCTCGATATGCTCTATGATAGATATTTTATGCAGATAGAAGGTCGCGGTACTCGTTTGGAAGCTCCGCAGATATTCTGGATGCGCATTGCTATGGGTCTCTCTATTCTTGAGAAGAAAACAGAAAAAGATGCCTCTGCCAAGAAGTTTTATGATGTGCTCTCAACACTGCGTTATGTACCATCTACTCCTACTCTTTTTCACTCAGGTACTACTTTTGCACAGCTTAGCTCTTGCTTCTTAAATACTGTAGAGGACGATCTAAAACACATCTTTAAGGTATATCTCGACACTGCACTTATGAGTAAATTCTCTGGTGGTATTGCAACTGACTGGACAAACATACGTGCTACTGGGTCGCTTATTAAGAAAGTTAATATCCCTTCACAAGGTGTAATTCCCTTCTTAAAGATTGCTAATGATACAACAGTAGCTATTAGCCGTTCTGGTAAGCGCAAAGGTGCTACTTGTGTGTATTTAGAGACTTGGCATCTAGATATTGAAGATTTCTTAGAGTTGCGTAAAAACACTGGTGACGAACGTCGCCGTACTCACGATATGAATACTGCCAACTGGATACCCGACTTATTTATGAAGAGAGTCGAAGCCAATGCCGAATGGACGCTATTTTCTCCTAATGATGTACCCGAGCTACACCATCTTTATGGTAAGGAGTTTGAGAAAAAATATGAAGAATACGAAAAGTTAGCCGACGAGGGTAAGGTAGAAATGTTTCGTCGTGTACCAGCTGCTCAGTTATGGCGTAAGATGTTAACAATGCTATTTGAGACGGGTCATCCTTGGGTTACTTTTAAAGATCCATGTAATGTACGAAGTCCACAAGATCATGTCGGAGTTATTCATAATTCAAATCTTTGTACCGAAATCACGCTAAATAACTCCAAAGAAGAAACAGCGGTATGTAATTTAGGCTCGGTTAATCTTGGTCGACATATAAGTGAAGGTAAGCTCGATCAAAAACTTATGGAAGACACTGTAATAACAGCAATGCGTATGCTAGATAATGTTATTGATATTAACTATTACACAACTAAAGAGTGCGAAACATCTAATATGCGACACCGCCCTGTCGGGCTCGGCATAATGGGTTTTGCCGACGCTCTCTTTATGCTCAATATCCCATTCAATTCAGAAGAAGCTGTTACGTTTGGCGATGAATCGATGGAGCTTGTGAGCTACTATGCAATTCTTGGCTCTAGCCAATTAGCCAAAGAAAAAGGTAAATATAAGAGCTACAAAGGTAGTAAGTGGGACAGAGGCCTATTACCAGTCGATACTCTAGATCTTCTCGAACAAGAGCGGGGCCAGAAAATTGATGTAAAACGCCGTGGCAAGCTAAACTGGAAAATTGTACGAGACCATGTAAAGAAATATGGTATGCGCAATTCTAACACTATGGCTATTGCTCCAACTGCATCTATAAGTAATATTTCTGGCTGTTACCCATGCATTGAGCCTATTTATAAAAACCTCTATGTTAAGTCGAATATGAGTGGTGACTTTACGGTGATTAATAGCTATCTTATAGAAGATCTTAAGAAGTTAAATATGTGGAACGAAGAAATGTTAAAGAAAATCAAGTTCCACGACGGATCTATTCAGAAAATAACTGAAATTCCACAAGAAATTCGTGCCAAGTATCAAGAAGTATTCGAAATCGACCCAGAGTGGCTCGTAAAAATTGCTGCCTACCGTGGTAAATGGATAGACCAAAGCCAAAGTCTAAATATCTTTGTACAAGGAGTATCCGGCAAAAAACTAAGCGATATTTATACGTATGCATGGAAAATGGGCTTAAAGACCACCTACTACTTGCGCTCATTAGCAGTTAGTCAGGTAGAAAAATCCACAGTAGATACGGCCGAGTTTGGGTCTACTCACAAACGCGAGTTTGCTACTGTTGCTGAGATGGCGCCGCAAAAACAAGAATAAATAATACACACCCGAGAGGAGAAAACAATATGCCAGTTAAGATGACCAAAGTAAGACCAGACGTAAATAAGCGCCGTATTATTAACGGTGAAGATGCTGATGTAATTCAACTGCACCCCATGAAACATAGCTTTGCATGGGACGCTTATCTAGCCGGTAATGCCAACCACTGGCTACCGACAGAAATTGCTATGCAAGATGATATAGAACTGTGGAAGTCCCCTCGCCTTTCTGATGACGAACGATTAGCATTTAAGACTGCTCTTGGGTTTTTTACAACTGCCGATAGTATTGCTGCCAATAACTTAGTGCTGGCATTTTATAAGCATGTTACAAGCCCAGAATGTCGTATGTATCTGCTTCGTCAGGCTTTCGAAGAAGCCATTCATACTCATGCCTATCAATATATTGTGGAGAGCTTAGGTATAGATGGTGGTGAGGTATTTAATATGTACCGCGAAAATACCGCTCATAATTCAAAGGCCAATTTTATTCTTGGCTTTAATGAAGGTATTTTTGATGATAATTTTCATACCGGTACATTCGAAAACGATCAGAAATTTTTAGAAAATCTTTGTGTGTTCTCGCTAATTCTAGAAGGTATATTTTTTTACAGTAGTTTTGCGGTAATATTCGGGTTTCAGCGTCAAAATAAACTAGTTGGTTCTGCCGAGCAGATTCAATACATTATGCGCGACGAATCTCAGCATCTTAACTTTGGTATTAATATGATAAATGCCATAAAGGAAGAACAGCCAGAACTATGGAATGATGAATTCCAGAAACGAATTATTAATTTAGTAAAAGAAGCGGCAAAATTAGAGTATAGCTATGCTCAACAGGTGTTTCCGAAAGGTATTTTTGGGATGAATTCGGATGGATTTAAGCAATATATTGAGCACATTGCAGATAGACGCCTTAGCGCCGTGGGTCTGCCAAAGCAGTTTAATGTTAAGAATCCATTCCCCTGGATGAGTGAAGCAGTAGACCTTTCTAAAGAAAAGAACTTCTTCGAAACTCGTGTTACTGAGTATCAAACAGGCGGCACACTTAGCTGGGATTAAAAAGCTTATTCGATTCCTCGCGCGGACAAGAAGAATTTAGACTATTTTTAGTCACCATTCTAATTTTTACTTGAGTGACCTTAGTTGTCTAATGAATATTATTAGTCCTCACTTGAGAATTACATGGTAGCAAGCTGAGTATATAGCTCTAAAGTATGCTTCGCATTTGGTTCAATATTTATTTCTGCTAAAGCCTGTTCTGCTGGTGCCCAAATGTAGTCTTGGGCTTCATTATTTAATTTTACTTTTTTAGAATTTACCTGAGCAACGTAGTCTACAAACATATGATGTACGTAATCTTGGTAATAACCAGAGTTCTTAATTTGGTCGAAAGTAGCAATATGCTGGCCTATATTAGCATTCAGACCAGTTTCTTCGTTAATTTCTCGTACCAATGTCTGATGTAATCGCTCGCCTCGGCGTACTTTACCACCTACTATCGAATATTTACCACCCCATTTGTGTGTCTTAACTAAAAGAATTTCGGGTAGGCTCGTAGAGTTTGCTTGGTATTCAATAATTCCACCTGCAGCTACCACCGATCCTGGCCCGACTAATTTTTGCATCATTTTGTAAAGTTTTGATTTAGTAGTGGTCGAGCTTGCATGCGGAAGCAACCCGTTACTTACTATGCTTTCAGCTAGATTTTGTGGACTAATAATATTTGAGTTCGGCACATAGACTGGTAAGTCTTTTGGTTTGTGGCTAAAATAACATGGCACGTTTAGACTAAGTGCTATGCCAAGTTCGAATGCTGCACTACGGCCAATGTAGCCACCAGGATTAACAAAATAGCTAAAACCATTGGGTGCCAGCTTGTGTAAGTTGTGCAAATATCTTAGCTCTACAAAACGCGGGTCTAACCCCTCCTCTTGCTCTAGCAGTAAAAAGCTTCCATTTATTGCAGTAATCTCTAGTGGGTCTGGCGCCACAATTTTTATGCCAGCAGTTTTGAAGGTATTAGCAGCCGATCGAATATCTTCGAAGTGTCTGCCAAAGCTACCATGCAGCACTGCTTTATATTTCATATCTAACTAATTATTTTTGTAATTCGTTTTAGCGATTCTTCTTTACCAAGTGTGGCGAGTATATCGAATAAGCCAGGTGCTTGCTCGCGACCTGTTAAGCTAATACGAATAACAGAAAATAATTGCCCTGTCTTAATACCAAGTTTTTCAACCAAATCTCTTAGATCTTTCTCTAAAGCATCATGTTGAAAACTATTATTTTCTAATACGTTTACAGTTTCTTCTAACCAAAGCTTAATATCAGCAAGTGATTCCTTTTTACAAAGAAGTTTTGTATCTACTTTTGGAGTCTCAAAGAATATTTCCATTACAAACTTGGCTTCATCTAGTCGCTTTAGTCGGTCTTTATCTAGATTTAGTACCTTTTCGAAATATGATTGGTTGGCGTACCATTCGGCTGGTACAAATGGTCGTACTTTTTCACTTAGATCAGATATAGAAAGTTTACGAATGTATTCCCCATTCATCCAGTCGAGTCGTTCTAGATCAAACCGGGCTGGTGACTTTTGCAATCGGCCCAAATCAAACTTGGCAATTAGCTCATCAAGGTTGAAAATTTCCTGCTCACTGCCATCGTTCCAGCCTAGAAGTGCTAAAAAGTTAACTAGGGCTTCTTTGAGATATCCTTTGGATTCGTATTCGAGTACATCCACATCACCATCTCGCTTACTTAACTTCTTTTTACCATCTGGGCCTAGAATTGGTGGCAAGTGTACAAACTTTGGTTCTTTCCAGCCGAGCACTTTATATAATAATACGTGCTTGGCCGTACTGCTGAGAAACTCATCACCTCTAATAACATGACTTATCTGCATTAAATGGTCATCAACTACGTTAGCGAAGTTATAGGTTGGGTAGCCGTCAGCTTTCATGATGATGAAGTCGTCAATCAGATTATTGTTGGTTTCAAAACTACCACGAATTTCGTCATGCCATTTAGTGCTACCTGTACTAACTTTTAGCCGAATTGGCAAACCTGTAGTGTCACCTGATGTCTTGGGCTCCATAGTGTACTTGTATACAAACGGACGTTTGGCTGCAATTGCTTCTTCACGCAGTGAAGAGAACGCCTCTGGCGTAATAGCCGAATAGTATGCTAAGCCCTTCTCCACTAGCTCTATGGCATATTTTTCATAATGTGGCAGCCGCTCTGATTGAATATACGGACCAACTTCACCGAGCTTTGGCTCGGTTTCATACCATACACCTTCATCTGGGTGAAGACCAATCCAGTCAAGACTCTTAATAATCTGTTCTACGCCTTCGGCAACAAAACGCTCTCTATCAGTATCTTCAAGGCGTAAAATAAATTCACCATTATTTGCTTTGGCAAATACATAGTTAAATAGTGCGGTGCGCACCCCACCAATATGTAATAGCCCAGTTGGGCTGGGTGCAAATCGAGTTCTTACTTTATTCATAACGCCAATTATACCAGATTGGCTAACTAATCGCTCATCATTTCTTCTGGTGAAATTTCGTTCCAATATCCATCAGGCATTTGTCGATAAAAAACAATTTTTTTGCTTGTTTCTTCGCTGTCGTATATATACTCTACATAGTCAGCCGGCCCGCGGTGGTGATAAATGGTTTTCTTATCGAGAATAGCTGGGCTTTCGATATTGTCTATTCTGTACTTGATATTATCTTTCTCAAATTCTATTCGCTCAATAGCCCTCTTATACTTTGGGTTATCAGGTAACTGCTCTGTAAATTTGTCTCTAACATCAATAGTATACATATCGTCGATACGCATTGTTAACTCGTCCCAGTTTTTTTCGTTCATAAGCTGGTAGCCATGCGAATAAGTTGATCTTGGCTAAGGTTGGTATTATCACCTTCAATTCGATACCAGGTGCCATTATTAACCCAGCTAGCTTGATTACCATACACGTAAATAGTTAGTCCGGCAGCTTGCAGTGAGAGATATTTATCAGACTTATTACTAACATAGTTTTCAGCTAAGGCTTGGCTATCCCAGTCAGTTTTACTCTCATTAACAGTAGCTGAGGCTTTGCCGTCTGCAGACCCTATTTGATAAGAGATGGTACCAGGGCCAGAGCTGATATTATTTGAAACCTGCCAACCATTAGGTAGGTAGCCAGGCATACTTGCATTTATACCAGCTTTTGAGCTAGCGACTTTGAGGGCTAAGTTAGGATAATTAACTTGCCAAACATAGGCTCCAAGAAGTAATAGACCAGCCATGGTAAGAGTTACTGTGGCAGCTTTGGCACTTTTTTTGCCAAGCGAAGATTTCTTCTTAGCAACAGGCATTGGCTCATCTGGCACTCCTGGTAAACCTGTAGATGGGTTCTCGGTGAGTGTATTTGACTGTGGCTCAATTACACCTGGTGTAGTTGTAGAGGCCGAAGCAGCAACTGTATTAATACTATCTGGGTTAAGTACAGGTTGTGTAAGAGGTTGAGCCACTGGTGCTTGAGCAGGTGGTGAAGGGGTTTGTGGTGATGCGGTAAATGTAGTTACTTGAGTGGGTGCAAGAGTTGGTGTAGCTACTGATCTAATTGTATCCATAGGCACAACTACTGGAGGTGTAGACGGCTTTGTAGAAAGCTCTTGTACTGCCGCTGGGCGTTCATTGTCTGAATTTGCCAATAGATTGAACTGATCATCTGAGAATACATGCTCATCTTTACTATCGAGGGATGCAAGTTCGCTACTCTGTGTATGTGTGTCTGGCAGATTGTCTGGTGTGTTTGACGAAGACTGTGTCATCGAATCAACAGCTGGGTTGCTAGTTTGTGGTACTGCTACCGATGGAGTCTGAGGTACCAAAGTATTTGCAGGATTATTTGCAACAGGGCGTAAATCGGTAATATTAGCTGAAGGAGTAAATTTATTAATCGAGGACGATACTGGTGCTGCAGTGGGTTCTGGTGTGGGAGTAGGAGGTGTGGCCGGTGGCGTGGTGGCAGCAGGAGTATCCATTACCCAAGGAGTTGTAGATTGGCTATTAGTTGATGGTGGAGTATTTGTATCTGGTGATTTGGTGGTAGCAGTTGTAGGTTCGGCTGGTTTGCCAGAAAGGCTGGCTGTTAGACTACTTACAATGTCATCTCCATTTGTTGAGGCAGTGCTGGTAGGACTAGAGCTTGACACATCGGTACTGGGCGCCATGCCAATGCTTGGTTGAAGGTTGTTGCTCGAATGGCTAGGTGCTGCACCACCTACAACTCCTTCATTACCACTAGCAGAAGCTGCAGCAGTACCACAATTAGCACAAAACGTTTTGCCGGCTATGCTAATTTGATCACTAGAGCTACAGTTTTGACAATTATCAGATAAATTCATACTTGCTTCATAACCTATTCTTTTATACCAATTACAAACTTTACCGTAAGCGGTTATCGTTATTGTAGCAAATATTACTTATGTTTAACAGTTTTTTACTGATGTTTCGACTGTTTTTTTACTAGCCAAACAAATTTTGGAATAGCAGTTTGCCTCGCAATTCGTTTGGGCTGACGCATAAGCCGCCAAAACCACTCAGTACCACTCTTTTGCATCCATACTGGCGCACGCCTTATAGGTCCGCCCATTTCGCTATAGTCAAACGTTCCTCCCTCACCAATCATTACTTTGGCTAATTTATGTTCTCTATTACGGTACATAAACCGTTCTTGACGAGGAAACCCCATAGCAACAAATAAAACATCGAGTTTGGCAGCAACAATCTCTTTAATTACATCAGCTTCTTTGTGTTGGGCAATCTCTTCTGGCTCAAAAAAACCTTTCCATGTTTTGAGATAAGCTAGTTTCGGAAAATTTTTTGCTACAGCTCTGTGAATTTCTTCTGGCGAGTTGATGCCACCAATAATACCTATACGCCACCCCTTTTCTTCAGCAAGCTTAAGTAGGGCCTTTGTTTGTGTAACACCTGCCATTTTTTCTGGTAAAACCTGGTTGCGCCAATCGGACTTTTGTAACCATCGCAAACCACTACGTGGTACTTTTAAGAATTTTTGGCCGGGTTCACCATAGAGAAAGCTGGCAGCCCACTGCAGAGACACTCCATCTGCAATACAGAGGTCTGAAGTATTGAGGATATTTTTTATGAGTGGGTCTTTTTGTGCGGCAGTAAGAAATTCAACATACGGCTTTACAACGATGGCAGAACGCTTCTTGGGAGGATTATTTACCAACTCTGCAATGCTGTTGTTTGCCTCTACAATAGTAAGCTTATTTACTCTAATGCCCAGAATGTCTACAGTATTATTCTTTGTCATGTTGATATTGATTATATAATTTTGTGATGGTTTCAGGAAACTGTGTACAAAAACTCTTAGTGGAAAACTTCGTAGCTGCGGCATGTAATGTTTTTGGGTTAAACGTGGTTTTAGCAAACGTATTGAGAGCCACTTGTAAAGATTGGGTGGTGGCAGTGTCGAAAAATATACCCGTCTTACCTTCTTGTATAGTCTCCAATAGGCCGCCTGCTCTTAAGGCGATTACTGGAGTGCCAGTAGATAGGGCTTCTACGGGTGCAATACCAAAATCTTCAATGCTCGGAAATATAAAGGCTTTTGCGCCTTGTAATAACTCAACTTTTTGTTCTTCGCTAACCCGTCCAACAAATTTGATATTACTATTTTTGGCAGCTATGGCTTCAAGTCTCTGTCTGTCGGGGCCATCACCGGCAATAATAAGTTTTTCTTTGCTCTTTGCAAATGTACGAATTACCAGCTCGATATTTTTGTATTGAGAAAGTGTAGATACGCATAAATAGTATTCTCTTGGTGTGTTATTTTCTGGTAATGAAAATATCTTTACTGGTGGATATACTAGCTTGCTGCTACGATGATAATATTTCTGAATACGTCTGGCAATGTAGTGACTAATAGCAATAAAGCTATCAACCTCTTTAGATTGGTAAAAATCCCAGAGTCTTAGTTTGGATACTCTACGGGTAATAATATAACGACTTATTGCTCCAAGTTTAAAGGGACCAATTTTTTGAGTGTCTAGGTATTTAGGCCAACTGTCCCAAATCATTCTAGCTGGACTATAACAATAACTAATATGGCACGTTTCTTTTGGAACAGTAATGTTTTTTACCCATGCACTCGAAACAGAAATAACCAGATCGTATCCGGTAAAATCTAGCTTGTCCACGGCTTTTTTAATGTGCGGCAATAATAGATATGGGCGTTTTTTTATAACGTTTGGGAATTTGTTTAGTCTGCTAGTAATGATAGTACGGTTCTTTAAGTATGGTGAAAATAATTTTTTGTTATACACCAGACAGTAAATGTCTGCTTGGGGGTATAATTTAGCAATCTCAAAAAATGTTGCCTCACCACCACCTACTTTTACATTTAGCCAATCGTATACTAAGGCAACTTTCATGTATTTCTCCCCTTTATTATGCCAAACAGGCTAAAGCCAATAATAGACAAGGTAGAATCTGCAGGTGCATGTAAAAACATCGAGGCTACACCTATTGCAATTATTATGGCTAGACCAGCTGACGGCCAAATGTGGTCTGTGCTCTTACGACTTCTTATTTGATAAAATTCTCGTCCAAGTAAAACAAAGAATGCGAGATAGAGTAATAAGCCAAGCACCCCTATCTCGACGGCTATTTGCAAATACCAGTTCTCGGTAATTAGTGGTTTAGTATTATAAAAACTAGCAGGGCCGGCCGAACCGAGTCCATAACCAAACGGTTGCTTTGCTATTGCAACAACGCCATTATGTTGCGACTCTACTCGCTGCTTGTCTGACCCGCTAAGCAATCCGCTCTCGCAGCTACCATGTATAAGTGACTTTGGTAGTGCATCAACATAATTACACTGGTTTGGTGAAAGTAATAAAAAGAATAACCCGCCGAGTATTAGCGCTAGACTGACAAAGGTAGCTAGCCGCAGCTTAGAAGGTAGTTTTAGTGCTACTAAAACTGCTATGCCAAAAACAAGGCCAATTAATGCACTTCGTGAATAAGTAATATAAACTCCTACAGAAAATAGAATTGCCAAGCCCAAATACTGCCATTTTTTTTGGAAGATAAAAAATGATACAGCTGCAAGAGCCGGAATTAATAAGTATGTTCCTAGCTGATTAGGACCACCTAAGGTAGAAAAAGCTCTTACAGTTGTTGCAGCAGACTCAATATACTGTCCTGCAAGAATAGTTCCACTTGCTCCTTCTGGACCATAACCAATTTTTAGTAATAAACTAGGATGAAACAGATATGGTTGCAAAATAGCTAAAATGGTTACAAGAACAGCCGGAACAAACAATAGATAGCGCAGCTTTTTATCGGTAAAGCTTTCAGAAAATACCTGTGCAACGGCAAAAAGGAATAAGGGAAATATGTTGGTCTTGAGACCCACAAGAAAAGATGTATGATAAGCGAGATTGGCTATACCAACAAGCAGGCTAAGCCCTACTATCCCTAGTGCAAGAGAGTTAACCGTATCAAGTTTAATTACCACACGATGCTTTAGCCAATATAGAAGCGCAGAAATACTTAGAATAATTATCACAACCTCTTTCCAGGCCGAGATTGCACCTTTATATCCAAATACATGCCCAGCTACCGTTACGAAGAATGCATGGAAAGGCATTAAGATTAAGAGGACTGATAAAAGAGCGGCGCTCCACCAGACTAATCGAGAATACGTTTTTGTCATAACCTATCTATTACTTATTACTGAGCGCATATAATCATCAAGGTTTTCGAGTGCAATACCTGTTCCTTTTGCAACACACAAGAGCGGCTCTTCGGCTACATAGCTAGGTACGCCGGTAACTTTTGTCATTAATTTGTCGATATTTCGCAGTAAGCTACCACCTCCGGTCATAATCATTCCGCGGTCAATTATATCCGAGGAAAGCTCTGGTGGTGTTTGTTCGAGTACTGCTTTTACTGCCAAAATAATATCATCCAGTCTATCAGAAATTGCCGCTGTAATATCAGTAGAGTTAAGCTCGATTGTTTTTGGCAGACCAGCCACAACATCACGGCCACGAACCTTCATTTTCATGGGCTTATCGAGTGGTAATGCTGAGCCAATTTCTTTTTTGATATCTTCAGCTGTCTGCGCGCCAACTACCAAACCATATTTTTTACGAATAAAGTCTGCAATAGCATTATCTATCTTGGCACCAGCTACTCGTACGCTATGTTCGGCGACTATTCCGCCCAAACTAATAATAGCTACCTCGGTAGTTCCCTCACCTATATCTACAATTAAGTTACCAGCCGGTGCAGCAATTGGAACATTTGCCCCTATGGCAGCAGCGACGGGTGCGCGTATAATATATACTCTCCTGGCACCGGCGCTCATTGCAGCATCAATTACTGCTCTTCGTTCGGTAGAAGTTATACCTGTCGGCACGCTAATCATTAACTCAGGTCTTGTAATACGGACTCGTCCGGCAATTTTGCTAATAAGATATTTTAATAAGGCCTGAGTGATACGATAATCAGCAATTACTCCATCTTTAAATGGACGACTAGCCGTAATAATATCTGGTGTACGACCAAGCATCTCTTTGGCTTCATTGCCAACGGCCACAATTCTATTATCATCTACACTTACAGCAACAACTGATGGCTCGTTTGCCACAATTCCTTTTTTGGGAAGATAGACTAGTGTATTGGCTGTTCCGAGATCGATTGCTAAACGTTTTTTTAACATAGACTCTATTGTATCTAATAATTTCGTAAATTTATAGACAGCTACTTAACCCTTTTTGTAATGTATTGTATAATTGCTACTGATTCATTATGAAAAAAACACGTAAGCCCCTTCAGTGGTTAATGTACACTATCGCAATTGGTGTGTTAATTTTCGGTACTATAGGGCTGGTCTATTTTGCACAGGGATATAGCTATGATTTTAAGAGTGGCCAAATTCGCAATAGCGGATTAGTATTGATAGACTCACATCCAAATGGCGCATCAATTTCACTTAATGGAAAAAGTATTAGCGATAAAACTCCATATCGATACGATAATGCCACAGGCGGCGATATTAGTGTGAATTTGCAAAAAAATGGT
Source organism: Candidatus Saccharimonadota bacterium (assembly GCA_046350735.1). Lineage (GTDB taxonomy): Bacteria > Patescibacteriota > Saccharimonadia > CAILAD01 > BJGX01 > JAHFOQ01. The sequence continues at coordinate 518,894 of JAXLZU010000001.1, forward strand.
TATCGGGACTGGACTACTAAACAAACCGTTGTGCCAGGCGAAGTTACCTTCATAGAATATCCTCTATTATTGCCCGACAATTTGCCACGTCAACAAATTGCTGAGCCTGTTACATTGTCGGGGTTAAATAATGATTTCGAGCATAAAAAAGCAGTTAGTGTAAGCGGTCAGAAGGATGTTTACTTTATTACTGAAAATGGCACTGCTACACGTATTTACTCTGCTGGAGTTAATACAATAGACTCGGCAGAGATATCACCTGATGGTAATCGTGCACTTATTAGACAGACAAATACTGATAGCTCTATTAATCAAATTCTGGTTAGTACCAATGGTGCAACGGTAATTAATCTAACTGCTGAATATGGTTTTGTATTTAGTAACCTGCAGTTTAGTCCACAAAACTCTGCCGATCTATTCTGGCTTGAGAATGGGTTGGTCCGTAAGATTGACACTAACAATAAAAGCATCAGTTCTGCTCTACTTAGTGATGTAATAAGTTACTCCCTAAGTCGTGATCGTATAATTGCCACACTGCCCGGGACTATTCCCTCACTTACCAATATGATTGTCAGCACTAATCTGTCTGGTAGTGATAGATATGATGTTGCTGCGCTGCCTGCAGATACATTAGGATATAATGCAATATTGGTTCACTCACGATTTCATACATATTTAGCAGTGCTTGCAAATTCCGAACCAAAGAAATTGTATTATATCTATGAGCCACTGAGCAGAAATGCTCTTCCATTTAAGATAGCAGATAACGTGACATTCTTTAGTGCTAGTCCTAAGCAAAAGTTTCTTACCTATCTTACTACAGATGGTATTCACTCTATTGACTTAGAAACCAACCGTGAATATCATCATGCATTAGATACTAAACCTATTACTGCAATTAACTGGTTTGATGACTACCATGTAATTCTACAGGCCGGCACAGTAGGCACGATTATCGATTTTGATGGTTATAATCAACAGGTTATTACTACCAACTCAACTCCGGGGTATTTATTGCCTAACGACAGTAAGTCTTTACTGTATCTAGACCTGGCAAAAGGAATGGAAAAAGTTTTCTTAGAAGCGAAATAGCAAATTACTCTAACTGACTTCTGGTAAGTGGTTGGGCTGTGTTGTATTTTGTTGGGTTGGTGTAGTCTCGCCATTATTCGAGCTAGACCCACCAAAGAAGCGCGAAAAGAATCCAGCAATAGTGCTTTGTATTTGTGACAGAATAGAAGGTGAAGCACTAGGAAGCGTGCCAGACTGTGTTGCAGCAACAGCATTAGTGTTGGTAGTGGTGGTTTGTGGGCTTGTGGCAGCTTGCTGACTACTTGGTGTGCTTGGAGCGGGTTCAATTTGATCAGCGCTCACCACAAAGCGTCGCCAACTAGTACCGGGTGGTGTACAAGTAATAAGTGTTGAAGTGGGGGTGTTGGTTTGGGTTAGAACGCTTAAATCTGTCGGTGCAACAACTTTTGTATTTGTAACTCTGTACACGTACTTGTGTGATTGGTAATGTATTTCATATGTGTCGCCCGGCACTAGCCTTTCTAATAATACAAATACAAATTTAAAGTTACCCGGCTCCCACCAGTCGTTACTAGAGTGACCAAAAAAAACTGCATTACCATTCTCTCCTGGGTAGGCAGTGCCAGCATAGTGTACCACTCCATTTTGGAGTGCTTTTAACATTTCTGGCTCTGAGAGCGTGTTAATAAATATTAGTGGTGCTCGTACACCAATTTTAGGGATAATTAATACATCTTCTGGACCAACTACCTCTCCAGGTGCAGGCGTAGAACTTGTATTCTGTACAACAGGAGTTGATGTTTGAGTTTGTGTAGATGTAGTCTTGGGGGTTATAAGAAAAAGAATTTGACTATAGATTACCTGAAAATTAAAAATTATCAGAAAAACCACAAAACTTAGTATTGCAAACCGTACGGTTCCATAATGTTTATGTTGGCGTATTTTCTTAAGTTTTTCGCGGGCTTTTCTCTTCTTTTCTGTCTCTGATCTATTGGGATGAACGTTGCTAACAGGTGGAGGTGTTGTTGCTGTAGTATGTTGCTCGGTAGATGTATTATTTATGTGCTCGGCTTGTGTACTTACAGAAGTTTGCGGATTCACAAATGGTTTTATTCCATGAAGTACCTGCGAGGGTTCTTTCGAGGACTCTTGAGGCGGAACGGGATATTCATCTGGTTGGGGTGAGTTGGGGTGTACCATTTCTTTTTTGTAGTACTTTCTATTATAATACACTTTAGCTTTCGAGTAATTTGTTTAAAAATATTTTACGCCGCTGTGGTGGAACTGGTAGACACGCACGACTCAAAATCGTGTGTCGAAAGACATGTCGGTTCGAGTCCGACCAGCGGCACCAAAAAATACACAATGCCAATTGTGTATTTTTTACTATGTCTAACCTATTGTAATAAAGCCTGTTTTAAGTTTTGAATAAAATTATGCTTAGCATCTAGGCTTTTTCGCAGAAGATAACCAGAGGTAAGCACTCGGTCTAAGATATCTGTATTAGGGCTTGAGACATCACAGAGCAAGCTTAATAGTATTGCAAGAAAATAATAGTCTAATGAGATATCGGCACTATTATGTATGTTTGTAATAGTTGCTTTGGTGGCATCTGTATAACTGCAGCTTAGTATTTGATAGTTTTCTATACAAACAATATGTGCTTGCAGATGCTGGGCTAATATTTTTAAAAGGCCAATTTTGTTATATATTCCGGCATTTGGCTTAAATGTGATCATTACACCCAAATAATCGGCAAGCTGGATTAGGCTTTTTGTATTACATATATACATATCGTCTTTACGGTTCGATACTAAGTGCGGTGAGATTTTAAAAAGACTAATAGATTCTGATGTAAACACGATTGGTGCTTGCCTTGTACTAATCAGTTTTTCTAAAAATATCTGTAGACGTGAGCCAATCTCAATATCCATCCCCACCGTAACGTAGCTGCAGTCTTGTAATGCTTCAATAGCTTCATCAGAATTTGCATAAGGGTTAGATATTTTTTTGCCTGGCTCTAAATATACTTCGGCCGGAACTCCAGCTGTTTTAAGCTCTGATTCAGCAATAATAACGGTATTATGATTCATGGCTAAGATAATTTCATGAATATCATTAATTTTCTTTAGGCGAGTATGTTTGCCTGCTAAAAGACCAATGCTTCTCGATTGCAATCTACTAATAGGTCGCTCAAATAGAATTTTTTGATAGATATCACTCTCTTTGTCATGAACTAAATTAACATCCTCCATGTTTTTATTACCAATATTCATTAAGATTGGTAGGTATACTAGGTGACAATTGTTCTTTGAGCATCGGCTGAATAATAGTAAGTGCATACAATACACCAGAAACTCGATTTTCTGCCTCTACCCTGTCAGTCAATTTGAGAGTATGGACAATTCTATCTAGAAATATTTGTTGGTTAAACTGCTTATTTTCTTTCTTGCGATGCAAGAAGAACTGTCGTTTTGACGGCATTTGTAGGTAGTCAGGTAAATAATAATTTATCCGACAAAAAATACTTTCGTCTAATGTTGCTGCTAAACTCGAGACAAACGCAGTCGCAGTACGCTCTGCCTCACTATTACTTGCTAAATTTGCCCTCTGTTTAATCAGTGCTAAAAAATGTTCTGGCATATCTACCTTAATTTATTCGTCGATAGTACCATAAAAAACTGCAAAAGTCTATTATTTCTTCTTGTCAAAACGGGTTTGAATAGTGGTAATTGTATTTTCAGCTTTAGTTAAATAGTCTTGAAGTTCTTGAGCGAGTTGACTGGCTTCTTTAAATTGTGCAAGCGCCTTTTCAACATCGGTGTCTGTTTCGAGTGTTTGAGTAATCTCTTCTAATCGATGCATTTTCTCGGCAAAGTTAAAAGAGTCGTTCTTGTGGGTTTTTGCTAAGTTGTTTTTTGTCATTACCAATTTTCTTTGCTGTTAATCTTCCTTTGGCTAATTGTATCATAAGCAGTGCATTATCTTCGACACTACGTGCATCTCGTATTAGTTGACCATCTAGAGTAACTATAGCGTAACCACGCTTTAGTACCTTGGCTGGGTCGAGTGTCTGAACAAGTTCGAGCTGATGCTGTACGTGTAAACGTTGCTGCTGCAAATAGAGCTTTAGATTTGATGAAATTTGTACATATAATTCATTAACTTTTTGTTGGCTAGAAGCAATAAATCGTTTGTAAACCTGCTGAAATTCATTAAGTTCTGATTGTAAGCGTAATACTTGTTCTAATAGACGGTTGCCACTTTGCATTAGGGTGTCGCTAAGAGACGAAATAACGGCATCTTTGTCTGGTACAAGTATTCTTGCAGCATCCGTGGGTGTTGCTGCACGTACATCCGCCACAAGTTCGCTAAGACAGGTATCAGTCTCATGTCCTATACCTACTAATGTAGGTATTTTGCTGGCGTATACTGCACGTACAATCTCTTCGGTGTTAAATGCTTGCAAATCTTCAGCACTTCCACCACCTCGTATTATTACCAAGCAGTCATACCAATCACTATGCAAATTAAAGTATTCAATTGCTTTTACAATTTGTCCTGGTGCATCCACTCCCTGTACCTGAACTTGAGCATGATCTATTGTTACCCCTGCCCAACGGTCATTAAGTATCTTATTAAAATCGGCAAAAGCAGCAGCTTCGGCAGAAGTAATGAGTGCAATTCTTGTTGGATAATCTGGTAGCGGTCGTTTACGGTCTAGAGCAAAAAGCCCTTCTTGCTCGAATTGTAGACGAAGTTTCTCAAATGCCTTTTGTACGCTGCCTTGACCAGCCAACTCTACAGCGCGAACCGTTAGTGAAAACTTTCCCCACTTGGTAATATTCGGATAAGCCCTTATACGTACCAACATACCATCTTCGACAACGGTTTTAAGTTGATAGATAGGCATAAAACACGAGATGGTTGTCTCAGTGTCCTTTATATCAAAGAATACCCATTTGCCCTGGTTAACTTTGTAACTGGATACTTCGCCTTCAATAATGACTTCTGGGTAAGCATATTGTAGAGTTTGGGTTATGAGTGCATGAAACTCAGTTACGGTTAAAATTTGCTCTTGCATTACTCTAACTGACTTTTCTTATTATCTGCTTCATCAATGGTAGTGTGTTTGTAAAAAAACAAACCAATCGGGAGAAATAACCATAATGCTATTACGCGATACACAATCGTCACTGAAAATGCCAAGTCAAAAGGTATGCCCAACCCAGTAAATGTGGCTATCATGCCTGCCTCATAGGCACCTACTCCAGCAGTAAATATCGATGCTAGAGAAGTAAGTGTAGCAATAACGTAGGCTGTCATTACTACTCCGGGGTTTACTAACTTACCAAATGCAAGAAAAACTACAAATATTGAGGCCATATCAAAGAATACCATGAGAAAAGCATAGCCAAACGGTCTGTGTAAGCTAGACCAATTAAGCCGTAAGAAATCAATAGAGGTACGCAGCTCGCTATAGAATTTTTCGATACGCTTCTTGCCGTACGGGCGCTTTTTGGCACGGCGTAAAATAGCGTTAACTGGTCTGGCAAAGAAATAGGTAATTTCTTCTGTTAGTCCTTTGTTAAATAAAAAGATTGCCAGACTAATAGCAATAAACAATAGCACAAAGACAATTACAAGTAACAATCGTGAGCTAATTCTGACTATTTGATTACTGAGCAGCAATAGAATAAAGCCAAGACCAAGCATAATAACATAACTGAGAGCGGTTAAAAGATACCAGACTAGCTGAGCTAATGTGCTATCGGGCTTTTCGATATCAGGTGCTAGTTGTTGAGTAAAGTAGGTAATACCAGAGATGCCCGCTGTCGGGAAAGCGATATTAACAAAGTTAAGAGTTGTTGTAGCCGAAAAAAGCGGGTTAAAACGCAGTTTTTTCTTAAATACTTCAAAGAATCGCTTAAAGTAGAGTGTATTTGCCCAGTAATAACAGAATCGTAGTAAAACAACAAAAATTAATACCCACCAGTGAGTCTTCTTTAGTAAGGAGACAAAATTCTGAATTTGCCCGAATTGCGCAACAATGATAATAATAACCAAAATAAGACCAACAAAAAATAAAAAGTGGCGCACTTTCATATGCTAATTGTAGCCTATTGCCCACCTATAGGCCAATTACCTGATTGGTTGTATAATAAAGTGATGTTTATTGCTATTACAGGCCGTGAAAGAGATCTTGCTAATGCCGAGTTAGAAACAGTCTTCGGGAAAATTACTCCAGTTAATCTGAGTGTTGTAGCCCTGGAGATCGATCAAGCTACGATGGCTCATTTTGAGTATCTAGGTTTTTCAAAAAAGATAGCTAAAGTCTCAAAATCATCTGTTAATAAAGATTTGCTAGCCAATGAGATTGCCACAGCTATACGAGAAAACTCTAGTGGAAGTGGCAAATTGTCTTTCGGCATTAGTTGGCATTGTGCCAGAGGTACAAATAAAGGTTATTATTTAAAATTGGCAAAAAACGTAAAAAAACTCATTCAAGAAGCTGGCCGATCGGCGAGATTTATTCAGCCAAAAGATGGCTTTGAGCTTAATGCCGCTCAAATTCACTTTAACAAACTAACAGACAAAGGTTGTGAGGTAATTCTGTTTGGTAGTGCAGATTCACCAGGTATTGCAATTACCAAGTGGGCATTTAATCCAAGTGCATATTCGCATCGAGACTATGACAGGCCGGCAAGATCGGCCAAAGTAGGTATGTTTCCGCCCAAACTTGCTCAGGTACTTATTAATCTTTCAGACAGTGACTCTAGTACTCTTATTTGCGATCCTTTCTGTGGTAGCGGAGTTGTCTTACAAGAAGCTATATATGCCGGACATAATGTAGTTGGGTCAGATTCATCTGAAGAAATGATAGCAGCATCACAAAAAAATCTAGATTGGTTTTTGCAAGTATTTCGCTTGCAAAATACATTTACCCTGTCCCAGAATGATGCGCGTAATTTTACTCCTCCAAGTCAACCATATGCTATCGTTACAGAAGGATATTTGGGCCCTGGACTTAGCGAAAAACCAACCGAAGCCTTACTAGGCCCAATAAAGTCTAATTTAGAGAAGCTGTATGTTAGTTTTTTAGCAAATGTAATTAATCTAGCAAATGCACCAAAGTCTATAGTTATAACCCTACCTTTTTGGCAAACTACTACAGGAATAAGTTACCTAAAAGTTATTGACCAAATTACTGACTTAGGCTATACTATAAGGCAGTTCAATTCAGTAGATTCAATACAATTGTTCTATCGAAGAAGTCAACAAATTGTTGGTAGACAGGTGTTAGTTCTCGAATTAAAAAAAGACTAAAGAGAAAAGGAAGTTATGTCACATACTAAAGCCGGCGGTACTACTAAAAATGGACGCGATTCACAAAGTAAACGCCTTGGAAATAAATTATATGGTGGTCAAACCGTTAAAGCCGGCGGTATTATTGTACGTCAGCGAGGAACCAAGTTTGTGGCTGGTAAGGGTGTTGAATTAGGCAAAGATTATACTATTTTTGCTACTCAAGATGGTAGAGTTGAATATTCTCAAAAGAGAATTCGTAAATTTACTTCAGCAAAAAAATACAAAACAGTTGTCTCGGTAGTTGCCTAGAAATCTCCTACAAAGTCTTATTTAACAAAACAGCCGTCTTATTAGGGGGCTGTTTTGTTATACATTGTTTTTGAATTAGTTTGCGATCGGCTATAATGAGTGGCCGCACCAATAAAATCACGAAATAGCGGATGTGCCCTATTAGGTCGTGATTTAAATTCAGGATGAAACTGACTTGCAACAAAAAATGGATGATTTTTGAGTTCGATTATCTCTACTAATGTACCATCTGGGCTTAAACCACTAATGATCAGGCCATTTTTTTGTAATACTTCACGATAATCATTGTTAAATTCATACCGATGACGATGACGTTCGACAATGTTCTGAGTACCATATGCCAAATATGCTCGAGATTGTTTTGTGAGTTTGGTAGGATAATCTCCAAGTCGCATTGTGCCACCCATATCTACACCTATCTGGTCTGGCATAATATGTACTACAGGGTGTGCAACATTAGGGTCTATTTCTGCCGAATTGGCGGCTTTGGTTTTTAGTACTTCTCGAGCAAATTCAATGACTGCTACTTGCATTCCTAGGCAAATACCCAGATATGGCACATTATTTTTACGAGCAAAGCGTGCAGCAGCAATTTTACCTTCTACTCCACGACTTCCAAAACCTCCCGGCACCAAAATGCCCTGTACTTCCGCTAATTCTTTCTCAATATAATGTACATTTTCTGCATTTATCCAGCGAATCATTACTTTTATATTATGATGCCAACCGGCAGCTCTGAGTGATTCAAAGATACTCATATAGGTGTCCTCGTGGTTCATATACTTGGCAATTACCCCAATATTGACAGTTTTGTCGACAGATTTTATTTTATCGACCAAATGGCTCCACTCGGCTAATTTGGCCTTGCGCTTAGGCAAATGTAAATGTTTACAGATATAATCTGCAATACCTGTTTCTTCCATTCGCAAAGGCACTTCGTAGACCGTCTCAGCTGTCTCTAACCCTACTATCGCCTCTTTGGTTACATCGCAGTACAAACTCATCTTATCGAGCCCCTCGGCATTGAGAGGGTGATCTGAGCGAACAAACAAGACATTAGGAGAAATACCTGCCTCACGAAGATCGCGCACACTATTTTGGGCTGGCTTAGTCTTAATTTCTTTACTAGCTTGCAAGTATGGTAAAAATACCAAGTGAGCATATAATACATTTTCTTCTCCAACCAAACGCTTCATTTGCCGTATAGCCTCAATAAAGGCCATCGCTTCATAGTCACCCACCGTACCCCCAATTTCGACAATATGAATATCAAACTTTTTACCTGCTTCAATAATTCGGCGGTGAATTTCTGAGGTAACATGTGGAATTATTTGTACAGTTTTGCCTAGATAGAGACCTTTGCGTTCATTAGCAATTACTTGCGAATATATCTGTCCTGAGATGGTTGAGCTACTGCGTTCTAACTCTTTATCGATAAATCGTTCGTAATGCCCAAGATCTAAATCGGTCTCTGCTCCATCGCGGGTAACAAAAACTTCACCATGTTCTGCTGGATTAAGCGTACCGGCATCCGTGTTAAGATATGGGTCGCATTTTTGCATATTAACAGAAAAGCCTCGGGCTTTTAGAATTTTGCCGAGACTTGCTGCGGTGATACCTTTACCGAGTCCAGAAACAACACCACCTGTTACAAAGATATATTTTGTCTTGGTCTTATTAGCTGACATAGTATTACCTCTCCCCTTTTAACTCAATTACTATTAATCATAATACTTGTGGTAGTGGAGGAGCAAGACAAAAAATGTAGTATTTTTTACACTTAGTACTAATTCTTATTGTGAAAGCTTTTGTTTGGCAACTTCTAACGCCTTATCGAGCTGTGGATCGCGACCAGCATTAATATCCTCAGATGTAATCTTAACTTCAACATCGGGCTTAATACCTTCTTTGCTAATATTAATGCCATTTGGTGTATACCAGTGTGCAACTGTTACTTTTAAGGCATCGTCTGCGCAACTAGATGAGAAGTTAAAGCCACTTAGACAGATAATTTCTTGTACAGAGCCTTTGCCAAAGGTCTTTTCGCCAACTAATGTTGCTCGATTATTGTCGTGCAGAGCACCTGCCATAATTTCTGATGCAGACGCAGAGCCACCATCTACCAGCATCACAACAGGTATAGTTGTCATTTGCCCACCAGGTACAGCGTTAAATTTCTTGTTTTCGCCCTTGCGAGACCGCTCTTCTACAACAGTGCCAGAGCTCATAAATTGCGAGCTTATCTGTACTGCTCCATCGAGATAGCCACCAGGGTTGCCCCTGACGTCGATAATAACTGCTTTTGCACCCTGACTTTTGAGGTTTGTGATGGCATTTTCTACATCAGCAATTGTGTTTTGGCCAAATTCACTAATTTTAATGTAACCAATTTGCCCTGGCTTCATTTCGCTTTTTACACTAGGTACAGTAATGTCGGCACGGGTAATTGTGTACTCTTTAGGCTCGGCCCCTGCTCTGACAATTCCTAGTTTTACAGTTGTATCTTTTTGGCCGCGAATTTTTGTTACCGCCTCATCTATTGTCATCTTAGAAGTATCTGAACCATCTATTGTAGCAATAATATCTCCCGGCTTAAGACCGGCAGTTGCTGCTGGCGTACCCTCTATTGGTGCAATTACAGTAAGATGATTATTCTTTATGCCTACCTCTATACCAATGCCACTTAGCTTGCCTTTTAGCTGATCAGCTAGTTCTTGATTGGCTTTTTTATCGAGATAAACGGTGTAAGGATCGCCCAGTGAAGCAACCATACCGGTAATAGCACCTTCTGCTTGTTTTTTGGGGTCTATATCTCCATCAAATTTCTGTTTGAGTAGAGTATTTACTTGCCAAAACTTGGTTAAATCTATAGGTTGTTGGTTAGCACCACCCGGCCCAAAGGTTATCTTGGCACCGAAGGCGTTAAAGCCAAAGCCAAGTGCAAAGAAAATTGCACCTACCACAATAAATTGCCAGGCTGGCGATATTTGCCGGCGAGGTTTTTTGGGGATAGAAGTAGATTGATTATCTGAAGAGTTTGGATTTTCCAAAATATTTCCTAAAAGTGGATAAACTGTAAGCCAGCTATAGAAACATCACTGGTGGAGTATTGACCATCCCAATTTGCGTTATATTGACTAACGTGTACCTTGCCACCATTAACCGATTCAACATACATTGCATGGCCAAAACTACCCGCCATAGAGATTGCTACGTCTCCAGGCCGCGGATTACCATCAACAGGTATACCAGCCGCACGAGCATTACCAGGCCATTGATAGGCATTTCCTCTACCACCCCAATATGGCATATGTCGTCCGCTCGAAGCAACCTTCCAGGCTGTATAACTTACACACTGACGTTGATACATGCCCCATGGGTCAGCGATACTGTTTGGAAAAGGAGCTCCTGCCCAGGGATAACCACCACTACCACCGTAATGTACATTACTCGAGAATGAGGCAATAATTGCGGCTTGTTGTCTACGTAAATCTGCTATTTTGGCATTATCTTGATCGGCTAGTTTACGATAGTTAGCCTCATCACCCTGTGTTTGTGCTAATAGGCTCTGTTGTTCAGCCTTTTTAGCATTAATCCCAGCCACAACGCTTACTTGTTGGTTAGATTGTGCATCGAGCTGGTCTTTTTTATTTCCTAGTTCTTTCTTAAGACTATCGATTTTCTTTAAATTATCATCAATTTTCTGTTTTATTGCACTTAGATATTCTTGCTGAGCAACAAAATCGCTTAGATCTCTAGAAGAAGCAACTACCTCTATAGGCGAAACATCCCCTTGCTTATAAATTGTTCGTAAATTATCTTTGAGAATTGCTTTTTGATGATCAAGCTCCTTGTTGGCAGCATCAATTCTGGCTTGAGTTTGTTTAATTTCTAGATTAGTCAAATCTAGCTGATGTTGAGCAGCATCAATTTCAGCTTGGATACCAGCGATTTTTCCTTTTAACGTATTGGCGTCGGCAGCCTTGGCGTCTGCAGCAGCCTGCGTAGCCTGGACTTGTTTTTTTAGTGCAGCGATCTGCGCATCAAACTGATCAGCTTTGGCAGGACGGCTATATACCGTAAGAACAGACAGCAATACAGCAATCATTCCAATTGCTGCAAATGCTTTTGTTTTTGTAATCTTTAGCTGATATTTAGTTGTTTTCTGCGATTTTGTGTGAATAATCACTATATCTGTCACCCTCCTTTGACATTGACTTATAGTATACCAAGTATAATGCTTATGTTCAAGCCGTTAGAGTTTTTTCTATCGGACTTCAGGTTCTGTAGCTATAATTGTTTACAATTTTAGATAGCGCATTAATGCCAACCAGCTACTGACTACCCCAATAAATACACCTACTACCAACATACTAAGTGCTATTAGACCAAAATGCGCACCAAAGTACTCAAGTGTAGGCCCGGCACCAAGCTTGTCAATAAGAAATGGCCCTATTCCTCGGCTGAATGGCACTAACAGGACAAGAGCAATTATTGTACCAAATACGCCATACAGGGTTCCTTCTACCAAGAAAGGTCCGCGTATAAACCACTTGGTTGCACCAACGAGCTTCATAATTTCTACTTCTTCGCGACGTGTAAATATAGCCATTCTAATTGTATTAAAAATAATCAGTAGAGCAATTACTAAGAATACTACACTTAGTGCTAAGCCAATCTTGCTTACTGCATTACTTATTTTAATAACATTCTCTACTACCCCCTGTCGGTTTTCATCACGATTATCAAAACTAGTATCGGTAATTATTTTTGATTCCTCTAAGCCTTTAATATCGCTATTCGTCTGACCAATAAGATCTATATTAGTTAGTTTTACTTCAAAACTCGCCGGCAAAGGGTTGCCAATACTTTGAGCAGATTGAGCAAGCTTCTCACCCTCAGAGCTACTGTTAGAAAGTTTATTTAAAGCATCGGCTTTTGAAACATAATCTACAGACTTTACGTTAGATAAGGTATTTATCTTACTCTGCAGGGCTTGTATCTGGTCAGCCGTTGCATCGTCAGAAATAAAAATACTAAGGTCTATCTTCTGACGCACCTGGGCAACTTGCTTTCGCACAAAAATTGTCGAAAAAGCAAAAAACGTCATTATAAGTAGTGTAACTACCATAATTGCAGTGGCGGCAGTACTTAGCCAGGCATTGCGAAAGATATTGCGAAATCCAGTCCGCCAAATGCGCCAAAATGTAATCATAGCGAGTACTTTCCTATCTTCTCATCTTTTACTACACGTCCACGATTTATAGTAATTACCCGTTTCTTAAGAGCATCGACAATTTCTTTATTATGAGTGGTAAGAACTACGGTAGTACCAAAGCGGTTAATCTTTAGCAGTAACTCAATAATATCCCATGAATTTTTAGGGTCTAAATTGCCAGTTGGCTCATCTGCTATGAGTATTTTTGGGTTACGCACCAGGGCGCGGGCAATTGCGGTGCGTTGCTTTTCGCCACCAGAAAGCTCACTCGGGTAATTGTGCATTTTCTCAGACAGGCCAACGAGTTGTAGTATCTTAGGGACAGCGCGTTTTATTTCGCTCGTCTTTACTCCTGAGACTTCTAATGCAAAAGCCACATTTTCGTATACTGTAAGGTTAGGTAATAATTTAAAATCTTGAAACACCACCCCAATGCGTCGACGTAAATGAGGAATGTTAGCTTTGTCAATCGTATCGTAATCTATAGAACCAACAATAATCTTACCCGAAGTAGGTACTTCTTCTTTAATTAAAAGCCGTATAAGGGTTGATTTGCCGGCACCTGAGGAACCGACAATTGTTACAAATTCTTTGGGGTTGATGTGAAGCGAGATTCCAGAGAGTGCTACCGTTTTGTTCGGATACATCACTGTCACTCGATCGAGCAATATCATATTGTCTTATTGTAACAGAAAAACCCTTGTCCTTTCAAAGCACAATTTAATCTTTTTGTTGTTACAATAGAGAAATGAAACAATTTATTAGTAAGCTTAGCAATATGTTAGAGGCAGTAACTCTAGCAATGCATCAGCTAGGCCTCGATAATGATAGAAAAACATTATCTCAGCTCGAAACACAAATGCTTGAGAGTGATTTTTGGAGCAACCCTGATTCTGCCGAAGTAATAACTCGCCAAGCTGCCGAATTGCGTCGCTATATCGATACCTGGCAGACATTAGCTGAAGACCTTTCTCTTACACTAGAGCTTATCGAGATAGAAGCTGATGATTCTGCAGAAGCACAATTTGCGTCTACGGTGGCTGATTTGGAAAAGCGCTATGATGAGTTAATGATAGCCACCAAGCTAAACGGTGAGTTTGATAAAAACCCAGCATTAGTACAAATTTCCGCTGGTGTTGGTGGGACTGATGCTCAAGACTGGGCCGAAATGCTTATGACGATGTATATAAAATATGCCAATTCTCATAATCTTGCTGTGGAGGTATTAGAAACCAGCTATGGCGAAGAGGCCGGCATCAAGTCTGCTACATTACGTATTTCAGGGCCTTTTGCCTATGGCAAATTACTAGCAGAGAAAGGCGTGCACCGTCTAGTGCGGCTCAGCCCTTTTAATAGTGATAACTTGCGACAAACAAGTTTTGCTCTAGTAGATGTTGTGCCCGAACTAACCGACACACACATTCATCTTGATGAGAAAGATTTAAAAATTGACACATATCGTAGTAGTGGGCATGGCGGACAAAGTGTTAATACTACCGATTCTGCTGTGCGTATAACTCACCTCCCCACTGGCCTAACAGTAGCTATTCAAAATGAACGTTCGCAGCTAAAAAATAAGCAACGTGCCCTGAGTATTTTGCAATCTAAATTAGCAGAATTAGCACGTTCACAAAAACTCGATGATATTTCTAAACTTCGAGGAACGGTAAAGTCGGCAGATTGGGGTGCCCAAATTAGAAGTTACGTGCTACATCCCTATAATAAAGTAAAAGACCATCGTACTAGTTATGAAACAAGTGATACCGCTGGTGTATTAGGTGGTGAGATTGAGCCGTTTATAGAGGCATATTTAGATCAGAAAATTAAAAAATAAGTAAACAAAAAGACCCAAGAAACATAGTTCTGGGTCTTTTTTGCAAAGTATTATCGAGATTTGTTAACTTTGGTGGTAACTAAACCTTTTTTACTTTTACGATACGCACGGGTAAATCCGGCAAGTCCGGTCATACCAAGAGCAGCAGCCAAGCCAGACTCCATACCAGTTGCTGGCAAACTAGGTGAGCCAGGAGTTGGTGTAGGAGTTGGGGTTGGAGGAATTGGAGTTGGTGTAGGCGTTGGGGTTACTACATTGGCAGTATCACAAACTGGGAATGGTTCTTCGTTAGAACGAACACATGCACTATTTGTAAATGTACCAGTTGCATCAGGCTTTACAGTTACCTGCATCAGCACGTAGCCATTTACCTTTGCGGTGTAGTCGCCAACACTTTGGCCACCAGCAGTAAAGAGCGTATTGTCTGGCAATGCCATACCATTTGGGTTCTCGGTATTGTAGAGCTTAATCGTACCTGGGATAAGCTGCACTTGAGCAGGTAATTTATCGGTTAGGGCAAGATTGTGCTGTACAACGTTTGCTGAGTTGTTAAAGTCGATTTTGTAGTATAGTCTATCACCTGGTTTAGCTTCTACAGATTTTGCAAAAGCCTGACTAGGATGAGCAACTGTCTTAGTAATTGCAAGCGGAACAGCTTCTACTTTTACTTTAACAATTACATACTCGGCATACTCAAAACATCCTGGAATGTTACCATCAGCTTGGTTTTCACCAATTAATGCACCGGTAGTAACAATACTATCAGAGAGCTTTAAGTTAGCATTTTGGCGGGTAACGGCATGAGCCGAACCAGCAACATAGCTAAGATGGAATGGTGTACCATTAGCACTTTTAAACTCGGTGGTGTCAAACACACTGCCTGGTTGTGCATTCGATGCACTAATCTGACTAACTGCATTCATAGCAGTACCAACTGTACTGGGTAGTTGGATTTTAACTGTCGTATTACGGGCTACACCCGGACCATCAAAGTTGGCACCGTTTAGGTTGGGGCCAGCGTTGTTGTGTACATATGTACGCAAGTAAATTTCTTGTCCAGGTTGTACATTTTGTACGTCTGTATAGGTAGGATTAGCACTTTGGGCGCTATCGAAGAATTCTGTTTCGTTACCATACCCTGGGGTATTGTAAAACGAGTTAAAGGTTACATGATCAAAGCCTGGGGTATTTGGACCGTCCCATTTACGGGTTTCTCGGTTAGGATACCAACCAGCAATGGTCATAAGCGGCGCTGCAATGGCAACAAGGGTTGCAAGTGAGGCCAAACCTATCTTGGTTGCGAGTTTCATAAAAAACTCCTTTCATTGGTTAAAAAATTGGCACTGTTTTGACAAACTCCAATTAATATTTCAAAGATCGTGCGTTCGCTATAAATAATATCATACATAAGCGCTTATGTCAATACTTTTTATGGTAGTTTATTATCGAGAGTATATCTGTTAAATTTTTCACAAAAAGAAAAGCCCCCTACCGAATTTCGGTAGGGGGTATAAGGTTTTGTCACACTCAGGCGGGTGCCGTCGGTGGTGAAGTAATGGGCACTGACACTGTCGGCTGCGGTTGAGGCAGTGGTGCCGGCGGCGGAAGAACCGTCGATGGCGGCGTAACAGTGACAGTCGGCTGCGTAGAATCCGGCGGGCGTGGCGTCGGCGGACCCACCCCAGGCTGACAGGGACGGGCCGGATCGGCACACTGCGCCGGTGTAGGCGGCACATACGGCTTACAGCCCTGCGGGACCGTACATGTCACGATAGAAGTAGTGGTTGTAGACGGTAGTGGTGGCGGTGTCGTCGTCGGAACACAATCACTCTTACAGCCGGGCGTTGGAGTCGGTCCACCACTGGGTGGTGGGCCACCAGGTACCTCTGGAGGAGGCGGAAACTGTCCCACGGGCTGATAGCCGCAGTCGAGCTTGTAGTTCCACTCGCTCCCATCCGGGCACGAGAAGCGCAACACCTGGTAACTCGGTCGGTCAGGATCGGCTGGGTAGCTCGACGGAATCGGCTGAGTGCCACGCATATACATCGTCTGATACGGACCAGACATGTCCACCACCGAAGCAGAACACTTCGCCTCTGCGGCTTCCATCATGCCGACGGCACCTGCCCAAGAGGCACGGTCGTTGACATAGTTGTTGGTCGCATCGAGCATCGACTCGGTAGAGGCATATGCCCTCGACTGATATGCGGCGTGCTGCGCTACCAGAGCGGGGTCGCTACAACGACGGGTGTGCAACTCGGCCTTGGCAGCATCCACCTCGGTGGGGGCAGCAGGACCGTTGTTGTCAACATCTACCTTATAGCGATAGTAATCCACCGTAGAAGCGCACTCACCAGCTGGCGGTCCACCGGGTGGCGGCTGCGCGTCCACTCGTGCCACAATGGGCACGATGAGGAGCAGTGCCACTACTGCCGCCAAACTAAAACCAAGCAAAAATCGCCTTCGCATCTGATCTGTATTCAAGGTACATCCTTCCTTTTCGGGAACTTGGGAACAGGACACTTTCTCACATACCATATATGAGAAAGTCGCTATTAGCAAGAAAAAAATCTCTGGTGGGGGTCTTTTGCAAGACCCCCACCAGGACAAAAAAGTGAGAAAAATTACTGGGCAGCCGCTGCCGGTGCATTGCCAGCTTGGCCAGCGTTGGCTGGAGCTGGTGCCGGTGCCGGTGCCGGCGGAGCTGCAGGCAACTCGAGCGTCGGCGCAGGTGCCGGTGCCGGATTGGCAGCAGCATTGGCCGGCGGAGCCGCATCGGCGCGATTCTGGCCGCGGTTGACGACAAAACTCAGCACGAAGGCAAGAGCAAACATCAACACCACACCACAGGCAGTAGAAACAATCCACATTCGTGCCGGGTCGGCCGGGATATCCACAATCAACTTGTTCTGAGCATCAGCGAAGTGCTTGCCCAGACCGTACTGCTCGAACACCCAGAAGTACCAGAACGGAATCGAAACGAGACCAATCACAAACGAGACCAGCATCACCATCGCCCAGTCAACACGGTCGCCCATGCGCTCGAAGATGGCAATAAACCAGTTATCATGGGTGGCGATCTGCTGATCGTGACGATCAACATGGGTCGCAGTGGTCTCATGCGCCTGGCGGAGCATGTCCTGCTGCTGGCCCTGACGATCAACCAGACCAGTCAAATCACCCAAATGGGTCTCAACCACATCAACACGACCCTCAAGTGCGCCAATCTGTGCACCCTGAGCCTGAAAACGACGACCAACTGCCTGATTGTGCGCGTGCTGTGCCCGATCACGGGCCTCGACACGCTCAGCAATACGGCGCAAATTGGCTTGAATTCGCTCTGCCTCTGTCATTCTATTTGTTCTCCTCTATCGGGGACTAGAAGGTACCGCGTACGTGTCACAACCTAAGTTATGCCACGTAGTAAGACTTCTATAAGTAAAGCTGGCAGAGGTGGGTGTTACCCCACCCCTGCCGAAAAAAGAGATACTAGCTATCGAGTAGCTCGACCAAGCTGCGACAACCCTTCACAAACCAATCATCATCAAGATCACTCAGAGGGTCAGCAGGGTCGACAGTGATGTACTCGAGGCCAGTCACCGGCGAGGAGTCATCAGTCTGCAGACTGTCATCGGTCGGGTCGGCCTTTGCGGTCGGCTTTGCATCGCCTTCACCCAACCCGTTGCCAGGCTCTTCGTAATCGAACGGCTTCTTGTCGTCTGGCTTAGAAACGCTTTGCAGCGCCTCAGCAACCTTCTTACGTGAAACCATAGTCTTGGCATTACTGCCCTTAGCTGCATCAGCAAGAGCCAGTACATCAACTACGGTACACTTCAGAAAGGCTGCCAACTCACCAGCAGCAACCAAATCGGCATCGACATCCGGCTTCGGTTCGACGTACTCGCGCGGAGTGATATCGTTCCAGGCCAACTTACCCTGCAAGAAGCTTCTCACCTGCGCATTCAAATTAGCATAATCAACTCGCTTGCCATCTCGCTTGAGCTCGCAACGGCGATACACCAAGCCACTCAAGACACGAACGACAGCAATAATGGGTAGATCCTGCTGATTGCTCAGCGTAATAACCAGCATTTGTGTTTCAGCATCTGACGCCGCAATGGCATCGAGAGCTGGTGAGATCTGACGGTCAAACTTGCGCAAGTCAGTAGGGTCAGCACTAGCAATCGCAGTCAGCACCAAGCTAATTGAGTCAGATACCGCACTGGCTTCAGAATCATCATCAGCAGCAGCTTCATCGCCCTGACTATCTGCATCATCTGTGTGTTCGTCAGAAGCATCCGGCCTTGACTCATTCAGAACTTCATCAAAAGCCTTGCTGAGATCATCATCATTCAAACCAAGATCATCATCAGCCATCGTTGCCTCTCTCTTCTTTCGGTTCAAGGAACCTGGTTACCGGAATTGATAACCAAGTAATTAAATCGAAAAAAAACTTGGTGTTGGGGCACCCTCGCACCCCAACACCAAACACAATTACGTTACAAAAGAGCTTTGGCCTTCTTAATAATCTCAGCCTTACGGGCACGTGCCTCTTCGGGACTAAGACCATCAATCTCGCTACGCATAAAGGCCTTAACAGAGCGAAGTAGACGCTCGCGCGCTTCGCTACCACTCTCGTCGGCAACTAGCGCCGGGGCGGACGGGGTCTGCACGGGCCGCCGAGCAAGCAAGTTCTTCTCTTTGGCAGCATCTCGCTCAGCCCACTCGCGTTGCTTTTCAGCAAGAAGTGCACGAAGTTGATTGGCATCAGCACCCTTAATCAGTTCGCTCCTTAGCCAACCGAGAAGAGTGCTATCTACTGAAAGATCAAGTAGCCGAGCAATGTCTTCCATGAGCGCTTCATTGTCCGTGCGTGTCATGAGGATGTAATTGCGAGGAGTATCACTGTCCTCACTACGCGGAACCGATTCGCGAATAAGTTGACGAAGAGCTTCAGTATCACCAGGGTTAGTGCCGGCGGCCAACTCTTGATCGGCAACCCGCCTGTCAAACTGACCCTGGTAACGCGAACCCTCACTGCCCTTCCAGGGATTGTTATCCTCACCTAGAATGGAATCATAACTCAGCAGCCAAACACCATTACTGCGGGCTTGGCGCAAGCGAACCGTCTCGGCCCGGGGCACCAGGACATGTACATCGCCAATCTCAACTTCTTCTACTTTACTAGCAAACTCACCAGCAAGATGAGAAAGATAGGCAGCAAGCTGTGTCAGATAATCTTCTTTGGGCTCATCGCCAGACTTAGTAGTTTCTTCACTATCAGTCTGCACTGGGTTTGCACCGGCCTTAATTGCAGCAATTTCCTCATCTGTGTACGTCAGCCAGTACACCTGGCTATACACACACATTAGTGCCTGATCAATAGTTTCGCTTGCAGCTAGACATTCCATAATCTTATCGGCGGCCTGACCATTGTTAGGTCGGACTACCTTATAATTATCATCAAGCTTCATATAGCGATGGTGAACCTTGGCGGTTTGTACCATCTCAAGAACAAGAGCCCGAACTTCATTACTGTCAACACCATTTTCGAGTAGACCCTTACACGCAGTAAGAGTTTCATCGAGCATAGATTTTGCAACTTCAAAGTGGGCAGTCAGGCTGGCTTCATAAAGAGATTTCTTGTCATCTTTATCAATGTCAGGATCTTCGCTCAACGGTTCTTCTCCTCGTTCGGCAGCGAGTGCTTTCGCAATTCGCTTCTGGTTCTGCCTGACAATTTCGGACACTTCTTCACCTCTCGCTTGTCCAAGTGGAGCCCTAAGCACATTACTACGCTCAGAGCTCCACTCAGAAATTACAAGAAGTAAAAAAAACTATGCATCTATCACTAGATCTTTTGTACTAAAGTAATTGTAATGTAAACATTTCTACAAAGCTTTTAACAAAACCTCATCAGGTATGATGGTACTACAAAAACTTAAAAAAGTCAATAGTTTTTAACAGGAATATTAATCTGTTGGAGTACTGATGTTTTGTATTGCGTCAGCTTCAGCCAACACAGCCTTTCGATTATTCTCGAGCTCGTTAATAGTATCGAGCTCTATCTGGGCATTCCACTGCTCATAGTTATCTACTTTAGACCTAATAAACTCTTCTACTTGGTCGTCTTGCCCGGAGTCAATAAGCGAGTTGAGCTTATCAATATCTTCGTCAGAAAGCATTTCGGTAATCTTTTGCATAACACGAGTTGCAACAGTATCGGCTAGTTGTTGTAGCTGTACTTCTTGCTCGTCGGGAGGTAAGTTTTCGATACCAAGTTTTTGTATAATTTCTTCTTTAGTAATCATATTCATCCTTTGTTAAGATCCAAACCCTTCTGGGGCAGGAGGTAATTTAGAAAGTGCTTCGGCTATCTTGGCATCTGTCCAGCCTTGCGCCTTCATAGATTCTGTCCAAGACATAAATTTCTGGAATGTATTTGGATGATGAACCATTTCGGCAAACTCTCGAGAGTTCAACCAGTCTGGTGGTTTGGGTGCAGTTGGCGGCGCTTCTGGTGTGGCATGCAAAGCATTACCAATTATCGGTGCGGCGGCCAAACCTGCTCCTGCTACAGCTGCGCCTCTACTCCATCGACGTTTGCGGCGAGTTTGTCGTTGAGCAGCAGTAGTGTAGTCTTCAATACTATCAATATCCGCCTTATTAAATTGCCTATCAGCCAACCATTCGCCGCCTGCCTTGGTAGCAGTGTAACCACCAAAGCCTCTCAGCGCAGCACGCCCTGCAACTGCGGCAGATACTAGCGGAACGTTACCCGTAGCTGCCCCTACAAAACCAAGCCCTGTTAGTGCTACACCGGCTGCAATTCGAGTTTTCTTATGATTACGTAGCCATTCACCCACTCTTGCAAGCCTAGGGTGTCGTCGCTCTCTCTCGGCAATCATCTCAAAATCAACTCTAGCACGTACTTCCATAAGCTTTTCGTTAACCATAGCGTTGAGACCAGCCCGAATTTGTGCTTCTAGCTGTTCGTTTTGAGAGTTCTGATTTTCTAATCGACGAATCAGATCTCCAACCATTCTTACTTGATCATCAAAATCGGCCGGACGAGCGTCGTCTGGTAGGGCCTCTAGATCTCTTAAATTCTGATGAGCATCGTCTAGGTCGGCGCGAATTGCTTGGGTTTGCTCGTAAACTGCTCTATTTTGCTCTGTAATAAGTCTTGCAAGAGCAGCCGACCACTCACCAAATGCCTCATTAAGCTCTTGGGCTGAATGCTCCATTTCATTAGTAGCCGTCTTGCCAGAAAACATTCGTTCACTTTCTACTCTTCGGCGAGCAAAGTCTGTAACAATACCTTCTAATCGAGCAGCTTGTTCTCGCAATGCTTCTTGTGCACCCAATATAGCCTGGGCTTCTAATTCGCCTCTATTAGGTTCTCTTGGTGCTGGTGGCTCAACATCACCGACCTGGTTACCATTATAGAATTCTTCTTCGTGTGCTGGAGCGGTATCTTGTGTCATACCTGCTTGGCGCATTCTTGCACCAAATTGTTCCCAGGTTCTTTCGGTCTGAGATGGTGCACCTGGGCGATTATAAAATTCATCTTCGTCAGCAGGGCCGTTATCGTTATTCATGCCCGCCTCACGCATTTTTTTGCCTAATTCAGCATATGGATCGAGCCGGGTATCGGCTCTACCTGCTTGCTCTTCTCGAAATTTTGCCATACCCTCCGCATATCTGCTTGCACCAGAGCTATAATGTGGTCTCACTTGGTCGTTATTTCTATCAACCTCACCTGGTGTAGGTGCTTTTGGTTTTTTCGTAATCGAATCTAATCTATCGCGTACCTCGACAAGAGATTTTGTTAGAACTCCATTTTTTCTTTCTAAACTAGCAATCTTTTGTTGGTCTTTAGCCCTGTCAGCCTCTAGCTTAGCTAATTTTTTCTTTAGATCGGCTGGTGTTTCAAATTCTGTAGTGCCGCCTGGATCTTTTTCTGACATACTGTTACCCTCTTACTAATTAAATATACTTATGTTTAATTGTACCAAGTTATTGCAAGACCGGTCAATAAAGCTTAAAGATTTTCCTGTATAACTTAAACCCTCTACGCCTCTCCACTAACAGTAATAGTTTTTAAATATAGGGCACGCATCTATGCATTTTGTACAAAAAAAGAAGCCCCGCCAAAACGAGTTAACCACATTTTGGTGGAAGCTTCTTGTCTTTGCGGGGCTAAAATGATTTGTTATTAGAGGTACAGTGGTTTGCTATTGAGAAAAACGCCCGTTACGCTACCGACAAACTCCATATTCTTTAGCTGTGCATTATACTTACTGGCAGGAATAGAACGTGCGCCCAATACTGCCAAACAAATGCTCTCGCACCTCTCACTCATTGGGCAATCTACCTCATAACATGACTCAGCAAAACGGGCAGCGCCCATTCGTTCCTCTTCGATACAATCCGGACAATCGTAGTAACCAAGAATGAAAGCATCGAGGATACCCGCATTAGCACGGGCTATGCATTCAGCTTCTAGTTCTGTACCGGGTACTACTTCGTACATATGTTCGCCAGAAATACACTGTGCAAGATAGGTTTCTGGACTCACGCTCTCTTCTCCTTGACTTTGAGTCGGCATCAAAACTAAAAATATAATAGCATAAATACTACTAAATTGCAATATTATAGATTGTTACTAAGTGACTACTGTATTCCCATAAGCTGTGTGTCAAAAACAAGTGGTGTGTTGGGAGCAATAGTTGGCGGATATCCGCGAGCACCATAAGCCAATGCTGCCGGAATAGTTAATCTTCGTACTGCACCAACCTTCATGTCTTGCAGGCCAATATCCCACCCTTGAATTACTTGCCCGGCACCAAGCTTAAAAGCAAAGGGTTGTTTTTGACCCTTTAGGCTAGTGTCGAATACTTTGCCATCTGGTAAATAGCCAATATAGTGTACGGCGATGGTATCTCCCACTTTTGTTATACGCGTACCTGCCCCAAGGTTATACTCGTCTATCTTTAGACCATTAGGGAGTGTTTGACTTCGTATTGGTTGTTGATTTTGTGTGGTATCTTGAGTGTTCGCAGATGACCCCGATGTGGTTGGTGTAGTAGCAGAACCGGCAGCAGAACTATTACTCGAATTTGTAGACTGACCAGGTATAGGCAACCCTTGTAAACTCAACCCACTATCACCACTTTCTGATGTACCCAGACCATTGCCGTTGTCTTTTTTGTTCTCGTCATTATAGATAGTAGTTTGAGGCTGGTCGTGAGTAACACGAATAATTAACCAGCCAACAATAATAATTAAAGCAACCACGATAAGCGCGCCTACAATGAGGATTATTTTTGTACGCTTAGACCTCTGGTGTGTATAAAAACTTTGCATACCCCCTCTAGTCTCTAACGGCGCTTTTTCTTTTTCTTTTTAGACTTACGCATTGGCTTTAAATTGGGTCGAGCATTAGCAACACTACGACGATCTGACCGAGTTTTGGTTTTTACCTCTTCAGCCTCGCTTGCACCCTCGCTTTTAGCATACTTGGCACCCTCGGTAATTTCGGTTTGCACCATTTCTTGAGGTATCTGGTCTTGTATTTGTACCTTGAATATCGTTGCCGCTATTTCGGCGTCTATCCCAGCCTGTAATTGCCTAAAAATACGAAATGCCTCTGCCTTATATTCCACTAAGGGATCTTTTTGGGCATAGCCTCTTAGCCCAATACCTTCACGCAAATGATCCATAGTTTCGAGATGTTGCAACCAAGCTGAATCTATTACCTTTAAACAGACCAGGCGTTCGATAAGTCGGGTTGTTTCTTCACCAAACATTTTTTCTCGAGCACCATACTCTTTGTCTGCAATCTTGTACAGGTTTTCCGCTAAATCTTCTGGTAGCTTTTTGGTGACAGTTTTTGCCCAATTTTTTGGCAACTCTACTATAGTACTCGCATTTTTTTGCACAGTTTCTAGATTGAGCTCACCAGTTTCTGCATCGGTACTAGAATTAGCTATGGCTAAAAACTGAGCTTTTACCATGCCGAGTACTGTAGAACGTAGGTTTTTATTTACCAACACCTCACGTCTTAGCTTATATATCACCTCTCGGTGCGAGTTCATAACATCATCGTATTCTACTAAGTGCTTGCGAATATCAAAGTTGTGGCCCTCGACACGTTTTTGTGCGGTTTCGAGTGCTCGGGTAATTACTTTGTTCTCAATAGGGGTGTCTTCGGGAACATTAAGCGTATTCATAAGACTACCAATACGTTCACCACCAAATACCCGCATTAAATCGTCTTCTAAGCTAACATAAAATTGGGTGCTACCAGGGTCACCTTGACGACCCGCCCTACCACGCAATTGGTTATCAATTCGTCTCGACTCGTGTCGTTCGGTACCAATAACATGTAGCCCACCTAGCTTCTTGACACCCTCGCCAAGCACAATATCGGTACCACGACCGGCAATATTGGTAGCCAATGTAACCGCACCTTTTTGTCCTGCGCTGGCAATAATCTCTGCTTCTGCCTCATTGTTTTTAGCATTCAAAACTGTATGAGGCACGCCTGCCTTGCGCAACATTTGGCCCATCAATTCATTCTTTTCGATACTTACAGTACCTATTAAAACCGGTTGGCCGGCCTTGTTGCGTTCTGCAACCTCTTCTGCTACCGCCTGGTATTTTGCAATCTCGGTCTTATATATTCTATCGCGCTCATCTTTACGAATCATCGGCTGATGGGTTGGTACCTTAGTAACCTCCAACTTGTAGATTTTGGCAAATTCCTCGGCTTCGGTTAAGGCAGTACCTGTCATACCAGCAAGTTTTTTGTACAAACGAAACAGATTCTGAAAAGTAATGGTAGCCAAAGTCTGGCTCTCTGCCTGAATTTGCACATCTTCTTTGGCTTCTATTGCTTGATGTAAACCCTCGCTATAACGACGACCTGGCAATAGACGGCCAGTAAACTCATCGACAATAATAATCTCACCGTCTGGACTAACCACGTAATCTTTGTCGCGCGTAAAAATTGCTTCTGCTTTTAGTGCCGCCTCTACGTGATGCACATCTTCTATACGGCCTGCCTCGTAAATATTCTTTACTCCAATAGCTTTTTCTATCTTTTTAATTCCATCCTCAGTAAGACTTACAGCTTTTTGTTTTTCATCTACTGTGTAGTCTTTTTCGGGTTGTAAGGTTTTAGCAATACGTGCAAAGTTATAATACCGTTCGGCAGGCTTGGCATTGGGTTGAGAGATAATAAGCGGTGTGCGAGCTTCATCGATAAGGATAGAGTCTACTTCGTCGACAATAGCAAAGTTCAGAGGTCGTTGCACCATCTGTTCGGCCTCTTGCACCATATTATCGCGTAAATAATCAAAGCCAAACTCGTTATTAGTGCCGTAGGTAATATCGGCATCATACGCTTCTTTACGTGTAACTGGTTTGAGATGTCGTAAGCGCTCGTCGTGATGAGACTCATTACTAAATTCGGGGTCGTATATAAATGCCGAGTCGTGCATAATAACTGCAGTTGAAAGCCCTAGAAAATAATATATTTGTGCCATCCAGCCGGCATCTCGACGCGCCAAATAATCGTTAACAGTTACCAAATGAACACCTTTGCCAGTTAGGGCATTAAGATACACAGGCAAGGTAGCTACGAGAGTTTTGCCTTCGCCTGTTCGCATCTCAGCTATCTTACCTTCGTGCAATACAATTCCACCAATTAACTGCACATCAAAATGACGCATATTAAGTTTTCGCTTTGATGCCTCTCGTACCACCGCGAAGGCTTCTTCTAAAATGTCGTCTAGTTTTGTTTTACCGGCTAGTCGTTTTTTAAACTCACCAGTTTTGGCTGCTAGCTGTTTGTCGGTTAACTTCTGTAGTTTTGCTTCTAGAGCATTAATCTTCTCTACACGAAGTCGCGCTTTTTTTATTTCACGCTCATTAGGGTCACCAAAAATTTTACTTAGTAACGACATTTATACCTTATTTTAACCTGATTATTATAGCAGATATAGTTGCTCTATTCGAGCCAAATTACTTCTTTTGACGTATCAGCCGCCACAGCTCTTTGCTGCGTATTTTACTAGGAGCATGCTTGTCTTTGTATTTCTTTATCTGTAAACGGAGTTTTTGCTCGACAATATCAACAGCCGAATGTGGGTTGATAGTAGCGGTTTCGGCAACAATATCAGGACCAGGTACTTCAAGTACGGCCTTTACCTTATAGCGATTATCTTCTCTACCAGAAGGGTCACGAAAAATTTCTACGTTCATGCCAATTGCTTTATGAGTACGGGGTAAGTATTTGTCTAGATGACCAAGCTTTTTTGTAATGTATTTCTCAAGTTCTGTATCTATGTCGTATTTTCTTCCGGTTAATTGAATCTTGATCATTTTACTCCTTTCAATTATCTATAGTGTACTCGAGCCATAATATTTTTGTAGTGCCCTTGGAATGTTTACCGTGCCATCTTTTTGTTGGTGATTTTCTAGAACAGCTATAATACTACGGCTAGACGTTACTGCAGTACCATTAAGAGTATGTACAAACTCTAGTTTGCCATCTGAGTTGCGATAACGAATATTAAGATTACGTGCCTGATAATCGGTGCAATTACTACAACTCGTTAACTCTCGGTATTCATTTTCGGCTGGAGCAAAGTATTCAATATCGTATTTCTCGAATGCAGGGGCACTCATATCGCCAGCAGCAATTCGTACTACACGGTAGGGGATCTCGAGTGCTTGGGTAATTTTTTCTTCAATAGCAAGAATCTTTTGAAGCCACTCGGCACTTTCATTAGGGTGGCAAAAAACGTACATTTCGAGTTTTTCGAACTGATGTGTTCTGTATAACCCCTTACTGAATTTACCATACGCTCCAGCTTCTAACCGATAACACGTGCTCAATCCTCCATATAGTTTTGGCTTGGCGAGATCTATTACATCATCTTTGTGATAGCCGGTTAGTGGCAACTCTGAAGTGGCAATCATTACAAGCCTCTGGGCCTCGTCAATATAGTTTTGGTTTTCTTCACCTCTAGGCATATAACCAGTGCCATCAGCAATTTCATAGTTGACCATGTGTGGTACCTGCATTACCTCAAAGCCTTCAGCACGAATTATATCTTGGCTGGCAAGTTCGATAGCTTGCCAGAGTCGTACTGCTTTGTCTTTGAGAAAGTAAAACTTAGCCCCGGCTACTTTAGCTCCGGCCTCAAAATTGTACAAATCATGTATTTCGTTAAGAGCTTCGTGGTCTTTAGCGGTAAAACCAAGCTTAGTTTTACCCCATTTTCGCTCCTCTCGATTGTTTTCTTCGCCACCATCTGGAGTATTCTCGGCTAAGAGGTTAGGCACCTGGCTAAGTAACTCACTATACTTCTCATCAAGAGAAGCAAATTCTGATTGCAACTTGTCTTGCTCTTTTTTGAGTTTTTGCAGTTTTGCCAACTCGGCAGGTGTAGGCTTACCACTAAGCTTTAGCTTAGCCCTACCCTGTTCTAATTGGGTTAATAGCTCTCGACGAGTTTTATCGAGCGAAAGCAAATGAGTAATATCTATATCTAAACCTCTTCGGGCAATGCTGTCTTGCACAATCTTGGGATTATCACGAATTAGTTGAATATCTATCATACCTTTTATTATACCTTATGCTTTTAGTATTTCTTCTAGTCTAGCAATAACAAACTCTTTACCAAGACTCGATAAAAAGTACCCTGCCCTAGGGCCCGAGTCTTTACCAATAAAAATCTGATAAATAAGAGTAAAAGCTTCTTTGCCGCCAAGACCAGTTGTCACTGCAACATCATAAATTGTGCCATGAATAATGTCGGCCATAAATTCTTGCGAAGTTAATTTGGCTAAAAGTTGAGTAATAAACTCTTTCTGTGTTTCATTGAGTCGTAACTCTGGCGCTGATTGAAGCACTTCAAACTTAATATTATCTGGTGCATAGCTATCTAACCATTTTTCTAGATAGGTTAGTTCTTTTTCGATAGCTGATTTTTGTAATTTTACCGCTTCTGCATGGCCAGATCTATTGAGTAAGGCAAATATTTCTTCTTTCTCGCCTCGAGCAGTCTGATAACAACTAACTAGATGAGAGAAAGGTACAGTACTAACAACATGGTCTCTTCCTGACAATGAAGAAATTTGCCATGCTTCTTTAAATTCGGGTGAATTACCAGCAAGCGTCTCTGATTCTGTCTTGGCATATTCGTCTATGAGATTATACAAACCAAGGCCGGTGTCAAAAAATAATTGACGCTCTGGCCGGCTTTTGAAAGTAAAGTAACGCAAAACCTCTGGAGGAATAACACTGAGGGCATCTTTAATACTAACCAGATTGCCAAGACTAGAACTCATTTTCTTAGTTTCGCCTTTGAGATTTATTGTTTCGTATGGAACAGGATACGGTGCCTCTCTACCAAATATTTTTCGAGCAATCTCTACCCCGGTGTCATAACTACCGCCCTTAGTTGCATGCTCTCTACCAAAACCTTCTACCTGATTACCCCAAATGCTCCACCAGGCCGGCCAGTGTACACGCCAGTCGAGCTTAACTTGGCCTTTATGTATATCTGCTTGATATTCTGTATTGTCAGCACCCAAATACTTTACCTTACCACTAGATTTATCAAATTCAATAAATTTTGCAGTGCGCAAATTATTATTAGAGGCATCGAGTATCTGAACAGGCTGCCAGTCTGTATCTACTGCACGACCACTGACCTCTTCTAATATAGCCGCTATCTCGTCTCGTCTCTCCAAGCTTATAGAAATATACTTACTAAATGTGCCTTTCTGATATTCTTTGTGTATTCGAACAACTGTCATTTCTACACCAAGCTGCTTAATTGCTTCTTGATATTCACCAAAATATTGATCGGCATAACTTTCTGCCTTACCATCTGGGGCTGGTACAAGATAAAGTGGCTTACCAACTTCGTCTTCATACTTCTCAGGAAGGTAGGGGTATCGCTTGCGAAGTGCATCAAAATCATCAACAAAATGTATATGGTCAACTTTCCGTCCCCGTCTAATTAGGCCTCGTAGCACTGCATCGGCCGTTAAAACTTCCCTGGTATGACCAATATGATATGGGCCTGAGGGCGAAATACCACTACAAACTCTAAGATTACCACTTGGATGTTTGGCTTCTATTGCATCACAGACAATATCTACCCAATAACTTGACTGGCTTTGTGTTTCACTATTCATATTAGTATTATACGCACTTTTCATAATTTGCTCCATTAAGACAAAAGCGCCTCATATTATAGAGGCGCTTTTGTAGACATTATCTAGACTAACTTATTCAACCTTCATAATCTTATATGTCATTGTTCCTGCTGGTACCTCTACATCCGCAACCTCGCCTACCTTTTTACCAAGTAGGGCCTTACCAATAGGTGATTCATCTGATATCTTACCTGTTTCTGGGTCGGCTTCAGTACTGCCAACAATATGAAACACTTGTTTGCCATCATCAAGACTAACATGCACTTTCGAGCCTACCGATACTACACCGCCTTCACTTTTCGTAATAGTTTTGGCGTGCTTTAAGATATTGCCAATCTCGGCAATTCGACCCTCGATAAACGCTTGGCGTTCTTTGGCATCATCCCAGCTAGAGTTTTCGGATAAATCACCGAATTCTTTGGCTTCGCGAAGAGCTTTTGCGACTTCCTTTCGTTTGTTCTTAACCAAATCTTCGAGCTCTGCTTCGAGATCTTTGATTCCCTGGGGTGTCAGATAAAAATCTTGTTGTGACATGAAATTCTTACTACTCCTTATACTTCTCGATTACTTAAGTTCTATATGCTCTTCAAGAAAAATGACCCTTGGCCGCACTACATTGGTTTGGCTTTCAGGTCGCAATAAAACCCGAGAATATTGTTGTTATTATTCTACTGGTGTTTGTTTTTTATTCTCGCAAATCACACCCCTTATGTCAAGCGGGCCAGCACATAATTTTTAGTTTCTTGGTGTAGAAAAGTACCACTTAAGGATTTCTTTGGTTGTTGGTACAGCAAATTCAGCACCCTCACCAGAGTTTTCTATTAGAACAACGGTAACTATCTTGGGGTTGTTAGCAGGTGCATAGGCGGTAAACCAAGCGTGTGGCTTAGTAATAGGATTCTTACCGTCAAAACCTTGCGAGCTAGTTTCTGCAGTGCCAGTCTTGCCGGCTACTGGTACCGGTACCTCTCGCTTCATACTACAACACGCTGTACCAGATGCTACTACACCTTCCATACCAGCCCGCACTACCGCCAAACTTGCGGGTGAAGCAATATTTGCAGTCTGTACTACTGGGTCTAGAGTGCGTACCACCTGACCCTGTGCATCTTTAACCGCCATAGCAAAGTGTGGCTGATACAGTGTGCCGCCATTTGCTACAGCTGCAGTTGCCATTGCTAGCTGAAGAGGAGTTACACGAATATCTCCCTGGCCGATAGAAATATTGTATGTATCGCCAACAAACCAAGGGTCGGTAGAATATTTTTTCTTGGCATCTGGCGTGGGTACAAATCCAGAAGACTGATCGCCAATATCCGCTTTTAGGCTAGTACCAAAGCCAAACTTTTTATACCAATTAGTTAGCTTAGTTGGTCCAAGACCAGTAAAACTTTCAAAGCCACCGCCCACCATATAATAGAAAATATCAGAGCTCCAGGTAAGTGCCCTTACTACATTTACTGGCCCTAAGCCCCCGGGCTCCCATCCCTTAAAGGTATACACAATGCTTGGGTCGTACTGGTTTTTAACATCAAGCTTACCGTTATCGACTAGAGTTGTATTGGCATTAATTACACCTTCTTCTAGTCCTGCAGTAGAAATAAATGGCTTAATAGTTGAGCCAATAGGGTATCCGCCCGATGCTACACGATTAAATAATGGCTTAGATGGATCATTTAGTAGTGCATTATATTCGCTCTGGCTAATACCTTTGGCAAATAAATTACCATCATAGCTTGGATAATTAACAGCCGCTAATACTTGTCCGTTGCGCGGATCTACCGCTACCGCAGCACCGCCTTTTGAACCAGCTCGTTCTACCGCTGCCTTTAGCTGTGCGGCCATTTGGTCTTGCAAACCTTTATCGATACTTAATACTAGGTTATTACCAGCCACTGGATCTTGCTTGGCCAAATATCGTACGGGTGTACCAGTAGCATCTACCTCAACCTGTTCCTTACCATACTGACCCCTCAGATCAGTCTCGTAAAACTTCTCGAGACCAGTTTTGCCAATTGTATCGATAGGGCGATAACTTGGGTTAGATGCCCATTCTTCTTGAGAAATTCGACCAGTATAACCAAGAAAGGGTGCCAGTGTACCACCATCGAGATATTGCCGTGATGGGTTTACTTCTACACTAAAGCCGTTAAGTCTTGCAGCCGCTTCCTCGGTATTGAGTGCAACATCACGACTAACATTTTCAGCAATAACTATGGGCTGTGAATTTTTTAACCCCTTCTTTTCGACTATTTGCTGAACCTCGGTAGGAGATTTTGCTAATATTCCTCCCAAGATTTGATATGCTGTGGCTCTATCAGTCTTATTTGTACTTACTTGGCTAGGAATAACAACAATGTCAAATCTCGCATCATTGCGAACCAACAAGACACCATTACGATCGTACATAGCACCTCTTGGAGCAGGTATATCAGAAATTCGTACCCTATTGCTACTTGCCAGCAATGAATGCTGTTGTCCAGTTAAAATCTGCAAATACCCTAATCGTAATACCAAAACAGATGAAACCAACATAAGTAAAACAACCATCACCCAGAAAAACGACATTCGTACTGGTTCTTCGAGTTGAATTTTTTCTGAGCTGCCCGCCAAGATTGCCGCCGACCAGTCTTCGCTCTTCTGAACACGCTGCTCTTTTTTTGAGAACCGAAACTCTATTGCTCTGTCATAGAATTCTCCGAATATATTCATATAATTAGCCTCGCAACCAACGTTTTTTAGCTTGCCCACTCGACTGATACGTTTGTAGCCACATTGCCGCCATATATAACAGAGCACCTGCTAGTAGGGTCAATATTACCTGAGTTATGCCATTAGCTAGATACACACTAAGCTGTCGAAATTGTTCTGCCGAGAATACCATTACGAGTTGAATAAATACATATAGGATCTCCAAAAGACCAAGTGTTATCATTACATTCCAAAATCCAACTGCTCGTTCTCCAAGACGTAAGACATACTTAGCCGTAAGTGAAGCAAATAGCAGAAATAATATATTAAATCCAAAAAAAGTGCCAGAATGTATGTCTAGTAATAACCCACTTATTATAGCAATTGGCGCTACATCTGAAGCTCGTAGCTGCAATGTAGATACAACAATAACTGCCAAAACGAGATTAAAAGTAAAATTACCCCCAAGCAGGGTTACCTGAAGCAAAACTGCTGTTAAAGCTGCCAGATAAAAAACTACTAATTTCACTGCTTGAGACCTGTTACCACAAACACAAGTTCGAGGGTGTTTAGATTAACTAAAGGTTTTAAATTGGCGCTTTGAAACACTGCATTATCTGCTTTTGTAACTGCTTCTACCTGGCCTATTAGAATGCCCTGGGGCACCAAACCAGAGCCCGCCGAAACAATCTGTTCTCCCTGCGTAACCACCTCTCCCTGGGCTACATCTTCAAAACTATAGCCCTGTCCAATTTGGCCACGTACTATTCCCTGAGCTCTACCATCCTGACCAATTGCTCGAATACGAAATTCTGGGTCGCTTACCAAAAAGACTTTGCTACTATAATCATTTACCTGATAAATAGTACCAACTAAGACCCCACTACTAATTACAGCCTGACCTACTTGCACGCCACTACTACTTCCTCTATCGATTGTAATAAACCGCCGGCTGTCATCTGGCTCTGTACTTACAACTCTAGCTGGCAATAACTGCAAGTTAAGACGCGAGTTGAAGTTAAGTTGCGCACGCAAGAGTTCATTCTCGTGCCCAACTTCTTTGAGGGCCGAGAGTTGATTGCGCAAGTCGAGCACCTCGCCTTGCAAGCTCTTATTATCTTCACCCAAATGAGAGATAGAACCCAAAAAACTAAACTCATCGGTAATAGCATTGCGCACACTTATCAAGCGAGAACCAATAGGGTTAAATACCTGGTCGTGCACTAAGCGAAACGGCCAACCAATACCGGCAGCATTAATAACAATAATAATAAGTGCAACTGCTGCAGCTATGCCGACAAATAGTATCGATCGGTTCTTCATACCCACCCCCTCCGCTTAATGTGGTACTTTTTCGTACTGCGTACTTACCAACACATCTTTTAGACTATCTAGATCTTCGAGTACCATACCCGTACCGCGCACCACAGCAGTTAGTGGATCGTCAGCAATATGCACTGGCATTTTGGTCTGGGCAGCCAAGAGTACATCTAGTCCACGTAATAATGCACCCCCACCAGCAAGATAAATTCCTTTGTCCATAATATCTGCTAGTAACTCTGGTGGTGTTTCTTCGATAGTGTGTTTTACAGCATCTACAATAGCTCGCACAGACCGAGACAATGCCTTTCTTGTTTGATCAGAATTGATAGTCATTTCTTTGGGTAACCCGGTTATCATATCACGCCCTCTAATAGGGGCCTCGAGCATCTTACTAAGCTTGGCAGCCGAGCCAATATTTATTTTTATGGTTTCGGCAGTACGCTCGCCTATTTGCAAGCTAAATTCTTCTTTTGCATAAGCAATAACATCATCGGTAAGTTCGTCCCCAGCAATTCTTACCGAACGAGATGAGACAATTCCACCTAAGGAAATCACCGCTACTTCTGAAGTACCGCCACCAATATCTACAATCATACTGCCTGCAGCATCATGTACGGGCAAGCCTGTACCCACAGCTGCTGCCATAGGCTCTTCTATTAAAAAGGCCTGGCGAGCACCGGCATTCATAGCGGCTTCTTCTACGGCACGCTTTTCTACCTCGGTAACACCAGAAGGAATACCTACCACCACGCGCGGACGCGGAAAGAGTACAAAACTTTCTTTGTGCACCTTCTCGATAAAATACTTTAACATCTGCTCGGTTATCTCAAAGTCAGATACCACACCATCTACCAATGGACGTGTAGCCACAATATTAGCCGGAGTTTTACCAACCATCCGCTTGGCCTCGTCGCCAATGGCTAAAATCTGCTTATTTTTGGTGTTAATTGCTACCACTGAGGGCTCGTTAATAACGATGCCTTTACCACGCACGTACACTAAAGTATTGGCCGTACCAAGGTCAATACCAATATCATGACTAAAATTACCCAGAAGCTGTTGTATCATCTCTATTTAGTGTAACAAATCTTAGCCATCTGTTGCTAGGGTAAATGTAAGAATAATAAAAAACTGCTAGCCATTCGCTAGCAGTACTAACTTTTTATCTTAAAAAGAGTGCTCTCCTCACATTGTCCTTTGCTACATTAAAAGGTACCTGCTTATCTTTCTCTTGCTCCCAAAGCTCCCACTCTCTATTAATACGTTCTTCATCTCTTACATCGGCAAAGGTTAGGCAGCGATTGCAGCGTTTGGCAGTAAAAAACATTGAAGACTCGACGTACCATTGATGAAAACCAAGTTTACAAAGTAATGGCTTTTTTACTGTTTCTTCAACAGCCATTCTAACCCCCTTTAGGAGAGGTGAGGTTCTTATTAATAATAGGTATCAAACCCTAATTAGTCAACCTAACTATTTAATGTAGCCAGCCTGCAATTATCGAGAAGGCAATAAGATTATTGAGGACGTGCAATAGCATACTTGGAATAACACTTTTTAGACGCAGACGGATAATTGCCAAAATGATTGCCAAGATAAACGTATAAATCACCACGTTGGGCTGAAAGTGCAATAATGCAAAAAGTAAACTGGTTAGAAAAATACCAAAAAACGTACCAAATCTGCGCATTAATACCGGCAAAATTAGGCCTCTAAAATACAATTCTTCTACAAATGGCGCTACAATTACCGCCGCCGCAAAACTTAGCCACAAACCAACCCCGCTACTACCGTACGTAAGTGCATTACTCTGGGCCTGGTCAGCATTAAAACTCGGCACTAGCCAGACCACCAGACTAAAAATTAGGATTACACTTGTCGTTAATATAAGTAACCCGCCAACTACAAATAGTAAAAACCGCCACCAAGAGAAGCCATTTAGACCAAGGGTTTGGCGTGATGCATGATATTTTTTTACCAGCCAAAACAACAACCCAAACTCGGTGGCTAGGGTTGCCAAGTCTATAATTGCTTCAACCAGTTGTTTGTTATTAATTACGCTCAATACTTGCGTAGGCAATACTAGGTGCTTTAGTCCAAACCAAACTACAGCCAGGAATACTGGTACAAATATAGTTACCCCCAATACAATACCAATATCACGTATACGCCAAGGCACTTCTGGCTTTGGTAACCAAGGTTGTCTTTTGGGTTTAACTGGCACCTCGGCCTGCATGGCTAAAACAACTTGCGTATATCAGAAACTGATACGATTATCATCAGACCAATAAGAGCTACAAAGCCAATAATATGCACCACATTTTCGCGCTCGGGCGAAATCTTAACACCTAGTTTGCGCAAAATCATCATAAATTCTCTCCCACCATCCAAAGCAGGAAGTGGTAATGCATTTATAACTGCTAGACTAAGAGAGATAGAGGCAATAAACAGCCAAATATATGTAGAGCCAAAGCGTACAATTTGCGAGAAAAGACTAACTATACCAATTGGCCCAGCTACACCGTCACTTACTTTGGCATGAGTAAAGAGACCAAGTATGAGATTGCCAAAAACAGCAAGAGTGGCTACTACTAGCTCTAACATTAGTACAAATGCAGCAAATGGTGCCGCCCACCAGCTGTAACGAGTTATTTGTATAGGCTCGGCAACCAAGCCAAGCACCCCAGCATTTTCGTCTCTACCCAATACCACCGTCTTAGTTTGCGTATCTCTGCCATGACTATATACCAACACTGTACTTTGGCCTGCATGCGACTTAGTATAGTTACGTAAATCAGTACTATTCGTAAACGACTGACCATCAACAGAAATTAGCTTATCTCCCTCTACTATACCGGCACTTTGAGCTGCCGAGTTTTTACTTACATTAAAGACTGTCAGGCCAGTAGAGGTTTCGGTAATAGGTTTAACCGGGCCAAATGAAGGTAAATTTTGAATAATTGGTGGCACACCTACAATTAAAAGAGCGGTAAAAATAATATAGGCAATAAGAAAATTTACCGTTACACCAGCCATAACAATACGTGTTTTTTGCCAAAAACCCTTAGAATTAAAACTCTTGGGGCCGGTCTGGGCGTCATCCTCACCAAAGAGCCGCACAAACCCACCAATAGGAAACAGATTTATGCTATAGCGAGTATCGCCCTTTTTAACAGACCAAATACGTGGCGGAAAACCAATACCAAACTCTAAAACACGCACACCCTCTCTACGCGCCACTAAAAAATGCCCGAGCTCATGGGCAATAACTAACAAAGAAAAAATGATAATTACGCCAAGTATAACTGGTAACCAGCTCATTTACCAAACCTTCTACCACGATTAGCATAGTCAGTTAAGACGGCATCTAGTCGAGTCTCGTCAAACTCCGGCCAAAACTCATCTACAAAAGCAAACTCAGAATATGCACTTTGCCATAGTAAAAAATTACTTAGACGTTTTTCGCCACTTGTACGAACAATTAAGTCTGGAGCCGGCACTTCGGGACAATACAAATGTTTAGTAATAACTTCGTCATTAATATCATCGGGATGAATATTTTCTCGCACAATTGCGCGTAGTGAGTCTACAATTTCTTGCCGTCCACCATAGTTAAAACATGCCAAAAATGTACCGGCAGTATTATTTTTAGTTAGCTCTTCAGCTTCTTCTATAGCAGCTTTTAATTTATCGCTTATTTTTTCTCTGCTACCTACAATACGCAAACGTACATTTTTTTTGTGTAATTCTTTGGCATCTTTGAGTACTACCTTGAGAGCCATCTTCATCAATATTCCCACCTCATCACTAGCACGTTGCCAGTTTTCGCTAGAAAACACAAAGGCCGAAAAATAGGGAATATTTCTATCAAAACATGCCTGAGCTACTACACGTAACTGCTCATAACCCCGCTTGTATGCTTGGTTAATAGAAAAGCCATTGGCCTTAGCCCAACGCCGATTGCCGTCTGGAATAAATGCAATATGCTGCAGTTGGTGGTTAGAATCGGCCATATATATTAGGTTTGCAGTAGTTCAGCTTCTTT
This sequence comes from Candidatus Saccharimonadota bacterium, assembly GCA_046350735.1. Classification (GTDB taxonomy): domain Bacteria; phylum Patescibacteriota; class Saccharimonadia; order CAILAD01; family BJGX01; genus JAHFOQ01. The sequence goes on from JAXLZU010000001.1 coordinate 556,893, forward strand.
TTCTTTAGAAATCTCACTCACCTGTGCTTGATATGAATCAATTAGGCTATTGAGATCTTTTTCTAAGCTCGTTACATCGTCTTCGGTAAGTTTTTTTGCCTTGGCAGCAGACTTACCATCATTGAGAGCCTCATGTCGAGCATTGCGTAGTGAAATATTACATTCTTCACTCTTCTGATGCAACACTTTCACCATCTGAGTGCGGGTTTCTTCGCTCATTGGCGGCACGTTAATACGAATAACATGACCATCGTTATTGGGCGTAAATGCCATGGTTGGGTTTTCTGAAATAGCTTTTTCTATAGCTGCCAGGTTACTGGCATCCCATGGCTGAATTTGCAGTGTCTTAGCATCTGGAGTAGACACATTGGCTATTGCTTTTAGCACCATTTCTTGGCCATATACATTTACTTTTAGTCCATCTATCATTGCAGCATTTGCTCGACCAGATCGAAGCCCAGCCAACTCATTGGTAAAATGATCAATTGATGCTTTCATTTTGGTTTCGGCAGATTTGAGATATTCTTGATTCATATGCTTGGTATTATACCGAAAAGTAAAAACTATAGCTAGCTTTTAGCCAGTATCAAATCTATAGTAATGTTATGACAAAAGTATCCAAACGACAGTGGCAACAACAGCTAGTAAATTTAGGAAAAACTACTGATGGTCTTGGGCTTGGTATAGACCCAGGCATTATTGAACTAGTTGCAGGTCTCAATTTGATAGGAGTAAATACAACAGCTTCTTGCGAAGGTCATCTTGACTGGGGTCTACCATATCCGTGGATTGACATAGAGGGCATTGGTGCTTTTGAGCTTAATGAAAAGATGCAAAAAGTTAAGGCTGACTCTAATGATCATAAAGCATTGATTACTCAACTTATTAAGATTAACTCTGTAGAAGTAAAAAAATTATTTGAAATTCTAGAAGAATACAACAACCAAAAAAGTCATACATATAGAAGAATATTAATTATTGTCCCCTTTGGTTGGGGTAGTGGTCGTTTTCAACCAGTTGGAGGTGTTTTAGCAGAGATAAGCAATAAAACCGAGCAAACCAAGCAACTAGAAATATTCAGAAATGAGATAAAACAATTTAGTCGGTTTATTAAACAAAAATTAGGATTAATTAACTAAGGTTTTTAAAAACTTAGTTTACTTTACGCCAAGCTCAAAGCGTACAAAGCGAGCAATAACAATGTTTTCGCCAAGCTTACCTATGAGTTCTTTGGTAAGCTGCTCGATAGTTTTACTATCATCCTTAATAAACTTCTGGTTGTTAAGGCAAACTTCTTCATACCACTTACCCAACTTGCCATCTACTATCTTTTCGGCAAATTCTTTGGGCTTGCCAGATGCTACCACTTCTTTTTCGATAACTTCGCGTTCTTTTTTGAGCTCTGAGGCAGGAATAGCTTCGACATTGAGATACAGCGGGTTAGTTGCGGCAATATGCATGGCAATATCTCCAGCAAACGTTTTAAAATCATCTGTTTTAGCCACAAAATCGGTCTCGCAGTTAATTTCTACCAAAACACCAATCTTCTCGCCATGAACATAACTTTGAATAACTCCCTGACTAGCAGTTCTGTCAGCTTTTTTTTCGGCCTTTGCAATACCTTTTACGCGCATTAGCTCTACCGCCTTATCATAGTCGCCATTAGCTTCTTCTAAAGCTGCTTTGGCGTCCATCATGCCTGCACCTGTAGCACTGCGGAGTTTTTGAATATCCTCGATTTTTACACTCATGTATTATGCCCTCCCTACAACTGGTTTATCATTATCTACTTCTTGCTCTGGTGCTGCCTCGGCAGCTTTGGCAAGATATTCGCTCGATCCTTTAAGAGCAGCATTGGCAACTCTCTCAGTAATAAATGCAACTGAGCGAATAGCGTCGTCATTACCTGGAACAACATAATCTATTCCCTCTGGGTCGGCGTTTGTATCAGTCAATGCTACTACCGGAATACCTAGCTTATTGGCTTCAGCAATAGCAGTATCTTCGCGTGGTACATCAACCACAAAGAGCATTGCAGGCACACCATACATATCTCGTACACCTGTAAAGATTTTTTGGAGTTTTTCCATTTCTTCGGTAAGACGCAAACGCTCTTTCTTAATAGCCGTGTCAAAAGATCCATCGGCCACTTGTGATTCTAGCTTCTTCATACGAGCAATTCTCTGCTTGATGGTTTCTAAGTTAGTAAGCATTCCACCTAGCCAGCGATATGTTACGTATGGCATCTTAGCACTCTCAGCAGCTTGCTTAACAACATCTTGAGCTTGGCGCTTGGTGGCTACAAACAATACCTGGCCACCTTGCTTAGTAGCAGCTTCTACAGCAGCCTCGGCAACTTTAAGATTGGCGGCTGTTTTTTCTAGATTGATAATATGCACACCACCACGAGCACCATAAATATATGGGGCCATTTTGGGGTTCCATCGTGCAGTGCGGTGGCCAAAATGTACACCTGCTTCTAGTAACTGTTTTAATAGTGGGTCTATTTTTGTTGTGGGTTTTTTAGCAGCCTTATCTGCTGGTTTTGCTTTGGCTTCTGCCATATGTATTGTCTCCTTTATTCGTGATAGCAACTTCCCTTTTTACCGTCATCCTGCACTTGTTTCAGGATCTGTTCTCAATTCTCGTTAAGACTCTGAAATGAATTCAGAATGACGAAGAGAGGAGTTTGTGTTGCTACTGTTTCGTTAATTTTTATAACCCAACTATAGTAACAAATTATAGTGTTTTTTGCAAGAAAAAACCCACATACTTAAGTGGGTTAGATAGTTTCGCTGCTCGTCACACTAGACTGTTGGTTCGTAAAACTCAGAAGGTTGTACATTGTTTATTTCTGAGATGTGATGGTGTATTAGCTGGGCAAGTTTCTTACAATAATCGCGTAGATTCTTCCTTTGGCGAATTCCATACAGGCGATTTTCCCACATAACCGGATTTACTACATCAAATCGGTTCATACCCTTAACAAGTAGAATCTCGCAAAGATCGAGCTGGATATGTAACGCGTTACCAAGATCGACATACGTCGCGCTGATAACAACAACGGAAGTCGACTCGTCCTGAACATGTACTACCAAAGTATCTGGTGTAGAGTGCTCACTATTAAACTTTACTATTGTCGAGGCACGACGTAGCTCGCGTCGCAGTCGCTTAATAAATTGTTCTTTGGTAACGTATCCAAAATAGAACATCGGCTGCCTCCTTTTAACAAGAGAAGGTACGAGTGAGTAAAGTATAACCGAACCTAATCTACGGTGTCAAAAGGTAGATTATCCAGCTAAATCAAATTTCTTAAGCTGTTCTTTTCCGGCCTTGGTAGTACTGATTGTTTGTAGTTTGAGTAGCTCTGCATATAAACCGCCACGTTTCTTAGCAAGCTCTGCTGGTGTACCTATTTCTGCCACCTTGCCACCACGCAAACCAACTATTGTATCTACATTAGAGATAGTACTTAAGCGGTGAGCAATAATAAGGGTGGTTCTATTTTGCATAAGATGCTCGAGGGCTTGCTGTACTTCGTGCTCAGCTTTGCTATCGAGACTACTGGTTGCCTCATCTAAGATGAGAATTGGTGGGTTTTTGAGAATAGCACGAGCAATAGCGATTCGCTGTTTTTGTCCACCACTCAGCTTTACCCCACGCTCACCAATTTCACTCTCAAAACCCCTAGGTAGTTTCTTAATAAAATCATAGGCATTAGCAGCTTTGGCGGCGGCTATCATATCTTTTTCTGATGCCTTAGGATTGGCATATTTAATGTTTTCAGCCAGCGTACCAGAGAATAGCTGTGGTTCTTGAAACACCACACCAATATTTTTTCGCAAACTCGCCTGCGAAACGGTGTCAATATTCTGGCCATCAATAGTTATCGCTCCACTACTAAGCTCATAAAAACGTAACATTAAATTTGCTAATGTCGATTTTCCTTCACCACTCTCACCCACCAGTGCCAGCTTCTTACCTGGTGCAATAGTAAAACTAATACCACTTAGTACTTTTTGGCCTTTTTCGTAACTAAAGCTAACATTGTTATATACTACTTCACCAGCCTTAATTTTGAGATTCTTAGCATTATCAATATCTACTATCTCAGGCTTTTTGTTCATTATCTCAAAATAGTCTTGACTGTCAGCGGTAGCTCTTTGCAAAGCATCAATAATAAAACTACTCCCAAAGAGTGGAAACTGAGCTTGGTTGGCAAGAGTAATTAGCAACACAACTGTTCCAAGCGTGTAATTAAACTTAAACGCCTGCCAAATGATTACAAAATATATACCAAAAAATACTAAGTTTAATACTAGTCGACGAATAACGTCATAATTATGCCACTGACGCGACTGGCCGTGGGTGACTTTTTCTATTTCTCTACGAGTTTTACTAAAATAACTAATTTCGCGTAGTTCCGTAACGAAACTTTTTACAACCCTTACCTGCGCAATAGATTCTACAAACCTACCATTACCAACATCGCGCTGGTGATTTATTTTACCCTGATGCTTCTGCCAGGCTTTAGAACTCAGATGAGTAACCCAGATATAAACTGGGAAGATAATAAACAATAGCAACGCCACAGCCCAGCTATAGAATGCAATTACCACTAAGGTAATAATAGTTGTTAAGAAGAACTGCACAAAATTATTACTTAGCGTTTGCATAAGAGTAGAAATAGTAGCAATACTTCTATCGAGTCGAGCCGTAATTTTACCAGTAATCTCACCATCATAATAACTTATTGGTAGCTGCATAAGATGCTCAAAATATCGTTCTGAAAGCAAGTTATTAAGCTTGGCCGACATAATGTCACCCAGATATCCATTAAGATTACTGAGTAGTGTAATAACCACATTTGCCAGCAAGATTAGTATTAACAGCAACACAAAGTAGCCAAAGCTAACACTACCGCCACTAAAGTGAGTAGTGAGCCCATCTACGAGCCCCTTAGTAAGGAAAGGAGTTGCTAAGTTTAATACTGAGAGGATTACTACAAAAATAGTTATTGCCAAATAATATGGCCACAATTGTTTGGAGTATTTAATAATTCGCCAAATTTCTTTCATATATCCTCTAGTGTGCAGATACTGGGCTTTTGCCCTTTTCCTTCTCTAAATTCTTTACATTTGGTAAACCAAGAGCAACAAAGAAGCTGACAATTGCAAATACCAGAGCAAAATCAAGACCTCGTTTAACGCCATCTACCACGGCTTGATTAGTAATTGATTTTATCTCATTTGTAATCACTGCTGGAACAGCTGCGCCCAACTGTGGCGTTGCCCCAAACTCTGTCGCAGAGCTTTGTGCCGACACTGCTTGAGAAATCTTATCTTTTGCAATGTTTGGAATAACCTTACTATTACTAATTCCGCTCATTAGACTGGCTGTAAGTGTAGCCAAGACAACCGCACCAATAATTGCCGATCCGAAACTACTGCCAAGCTGCCTCGCTGTACCCGATATACCCGATGCCTCACCAGCTTGCTGCACCGATACCGCAGAGAGGGTAAGATTGTTAATTTGACTCTGTACAAAGCCCATAGCCACACCAAACAAGATTAAGCCCCACAACATCAGTGAAGTTGTACCTGTTACTGTTATACCGGCATTTATACAAATTACACCAAGCACGGTGAGCGCCAGACCGAGCTGAATAATACGTTTTGGCGTTAAAAACTTAGTTAAGAATATTGCCAGAGGTGAAGCTATAAACAAACTAATAGAGAGTGGTAATAGGCTCATACCGGTATGAAACGCATCTTGGCCACGAACCGCCTGAAAATACACTGGCAGGGCAAAAATAAGCCCAGTAAGACTCAGCGACATGACAAGTAAGGTAAGTAGCCCAGAGCTAAATTGCCAATTACCAAAGATTCCCATAGATACTAATGGAGTCTTCCCTTTTGCCTCATGTACGCGCTCGTACCAAACAAAAACCGCTAGCAAGAAAGCTCCCAACCAGAGTGCTATAGGGGTGATAGAAAGTCCCCATGGCATGGCAAGACTATAAGACCCTACAACAAATGTCGATTTTGCCAACCACCAGCCATAGCTAGACGATTCAATAATGGCGAATACAACTAGTAAGAGTCCACTCGAGCTCAGTATTATTCCCCATATATCTAACTCTTTCTTTTCTTTTACATCGCGCGATTCTTTTAAGAACAAAATGGCACCTATCAAAACCAGTACCGCTACAAAAATATTGATACGAAATCCCCAGCGCCAGCTGTAATTGGTAGTTAGCCAACCACCCAAGATAGGCCCAACTGCCGATGCAGCACCAGCTACACCTCCCCAGACACCAAAAGCGATGGCCCTATCTCGACCTTTAAAATTTGCAATTACCAAGCTAGCAGTGGCTGGCATCATTAGTGCTGCGCCAAACCCTTCAATAATTGCCTCTCCAGCAATCATAAGAGGCAGGCCGTGAGAAATTGAGGCCAAAAAACTACCCAAAGCAAAGATTAACGCACCAGCAACAAACATCTTGCGACGACCAAAAAGGTCACCCAGACGACCACCGGTAATAGTAAAGCTAGCAAGCACCAACGCATACAGGGTAATTACCCACTGTATACCCTGCAAGTCAGTATTGAGATCTTTAATAATTGGACCAAGACTAACATTTAAGAGTGTGGTGTCGATAATAATAATCGCCAAGGCAAGACTGAGTACTAGAAGCCCACCCCATTTTTTGATCCACTCTAGTCTGCTTGTACCAATTTTTTTAGAAATTTTTTGCTTCATTAGACGTCTTATTATCTATCAAATCTCGCTTAAATTCAATGTTACACAAAATAAAAGCTCCTTCGATACATCGAAGGAGCATTATCCATTGCCACCATATTCGCTACTTAGCATTATTAGATATAACAGAACAAGAAAAAATCCGGTAAAGACAATGGCACAGAAAACATCTAGGAGTTTTTGCCAAAAAGTCTTCTTTCGCCAGACGCAAAACGTAGACCACAACTCAGTCATTTCTTTCTTTATCAGATCTTTTTTAGCCCTTTGCGCGCTCACCATCTCACCCTCCCTTTTGATAAGCACTGATAACGATAATGCAAACTACTGAAGAAGCGAGACAAAAGAGTGCCACCCCGGTTGCTTTATTGCCTCTCAGGCTTTTGTGGGTAATGCGCCGATAACCAAGAAAGGCTATCACTAGCAAAACAAGATACAGAACTACCATCCCAATCATTTGAAGAAATACCGTCGTACGGCTCACGTGTCCTCCTGGTCTGAGAATCTGCCTTTGACAGGTGTAACAACAAACCTATTCTAACATAATCATAAGATTTTGCAAGTATCATTATTGCATTTGATTAAGCTGATTCTGGCTTGGTGAAGTTTGTGGCTGTAGTTGAGAGGCGCCACCAGTAGCATCTTGAGGATTAGATGATCCCTGAGGGGTCGTAGAGCTGTCTGTAGGGCTTGTAGGCTGCAAAGAGTTTTGATCGCTCTGATGTACCTGTAATAGCTGATCTTGTCCGGTATTGACCGTATTTTGCCGTAAATCGTTCGTTTTTTGATACATTACAAACAAAGCAATACCAAGTAACAAAACTACACCTATAAGTGCATAGATAATCCAGCGCTGGTTTAATGGTTCGCGCGGTGCCGCCTCGTTCATCAATGCATCAATATTTTCTGTTTCTAACTCAGCAGTAGTGACAGCCTGCTTAGTAGAGGTAGCTGTAGATTTAAGCTTTTTGCTAGATTTGTTCTGTGACGTTCGCTTTTGTGACTGCTTGCGCTTCTTAGCTTTCGATTTTTTGGCCATTAATTCTCCTAATACCTGTATTATAACGGGTATTAGTATGCGACTCTAGCTATATAGATAAGTTATTTATTGCAAACCTGGTAAAAACTTGCTATAAATATGTGCGCGTACCATCAGTAAGGGGCAGTTATGGAACCAGTTCCTTCAGCACTCGAAGCTGTAATGCAGAGAGCACTTGATATACTGCGCAAGATTGCGCAAGAATCTGGAGAACAAGATGGAGATTTTAGAGTTATCTCTGTAAAACCTACGCGAGTTCTTACCCAAAATGGCCTCTCCCATACTGACGCCGAACGGGCATATGCTGGTTTAAAGCGTAATAATCTGGTTATTGTCATAAAACGTGGTCGTAGCAGTATACAACCAATCCTTAAGATAGACATGTCTACCTCAGTAGTAGAGAGAAGACTACAAAGAATAGCCACTCACAAACGTGGGCATACTGTATCAACAAATCAAGCATTGCTCGATTACTATACATGTCTAGAACACGATTTACGCAAAGAACTAGATAAAGTACTACAAGCCAAGGCCGAAGTACAAGCCCGTATGGCACAACTCCTCGCCATTGAGAAACTCAGCAGGCAGAATAATTAGCCTCTATTTATATCCCACAAAATGTGGGATTTTTCTTATATTTATAGGTTGTCAAGCATAATTAGTACCCGTATTTATATCTGTTGAGAGTAAAATATCGCCCAAAAAGTATTGACAATTACGCTTATGCTTGGTATAATAGCCGTCGTTCTGTGGAAACCCCTAGTTTTCACTCCCCTACAGAACGAGTACATTAACCAAGAAAGGAGATACGACGCTATCTGAGAAACCTTCCTTATAGAGGAGGTCTCGTATCAGACCATTATGCGCCTTATCACTCAAGCTGTTATTGCGATTGCAATGGTAGCTCATCAGGCAATTTTACCCGTACAAGTTCCGTTTGCCGAAACAGCCAAAGCCGCCGAGGCTCCAGCTGTTGTACGAAACAACTACACATTGACATTTTCTACCGCCAGCCCGAGTGCTGTTTCTGTTAAGCCTGCCAAGGGTACCTTCGACGACACTGTCTTAGCTCCCCTTAAGGCTGCACAAACCGCCAAGGCTGCTGCTGACGCTGCTGCTGCTCAGGCTGCTGCCCAACAGGCCGCCGCTGCTGCTCAAGCTGCTGCTGTAGCTCGAGTAAGTACCGCTCCTGTAGCTGTACCTGCGCTATCTGGTAGTGACGCCGAGTATAAACTTTACATCTATAACCACGAGTCTGGTAATAACCCTACCAGAACCAACTCTGCTGGATGTTTAGGTTTGGGTCAGGCTTGTCCTGGTTCTAAGCTCTTGCGCGTTTGTCCTACAATGGACTATGCCTGTGAAGATGCGTTCTTTACCAACTATGCTATCTCGCGATATGGTAGTTGGGCCGGCGCTTACTCTTTCTGGATAACTCACCATTGGTGGTAAGCCGATCAGTAGTAGAATCTGATCATCTGATGTGCTCGTTAATACACCAAAAAGCCCGCTCTAATTAGTGGGCTTTTTGTGTACTTACGATTCCTTTTCAATAGTAGGCTTATTTGCTATACTAATCTGCACAATCGCACCTAATACTAAGGGGGGGGTCGTGCCCGATCTTGATGCAGCCAAAGAATACGATTACTGGATAGAGCTTCGAGGTGAGCGTCTAAGTATATTCTTATTAGATGATAATCCATTTATAGAAACCCATACCGACGTCATACGGGTACTTGATGATATTTTTATTTCGCTTAGTGGTACTAGCCCCACTATCGTGCTCGATCTAGTGTGTACTGATATAGCCAGTTTGCTCGCTAAAGAAGAACACCGCAAAGTGTTTGCTCAGCTTTGTGGGCCCACTCTGTATAACTATCTAACTCAGCATGACTTTTGCCTAATTGGCAGAGAGAAAGTTACCGTTAGTCTAGATGAAATAAAGACCTGGCAACCAGTCTGGCTTCCTATTCAGAACAAAATTTTTGCACCTTCTGGTAGAGAGGCAGTCGTACTGTTTGAAGATTTTTACGAAGACAACATCGAAGAGGCTGAAGACTTGGCCCCTGCTCCACCACCAGATAATGTTGTCTATCTCTTCCCTCCTCGTTAATATAACGAGGTTTTTTCTATAATAAAGAATCCGCTTCTCACTTAAGCGGATTCTTTTAGTTTTACTGCACGTTGATTACCTTACTGGCAAGCTTCGCACTCGGCAAGCTCTTTTGGATCGATTGGACAAACCATTGGCTTATCCCAGTCTTCGTCAGTAATTTTATTAACTTCTGGCATCTCTTCACCCTCCTTAAATTGTTTGTTTTTGGCCCTGTAACGACCGGTTGTGCTTATGATTATATACCCTCGGCTTTTTGACTGTAAAGACCTTTTGAGTAAGTTTTTTCACTACATATAGTGCATGGGCATAAAACATAACACTATATAGAGGTATCTCACAATTGTAGTGATATGTAACACCTAGCAAACACAATGCAAAAGCATTACAATTATAAAATGGATCAAAAATTTACGCCGCTATCAGTATCAGAAATTGCTCAGGCGTGCAGTACCGACCCCAATAACCCTTCGGCTGGGCTGGTCTGTGTTAGTAACGAAGAAATACGTCAAGGGCTCGATATTGTACAACGGTATCCCAAAAAAGTATCATTCTTTGGCTCTACTCGGTTTAAAGAAGATCACCCAGATTATATCCGAGCCCGCGAGTTGGCATCTAGGCTAGTAAAAGAGCTAGATTACACTGTAGTAACAGGCGGAGGTCCAGGTATTATGGAGGCCGCTAATAGAGGTGCTAAAGAAGCTGGTGGACACTCTATCGGGCTTAACATCACCTTACCGCACGAACAAAGCAATAATCCTTACCTAACCGTTTCTGTACCGTTCTATTATTTTTTTACCCGTAAAGTAACATTAAGCTTTGCAGCTAGAATGTACATCTATTTTCCAGGGGGTTATGGCACTATGGATGAATTTTATGAGATACTTACACTCGTACAGACAGGCAAAATCCACAAAGTACCAATTGTCTGTGTGGGTGCAAATTTTTGGGAAGCCGTAGATAGAGACTTGCATCGCAATAGAATGCTCGACCCCAAATTTATGACTATAGACCCAGAAGACACTAGCTTGTATACCATTACAGATGACATTGGCACTATTATGGAGATAGCTCGCAACGCTCAGCAACGGGTATAAAAAACTCCAGTTTTCACTGGAGAAAAAACAAGATCAGCTACCAACCCGTCGGGCTACGTCTCTGTCTTTGAGAAAGTGTACATAATCATCTACTCTGTCAGGATTTAGGTAATACGTAATAGTTACGCTACTACCACGTGCTGAATTAAAACTTACCTGCGAAGTACAAATTAACCCCTCTTCTACCATGGTTCGTACAGTAGTACGAATCATACGTGGCTGCACTGATGCGAGATCGCAAATCTCCTTCATAGAAAGAGGCCTGTTCTTCAGTCTTCTTCGTTCGCGTTCACTGACCGAAGGCTTGTAGCAGCCTCCGTTTGATTCTCCCGTGAGAATCCTCACCACTTGCTGACGATGGCTGTCGGTAACTGGTCGCCGTGACACAGATATCCTCCAGGTGGGTAGTAGGTATGTACAAATGCTTAGGTAGCATACAAGAATAATTAGTATCCTGTCAATAAAAAATCTCTGTGTCAATCACAGAGATTATATGTTTAATCATTCACAAGTCGTGGAATTCGAGACACCTCAGCCAAAAGATCATCGTCGGTTGGCTGATAGCGATCGATTGTCCTCCATTCGTTAGTAGAGAGACTCAGATCCCATGGACAGATACTGCGTACCCAACCACGATATGGCAAGATTTCTTCAGGATCTGATGGATTACGACGAGTCTGATGAATAATCTGACAATTATGAATCTGATCCATTGGGTCTCGCGAAAGTTCACGAGCAATCCAATCATCCAAGCTCATTCGTTCACTTCGACGTGAATCTGCCGAGATCACATCACCATGTGCCACCAGGATTGCTGCTGTGTGACCATTTGTATAGTCTTGATGGAGTTTTTCATATACAACACGTGTACGTAGATTTACATCTGCACTCGATTCACCATTGGTTGGTTTCCAGTACCATGGATGTATATCTCGCTTCGCCAGTACTTCAGCAAATTTTTCCTTGCGCTCTTCATCTGTTAATACGTCTAGGTCACCATACTCACGTTCGCGTAAGTAATCTTCAGGATACCAAACCGCACCGAGCCCAAGATACCCAGCAGTTTCTTTGCCTCGCGCATACTCTGTTACATAATGCCGTGTAATCTGAAAAGTAATGTTTTCAAGAATCCATAATCCTGCCATTTTGGCTTGATAAATTCCATCATCTGTCAAGCGCCAATGAGAACTATGACGATCCCTAAATGCCGGGGTAAAATGTCGGTTGTCTCCTTTTCGAGATGCTTTATTAGCGCGATTTCCTTCACTCTCACCATGACGTACCCAGATTAAATCAATAGGTAATGTCACTTTTCCTCCCGTGGTAGTATTTGATAGCGTTTTTCCTCTTTGGTTTGGCCACCGGTGGTCATAACACTGTGTATAGACACTATTACCCATTTGTTGTCTGCTAGATAGTCCATTATATTCTCTACATTACAACAACCTGCAAGAGTCTCTATCTGACTAATACTAACTGGATTGGCGCACAACTCGAGCGCTTCTAAAACTTTCTCCGCATCAGGAAATTCGGTGTCGATAGCCATCTGACTCACCTCATTCTGTATAGGTACTTAGTCAATACTCTACAATGCTCAATACATTCCGTCAATTATTCTTTTAAAAAATGATTTGTTATAATACAAATCTAAATACGGAGGAAAACAAAATGGACGAGGTAACCAAAGAAGTCTCTGCCGAAGAAGAAAAAACACCATTAGAGGCAATTCATAATTTGATGCCTGAGATACGTGAGGCACATAATAAGGTAAAAACCTTGCGCGATCAGCAAAAAGACGTAATGGAACAAAACGATGAATATCGAGTTATTGCCGAGCAAATAAAAGAATTGTCTGGCAAGCGTCTCGAGGCCAAGAAGGCATTAATGGACGATAAAGATTACCAAAAGATTAGTGCCGATCTAGATGACGAGAGAATAAAGCTAAAAGATTTACAAGAGATTCTTTCTCATTATCTTGTAAGTTATTATCGCGATACAAATGAGACAAAAGTAACTGATGACCTTGGTGAAACCCGTCAAGTTGTCCTGAATGCAAAGATTGGTAAAGTAGAGGCAAAATAAATACACCTTATTGCTAAGGTGTAGAACGAGAAGTATCACTTGTTTGTTGATCCAACTGCCAAATTAGGCTTTCTAGCCCATCTATCTCATCAAACTCAATTAATGCCCATCTAATATCTTCTAACTCGGCTTGTCTCATCTCGGTTACTAGTCTTTCATTTGGTCTAATGATATCGAGAATGTAGTACTTGCCATCATATTTACTACCACTGCGCTGCAAAGCTAAATGTGTGCGGTCGTAAATATTTGGCAAAAAGAACGGTTTTGGCAAAAGGCTCTTAATATTGTCGATACCGCGAACATATACTAAAAACTCTAACACTTCTGTAATGCGAGAAAAGTACTGGTTACATTTGAGTAGCACAGCTTGCTGGCCATCTGCATCTTTCTCTTCAAACCCCATTAGAAGTAATCGTAATGCTACCTTCCAGCGATTTATAGCACTATGATCTATCTCGGTAGGTACTGTTTTGTACACGTCTTCTCCTTTACAGACTAGTCTAACGTGCAAAAATTACCGCCACATCATAACAGGTAATGCTAGAGTTTGCAAAAACCCGTAGTTCTGCTTGAATTACCTGGCCTATTGTGCTACTATAGTCAAGTTATGAAAGCCAAGATTCATCCCGAATATGTAGACACCAAGGTAACCTGCCTCGGTTGTGGTACAACTTTCGAAAGCAAGAGTACCATGCCAGAGATTACTGTGGATATTTGCTCACAATGTCATCCATTTTACACTGGCAAGCAAAAACTTGTTGATACCGCCGGACGGGTCGACCGATTTAAGGCTGCTCGCGAAAAAGCCGAAGCCCAAAAAGAAGCTTTGGTAAAGAAAGGCCAGAAAGCTCTATCTAAAGCCGAAGCTGCTGCCATGTTAGAAGCCGATGCTAAAGTTACCCCAGAAAACACTACTGAAGTCACCAAGTCAGATAAGACCAGTAAAAAACAGCCGACCGAAGACAAATAAATTTACACTTGCCTAAGATACTGCTTTATAATAGAAGCAGTATTTTGGTATAACACCTATGATAGACAAAACAACCATCCAACAATTACAAGACGACCTTGCTGCTATTGAGGCCGAACTAGCCGACCCTGCCGTTTACTCTAGCCAACGTAGTGCAACACTGGTTAATTCTCAGCGCGAGCTAAAAGACAAACTCGATCTGTTCTTTGAGCTAGCCAAAACCGAAGACCAGCTGGCCCAAGCCAAAGAAATGCAAAACGACCCAGACATGAAAGACCTTGCCTTGGCCGAAATTCCTGAGCTTGAGAGTAAGTTAGAACAACTAAGTGAGCAAGCTAAGGTTGCACTGCTCCCCAAAGATCCTAATGATAGCAAAGATGCAATTATCGAAATTAGAGCTGGTGCTGGTGGTGACGAGTCGAGCTTGTTTGCAGGAGATTTATTGCGCATGTATCTGCGATTTTGCGAGCGACACAATCTTAAGGCTCAGCTACTCTCAGAAAGCCCCAATGACGTTGGGGGTTACAAAGAAGTAATTATAGAGATTTCTGGCGGTAATGCCTATGGCACATTAAAGTACGAATCTGGTGTGCATCGCGTACAACGCATTCCAACTACCGAAAGTGCAGGTCGTGTACATACCAGCACAGCTACTGTTGCTGTTTTGCCAGAAGCTGAAGAACACGATTTAGAAATTAACCCAAACGATTTACGCATTGACGTTTTTAGAAGTGGTGGCCACGGTGGCCAAAGTGTTAATACTACCGATAGTGCTGTACGTATTACCCATCTCCCTACTGGCACGGTAGTAACCTGCCAAGACGAAAAATCTCAGCTTAAAAATAAGCTTAAAGCCATGGGTGTTTTGCGATCTCGTCTACTAGTAGCCAAGCAAGAAGAAGAAGCTAAGCAACTTGGTGCAGCCCGTAAAAGCCAAATTGGTACTGGCGATAGGTCTGAAAAAATTCGTACATATAATTTTCCGCAAGACCGCATTACTGACCATCGCATTAGCTATACTACCCATGGCATTGGCAAAATCCTCGATGGCGAAATAGATGGTATTTTAGAGGCTTTGCGTGAGGCAGAAGTAAGTAAGGCCCTAGAAAATCAACAATGACAATTATTGAGGCTTTACAAGCCGCTGGCAAAAAACTTAATTTGGCCGGAATTTCATCACACCGTCTCGATGCCGAGCTACTCTTAGCACATGCATTAGGGAAAAACCGTGAATGGCTACTTGCCAATAGCGAGAGGGTGCTTACTCCGAGTGAAACGCTCCGTTATAATCACTACATTTCACGTCGTCTCGATAGAGAACCGGTGTGCTACATAACCAACAAACTCGAGTTTTATGGTATAGAATTTTATATAGACAATAGAGTACTTAGCCCACGGGTAGAGACCGAATTAGTTGCAGAACAAGCTATAAAACATGCCCCCAAAGATTCTCAACTAGTTGATATTGGTACTGGCAGCGGTGCTATTGCAATTGCCATTGCCAAACATCGACCCGACTTAGATATTATTGCTACAGAGATTTCGGCTGAAGCACTGCAGGTTGCCAAACGAAACGCCAAAAAGATTCTTGGCGCAAACCAAACTATTACATTTATTAAAGCGGATGTCTGGAAAGGTGTGGACGGAAAGTTTGAAACAGTAGTTACTAATCTGCCTTATGTGTCGGAAGACTATAAACCACGTATGAAACCCGAGGTACAAAAAGAACCAGCAATTGCTCTTTTTGGAGGGCCAGGCGACGGACTCGATCTATACCGACGTTTTTATACACAATTACCCAGGCATATTAAAGTAGGCTCGCGTGTGTATCACGAGTCTGACCCATGGCAACACGAGGCACTAACAAATCTGGCAAAAACTGCTGGCTTAAAACCTATTTTGGAAGACTATCTAATACTCGGATTTCAAAAATAAGGTTAATTACTTGGGTTTTCTGCAAGCTGAACTTTAAGTTGCTGTTCTTTGCCATCTCTAAAGACAGTAAGCGTAACGGTATCGCCTACCTTAAATTGATTTACAGCACTACTTAAGCTGGAGTTCTCATCTATTTTAATATCGTTTACTTTAAGAATAATGTCACCTTCTTTAAGACCTGCTTTGGCGGCTGGACTACCAGAGATAACTGCAAGAGTATTGCCGCTACCATGAATATATGCTCCATACGTTACGCCCAAACCATTTTCTTGTGCAAAGCTAGCAGTAATAGGAATGTAGCGAACCCCTAGGTAGGCGCGGACAAGCTTGCCCTTTTCTTGTAGGCTGGTAATATCTGCCTTGATATCATTTACCGGAATAGCAAAACCAATACCCTGGCTGCCTTGTCCGGCTACCGCAGTGTTCATACCGATTACCTGGCCATCGATATTTACCAAGGGGCCACCAGAGTTACCAGGGTTAATGGCAGCATCAGTCTGAAACAAATTCGTTAATCGCTCAGATGCACCTTGCCCGTCACCAGCTGTTACAGGCCGAGCTTTGCCAGAAATTACACCTGTGGTAACAGTGTTCTGAAACTGCCCGAGTGCGTTACCAATAGCTACCACAAAACTACCTACTTCTACTTTGCTACTGTCACCGAGGGTAGCTGGTTGCAAACCACTTGCATCTATTTTGAGAAAAGCAATATCGTTAGTTGGGTCACTAGCTAATAACTTGGCATTTTTATATTCCTTGCCATCAGATGTAATAACACTAAAGTTACCACCATCCGCCACAACATGTTTATTAGTAAGTATCAGACCATCGCTACTAATAATAATGCCAGTGCCTGCTGCCTCACCACTCGTAGTACGTCCAAACATATCTTGCTGGGTGACACTTGAGGTAATTGACACTACCGATGGACTTACCTTCTTGGCAATATCGATAGTGGCGTTTTGCTCGCTAACAACAATGTTCTTACTCTGGGTGGCAGCCAAGCTACTACTAGGGTGGTGTGCATTCCACCAAGAAATTCCATAAGAACCAAGACCACCAGCTATGAGAGCTAGCACGGCTACACCTAGCCAGACCCAGACAGAAATGGTTGCTCTGGGAGTTAAACTAGCAGAATTAGAAGTAGATAGAGATTTGGTTTCTTTCATATTCTTTACAGTATATATGCTAATTTTTAAAACTGAAAATTAGCTGAGATAATACTAAACAACTATCGCCCATTTGCTAAGCAAGATAAGTGCAACAAAGATAACTGCAGTAACAGCAATATATTCAATAATAAGCGCATTACGCAGACTGTGTTTTTTGTAATGGTAATAAATACCACCAAAGCCATACGCAAGGGCAGCAATGGTGAGTGCAGCCTGACTAACAAGTAGATTGGTCTTGGGTACATGATACAGATTCACCCAACGGCTCATTATCCAAAAAAGTTCTACACACATTAATGCCCAAAGGCTCGATAATAACTGTGGTGTGTTAGAAAAATCGAGCAACCATGTTATTGCCACAAAGAAGGTAAAAAGCCAAACCAGCAATAATACGATTGCTACTGGCCAATGCCAAAAAGCAATGAGTAGACTTGCAAAACTAATACCAAGAAATACCAAAGCTAGAGAAAGTGTATTCTCAATAAGTACGTTTGGCTCGAGTGATATATCTTGCCAGATAATCACACAATAACCTCCCATAATTAATACGCTTAAAAGCACAAACCAAACAATTGGTATTAAAAAGAGCAGATGGATTGTGTAAATATACCCAAAACTTACCAACAACCAAAGACAAGGACGTATTATCTTGGCAAGTACATAGGTCTGTTTTTTGCTTATCAATATCCGTCGTAAGAGCAAATAATTTGCTGCAATAACTATTGGCACTAGGAGTATTTGTAGCGTTGAATAGTACAGAAGTGCAATAATAACTACTACCTGTACAACACTAAAAAAGCCAATAAGTCGTTGGTCGCGACTACCTAGCTCAATACGTTTTAGTTTATCTCTAAGGTTTATAGTTAGCTCCTACAATAATTGCTATATCAACGCCCGGTGCTGGAGCGGTCGAAGGATCGGCCGAAGTTGCGCTCACACCAAAACGTCGCTGCAGATATTGTAGCGTATATGGTTTCTTGCCGCCAGTGTAATCGATAATCTGACTCGACTTGTGTGTCGTGGTATCGGCTGGAGTGACACTACTAATGGTGTAGCCATATGATTTGAGCAGATCGGCCGTAGCCTGCCCGCGAGTTGCAATAGCCGTACCATTTTCGATTGCCAGATTGGCTGCCTCGGCCTTAATATACCCATCTACAAACAATTGACGTACATACGCCTGTATAGCGGAGTAGTTATTAATGCCAGCAGATGGAATTACAACACTGGCATCACCCACCATGGCTGTCTTTACCAAGCCATTATTACTATTGTCCAAAACGGTATTGGTAATTTTGGTAGTATCCACACCCTTGGCAATCTCTGCCAGACGTTCAATCTCATTGAGTTGCAAATCAGTACGAACATTATTGCCAATTATCTGCAATACATCGTTAATTTTAGCTGGGTTAGAGAAGAAACTCAGGGTAGTAGCTTTTTGACGTAGAGCAACTAAAATATCTTGTTGTCGGCGCGCGCGACCAAAATCGTCTCCACAATCTCCCTTACGACAACGCACATACTTTAGAGCGGCACTGCCATTAAAGTGTTGGGGTCCCGCCATTACAGAATAGCCGCAACTAAGACTCTCGTTTTTCTCACACGGATATTCTGGGTCGACAAGCGTTTTTGGTACTACTACGTCTACACCACCGACCGTATCAACAGCTTGTTTTAATCCAGTAAAATCTACGCGAATAAAATAGTGAATAGGAATACCAAGCACCTGACTTACCGTTTGCTTAGCTACTTCTGGCCCGCTGTCTTTCTTGTTTTGCTCGCCATAATAGTACGCGGTATTAATTTTTACCATACTACCATAGACTTTTACATAAAGATCACGCGGGAGGCTAAGCATAGCCACATCTTTAGTCTTAGGATCGTAACTAGCTACCATAATTGTATCGGTCAAAGTTTCTCCTGCATGGCCAGGGTCGCCAATACCGAGTAATAAGATATTAACTCGCCCATCACCTTCACCTTTTAATTTTTCTGGAGCAATTGGTGCTGATTGCAATCCTTGCGCAGCTTCTCCGCTGTTTTTTTGAATGACTTTATGAATCTGAGCATATGTTCGATAAGCAAAATACCCCCCTACTACAACAAAAACTAGAAAGATTACCAAAACTACCCATGGCCACTTACGACGTTTTTTGTGTTTCTTCTTGTCTGGTGAGTCAATTTTTTGTTGCATAAAAGGCGGCATTCCATCTGAAGAATTGCTAGATTTAGTAGCGCTATGTGCTTCTGTGCTAGCCGATTCGGCTGTATTCTTTGGTGTGTCACCGTTATTCATAAGCTTTCATTATAGACCAGCCGGCCAAGTATGCAAAAAGACGGCTATGTTTTGATATTTTTTGAGAAAATCTGTCTATAATGGAAAGATATGAATCCTAATGATCCAAAGCCCGAAAATAACGAAGAGCCAGAGCGAGTCTATCTTTCTGAAGAAGAATTGCCAAAACCCGGTGGCGTTATAAAACCTCAGACTGAAGCAGAAAAAGCAGCCCAAGAAGCGGCGGCCGCCCAAGCCGCGGCTGACAATACCAAGTACAATAAAGATATTGAGTCACTGCATGCACCGGCAAACGATGAATCTACTCAAGACGAAGAACCTAAGAAAAAGCACTGGTGGCAATTTGGTGGTATCTTTGGTGAGCTAGTTATTTGGGGAATTATTACGGTCGCTATCGTTCTTATTATTCAGAATTTTATTTTCCAAGCCTTCTATGTATCTGGCAACTCAATGAACCCCGACTACCACAATAACGATTATCTAATAATTTCCAAACTTCCCATTACTTGGTATGACATTGCCAAGCTCTGGGGTACAAAAAACATGGATATTAAAAGAGGCGATGTGCTTATTTTTCGCTACCCCAATGCACCAGAAACATTCTTTATTAAACGAGCTATTGCCCTACCTGGCGAGAGGGTTACGCTAAAAAATGGCGTTTACACAATTTATAATAAAGAGCACCCAGAGGGTTTTGTTCTCAAAGAAGATTATGTCGATCCTCAATATGTTACCGAAGGTGATATAGATGAGGTAGTAGAGCAACAGCACGTATTTGTATCGGGCGACAATCGCAGTCCTGGTGGTAGCTTTGATAGCCGTGCCTGGGGCCAGCTAGACCAAAAGTTTATTACTGGTTTTGCCAATGTGCGACTCTTACCAATTAACGCCTTTAAGTTACTCTTTCGCCCAGACTATAACAGTTCGAACCCAAATAATAGTACAAATTCTACTCAGCCAACAACCAATTCTCAATAATCCGTATTATTCTTTGCCCAATATTTGGTTATAGATTCTGCCAAGTTCTTCGTCGCTATAATATTCTATTTGTAATTTACCCCCCTTAGCAGTACGCAACAAGCCCACCTTAGTACCAAGATATTTACCGAGGTCTTTGGTAATTTGAGTTTGTTGAGCTTTGGCTTCGCGCACCTTACTACGTTTAATCTCTACCCCGCCCTTAAAATCACGAGCAGCTTCTTCGGTAGCACGTACAGTAAGATCGTGCTTAATAATGTAAGCGAGAAAAGTATCTTGTGCCTCTACTGGCAAGGCTAATAGCTGACGAGCGTGGCCTTCAGTAATTTTACCCTCCTGCAATGCCTGCTTACCCTTTGGGGTTAGCTTGAGCAAACGAATAGAGTTGGTAATAGTAGATTCCGCTTTCCCGACAGAAGCACCAATTTTGGCATGAGTCATATTAAACTGATCTACTAATTTAGAATACGCTACCGAGAGTTCGAGTGGCTTTAGGTCTGATCGCTGTACGTTTTCCAAAATTGCTATCTCTAGCTGTTGCTGCTCGGTGAGAGTTCTAACTACTGCTGGTACTTTTTTTAGTCCAGCGAGTTTTGCCGCACGCAAACGACGTTCGCCTGCTATTAATTGATAGCGCCAATCGTTTTCGGCAGTTACTACCAGTGGTTGTACAACACCATGTTTTTTTATACTTTCAGCTAACTGCGCAAGTTCATCCTCATCAAATTGCGAGCGTGGTTGGTGTGGATTGGTATCAATCGCACTAATATCTATTTCATTAACATTACCAGAATTTAACTTGGCAGCTGCTGGCAAGCTCTCACTAGCAAAATCATCAATATGTTCTATTTCTGTAGGTATAAGTGCATCAAGCCCTTTACCTAGTCGATTCGAATTATTTTGTGCTGACACGACTTGAAATCTCCTTACTCAAACGTTTATAGGCCATTGCGCCCCGGCAAAACCTATCATAATACACAATTGGTTTGCCATGACTGGGTGCTTCAGCCAATCGTATATTGCGTGGTACTCTGCTGTCAAATACCAGTGCACCGAAGTGTTTTTTTAGCTCCTCGGTAACTTGACCTCCCAGACTAGTACGGCCATCATACATAGTTACCACTACACCAAGAATGTGTAGTTTGGGGTTAAGCATCTGCCGAACCCGCTTAACTGTTTGTAAAAGCTGGCCTAAGCCCTCGAGAGCATAATATTCAGCCTGCACGGGTATTAAAAGCGAGTCTGCAGCTACCAACCCATTTAGTGTTAGTAGACCAAGAGAAGGTGGACAATCAATAAATATATAGTCGTAATCGAGTTTTTGCAAAACAGCCTGCAGGCTATACTCACGACGAGGGCGTGTGGCCAGCTCTACCTCGGCAGCTGCTAGGCTAGAAGTAGTAGGCAAAAGTGAGAGATTTTTAAATTCGGTCTGCACTATTACCCCTGCAGGGTCTGTGCCGCCAATCAATACTTCATAGAGACCATGTTGCAGGGCCGATTTGTCTATGCCAAGCCCACTGCTGGTGTTGCCCTGCGGGTCGAGATCGCAGAGCAACACACGTGCACCGTTCTTAGCCAAATAAGCCGCCACATTTATGGTTGTGGTGGTTTTGCCTACTCCGCCCTTCTGGTTAGCAACTGCTATTATACGACTCAAATTCACCCTTCCTTTTGTCTTTGTAGTATAGCATATTTTGCGTATAGTTTCAGATAGCATGTACGAATTTTACCCGAACAAAAGCGGAGGCTAAAATACTTTACAGGTTGGTTGCTTTCTGCTACAATCAATAACTATCACTTAGATATAACAAGGACAACTTGAGAAAATTATGAAAGCTGTAATCGAAACCGGTTCTAAACAATATATTGTAGAAAAAGGCCAAACATTAGAGGTAGAGCTTTTGCATGCCGAAAAACCAACTGTCGAGTTTAAGCCACTCTTGCTTATAGATGGCGAAAATATTACTGTTGGTAAGCCAATTGTTGATGGTGCCCTGGTAACAGCAGAGGTTGCACCAGAAACCAAGAAAGGCCAAAAAATTACTGTCTTACACTACAAGCCTAAAAAACGCCAAAGCGTTAAAACTGGTCACCGTCAGAAATATTCAGTTATTACTATAAAAGATATTAAAGCCTAATATCGAGTATTTGGCTCTTATAAAAAACCACTCTCACGATAGTGGTTTTTTTGTGTCATCACTACTTGCAGTTGTTAGGCACCTTACCCCCAGCAATAAGTGTGTTCATCCAGGCAAGAGTATCCTTAAAACTTGCATTCATGGTTTGGTAATGATCTACCAGACCAGTTGGATTATATGCCTGCACGGCAAATGGGCTTTTGTTGTAATTACGGTAGGTAACACTATTGCCACTCGAGCAAAACCGTTTAAAGGCAGATTGGCTTTGGATGGGCAAAATTACATTGTCGTGGAGACCTTGATTAAGTAGCAAGGGTGTTGACCTACCCACTGACCCAGTAATATTCTTAGCCATATCGGCAGCAAACTGTCGGTAGTTAGGGTCATTTGCAATATTACCGCTCTTGGCAGCAGCAATAAATTCTGGTGTGTAGACCAGGCCCGAGCGATTGGTACCAATATTGTTGGGCCAAAATCTATCGGCTGTATCAATACATTCGCGTAATACATCGCTGCGCAGATTCTGCGTCCACTGAGGCATAAGAATCTTGTCGACCGGGTAATTGTGCTTATACCAATCTTGATAACTAACCAGCACAAATGGTCCAAACCAATTAATATTGGCGTTGGCGGTAATTGCATCGGTAAGTGTCTGAGAAACATCGGTAACCGGGCCAAATCCTATTGCCCCGGCAAGGGATATGTCGGGCGCATAACTCGGTGCAATTTGGTTGGCCCAATATGCAGCATGTCCACCCTGGCTATAACCACCAACAAAAATTGCTTTATCATTTATATTACTCTTGGTAGCATCGAGATTACGTAACGCCCTAACACTATCGAGCACCGCCTTGCCTTCGAGCTCACCCACCATATAATGATGAATCCTCGATGGGTCGCGCATACCCTCGTAGTCAGTAATAACCACCACATAGCCTTGGCTAGCATACGCTGCCATCTTGCTATCATAATTTGCCCAGTCGCGTTTGGCAGGATTCTCGAGCGAGGCAGCGCAATCATCACCTATCCCAGTTGTACCTGGTGCAAAAGCAAGTACTGGTAATGTTTTGCCAGTACTATTTTGTGGCCAATAGACTCGGCCATATATGGGCACGGTAGATGAGGTACCGTCAGAGCTTGTATAGCGAATAACTTGTTTTTGTATACCAACCGGTACAGGTATATCGAAGTTTTTATTCGTTTGTTTTATCAGAGCTAGAGTCTGTGAAGCATCATAACTAACAGGTGGGTCTGATGATACTATTTTGCCCGTCTCGGGTTGATTAGCAACCGGGGCTGGCTGGCTAGTTTGTGGTTGAGTAGCGGCTGGCTTGGGCTTATTAAGCCAGGTAAACAAAAAGACACCGCCTATTACCACAGCAAATGAAGCTACGAATATTAGTGACGCCAATATCCAATTACGACGTTTTTTGGTTGGAAGATTAATTTGACTCATTGGCATATGTAGATTAATATCTGGCGGACGCTTTTTTGATGGTTTGGCTTTTTTCTTTGCATAACTCATACTAGCCTCTTGTGCATAGAATACATATCAACTCCGGCAATATATTCTGGTAAGATTTTATCAAACTCAAAGCCTTGACGCTCATAAAAATGTTGCTGATTATGTGTAATAAGCGATAATCCATCAACCTGTTTTTTCTGCAGCCTTTCTTCTGTAAATAGTAATAATTTCTTGCCCAATCCCTGTCCCCGATAGTCCGAGCCTACATACATCCAAAATAAAAATGCAGTATTATTTTTTTGAATGCCACTAAGACTGTAGCCAATTAGCTCGGCTCTATTATACAAACCCAACACAAGTCGCTTGGGGTGTAGAGTGGCCAATTGTAAGCGCGAGGGACGATTGTTCTGTCTAACCTCTGCTCGGTATACCGGAGAAAAATAGGCAAAGTCGGTTTCGAGCGCATGATTAAAGAGATTACTTAATCGTCCGCTATGATGAATAGGTATTGTGCGTATACGAATATCTTGGTGAGTGGGCATACTCTTTATTATACGTTTTAAAGACGGTGATAAGCAAAGTCTGTTACTAAAAAAGACTAATTTGTTCTAGTTTTGTTGGCTTTGGCAGACTAAATTGCTGCAATACCTCAAAGATTCGCACCATTGCATAGGTATCAAGCTGACAGTATTGACGTAAGTTTTCCATTATCTTATTGGTTTCGGCTTGCGAAAAAGCATTTTCGTAGACCGCCTGCATCCATAGGCGCTGGGCACTTGCCCCTTCTTGAATATCCATATCACCATAACTCAGTTCTGGCGCTAATACCGGCAACACTTTTTTAATACTAGCAGAGCCGTAAAAGTCTTTATCGATATAATACCCTTTATCAAACGGCAACATCAAATCTACTACCCGGCTATTGACGTTACCAAGAAAGGTAGCATATTCTGGCTGCAATCTCCCCATGAGATCATTACACGACTTCTCAAAACCTTCGTACCATACCAATACTGTTCCACTTTCTCCTACATCTTGCTGCAACTGAGCGAGCAACTCGGGCAATGGGTTGGTATCGAGCGTGTGCAAAAATTCTTTATGCTGCAAGTCTCCACCTGGCTTATCAATACTATGTAGCGAATACTGAAACGGCAATTGCTGGTATGGTTTAAGGCCGTCAAAAGGTGGTACCACCGAAGATAATGTTTCGTAATCTAAAAAATACAGTGGATATTGCAATGAGTCTACAAAACCACTAATTTTTTCGGGTTTAATAAGCGGTTCTTCTACCTTGGTGGCCTCTATCTGCCATTGCTGTTTCTTGCTCAGCTCAAAATTGTCTGGCACATCCTTAAGCGATGATATATGCATATCTTCTAATTGCCCTAACTGTTCTGGCGTTGGGCGGCAGAGCTTATAGATAGAATACGGGTCGTTATTAGGCTGCAAGGTTGCAAATATCTCCAGCCATTCACGAAACGCACCTAGCTTAGCTCGGCGTGGTGTTGGGTCAGGCATTTCTTCTAGAGCAATTGTTTGCAGGGCTGCCAAAATAGTTCTATTGGTTTGCTCTAGCCGAGCTCGTACTTGGCTAGTAACATCTTGCTGAGCACTGAGCGATAATGCATCTATCTCACCTTGCCTAATATATTGATTGTTACAGTATATTACAGCAATATTGCGTACCGTATACCCAGATTTTTCTAAGACAGTTGCCTGAAAAGCAAGGTCTTCTATATGTTCTGGCTTTACCGAGGTAGAGCTTTTTATTTCGTATAGATCGAACACTTTGGCATCTACCCGCTCTATAACATCAACAATACATGTAATACTGTGCTCGCCAAAATCTGCCACAAATCTACCTTGACTTAATTGATCTGCCCCATCTTGTATCGCCTTTTGTGTTCGCTCTGGCATAGATAGGTACTCGTCATAATTATTAAATCCCACCCGAGTTAGATTGTTAAATCGAGTCTCGGCATATTTCTCAAACAAGTTACCAGCATCAAATAATGCTTGCAAGTTAGCATCTGGCTCGGGGAGCTTCTTCTTATCGTGTTTTTTTAACCACAACCAAGCTGGATGTTTTAAAAACATTACATATTCAGATTTGCTGAGTTCGATTTTTGCCATTGTTTTATTATAACCCACCCCACCACCTCAGCTGCACATAGTGCGATAAGTTTGTTATAATAATTGTCTACACTTCTCATTACTTAGTCTAATGAAGAAGAGATAAAGAGATAACCTTAGAGAGGAATACTAACGGGATGAGTGAGAAAGTATACGACGTATTAATAATTGGTGCAGGGCCAGCCGGCTACACTGCTGCTATTTATACTGCTCGTGCTAATCTATCTACGTTAATGATTGCTGGCGACACACCGGGCGGGCAGCTGTTGCTTACCTCTGAGGTAGAAAATTTTCCGGGATTTAAAGATGGTATTATGGGCCCAGAACTTATGGAAGAAATGAAAGCCCAGGCGGTGCGGTTTGGTACCGAGATGCGTACCGACTTTGTTACCAAAGTAGAACTCGAGGGTGATACTAAAAAAGTATGGGTAGGTAACGACGAATATAATGCCAAGACGGTAATTATCTCTACCGGTGCATCAGCCAACTGGCTAGGGTTAGAAAACGAAACCAGATTAATGGGCAAAGGTATCTCGGCCTGTGCTACTTGTGATGGCTTCTTCTTTACCGACAAACACGTAGTAGTGGTTGGTGGTGGTGATAGTGCTATGGAAGAAGCCCTTACCCTAGCTAAGTTTGCTAGCAAAGTTACAATTGTACACCGCCGTGACGAGTTCCGCGCCTCCAAAATTATGCAAGACAGAGTTAAAAATCACGACAAGATCGATATTATCTGGAACAGCGAAGTAATAGATGTACTGGGTAACGATTTTGTATCTGGTGTAACCCTCAAAGATACCAAGACTGGCAATGAATCTAACTTTGCTTGTGAGGGACTGTTTGTAGCTATTGGCCATACTCCAGCAACTAGTCTTTTCAAGGATATTTTACCTACTAACGAAAAGGGGTATCTTGAAATCAATCATGATACTTCTACCAAAATTTCTGGCGTATTTGCAGCTGGCGATGTTGCAGATAGTAGATACCGCCAAGCTATTACTGCTGCAGGTGAGGGCTGTAAAGCAGCACTAGAAGCCGAACACTATATTGAATCTAGCAAGTAGTTATTTTCGTTTGCGCTTGTTGGGATCGAGTTCTTTTTTGCGCAATCTAAGAGACTTGGGTGTTACTTCTAAGAGTTCATCATCTTCGATAAAGTCTATACATTCTTCGAGACTAAAAATAGTTGGTGGCATGAGTTGCACTACACCGTCAGAAGAGCTGGTACGCATGTTAGTAAGTTGTTTACCCTTACACACGTTAATTTCCATATCTTCCTGGCGGTTGTTAAGACCAATTATCTGGCCAGCATAGACTTTTACGCCAGGGCCAACAAAAGCAATTCCGCGTTCTTCGGCCTTTTGCAAAGCATATGCAGTGGTAGCGCCAGTTTCGAAAGAAATAAGTGCACCATTGCGCAATTGACTAAGTGGTGAGCCCATTGGTTGGTATCCAGTCATAAGACTATTCAGTACCGCCTCGCCTTTAGTGCTGGTCATAAGTATTCCTCTTAGACCTAGCAACGCTCGGGTTGGTAACTCGTATACCAATTTGGTAACACCTTTTGGGCTAGCAAATTGTTCTTTGAGTGTTGCCCGGCGTTGGCCTAGCTCCATCTGCACCGCACCAACATACTCGGCCGGCACTTCTACAATAAGTTCTTCTATGGGCTCCATCGTTACGTCATCTTCTTGTTTGGTAACAACTTGTGGACGACCTACCTCAAACTCGTAGCCCTCACGGCGTAATGTTTCGATAAGTACACTAAGGTGAAGCTCGCCACGACCACTTACTAAAAAGCCTACATCATGTTGTTCTACAAGCAAACCAACATTGGTTTCGAGTTCTTTTTGCAACCTATCGCCTATTTGGCGTCCGGTAGTAAAGTCGCCTTCTTTGCCTTTTTCTGGGCTAGTGTTGGGGCCAAGATAAATCTTAAGCGTAGGTGCCTCTACCTCGAGTACTGGTAGAGCCTCGGGTTTTTCGCTATCGGCAATAGTCTCACCAATTTGCGCTTCGCTAATACCGGTTAGTTGCACAATATTACCCGCAATACCAATGGTTGTTTCGGCGGTCTGTAGACCTTTGCTTTCAAAGATATGGTCTATGGCTGCTTTGGCCTGAGTACCATCCTTTTTGCAAAGTATCACACTATCACCTGGCTTCACTTGCCCTCGGTTAATTCTACCAATAGCATATTTGCCTTTATAACTATCCCAGCGCAAAGCGGTAACCAGCATTTGGAATGGACCTTCTAGCTCTACTTGTGGAGCGGGTACTTCATGCACAATTGCATCAAAAATTACCGACAAATCACCGGCAATGCTTGGGTCGGCCGGAACTTCCTTCCAGGCTTTAGCCTCTCGGCCAATTGCATAATAGATAGGAAAATGTAGTTGGTCTTCGTGTACGGCAAGCTCTAAGAACAAATCGGCCAGCTCGTTTTCGACATCTTTTATTCTACTACCTGGTTTATCGATTTTGTTTATCACCACAATTGGCTTTAGTCCACCGGCCAAAGCTTTTTGCAACACAAACTTGGTTTGCGGCATGGGCCCTTCTTGAGCATCCACTAGCAATAGGCAGCCATCGGCCATATTAAGAGTGCGTTCTACCTCTCCAGAAAAATCAGCATGTCCTGGAGTATCGATAATATTTATACGATAATCGTCGTGCACAATAGCAGTGGTTTTGGCGGTAATTGTAATACCACGCTCGCGTTCTTGGTCGCCACTATCCATTATGAGTTCTTGGCCCATTTCGGCCTGGTTGTCACGAAACGTTTGCGATTGCTTTAATAGCCCATCTACCAAAGTAGTCTTACCATGGTCTACATGAGCAATAATAGCAATATTACGAATTTTTTGGGGGTCTTGAGTAGTCATAATGTCCTTATATATAGAGTAAAAATAATAGCGCTTCGGTCTCAGGTGTGCTGATACCAAAGCGCTATCAATACAAAACTAATTATAGCATAGTTATGCGTAGATTACAATATACTTCTGTTACAAACCAAGTATTTGTTTTTTCTTAGCATCAAACTCTTCTTGAGTAAGAATACCCTCGTCTTTTAGCTGACCAAGCTTCTCGAGCTGAGCAATCTGATCGTCTTGGCTTGGCTGAGCAGGTGCAGCTTCTACGGCCTGTGCTTGTTCTTGTGCACCCCAACGCTGAGCCTGTCTACGACTAACATTATTTGATACCGCGGTGGCAGTACCGGCAATTACGGCTGTTCGGGCCATTCCTCGTAATAATCCTGGCATTGTTATTCTCCTTTAGTATTTAATTCTTTTTCGGCATCTGGGTGAATGCGACCTTCGGCAATCAACTCTCCACCGGCATCAATAATGGCTTTCTTTAGCCCTTTTGCCCAAAGGTGCTCTATTACCAATAGCCCAGCTGAGCTACCGTTCTCTAATAAATCCGCAACTTCGGCAATATCATCATCAGAAATCATGCCCGAGCTGATATTTTTGGCTTTGGCAAATTCTGCAATTACTGTGTCGTCAATTTGGCTCAGCTCGAGTGAAGTTACCTCGCCTTTAGCGTCTTTCATTACCAAAGCAAGATCGAGCACAGCTATAGTGCCGTCGCTAGTGGCTTTTTCGAGCGCCTTTAGAATATCACCATTAAATTTGTTTTCTTTAAACCCGACAATAATAAAATCGATTGGTCCACGCATAAATTTCTCCTTTACGTTTATTCTAATATTATACCAGAGCACACTATCTATATGGTATAAAAAAGACCTTTATCAATGTTGATAAAGGTCGTAACGCAACAATTAGAGAAGCTCTTGATTAACTAAGGCAAACCAAGCGGGATGACTTAAGCCCATATCATAAATTGCAATAGTAGCAGTTTCATGAATCGAAAAACCAGGCACGTCACTCAATTTTTCACTCATAATTTTGTGGTTAGCAATTGCAAAAAGCAATGATATACCACTTTCATCAAGTGGCATATTGTACCCATTTTCGTACAAAAATTCGAGATATGAGTTAGCTAAATTTCTCACCTGTTGACTTAATTGCCGCTCAAGTGCTAGCTCTTCTTCAATTTCAGCAAGAAGTTCTTGCATATCAGCATCAGTTACAATCCCTGCACCAGAAAATTCTAGTTCTACTAGATCTAGCCAGGGCCCGAAATTGAAATGTGTTCCAATAAGAAGCTTTTGAGCTTCTCTTTTTGGGTTAGGGTGTGGAAGCATAGACGTAATCAATTTCATTCCGGCCAAAGCATTACAGATTGTTGTGTTTTTCTCACGCTCAATAACTAGTTCTAGCGGCAAATCTGGGTTACTATCAAAATGAATACCATGACCGGCTAAAAATAGTTGATACTTACTACACAAATCTACATACTCAGTCTGATTAGCAACTCTATTTTGCAACTGCTGAAGACTCGCTTCAAACTCATCATCATCTACTGGCATATGCACTCCTCTAGGTTGGAAGGTACGAAAAAAGTAGTGATACTATATCATAAATTAATGTTTGGTACAAGCATTATAGATTTGGTTCTAGAGCATTTGGCCCTGGCTTCACCTTGGGTAGCTTAACTGTTGCTACTAAGCCCAGAAGACTCAAAACACCAAACAACAAGAATACTCTACTTAGAGCCGTTTGCCTGGCCTGAGCATTAATTTCTACCACTTCGTTTGAGAGATCTGGCGGCAAGCTAGCTGTAGCCGCTTCTACTTGTGCATTAGAAGCAATTTGGGCATTTTGCTGATACGCCGCAGTAAGTTGAGCCTTTTGGGTATCATTTAGTTGCGTATTTTGGTTAATGAGCTGAGTACTCACCCCAAGAAGAGAGATAATAAGCAACACACCGCTAAGTGCGGTACCAAGACTCATACCAAGATTCTGAAACGTTGCCATGAGCCCCGATGTTTCTGAAGCATCTTTTAGCTCTACCGAGCTTTGTACCAAGTTTTGCAACTGCGACATAATAATACCAATACCTGCACCGGCTACCGCAATGCCAGGAACCAACGCCCAGCCAGAAGTTGCGTTCTTGCCAAATAATCCTAGTAAGACAGCGCCAATAAATACCAAAATAAAACCACCTCGTACAATATAGCGTGGTGCAAACTTGGCTGCCATTATGGCACCCCGGCTAGCCAAAATCATAATCATTATTGACATTGGCAACAATGTAAGACCAGACAGAATAGCACTATACCCTAAGTTAACCTGGGTGTAGAGTGCCATAGCATACATGGTGCCACCCATTATTAAATAGAGAGTTAAAATAGAGCCAAGGCCAGACTGCACTATTTGGTTGCCAAACAATCGTAAGTGTACCAGTACGTCTTTTTTGGCTTTTTGACGATGTATCTCCCACAGTACAAATATTCCAAGTATTACCAGCCCTCCCAACACAAACAGGATAGATGGCGAAACTTGCCCGGCCTGCAGCACAACGTCGTTACCTATAGAAAATGGTACTCGTGCCCTAAAGAACCCATAGGTATTAGCGAGCAATATACCTTGCACAATTACAAACATACCTGCAGCGGTTAGGCCAGCACCCAGCCAGTCGAGCTTGGGCTTTTTACCTACTAAGTGAGCATCTTGAATAGTCTTATTATTTATAAGAATAAACAGCACAATTAGTACTTCGCCGGCAAATACATATCGCCAACTGGCATATGTAGTGAGCAAACCACCAATAATTGGCCCGATTGCAGCACCTATAGCGGCCATCGCCGCCAAGTTGCCATAGGCTTTTACCCGTTTGGGGCCTTTCTCGAAGTTAGCCGAAATAAGCGAGATCATCGCTGGCACCACTAATGCTGCACCCAACCCTTCTAAAAACGACCAGCCAAAGGTAAGCACCTGAATATTTGGAGCCAGCGAGGTAATAAGCGAGCCAGTACCATAAATACACAGACCAATAATAAAGGCTTTTTTGCGGCCAATAATATCACCAATTTTTGCCCCAGCTATCATAAAGGCCGCCATTACCAAGGTATAGAAGGCTATTGCGCTCTGTACGGCACCAACAGTAGTATTAAGGTCTTTTACAAGCGTGCTTATACTGACGTTCATTACCGTCGAGTCGAGCGTAAGTATTAGCTGCGCCATAGCCAATAATAATAGTACTTTTTTCTCTAGTGGCTTCATATTCTTATAGTATACCAGATATCAAATAATTTTTACCAGATACATTACCTATGGTCTTAGCGTACCGGCAAATACTTGCCAGGCCAGAGCCGACTTAGCTACCAAGCTAAGAATAATGTATACTCGCTCGCCAAAAAGGTAGTTCTTCCATGGTCCCCACTTTTTGTATTGCAAGAACATATTGAGAGCAAAGCAGTTAAAGAAGATAAAGATACTTACATATATCCAGTAGACAAAGGTTGGAATCTGTCCGCTTCCATACGCCGAGCTAGCCCAGAACGACAAACCAATTACTACCCATGGCACAATACCAGCAATACAGCCCACAATATAACTTATCCATTTGGTCTTCTGAGTAGTCTGATTATGAATTTCCATAACAAGACCGCAGAGGTTCATAACAGCTACCAAACTAAAGAGCATTATAAGGCTTCCGAGGTCGTAAATACCTACTAGCATAGCAATAGCCACTATCATGGTAGAGGCTGAGACACTGTATTCTATCCATCGTGCCCTATTCATACCCTTGCTAAGGTCTTTTTTGTACTTGGGGTACCAAATAGTAGATATTATTAGATGCGCTGTCATACTCATCAGTAAGAAGCCAATTATCAACCAAGCAAGTGGTAAATTATAGATTACCTTGGTGGCCGGCTCTAGGCTCTGAGTGAGCCGATTAAATGTTAGGTAACTTACCGATACCGGTAGGGTAAATTTCTTGGCCAGTAACCACATGGCTAGGGCTTGCAAGCCAAATATTGGCACCATTATGGCATTAAATTTACGTAAGCTTTCTGCAGTAATCTTCTTACTCATGGCTGTCCTTTTTATATTAATTCTTATGCTTATTATAGCCTATAGTGTTCGACTATCATAGGCCCAATGCAACAATGCCTGGCGCTGCACCGGACGGCAATTGAGCTCGCCAATAGGACAGGCTTTTTGTAGTTGCACCACATGCCGGCGAATATTGCGCCAGCGCCCAATTTGCCAGGCATCGTATTCTGGAATACGTCGTCCCATATAATAGCGGCAATACCACTGAAACCATCCTCTTGGGTCGTACTCTTCGCGTATCCACCCTTTCTCGAGCCACACCTGTCTTGGCTGGCTGGCTTTAACACCAAAGTAATTAAGATCTTTATTATAGGTTTTACTCAGCTTAGCCTTAGCCCACCAGCTCTTTGGCAAATCACTCGGTGTATCGGCAAAATACTCGCCACCAAATACACCTAGCTCTAACATCTCTTTTGGCGTTAGCTGTGGCATAAACTCGGCAGCAAAGTTTTTGCCTTCTGGCTCGCTTAGGGTATACCGAAACTCTCCAAATTTGTCCGTGCCCTCAATGTGCT
Source organism: Candidatus Saccharimonadota bacterium (assembly GCA_046350735.1). Taxonomy (GTDB): domain Bacteria; phylum Patescibacteriota; class Saccharimonadia; order CAILAD01; family BJGX01; genus JAHFOQ01. The sequence continues at coordinate 590,556 of JAXLZU010000001.1, forward strand.
TCATGTACGTAAGCCTTTATAAAACTGTCGAAACGCCGGATTCTTTTCGAGCAAGCCAGTTTCTTCTACACACCATTCCGAATACGCATTTGGCTGTTTTACTTCTGCCACAAAATCAGCCCAATCTACCCAGCGAGTGGCTGCTACTTCGTCAGCATTCGCTTTTGGCTTGGCATCTGTTTGTACTACAAATACCGGGCAAAATTCGTGTTCTACTACCCCCTTGTGCTCATAGCGATACATATAGCTTGGTTCAAAAACAATAATGTCTTTGCTATTAAGTGCTATACCAAGTTCGTAGTTGGCTCGGCGCACCGCCGCAGCCTGCGCAGTTTCTGCCTTTGCTGGGTGACCACATACCGAATTACTCCAAACACCTGGCCACGTCTTTTTACTCATAGCGCGTTGCTGCAAGAGCAACTGCCCTCGCGAATTAAAAATAAATAGCGAAAACCCTCTGTGCAGTGGTGTATCATTGGTGTGCACAGTGGCTTTGTCGGCCAAGCCGAGTTCTCTATTTTGAGCATCTACCAAAACTACTTGTTCTTTTGGTGCTTTCATATTTTTTTAGTATAGCATGTATACTACCTAGTTGATGGTTAAATAATATTGCCAATATATACCATATATGCTATAGTACCTCGAGTTGTACCTAGAGGAGATGAGATGGACGAAGAAGAACCAGAAGAATTAACATTTACTGATATCATTGAGTCGTGCTTCTTTAATGTCGTTATCGATTTTCCAAACAAACTTCTACCAAGAATTCGTATTTTTACCTACGAAGACGATGACGACGGCGTAAAGGTTCCGTTTTTGCTTTATCAGATGGGCGAAGAACTCAACAGCAAATTTGCGCTAAGCCGTCCTCATCTACTATCGTCGGCTCAAGCACGACGGTACGAAAGCGCCGCACAGCCAGTGAGTGAGTTAGCACTTGGTGTAGCATCTGCTGCAACCATTGTCTATGAGTGGGCCGAAAAGTTCGAGCAAATCATTGGCGAGCCGTTGTTTCCTACACCAATATCAATTTCTCATATGGTTATCAACAACGTTATGGCAGAAATGTGCTTTGCTCATGGTATTTTCTACGTCAAACGCAACCTTAGTGTTACCGTCACAAAACCCGAAGAAGAATACCGCCCTGGTATTTACCTCTAACCATAACTTCCCCCGCCACCGGCGGGGTTTTTACATATCTTTTAGCTTGCGCAAAGCGCTAATGTTTGCCACCATAGTAGGTATGAACAATAGCCTTGGCATGGTACAAAAGATTGGCGCCCTAGTAGATTTATTAGGAGCTATTACTATCGCTCTTGGCATTCTTATCTCTACTCTTGCCGTGGTATGGCACTTTATACGCCGCATGCGCGGCGAAAAACTCTACGATGGGTACCGCAAAGACCTGGCCCGCTCTATTTTGCTTGGCTTAGAGTTTTTGGTAGCTGGCGATATTATTCGCACCGTATCTAGCCAAGTAAGTATTGCCAGTGTGGTAGCACTAGCCGGCATTGTAGCTATACGATCGTTCTTGGGTATGGAGTTTGAGATGGAGCTAACCGGCAAGTGGCCATGGCAGCGCAAGATTACCAAAGTAAAGAGACGCAAAAAGCCAGTTGCTAAGAAGAAGCGTCGCTAAGCCTTAGTGACTTGCATGCTCGGCTTCGGCAGCTTCGGCATCGGCCTTGGTTGCGTGTACTGTGCCGGCAGGATGATGTGGTGGGCTATAAGTAGTAATTATCTTCATTGGCGCATCGCCTACGGTAGTAAAGTTGTGCTCGGTGCCAGCTGGTACTAGCACAGCATCGCCTTCGTTAAACTCACTTTTTTCGCCATTTAGCACTACTTCACCTTTACCACTAACAAGGTAGAGAACTTGGTCGTTATCTGGGTGGGTCTCGAGGCCAATATCTTCGCCCGGATTAATATGCATTACCACTATCTGCGTGTGCTTACCATTAGCCAATACTGTACGAAACGTTGTGTTGTTAAGAGCTTGTTGTTTGAGATCTTTAAGATGCATACTACTTCTCCTTGTTTATAGTTCTATTATACACCCCGTATCAGTTGTATAGCGAATTGGCTAACTAATACAAGAAAACTATTCTATATTTTTTGAGGACTCAAAAATTTTAGAAACTAAACTTTTTCGTGCGTAAAATGCCCGACTAACGGAACCGTGTCCTGGTCCTTTAGTCCTAGCCTGAATCCATTTACCATCCCTACCTGTTAACGATTCGAAACCCTGTTTAAGTAATTTATTTCTAATAAACTCATAATCTTCTTGGATTTCCTTAATCAAGTCATCATCCTCTAAAAAATCCATACTAGTCACATCTAACAAGATTGAATCTTCAGCATTTTTACCTGTCCACTCTACCGCACAAAAAACTAATGATTTTAACTTTGCCCAGCAGTGACTATCAAAAAAGGGATCAGTTGCAAGTTCAGAGGGATTAATCATAGTTATAGCCATAGTTTCTTTCGGCACAAGCTTACCTTTTACCCTGTAGAAGCTGACAGATTTTAATTCATAAGATAGGCCATTTGGTGCTTTATGCGAATTATTTGTTAAACCTGCCAATCTTTCAAGTACAAGTCCTTTCCAGCCTTTATTCTGATTTCCGGTTTCGAAAGTAGTAATACCTAATTCTAGAGCTAATTCTCTGAGATTTTGATTTATATACTTTCTAAGATTTTCAATCGCAACTGTACGAGTGACAATTTTCATAACGTTTTTGCTTCCAAGAATCTTTTTTTAGACAAATCTAAATATTCTTTTTCTGTATCAATCCCAATAAATTTCCTATTGTACTTATTTGCAACTATCCCTGTAGTAGAGCTTCCCGTAAATGGATCTAATATTAAATCATTTTCATTACTTGAAGCTAAAATAATTCGCTCCAAAAGCGCTATTGGTTTTTGGGTTGGGTGTTTACCAAACTTCTTTTCGCTTGGCCCCGGTGTAGTAATTGACCAAACACTACGCATCTGTTTATCAGGCTTCTTTATAAAATCATTGTCATGCCAATTTCCATGTTTCATATCTTTATAATTGTAAGTATGTTTACCATTAGGATCTTTTCTTGCCCATAATAAAGTTTCATGACTAGCAGTAAAATACCTACCACTTAAGTTGGGTGCAGCATTCGGTTTAAACCATGTTATATCATTTAAAATTTTATATCCAATTGTCTGAATTGCATAACCACATTGATAAATTGAGTGATAAGTACCACTCACCCATATTGACCCGTTTGGCTTTAAAACTCTATAGCATTCAGTAAGCCACTTAAAGTGGAACTTAAAATCCTCAACTACACCATTGCTTTTATCCCAATTACCCTTATTTACACTTACCCTTTTACCCGCATGCACTGTAAATCCGCCATTAGAAAGATTGTATGGAGGATCCGCAAAAATCATATCAATTGAATCAGATTTTAAGTTTCGCAGAAACAACAGTGAATCAGCATTGTGTAGCTCGAAAAAACCGTCTTTAAAATACGCTTTCTTGAAAGTTTTATGAAACTTAGAATCTTTTTTTGATGTTAACTCTTTTATATTCACTATTGCCTACCACCTTCCATTGATTCACTTAGATAATTGATTATACATCCTCTTTATTCAATTATATACCGAACACTATACGAATACAAGAAACCTCGTTCGATATTATAATTATTCAATATCGAAAAGTAAGTTTTGAACATCACTATAGTCCAAAAAAGACATTATGGCGTTTTCTTCTTTGAAGATGGTAGTATTACGAACTATTTCCGATACATCTTCTAACATTAGTAACACTGAATTAACATCGCCTCTGAGAGAATGAAAGGTGGCTAATGATAAGTTATTTCCAATATGTGCAATAACAAGATGTCTCCAGTCTTTAATGTTTTTTAAGGTCTGCTGATGTTTGTCTATGATAACCCTTAAATTACTTATTAGTTCATCCTTTTCTTGGTATTTTTTTGTTTCATTGAGGTATTTCTCTATATTATATTGAGACTTATCCCATATCTTATAGGCGTTAATATACATTGTTGTTATAGTACAATTTGAAAGGGGATTTGATAATTTATTCTTTGGATTTGAATTTATCACTTTTGCAATTTTTGCGGCGTTTGTTGCAAAAATAATGCTAGAGTAAAAAAGCGTATGCCTGTTTTTTCTATCTTCAACGCTCATCATTGTTTACTAAGGACCCTTACTTACCTGTATTATAATTTAATGTTTATGAAAATATGATTCTAGATACCAATTTTATGATCATTTATGCTTCATAGTAAATTAATATAAAAAAAGACGGCTATTACACCGTCTAAAACTTTCATCTGTTACTGCTCTAGCTAAGCGTTGCTGGCATCTTGGCTCTCCTCTACCTCTTTGATGGTGCTGCTGCTAATAGCTAACTCGTACTCGCTGCCGTCAGTAGCAATTACTCTAATACTATCTTCGCGACTTTGATACGTCTCGTTAAAGTAATAAAACACTGCGGTTACAAGTACCGGCTCGTGGTTAAGAAATTTGCGTCTACCAAAATCGGAATGAATAGTACCGCCAGAAATTGGCGAAGCACTGCCACTAATTCGTATGCGTCTACCTACCAAATACTTCTTAACTGCCTCGTCGGCCTTGTTGGCAGCTTCTTTGGCTGCGCGGGCTTGGCGCCAGGCTTCTTCGGCAGATTTAATAAGATCTTTAGCAGTTGGTGTAGTAGTAGTTGTCATTGCCTACTGCCTCGCTTGGGGCTAGAAGGTACATGGAACTACCAGATTATACAACCCTACTAGAATAAGTACAAATACCGGTGTGGCAGAACGTGCAGAGTAGCAATCTAGTGTTATGCTTCTGGCGGGTTTTCGAAGCCCTCTACCAAGAATTGGTTTTTGCCCAATTGCTTGGCCCTGTACATTAACTTGTCGGCGTGGTTTTGTAAGTCTGCGCTGCTCATACCTTCTCTAAAATGTACAAACCCAATACTGAGTTCTATTTTTCTCACCCCATTATGACTGCCTAAGGCGGGTACCAAGCGGCCGTCTTCTGCTACCCCTACCCCATTTACCGTCTCTAGAATGGTCTCGGCAATATCTATGACGCGTGCTTGGTTGGCACCATCGATACCCACCAAAAACTCATCTCCACTTCGGCGCGCAGCAATATCTTGGTTTTCTCTAACAACGCGCTCTATAAGCTTGGCAATAAATTTTAGTACTTCGTCGCCAACATTATGGCCATATCTGTCATTAATCTGCTTAAAGCCGTCCATGTCTATAAACCCAATAGATAGTTCTTGAGGGCGTTGCTTAATTTTTTGCTCTAACCAGTTATCGAAGCTTTCTTTATTGGCCAGGCCCGTAAGGCCATCTACTGTGCTATTATGCTGGGCTTCGTTACCTTTATTCTTTTCGGCGTGCAGCTGCAAATGCGACTCTACTAACTTAGATTGTAATTCTTCTAGGGTATGCTCTAGCCAGGCAGCATCGGTCTCGGCGGCAATTTGTTCTTTGCTGGGCTCTAGCACGCGCCAAGAATGTTCGTTTTGTGCCTCAATAACTTCGTCTTTGGTAAGTGGCTTTGGTTGGCGCTCTAGCTGAATGCCCTGCATGTCTTGGGGCGATAAGCGCAAGCTGTCGTTAAATTCGCTCATAGTACTTATACTAGCGGGTTTTATATATAAACTCTAGCTCTGTTAATATATAAAAAACGACTCTTAAGTATAAGAGTCGTAAAACTAACTGGGTACGAGTACCCACAGAATAATTACTGCCACTGGTGCGGCTGCCAGTAGACCGTCGTTGCGGTCTAGCATGCCGCCATGGTCGCGCAGTAACAAGCTAGAATCTTTTACGTCGGCTTGGCGCTTTAGCCAGCTCTCGAGCAAGTCGCCCGCCATACCAACAATAGCTAGACATAACGCCAGGCAATAGAGCACGCCCGGGCTAATGCCAAAACGAAAGGGCAGCATAATGCTTGTCCAGAGTGCTGCTCCTAGCAAGCCAGTAAACACACCCTCCCAGGTTTTACCGGGCGATATGCGCACGGCTAACTTGTGTCCACCAGTTAGCTTGCTGAGAGCCTTGCCACCATAAAAGGCACCAACATCACTTACAAACACGGTACCTATTAGCCAGACGAGTGCAGATTTGCCGGCGATAATTTCTACCAAGATAATACAAGATGGAAAAAGCATTATCAGCACCCATTCTATGGCCCATGGAAGCCGTTTGGTGTTATGTGCTCTCTCACTAGCTCTATCTACCAGGTGTGTAAGCTCGCTTGCAACGATACCAATAATGCCAACCAAACAGATTAGTGCAAGTGGCCATGGCAAAATAACAATAACTACCACACCCAACACAATCCATAGTGCCGGCACTATTCGTGTAGAAAAGTGGCCCGCCTCTACGCTGACCGCCATACTCACCCCTTTCTTGGTGGGTTTTCTAGGTACAAATCTTGCACTGAGTGTAGCAAAAACACAATCAAAAAGCGATACTAAGCAACAAACATTTGTGTAATATAAAACCCTCAGCGATGCCGCTGAGGGTGAACATTTTTAGGAAAACGTTTTGGTGTGGCTCTTACGAGACCGGTCTGAGTACAATCGCCAGACTGAGGCCATGTTTGGTTACCAAACCCATCAATCTCACAAATGTAATGCTGGTGCTTAGTACAAACAGGAATGTAATATTCCCACTCATTAGGGCTACTGAAGAAGTAGCGACGCATAGCTACTGCGGGCTCGCCACACAGCCGGCACTTCTGGCCATCTGGGCTATTTTGGAAGTAGTGTCTAGTTTGGCGCATCTTTACGATCTCTTCAGTAATGCCTTCTGCCCCATCGTGCATGGCATTAACACACAGTGCAGAGATCAAACCAATCAGCGCAAGTAAGTTAATCTGAAAATTATTACGATTAGCAAGAAACAAAATCAAACCGATAGTCAGGCTCAAGCCGGCACCGACCCATAGCGGCCCACTGCCCTCTGTAGGCCGGGTCTCTATGCTATGTGTATTAGCGCGGTAAACAACTACTAGCCAACACAAAACAGATGTAGCCATGCCGATCAGTGAGAGCGACGGCTCGATACTATCTTTTGCCAAAAATAGCAGAAAACTGTAAATCAACCCGGTAAGAAAAGTCATACCTGCAATCTTAATGCCAACACCAATCCAGAAGCCTACATGGCTAGGTTCGCGCCCGTCAAGCACGAGATACTTAACAGGCTTGTACTTTGGTTTGGGCGGTTCTGGTGTTTTCTTCGCCTGCACAGAAGTTGACTGCGAAACTTGCTTGATGACAGTACTGGACGTGAATGGTCGAGTGGTCGTCACAGGAGTAGATGGCGTAACTGGTACTGGTGCAGTTCGATACGCGGTCTGAGCCCGATAAGCCATCTCGCGATCGTGCGCCAAGGCGGCGTCGCGAGCACTCTCGTACTCGGCTCGAGTTTGAAAACTCATAGGATCAACACCTGGTGCCTGCATGGGCATGTCGCCCCTGGGGTTCAATGGCTGATCCCACTGATGAATATATGTGGCGGGGTCTCGCCCCGGATTCGGCTCATACATTCGAGGGTCGTAAGGCATCTTTGGGCCTTTCGATGAAGGGTTAAGGAGCGAAACAATTGCTTGTTTGGTGACTACTATACCACTTTATTATTAAAAGAACAATTATCTTACATCTGCTATACAGGCACAGATAGCTTAAACGGCTACCATGAATTGCACTAGATCTTCGAGATATACCAATCGTAAATTCTGTGCTTTGGCCTCGCTAGTGGCTTTACGAGAATTGTTGTAATGCCTGCTCTATTTGCAGCCACAATATCATTAAGAATTCTATCGCCTATCATTACAACATTCTCTGGTTTAGCCCCGATAGTCTGTAACAATCGTTGATAGAAGTGTTTTCTGGGCTTAAACGATACTATTGTCGCTTGAATAGTTTGGCAACCAATCTTTTTTGCAATCTTAGAAATATCGCGTCTTGTATTGCTACCAATATATACTTTCAATCCTTGTTTTTGCATAGATTTTATATGCTGCATAAATTGAGGCGATACAGTATTGGTTTTTCTTGGCAGTAGTGTTTCGTCGAGATCAAAAACAACATAGAGTATTCCTGCTTGTTGTAGTGCTACACCGTCTATTTCTCGTAACGATTGAGCAGTATAGTCAGGAAAAAAGGGTGAGTTTTTGTTAACTTTTTGCATATACTATTCAAATACAATCACTACATGCTACATTGTGCTGTAAGTAACCTTGCTAGGTAATTTACACTCGCTCTGCAGGGCGAATAACGTAGGCAACAATTAAGGCTGCAGGGAAGAATATAAGGCTAAAAATAAAGAACCAAAAGAAGCTATGACCTTTACGAGCCGCAACTCGGCTTGGCCAAAAAGCAATGGCTATCCAGATAATTAAACCAATAAACCACCAAACAAAACCTATTACACTATTAGGAAACATCGTAAATCCTTTCTTTATAAAATGTAGTATACCATTAAATGTAGAGTCTTTGTTCTATGAGTATCATTGCTATGCTAAAATACTAAGACAATGATAACGGTAAAAGATGTAACGAAAACCTATGGCAAGGGCGAGAGCTTATTTACTGCACTCTATAATGTGAGTGCTGAAATACCTACAGGCTCCACAGTAGCAATTGTCGGCAAAAGTGGTTCTGGTAAATCTACTCTAATGCACATAATGAGTGGGCTCGACCATGCCAGCTCTGGTGATGTAGTAGTGAATGGCACAAGCCTTGTAGGAATGAAGCCTAAGCAGATTGATAAATTCCGTTCTAGCGAAATGAGCTTTATCTTTCAGGCATTCTTTGTTGAGGCCAACCAAACATGTTTTCAGAATGTAATGTTGCCTCTCGAGATAGCTAAAGTAGCTAGACGCGATCGTAAAAAACATGTACTTGAGGCACTAAAGGCCGTGGGGCTCGAAGACAAAGCCGGTAGTCTTGCCAATAACCTCAGTGGTGGACAAAAACAGCGCTTAGCTATTGCTCGAGCAATTGTAAACAAACCCAAACTATTATTTGCCGATGAGCCTACCGGTAATCTCGATAGCTCTACTGGAGAAGTAGTAATAGACTTACTCTTTGGGCTTAATAAAGAGCGAGGCATTACCCTTGTAGTTGTAACGCACGATCAGGAGCTAGCCGATAAGTGTGATATTCAGTTACATATGAAAGATGGCGAGATACTAGAAATACTAAAAAAGCGGGCCTATAAAAAAATGTCTGCAAAAAAGAGGATGACGTAAATGTATTTAACCGATCTAATACGACGAGCAGCCCGAAGTCTGCGTAGCGCTAAGGCACGTACCTTACTTACCGCTCTAGCTATTGCAGTAGGCGCATTTGCACTAACTCTTACTCTTGCTGCAAGCAATGGGGCCCAAAAGTATGTACAAAAAATTATTAGCGATAATTTTGACCCTGCAGAACTTATAGTGGCAAATGACAGCGCAGTGCTTGGACAGTCTGATACCACTAAGCCAAAGGAATACGATGTAAGTATAGGTACTGCTACCTCTAATGCCGGGGCATCTACGCAAATAAAGCGCATTACCGATGATGATATTGCAAGAATTCGTGCTATTTCTGGTGTAGAACAAATTAGACAAAATATTACAGTAAATTTGCAATACATTACCCGCCCTGGACAAAAGAAATACGTCGGAACAATTGCGGCAGTAAACCCTTTTCAGAAGCCAGAGTTATTAGCTGGCAAGATAGAAAATCCCCTTGGCTCTAAGCAGCTATTGCTACCTGAGGGATATTTAGATAGTCTTGGTTTTGATTCTGCGCAAAACGCAATTGGTAAGACCGTAACAATTTCTGTGGTAGAGCCAGCCACCCAACAAGGTGTGGCTACATTCGGACAAGTACCAACTGTCGCTCAAAATTCTGTACAACAAGAATACCAGATAGCTGCAGTACTCAAAAAACCAACTACTTCTCAGCCTGGCACTGAATTATATATGTATACTAGTGCTGCCGATGCACAAGCCCTAAGTGATATAACTACTGCCGGTACAGCCGACTATCATAAGTATGCCTACATTAACGTACGTATAAAAAATGGCGAAGATGCCGCAACGCTAAAAGAAGCTCAAGAAAAAATAAAAGCACTTGGCTATACTGCGCAAAGTGTAAAAGACACCCAAGAATTTTTAAACCAAATAATAGCCGTGTTACAAGGTATTGTTATTGGTTTTGCACTCATTGCTATTGTTGCCTCTGTGTTTGGCATTATTAATACTATGTATATTAGCGTTATTCAGCGTACCCGTGAGATTGGTCTTATGAAAGCCCTGGGAATGCGCAAGCGTGATATAGGTCGTCTCTTTCGATTTGAAGCCGCATGGATTGGCATTTTAGGAGGGTTAATTGGTGCTGGTACTGCAATTATCTTGGGTACAGCAATTAACCCTTGGCTTACCACAAAACTCAGTCTTGGCAACGGAAACAAATTACTTATTTTTGACCCATTACAAGTAGGAATTTTGCTTCTTATTCTTATGGTTATATCGATTTTTGCTGGATGGTTGCCATCGCGTAAAGCTGCCAAACTCGACCCTATAGAAGCTCTACGAACTGAGTAGTATCTGTTTTTAAGTAAAGAATATGTAAACAGCCTACTTTGGGTGTATAATAGCCATTATGATTCAATTTTTGCAATCTTCTGTAACTAAATATTCTTACCGCGCTTACGGCGGTATATTTTGTTATCGATAATCTATTACTAATCAATGCACAAACCTACCGCCTTAAAAGGCGGTTTTTTTTAATTAACATGCAGGAAATAATAATATGAACAATCAACTTAATCAGTTACGCACAGAAATAGACACAATAGATAGTCAGCTTCTAGAGCTACTCAGCAGAAGGTTTGCTGTTACTCGTAAAGTAGGACAGCTTAAGACGCAGTCTAAGCTACCTACAGTAGACCCAAATAGAGAGAATCAACAGATGCAGCGTATAGCTCAATTAGCTCAAAGAGAAAATATTAACCCACAGCTCGCTCAAAATATACTGCGCACTATTATAGACGAGGTGGTAATAGAGCATCAGGCAATTCAATCATCTTACTCGGCTAGTAAGATTACCGCCCCCACTATCGGTATTATTGGCCTTGGCGACTTTGGTATGTTTATCGCAAAAACCCTAGCCAAGTATGCCCGGGTAAGCTGTTTTGATAGCCAAGACAGCAAAACAGGAGCATCTAACTATGGCGCCAGCCTAAAAGCCGTATTACAGGCTGAATACATTATTCTTGCGGTACCGTTTGAGGCGCTTAATTCTACATTACTTTCTATAAAGTCATACCTCAAACCAACAAGCACAATAATTGACGTATGTTCGGTAAAAATACACAGCGAGAAGGCTATAAGAAAAATACTTCCAAATCACAAGAATGTAGTATTTACTCACCCGTTATTTGGTCCACAATCAGCTAACAAACAACTTGCCGGGCATACAATTGTTTGTACTAACTCAAATACCGCTGCCAGCAAAAAGGTGCTTAGCTTCTGTCGTTCTGTGCTGGGTCTACGTATTGTAGCTATGAGTGCAAGAGAACACGATATGGCAATGGCCGAGATTCATGCCCTAACTTTCTTTGTTGCACGTGGCCTGCATATGACGGGCATTACTAAGGGAGAGTTTCAAACTCCATCGTTTCAGATGTTGTTAGACCTAATAGCGCTTGATACGTCACAAAGCGAAGAGCTCTTTCGCACTGTCGAGCTAGCGAATCCTTTTGCCGCAGGGGTACGTAATACATTTCTTACACAACTACACAGCCTAAACACCAAACTAAATGCATAATTGTTTGTAAATGAAGACCCCACCAACTGTTGTTGGTGGGGCTGGCGGCAGATTTTGCCGCAAGGGTGATCTGCCGCAAGGCTGATCAGTAGTCGAGCTTGCACAGCTCGGGCAGACCCGAGCCGAAGCCGCGCACACCGGCCATGTTGGCCAGCCCTGCCAGCTCGGTGTCGCACGGGCCACCCATGAAGGTGGCCAAGCCGGCCTGGCTGCTGACGCCCTGATGCACGCGCGCCGAGGCGCGCATGGCAGGCCTGGGGCCGGGGATGTCGGCGCTGGTGATGACCGGCAGTGCCACCTTCAGCTTGGCGTTGGCGGCGGGCAGAGGGCCCGGGATGTCGTCGACATCGATGATGCGGCTGTGGCGACCGCCCTCCTGACGGGTCAGCATCGTGCGGACGTTGACGAGGATGACACCCATGAGGGTGCGCACGTCCTCGGCGACGCTCTCGCCCATGAAGGGCTTGGCGAGGATGACGTAGTCGGGGTCTCGGGCATCGAGCTCGAAGACGGTCTCGACGCCGTCGATGGTGGCGATGGCCTCGCACAGCGAGAACTCGAAGGTGGCTTCGGTGTAAACGAGCAATACGGTTTCCATGTATTACCTCCTGGGGTGCTATCTGATGTATCTCATCAGAATCCGACTTACTATGTTAGCATAAAAAGCATAGAAAGTCAATATTATTACGTAGATAATTTAAAGTAATTTGAGTGTAATAAAGCCACTTATGGCAGTAATAATTTGCTGTTGGGCATGTTCTTCAGTAATTTCTGCACTATTATCTCCTGGTTGAGTCTTGGCAAAACTGCCAAACAGTGTGTGGTTACCTCCCTCTATTACTACAAACTGTGTGTTGGCCGGTAACGAGTTTTTGCTATCGAGAATTTTTTGTGGCGTCGCTAAGCCGTCTTTGCTAGCAGAGATACTTACTACCGGAATACCAAGCTGGGTAGCATCGCCATTACAATAACTTGCCAACAGTATAAGACCAGATAGCTTCTGTTGGTGTGATTTAGCATAATCACACGCCGCCACGCCGCCCAAACTATGTCCGGCAACATACCAGTGTGTAATATGGGGGTTTTCGCGCATAATTCTATCGGCTCGGTTTACATCGAGCAGAGCAAAATGTAGTGGGCTGCGAATAATGAATACCGCAATGCCCTTTTGGGCAAGCTCGGCATAACGGGCAATATACGCCGAAGGTTCGGCAAAGGCACCGGGGTAAATTATTACCGCAGAGCTAGCCTGAGTAGCTGTAGGCTCTATAGCGTAGTAACTACCATTACTACTTACCTGAATAGCCGGGTTGGTCTGGGCTGCATGTAGTTGCTGGGTATTACTCGGCAAGCTGTGTGTGGCGTTCCACAAAAAATAGCCAATAAATAGCAGAGCTACTCCAGCAATAAAAATACCGATAACAATCAGTATTCTCAGCCAGGCGCGAGGCCGAGTGTTGGCTGTAGTGTGTGGGGTAGTCTTCATATACCCTAGTATAACAAAACTGTAATCGTTAGTTTCGAATAATCAACTAAAGTGCTATAATAGGCGCGATCTTGTACCATACCAGCCAGTGGGGGTAAGATGACGATAGAATATATTCCCCTTGCAGAATGCCAACATGGCGGACTCTACTCTGTACTTTCTCAGCACTTTACTCTAGCAGTCTATAACGAAGAAGATCAGACCTTTGTGGGAATTCGCCATAAGCTAGGCAAACATTACTTGTTTAAGATTCATCATATAGATTACGACGAGATGCTCGGCGGTGTATGCCCTATTGCCTTCCTCGAAAAATGTCCTCTACACGATCTTTCTACTGATCATAGTCGTGGTACTCGTTATGTAGAAAACCACGCCCTAATGGTGTATTTGCAAGATGCACGAATGCAATATTCTCATTTATTTGCCGGCTCAGAATAACTTCTGAGCTTTTTATTTTAGTAAGTCTCGACCCCGGCTGGAGGGGATAATACCCCCCTCAGCCGAGTCTACAAATCAATCGGTACTATGGTAGCGGAATAGTAACAGTATTACTTACTGCATTAATAGCGTTTGTGGCGTCCACTATTGAGTTGCTATTGTTTGAGTCAGTAGTAGTGTTGTTTGAGTTATTGGTGTTGTGAGAATCTGTCGAGCTTGTTGAACTTACAACACTGCTGGTGGTGGTTGTAGTGGTGTTGTTAGAATCGCTAGTGTTGTTACTGCCATTACCATTATTACTACCATTACCATTGTTTGCGTTGTGTAGTGAATTATCAGTATTAGTAGTGGTGGTAGTGGTGTTAAAGCTTCCGCTATAACTGTAGTTATTATTGGTTGTTGTGTTGGTTTCGGTGCTGTTTTGAGTATTGGTGTTAGTGTAATTGCCTGGTAAAACTGAAGCTAATACACCCAATACTTGGCCATTAAAGGCTAGTGGAGCTCCTGAGCTAGCACCGGCTACTGCAGCTGGACACATACCGCTACCAGTTGCAACTAAAGCATAGCCAGCTGGTACTTGATATGATGGATTAGCATTGTTGGTTTGTACAGAGTCAGCTTTGGCCAGACGTGGCACAAGCAATGCAAGAGTAAGTACAAAGGTTGCAGGCACGGCAAGTGCAAGAGCAGCCATTGTTCCGAATAGTGTTTTTGTGTTTATTTGTAGCGTGACGCTTTGTGATTGTGAACTCATTGTATAGTTCCCCCCTTTTAAATTTATTATATTTGCACGTTACGCCCTTTGTAATTTAGCATGCAAGCATAAGTCTGTTACTTTTTTTAGTGGCCATCTGGCATAATGCTTATACTAAAAAACTCCGCTTATGTTTACATAGGCTTACAATATATACACACAGCGAAGAATATAAAAACCTAATAAAGAATTATTGAATGTGTTTGGGGTAAAGATAACTAAGACTTACTACTACAGCTGAGAGACCAACACCAAAGGTGGCACCGCGCCAAAAAGCGTCGGCTGGTGCAAACCAACCCACCAACATGGCGCACAATCCTACTACTAGTAAGATCCAGCCTGTGGTAACTTGTTTTTTTAGCTTGCCAGTGTGTTTGGTTTTAATTTTGAGGGCCATAGATTCCTTTGTTTTATTCTTATGTTTAATTTTAACCATAAACGAAATGATTGACAAGTTCTACAAATAAACTATACGGTTTTCTTTTTGAAGACTGGTAAACGCAATATAAGCGGTATTAGCAAGAAACCAAAGAATGCCATATTGCCTAGCGGAATTATTGCCAAACAAACAAGACCAGCCACAATTAAAAAGACTAGACTACGATTTTGACCAGCCCGAATATTGGTCTCACTATATTCGCGATAAAATTCTCTGTGCCGACTAGCATATACGCCCTGAATATAGGTTACCAATGCAAGCAAAAACAGGTTTAGCGGGTAAAAAATTTGTCCAATTATTAGATTTGGATAGTGACCATTGAGACTCGTAGTAAATGGTATAAGCACCACGATAAAGAGTCGCGCAGTATTGAGTACAACTAACGTGTCGTTTACTTTGGTAATATACTCAAACTGGCGCGTATGCACTGACCACATTAGGCCCAAAATAATAAAGCTCAGGGTAAAGCTGATAAAATTAGATGATAACCCCTTAAGTGCCTCTAATAGCACACCGTCACTAACCACACCGCCAATTTGTGGCACAACCAGATCGAGCACCAATAGCGTCATGGCAATAGCAAACACACCGTCAGTAAGATTTTCTATACGACGGGTAGAATACAACTCGCCTTTAGTTTGACTAGGTAATTTCATACGTAAGCTTTATTATAGCAAATTAATTGGCTATAAAATTTGCTACAATATATATCCATGGAGAAATATAGTAAAGACCAGGCTGAGGCACTTACCACCATTGGTCGGTGGCTAAAAACGCCAGAGCAGCAGTACTTAACTTTGGGTGGATATGCTGGTACTGGCAAAACTACCCTGCTGGCCGCGTTTCGCAAAATTCTCTTCGATAACAATCCGGACAAGCGTGTGGCCTTTGCAGCTTTTACCGGTAAGGCTGCCCAGGTATTACGTACTAAACTGCAAGACCAAAAAGTATTACAAAAAGCTGATAGTTGCTCTACTCTACATAGCCTAATGTATTATTCCGAAGGCAAAAAAGATGCCGCACCCCAGTGGCGCAAGCGCGAAACCTTGCCGTACGACATTATCGTGGTAGATGAAGCTTCGATGGTTTCGGAAGATATCTGGAATGATGTGCTTAGTTTTGGAAAACCGGTTTTAGCAGTAGGTGATCACGGTCAATTACCACCCATTAACTCTCAATTTAATCTAATGGCAAACCCAGATATACGGCTCGAGAAAATATGGCGACAAGCAGCCAATAGCCCAATTATTCAAGTAGCCACCATGGCTCGGCAAACTGGCCAAATACCAGTTGGTGAATATGGTAATGGTGTGCAAAAGCTCTCGCGTTCTTTGCCAGAGACTGGTGATGTTATCGAAGAAATATTGCGTGGACCAGCCGATGAACGGTTGGTATTGTGTGGATACAATCACACTCGAGTAAAACTGAATACACATATTCGTGAGCTGAAAGAATTTGATAGCCCCGAACCGGCTCGGGGTGACACGATAGTATGTTTACGTAACAGTCGTGAGAGTGGTTTGCACAATGGACAGTTAGGCGTAATAGAAGCAATCGTCCCGGCCGAAAACGACCCAGAAAATATTTGGTATTATATTGTGGCAAATTTTGATGATTTGCGATTTGAGGGCTATGCACCGCGTGAGCAATTTGGTGCCGCTACTACCCTAACTCGTCCACCTCGCCGCGCCAAAAAAGATATTGTGGGGCTGTTTGATTTTGGCTATGCCCTTACGGTACATAAGGCTCAGGGTAGTCAAGCATTAAAGGTGTTGGTCTTTGAAGAACGCTTTGCCAAAATGAGCGACGACGACTGGCGCCGCTGGCTCTACACCGCCGTAACCCGAGCAGAACAAGAACTCATTATTGTCGGATATTAATCTATTATTTTGTACCGCCAGTTTCGGCAATCTTTACAAATCGTTTGCCATCGCTTAGGTAATAATCCGCAATGTTATAAAGCTCAAACTCTGGTAAACGAAACCGAGAGGCAATATCGAGAAGTTCACGAAAAGTTGGTGGCTCTGTATCGAGTAGCGAAAACACCAATACCGTAGACACACTATACCGGCGCCAATGCTTAAACAGTTTGTTTTCGAAAAACACAGCTATTTTATCACTACGTTCCTTGCCCTCTAGCTTGGTAGGTAGATTTATCTGACACATTGCCTCATCAAAATAACAATCAATCGTGGCTTGGTCTGGCGAAATTATTACAGAGTCAAATCCTATTTCTTTACTGCCGTTAGAGTAGATCATGTCGGGATTTTCGCTAAAACGCACAAAGCTATAGCCATCGTAGTCATGACAAATCTGTAAAAACTGCTCTATTAGCTGAAATTCACGCTGTTTTTTGTCTTCTGAGAGCGAGCTGTGTAATGGTGAGTTCATTGAGTTACCGCCGCCTGCTTCGTATTACCATTGCACGTAGCTGGGCTCCAGAAGCCTTTCTGAGCAGCTTTGGCATCTGCCTCAGCCATTTTAAACTGGTCCTGATATTTATAGGTCTGCTTGTTATAGGTGTACTCGTGAGCAAAACCATCAGCAATCATTGTTTGATTATACAGCGTACCATCAGGCAAGAATACATATCCCAACGTACGACCGTACTTGTCTAATTCGCCTACGAGCGGGTCGGTCTCTATCTTAATATTTTGATTTTCGAGCAATTGATGGCCACGGGCACTAGCCTCACGACCAAAACACTGTACAGGTTTGCGTGGGTCTACCACCTCTGGAGTATCCATTCCAATCAGTCGTATGGTTCGTTTTTGGCCATTCCAATCTACAACTACAGTATCGCCATCATCTACTTTTACGACTCTATATGATCCACTACTAGTACTGCCGGCCTGGCTATGATTACGATATATACCTGCGTATATCAGTAATGCACCAATAATAATTGCTAGTAAGCTTAGGCCAAAGGCATTGGCGCTACGCCGTCTACTCATATACTTCTTTGCTTCCTACGGTTAACGTGCGGCGCCGTGCATACACACTTTCTAAAATACCTACCGAAACAAGAGAAATAAGCATACTCGTCCCACCAGCCGAGATAAACGGCAATGGAATACCGGTAACTGGTAAGATGCCTATGTTCATGCCAATATTAATAACTACATGAAACGCAAACATGGTGGCTATACCGATAGCCAAAAAAGTACCAAATCTATCAGAAGCATTTTTGGCTATCCACAACGCACGAATTACCAGTACACAATACAAGGCAATACAAACTATTGCACCCATAAAGCCAAGTTTTTCTGATAATACTGCAAAGATAAAGTCTGTATGCTGTGAGGGCAAGAAATTACCTTGCGATTGCGACCCAGAGCTAAGACCTTGGCCAAACAACCCACCCGAGCCCACAGCGATAATAGCTTGATTAACATTATACCCCGTCCCCGTTGGGTTGGCCGTTGGCTCAAAAAACGTGGTAATTCTCTGTCGCTGATATGGGGCCAGATGTGGCAACAAAAGTGGAATTGCAACTATAAAGGCTACTGCGCCGGCTACGAAGTATCGCTTTTTAATACGCGAACACATTGCCATAGCTAGCCAGATAACAGTCAACACCATTCCTGTACCAAGGTCGGGCTGGGCTACTACCAAAATAAGTGGCGGTAGTAGATATAAAATAGAATATATTAGGTACTTAAACTTATCACTCTGGTCGTAATTAACTGAGAAGAATTTTGCCAAAACAATCGTTAGGGCCAGCTTGGCAAACTCTGAAGGTTGAAACTGAAAAAACCCGAGATTTATCCAGCGAGTGGCACCAAGGCGAGTAGCCCCAAAAATCTCAACAATTAATAGCAGTACTACCATTACAATATAAATAACACGGCTATAATTTTTGAGAATAGAATAATCAGACCTTGCAAATAACCAAAGTAGGCCAAACCCAACTACTACATAGAGTATTTGCTTGCTAGTATCGAGCTGGTTACCTCCGGCATTTTGTATTCCCGAAGAATACAGAATCAGCAACCCTAACGCCGCTAACAAGCCGGTGGCTGCTAATAATATTAAATCGGTCTTGCGAAATTGAAATCGCAGGCGATTCTGCATGTGCTATGCCTTTTGCAAAGAAATAGTTAACTTCATACCCTCAATTGTAACATCCTTTGTAAATGCATGGTTCTGAGATTTTAGATCTAATGTTGTAGCTAATACCTCGTTTTTTAGTAATTTTTCGAACTCGCTAATTGCAGTTTTGAGTGTATTTTCATCGGTCTGCAAAGCAAGCTCAATACGGTTATCTACTTCGAGTTCTGCTTCTTTTCTGGCCTGTTGAATATTTCTAATTACCTCACGTACCCATCCCTCGTTTTGCAGAGTTTGAGTAATTTTTGTATCCAAAGATACTTTTAGGATATCGGCTTTTTTTACAACAATGCTTTTGGTGTTCAACTCATCGGTAATTATCGAAGCCAAGTCTTTAGAAAGAGCTTTGGGGCTTTGCAGAGTTACTTTGGCGAGAGGTTGGCGTACCTTAATACCTGCACTCGCACGAGCTGCCAAACCATCATTAACCACCTGTCTAACTAGAGACATTTGCTCTAAGATGCTCGTTGCTTGGGTAGAATCTGATGTTGGCCATTGACTGAGATGCACAGACTCTGGTGCCTTAGTAATATCGGCTACCAAATGTCGATAAAAGTAATCAGAAGCAAATGGTGCATAGGGCGCCAATAGCTGACAAACCCTTACCAGTGCCCAATGAAGCGTTCTATACGCATCTGCCTTGTCATTATCGTCTTCGCTCTTCCAGAAACGTCGTCGACTACGACGTATATACCAGTTAGACAACTCATCTACTAACTCATAGACTGGCCAACTTGCCTTGGCAAGGTCGTAATTTTCGGCGGCATCTGTACAGACAGTAACTGTATTGTTTACCAGTGCCACCAGCCAGATATCGAGTGGGTTAGATAGATTGGTTGGCACTTCTAGACCCTCTGGCTTCCAGCCATCAATCTCGGCATACATCGATAGAAACGATACACTATTCCCAAGGGTCATAAATAGATTGCGATTAATGTCACGTAGGGCTGTTCTGTCAAAGCGCATATAATCGGCCGTTACTGCTGGAGTACTAGAGAGCAAATAAAATCGTAAGCTGTCTGCACCTTCGGTAGCAAAAACATCTTCTATAGGCGGGTAATTCTTAAGTCGCTTGGAGAGCTTTTGGCCGTCTGCTGCCATTATCATGCCATTAACTAAAACATTCTTATATGCCGGTTTATCAAATAGAATGGTCGAGATAACATGTAACACATAAAACCACAATCTAGTTTGATCAAGCCCTTCACCAATATAGTCAGCCGGAAAACTCTGCTCAAACTGCTCTTTATTATCAAACGGAAAGTGTTTCTGCGCATATGGCATAGAGCCAGACTCAAACCAACAATCAATCACTTCTTCAACCCTTCGATAGGTCTTGCCGTCTTTTTTGATAACAACGTCATCAATATAGGGACGATGCAAGTCACTTAGATCTGGTGAGCCTTCTGCTAATTCTTGCAACTGCTGTATGCTCTCAATAACAATATAGTCAGTCTCATCACTCTCATTTACCCAAATAGGTACGGGTGCTCCCCAGTATCTATTACGACTAATTGCCCAGTCTCTTGCGCCCTCTAGCCATTTACCAAAACGTCCAGTGCTAATGTTTTCTGGTGTCCATCTAATATCTTTGGCAGAAGTAAGCAGCTGATCTTTTATCTTCGATACCGCAATAAACCATGTGTCAATAGCATAGTAGAGTAGCGGTGTATCACAGCGGTAACAGAAAGGATATGTGTGCTCGAGTTTCTCAGCAGCATACATAGACCCCTTTTGGGTTAACTCTTCAACAATTATATTGTCGGCTCCCTTAAAGAATTTACCTTCAAAACCATCCAAACCAATTCCCGATTTGATTTTTCCTTCGGTATCTACCGTCTGTAATACCGGAATATCATTGGCCTGCCCCAGAGCTAAATCATCCTCCCCAAAGGCCGGAGCAACATGTAATACACCCGTTCCATCTTCTGTACTTACAAACTCAGCTGGCCAGATTTTGTATAGATTATCATTTTGCGGGGTATTTTGTAGTCTAAATACTGGTTCGTATCTGCGTCCTACCAGGTCTTTACCACTCATCTTTTCGAGTACTTCAAAGGTATCGCTATTGAGGCTCTCTAGTCGGGTCTCGGCCAAAATAAGCACTTCACTCTTCTCATCGTCATCTTTGAGCTTCACTTTTACATAGTTGGCATCAGGCTTAACTGCAAGAGCTGCGTTGCCAGGCAAGCTCCATGGGGTGGTTGTCCAGGCCAGCATGTATTCGTCACTGTCAATCAACTTAAATTTAACAAACACACTTGGGTCGAGTACGTTATCTTTATACCCTTCATTTACCTCAAAATTACTCAGCGGCGTGGCACAACGTGGACAATATGGCATGCTTTTGTAGCCTTTATATATGAGTCCTTTTTGATGAATTTGCGCAAACACCCACCATACTGATTCGGTAAAGCTGGTGTCGATTGTAGCATACGCGTGTTCTTTGTCTGTCCAGCGACCGATTCTATCAAAAAAGTCTTCCCAGTCTTTTTTGTAGGTAAAGACCGACTCTTTGCAGGCAGCATTAAATTTATCAATACCATACTCAGCAATCTGCTTTTTACCAGAAATTTCGAGTTTTTTTTCTATCTCGAATTCTACCGGCAAACCATGACAATCCCAGCCATTACGGCGCTCTACATATCGGCCGCGCATAGTCTGAAACCGACCAATACTGTCTTTTATACTTGTTACTAGACTATGACCAAAATGTGGCAAGCCATTAGCAAATGGGGGGCCATCGTAAAAACTAAATGGCTCACCCTGCTTGGTCTGCTCGAGAGAACGCTCGAAGATACTGTTTTCTCTCCAGAAAACGAGCATTTCTTCTTCGACTTGTTTGGCATTATATGGAATAAGTTTTTTCACAATTTCTCCTTTACATAACAAAAAACACCGCTCTACTCGCCACTTGGCGAAGCGGTGTCAGGGCTCGGGTTGGTTACCGAACGGTACCACCTGACTCTCTCTTAACAACAAGAGAAAACTTCATTTACCGTCTTTACGAGACTTATTACGTCGGGGTCTACTTACTCTTAATACTAGAGGTTCTTCCCGCTGCTTCGTGGTTGATAGCCACTCATCTGCCAATAAGCAGAGTGCATGTATCTAAGATTTAGTATACAATACCAACTTATTTCAATCAAGTACTAGACTCTACCTAATGCAGCAGATATCTGACTAACCTGTGGCAAACTATGCTGCCAAGTATGCACAGGGGCGCCATCGGCACGCGTTACCACAACTGCCGGAGCATCTAAGATATCAAGCACCTCAGCACTAGCAGCTGCTTCTGGCTCGTCAACATTAAAGAGAGAGTATTCCATACTAGCCTCACTCAGTTGATCGAGTAACAATTGGAGTTCTTCGGTAATACCGGTAGAAGCAGTAAAGAATATTTTGATTTGCATATTTTCTATTTTGGGCTACTTTATTCATATTCGCAAATAATATATAACTAATAGACCTATAATTAGGTATAATTTAGTATTTCTGTATACATTATTTGTGCTATTGCTATTTCTGTGGTTTTTGGCGTTTCTTGAGCCGATAAAATTCTTTTTCGAAACTTTCTAGATCTGTAAAACTACGATAAACACTGGCAAAACGCACATAGGCAACATCATCGATTACTATAAGTTCTTTCATTACCATTTCGCCCAGTTCCTGACTAGTAATTTCTTGTTTGTTACCCGAGAGTATTGTCTGCTCTAGTTTGGCTAACATTTGCTCGACAACTTCAGCAGAAACCGGCCGTTTTTCGACAGCACGATAGATTCCTCGGGCCAATTTCGCCCTATCATAACTTTCTCTCTCTCCACTCTTCTTAATAACCATAAGATGAGGAATCTCGATACGCTCGTATGTAGTAAAGCGTGCACCACATTTGGCACACTCGCGACGACGCCGAATAGAAACATCATCGCTGCCATCGCGCGACTCTAAGACCCGGATATCGGTATGATTACAAACCGGGCACTTCATACACCACTAACTATTTATAACTTTCGTTTAATAAACGATGGAATATCGTCATCACTACCTTGGCCACTAACCTTTTTATTGTGACGTAAGAATGCAGGCTTATCGAGATTGTCCTCATCTTCTTCTGAAAAACTTGGCTCTACAGTTTCCACAATAGGCTCGCTTTTATCGAGTTTGGGCTGCTCACTCTCATTGTGTAACATGTTTTCATCAAGCTCAAACCCAATTAGTTCTTCATCAGCAGGAGGTTCGCTCACTTCAGGCTCAGTTGGTTCGGCTTGTATCATAGGTACGGTGTCAGTATCTTCGATAGGCTGTGGCTTTTCTCTCCGCAAGAATGGAACTCGCAAATTACGTTCTTGGTGCTGTTTTTCATATTCTTCAGCAAGAGTAGATTCTTCGCGCGCACCGTTTTGTGTGGGAGAACTTTGAGAACTTGGCACACTAATAGGTGGTAATTCATCACGACTATTAGCACCAAAACCTAACATAGAACCAAATCTATCGCTTTCAAACCCAGTAGCTACTAGGGTAACTCGTACTTCACCTGTAATATTCTCATCAATTACGGTACCAAAGATAATATTTGCTTCTGGGTCAACCGCATCATGAACCAGCTTAGCAGCTTCTTCGATTTCGTGCATACCCATATCTCTTCCGCCTGTGAAGTTAATAAGTACACCCTTAGCACCAGTAATAGATACTTCGAGTAGCGGTGAGTCCATGGCCTGTTTTACTGCATCAATTGCACGAGTATCGCCTGCTCCCTGGCCAATACCCATAAGTGCCGAGCCGGCATCTGACATAATAGATTTAACGTCAGCAAAATCGAGATTAACCAAACCATTTACCGTAATGAGATCGGCAATACCTTGCACACCCTGCTTGAGAACATCATCGACGGCACCAAAAGCATCAAGTAATGAAGTTTTACGATCAATAATCTGCAAAATGCGATCATTAGGAATAACAATAAGAGTATCAACTTTATCACGGAGTTCTTCTATGCCCTGTTCTGACACTTTACGTCGGCGATCGCCCTCGAAAGTAAATGGTTTAGTAACGATACCGACAGTAAGTGCGCCAATCTCCTTAGCAATACGGGCCACTACTGGTGCAGCTCCTGTACCAGTACCACCACCTGTACCTACAGTAATAAAGACCATTTCTGAGTTTTTGAGAGCTTCGTAAATATCAGCTTCTGATTCTTCAGCGGCTTGGCGACCAATATCGGGGTTGGCTCCTGCACCTAGACCCTTAGTGGCTTCTTTGCCGATATGAACCTTTTTGTTAGCTTGGGAGTAGTGAAGCGCCTGAGCATCGGTGTTTATTGAGACAAAATCAATACCGCGCAGTTTCGATTGAACCATGCGATTTAGTGCGTTACCACCACCCCCACCAATACCAACAACTTTAATGCGGGCAAATGTTTCTATTTCTGGCAAAATTTCTGCCATAGAACGTTCTCCTTATCTAATACAAATTGTAATAATTTCTTCTAAAAAGGCAGGCCAGAGATGGCCTGCCAGAACAGGATAAAATCCTTGCCACACACTCTTGTTACGCTTCAAGAGATACTATTAGTATAGCTAGTTGTAGTGGCTAATACAATATATTTGTTCAAGTTTTTTTAAAAAATCTTATGATTAAAAAATGTGTTCAATATATGTATTAATGTATTCGTTTAGACAACAAAAAAACGCCTGATTGGCGCATTTACTTACAAATGAGTAATGTATCGACTAAGGCAAAAGTCCTTTAATAATCGAAACCGCCTTAGCTGAGATAGTATGCAAAACGTTACTATGTCCTATTCTCTTGGTATTTTTTGGTTGTTGCATGTCTTCGAGCATCAAGCCAATAGCCGATGCATAGGTTGGGTCAGAGATATGCTCAGCAACACCACTAATATGAGAAACTTTGGCTACCGTAGAGGGGACCTTAAAAACCTCAGTAGCATACCTTCCTAGTTCGGTAATATTTGCCCCTCCTCCACTAAAAACAATCCCTGCGCCGAGAACTTTAGGGTCTTTAACTACCTTTATAACCTCTTCTTTGGCAAGCGTGAGAATCTCTTCGAGACGAGAATGTACTATGGTGTCAATATCATACTGATATACATTACCGGCCGAGCCATAATCTTCGAGATTGATCTTTTTATTTGTCTTACCCATTGGTCGTCCGGCAATAGCATGATCGAGCTTGATCTTTTCGGCTACTTCTGGAGTAGTACGCAAGCCATAGACCAAGTCTTTGGTAATATTGTTGCTACCGATTGGCAAAATAGAGGTGTAGCTAATCATGCCATCCTGATAAATTGCTATACCGGTAGTCTCAGCACCTATATGTACAAGTGCCACCCCTGCTTCTTTTTCACTAAGCTTTAGTATGGCCTTTGCGGCCGCTAGCGGTGTGGGTAGTTGAGAATTAATAGCAATACCTGAGCGAAAAACTGAATTGTGTAGGTTTTTCATTGCTGGTATAGAAACTGTTAAGATATGGGTATCTACTTCTAGCTTAATACCATTCATACCGACCGGATCTACCACATTTGTCTGGTCGTCTACCGAGTATGAACGAGGTATAACACTCAGAAGCTGGCGATTGGCATTGAGAGTAATGGCACTAGCGGCTTCTTCGGCTCTGGCGAGGTCTTCGAGTGCAATCTCGTGATCAGCCCTTGCTACTGCTACAACACCCTTAGAATTCATACATTGCACCTGCACACCATCGACATTAATTGTAGCGCGCTCGATAGCTACCCCACTCATGCGTTCGGCTTCTTCTAGGGCTGCAGTAATAGCACTTACAGTTTCTTCGACGTCATTCACCACACCTCGACGCACGCCACTAAGAGGTGCAACACCAAGCCCAATAATACTAGGGGTAGCCGACTCAGCCTGGGCCAGACCAACCACACAAACAACTTTGCTGCTGCCAATATCTAGCCCAACATATGTGGCTTCGTGTTTTTGCTTTGTGCTCATATGTAACGATTATACCTGTTTTGAGCTTATGATTGCAAACAGCAAAAATGCTTATGGCAAGGTAAGAATTTCGGCACCGTCCTCGGTAATAAGTATGGTGTGCTCAAATTGTGCCGACAGGCTTCCGTCTTCGGTTACGTACGTCCAACCATCGTCTGCTAGATAGGTTTCGTGCGTAGAGAGTGACGCAATTGGTTCGAGAGCAATAGTCATGCCAGCTTTAAGCGCTTGGCCTGTACCCTTGGTGCCAAAGTTGGCAATAAAAGGATCTTCGTGAACAGTGTGACCAACACCGTGCCCACCTAAAGCATCAATAACTTTTAGTCCACCTTCCTCTAGGGTAGCTTCTATCTGAGCGCCAATACTACCCACTCTTACACCATCTTTGAGAATACTAATAGCATCATTAAGTGCTTTTTGCGTGTAGGTAAGCAGCTTTTGGGCGGCTGGGCTAACTCTGCCAACTGCTACAGTAACCGCCGAGTCTGTGATCATGCCATTAAATTCAACGCCAAAATCAAGCCCGACTAAGTCACCCTCTTGCACAACTTTTTCACCAGGAATACCATGCACAATTTCGTTGTTAATAGATATACAGATGTTAGCTGGAAAGCCATTATACCCCAAGAAAGCTGCTTTGGCCTGACGTTTGGTAAGCTCATCGGCCGCAATAACATCGAGCTGAGATGTAGTTACGCCCGGCTTAGTTGCAGCTGCCACGATTTGTAATATTTCACCAAGGATACGCCCACTTTGGCGCATATTCTCTATCTCTTCTGTTGTTTTTATCTGTGTCTTCATCATCGTTTCGGTAGGGTTAGTTTTTTGTTAAGTTCTGCATCGAGCTGAGTAAAAATTTCTTTAGGTGACTTACTGGCGTCAATCTCTATAAAGTTTGTAGGGTATGTGAGTCGAAAATATTCTTTTACTGGCTCGGTAAACTTTTTAAACTCCTTAAGCCGCTCAAGTACCGCATCTGGTGCATCATCATCACGGGCACGTAGCTTAAGTCGTAGGCGCACATCTGCATCAGAGACTGCAAAATATACCACTGCCGCTAAGTGAGCATTGGCTTTGGTTAAGTACCTCTCGAGTGTATGGGCTTGCTCACTGTGTCGGGGGTAACCATCACTTACAAAAATAGCATCTGACTCTAACGTATGTATCTGCTCGACCAGTAGTCCATCTACAATAGAATCTTCTACTAGCTCGCCATGTTTTAGCGTATCTGCCACTACAGCGTCACTCTTGGCGCGAGCACGCACTAAATCACCAAGACGAATTATCTCGACAGCGTATTTTTCAGTTAGTAAATCGGCCTGCGTATCTTTACCCGAGCCAGTCTTACCCAAAAAAACAATACACTGCTTCAAGCTATTTACCCACTACATGCATAATAATATCGAAAATTTTAGGAACAAAGATTACCGTAGCTACAATAATTGCACTAATTGCCGTTATCAACACACCAGCAGCAGTCATGTCTTTGATAATCTTTATCAGTTGATTATTTTCTTGACTAATCAGATCGAGACTTTTCTCGATAGCTGTATTGGTAATTTCGGCAAAAAATACCAATGCTATAGATACAACAATAAACAACCATTCTTGTAAATCTATCTTAAGCACAATACTCAACAGTAGAGCCAAAATAGCAAAAAAGATGTGAATTCGGGCGTTACGCTCTGAGCTAAGCACCATACGTAAACCGTGGGCTGCATAGCGAAAACTCTTAAGGGTTACCATGGCATATTCCTTGCAGTAAGATTGAGTTTTTTCATAATTGCATTTTGGGCTTGTTGATACTTTTGCTGATCTTGCAGAGTCTGGTGGTCATTGCCAAGAGTGTGCAAAAGACCATGAACAAACAGTAGACAGATCTCTTCTTGCAGACTTACATTATACTGCTTGGCTTGAAGGCGTGCAATTGGTGTACAGATAATTATCTCTGCTGCGGCCAAACCTTTCTCGTGTTTTTCTACCGGATAGCTCAAGCTAAGCACATCGGTAGGATAATCATTGCCGGTATTACTACTATTAATGTGCCGCGACTCTGCTTTTGTAACAAACGATACGTGTACTTGGCCATCTAACTGGGCTTTTTGGGTATCAAACGTAACCTCAAGAGCACGTTGCAACAATGACAAAGTAATACCTTCCGGAAGTTTAGTATTCATAACAATCCGATTATTCATATATAAAGCAGTTGTTACGACAGGCGTGATTTTACTATGGCGCTTAACTGTGCACCATCTGCGGCACCTGCAGATTTTTTCTGGGCAACACCCATCACCTTACCCATATCGGCCATCGAGGTGGCACCTACTTCGGCAATTGCCTCGTCTACCAATTTTTCGAGATCAGCTTGGCTCATTTTGGCGGGCAAATATTCATCGATAATTTCTAGCTCAGCGGTTTCTTCTTTTACCAAATCGTCGCGGCCAGCACTTTTGTATTGCTCGATAGAGTCTTGGTGTTTTTTAGCTTCTTTTTGTAAGACCGACATTATCTGTTGAGGAGAAAGGTCTTCACCTACTTCTATTTTATAGTTGAGCAATGCTGTTTTTAGCAAACGAAGAACAGTTAGGCGAATCTGGTCGCGAGCTTTTGCAGCCTCGGCTAAATCAGCCTCAAGCTGAGAAAGGTCGTTTAACGACTTAGCATTCTCTTCTGGCTGCACAGCGTTTGACATATACTACCGAATTCCTAATATTTCGCGAGTTTTAGCTTCTTTACGGATTCGTTTGCGAATAGCCACCTCGCGTGCCTCACGTTTACTTAAGGGTTTTTCGAAATATCGCTTTTTACGAGCTGTGGCGACAATACCAGATTGAATGACTTTCTTATTAAAACGACGAACCATACTTTCGGTAGATTCACCTTCTTTGAGAGTAACTTGTAACAAAAGTTGTTTCCTTTCTTAAATATAATCAGCAAAATTGAACTAGAGCGTGGCTATTTTTGTGGCCTCGCTAAATGCTTGCCTTATTATAGCGAAAATCTACTGTTATGGCAAGATAATTATCAGATAAACTACTGGTGTACATTTTGGAGATAGGGTGAATACATATATTTTTACTATTCTAAATAAATAAATACTTTATTTAGAGTATTTTTTAGTGTTTTTGTATACATATATTATTCTTTTTTATTTGCTGTAGTAATTATTACATCTACCAATTCCAATTGGATTTCGCGCACCCCCTGCCACTCATTTTCGTTTATATAATAGGCAAAGTCATACTTCTCGCCAACTTTTAGCTCTTTCCAAGCTATAGCTTTAGAGAAAGCAATTGCTGAGAATATCTTGTTATCACCACGTAATTGTAACTTGAGATGATTTAGATCTTTACCAATAGGTCGCAGGCTAAAAATCTCTAGAGTAGAGGCAAAAAGTGGCTGAGGATGAGCATTGCCATATGGAGCCAGCAACCTAATCTCATCGTATGATTCTTTACTAATTGTGTCTGGGCTAAGAACAGCATCTATGGTATATGTTTTTAAGATATCCTCAACATTAAGGTTTTTCATACCATACTGGTTAATGGCATGGCGGAAGGCTGGAATATTCTCGGTAGGTAACGTAACCCCAGCTGCAAAATGATGCCCGCCAAACTTATCCAGATACCCGCTAGCTGATTCTATTGCCTCAATAATCGAAAAGTTACCCAAACTTCTT
Source organism: Candidatus Saccharimonadota bacterium (assembly GCA_046350735.1). Taxonomy (GTDB): domain Bacteria; phylum Patescibacteriota; class Saccharimonadia; order CAILAD01; family BJGX01; genus JAHFOQ01. Next base: position 620,290 of record JAXLZU010000001.1, read on the forward strand.
GCTGAACCCTTGGCGCTCTCACCAAGTTCTTGCAAAAGTATAGTGGGTTTGCGTAGCTTCTCGGAGAGATTAGAAGCAACAATGCCAACGGTTCCGTGTGACCAATTCGGATCAGAAAGCACTAAAATACAGTCTTGTTTGTGGGCTCTAGCTTTTTTGCTCGCAGAAGCAAGTATCTCTGCGGTAGTCGCTTGACGCTCGGTATTAAGTAATTGTAACTTTTGAGCACAATCGTCAGCCACAGCTTCTGTCTCTGCTAATAATGTTGCTAGACCAACTTTGGCATGGTCTACCCTACCAGCAGCATTTAACCTTGGTCCAAAACGAAAGCCAAAATCGGTTTCACTTACCTTGTTTAGATCTGTACCGCTTACCTTGGCTAGAGCTCGAAATCCTGGGCGACGTCCTTTTTGTGCAACCATTAGCCCATAACGCGCCAAGATTCTGTTTTCGTTAATGAGTGGCACAACATCACAGATAGTACCAAGAGCTACCAAATCGAGAAGCCATTTTTCTTGGCCTTCTGGTACTATGCCTGGGTGGAGAGCTATAATCGCACGCACCAGCGCAAATGCCACACCCACACCAGCCAGCTCTTTAAACGGATACTCTTGGCCTGAAAGCTTTGGGTTAATAACTGCCAAAGCACTGGGTTTTTTGCCAATTGGCTCGTGATGATCGGTAATAATTAGGTCTAGCTGTATTTTTTTGGCATAGTCTGCCTCTACTGCCGAATTTACGCCGCAATCTACCGTAATTACCAGATCTGCAGCTTGGTCTTTCAATTTTTTTAGAGCTGATTTGTTAATACCGTAGCCTTCACTAAATCTATCTGGAATATATGTTTCTACAGTGATGCCAATTTGTGTAAAAAAATCGTATAACAATGCAGAAGCAGTAATACCGTCTATATCATAATCGCCATAAATAACCAGTTTTTCTTTACTCACTCGAGCTTGCATAATACGCTTTACGGCTGTCTTCATGCCACTAAGTAGCAATGGGTCGTTAAGGCCTGTAGTATAATTGGCATTTGTAAAATACTCTGCCTCTTCTTTAGAAAACCCACGGCCAAACAAAATCTGCTCTGCTAACGTTGAGCTGTCTTTTACCTCGGGCAGGTATTGCCAGTGTGTCTTCATACCATCTATTATAACGGGTTTATACTTCAGGAGTGAGAGTATCAATTATTGATTTGCCATGGTCTTTAGAAATGTTTATTGCCGCATACGTCTCTTTGTCTACAAAATATACTTCAATACCTGCTTCTTTCATAGCAACCAAACCTGAAGAATAATCTTCTTTGCCAATTGGCTTTACCGTAGTTTTGGATGTCCATTCTAGATTTCCCATATTCTTATGGGGGTCAAAACTAAAATCCTTGGGATCTAACCAGTAAACGGTGCCGCCAACATCTGCCTCCTCGAATCGATGTCTATCACTTATAATTATGTGCCAAGGCCCAACCCTACCACCATCAGTGTATCTACCAAGTGTCGTCCAGTCATCACTGGTTCGCACCAAGAAAAGTTTTGCATACACTTTATCTGGGGTGGCAAATACTACTGGACCTTCATAGAAATCTCTATAATGTTCTTTACTAGGGATAAATTCTAAAATATTTTTGTTTTGAGAAGCATGATAAAGAAGTTTGGGAGCTTTAGTCTTGGGGATATAGAATTGTTTGTCCATGCACGCATTATACGGCAAGCTTGCACTATTTGTTCGACTTATCGATAGTTACTCAAAAAATACGATGAGCTACTGCGTGTTTTAAACCCCATAGGGGTTGTCGGGACACCAAAGCTGCGTCGGTTTTGCAAGTATTCTTGTGTCTTTGCAAGCTTATCGCGTCTTTGCTCGGCAAGTTGGTGGCTACTTTTGCGCGAAAACGGACTAAATATTTTTTTTGCTTTTTGTATCATTGTTGTTACTACCTTTTTTATTGTTTTTTATTATTTTTTTTCGAAACTGACCGGCTAGTTTAGTGCATTACGCCCTCTTGTTGGATGTCTTTAATACCATGCTCTGTAATTCTTTAAATAAGAGAAATGTCTGATTGGCCCAATAAATCTTGGTATTACCGTCTTTAGACGATCGCACATAGCCAATCTTCTCAAGCCGTTGCAGCTCGCGCGCTATATTGCCGGGATCTTCCTTAATGATTTTCGCCAATCCACGAATATGTATCTTATAATCGGGATATTTCGAAAACAACATAATAATTTTTCGACGAGTCTTAGATGTAATAAAATATTGCAGCATTTTTATCTTGGTTTTCCCCTCTTTTTTCTCCCTCACTTGTTGTCTCTAGTATAACGTAATAAATGTCACAATTACAACACTTTTTTGAAAGTTTTTATGCTATACTATTATTAAATAAGTAAAATAAACAACGAAGATAAAAAGTAGCTATTTATGAACGTCGAATATTGCCCAGAATGTAATACCGAGCTAACCCGATCGATAGTCGGTTATCTTTGTCATGGTTGTGGATCAGTCTATGGGTTCGAAAAGGTTGCCAGTATGCCAATTTCGAGCTCTGCGCCCTCCAAGCACAAAAAGAGTGTTCATTCTAGGCATTCTAAGTTTGCTGTCGTACAGCCAGATATGCACCCCGAGAAGATAGAGGCTACTAAAAAACCTGGCAAGATTCGTCATAAGGTAAAAAAATTTGTGGTTCCACAAATTGCCGAGATAAAATCGCTAGAGAACACTGCGGAATTACCTGCCCCACCTATAGAAGTAGAAGAGCAGGGCCTGCCAGCAAGGCTAGCCGAAGCTGCCCCACCACCCAAACCTAGCCCTACTGACATGCCTGTTATGCCTCCAGAAGAAACCTATGCCGATCATCATTCTGAATACAATCCACACCTTACAGAAAAAGCCTTAAGCGAGTTAAACAAAGACTATTCACCAGTTACCACAGAGAGCAATGCTGGTAGTTACATCTTACCAGCGCTTGCCGCGCTCTTGGTAATAGGCGCATTAATTATTGCCTATATGGTAATTCGCTAGCACATTTCTGAATTAAAAAATCCCTCTAGTTTGTAGAGAGATTAGCTGTAATCATTGAGATTAATGGGTCTTTTTGTAGATTGATCTGGAATATACCACTGAATACCTTCTATGCGCTTTTTTAGGAGCCACAACGTAGCTTCTTCGGCAGGCAATACTACTCCATAGATCCAATACAATTCTAAATTGGGATGCGGTAGATGCTCGAGAGTATACCCACTATATTGTAAAACAGAGCGCGTGTTAGGGTTATGGCTGCAATTTTGTCGATTATCCCAAAGCACTCTTGCTCGTCTGCTATTTGGAGTAAACCCCGTCGATACCAACTTACCTACTATAGAATGAGAGCAAACAACTAGCACATCTACCGTAAAGAGCTGTCTATATCTACCACCATTATGATAATACCCGCAATGAGGACACATATAAACAGCTGTGAGACTTCGATGTTCTCCTTTTCTTGCAAGATCGGCCCTGAAATTTTTATGATCTTTTGCTAAATTTGTCTTAAGAGCATGTGAAATACTACGAAAACGTGTTTTACCCTGACAGCGTGTATTTTTTACCCAAGCAAAATTGTTATATGGTTGAGCTGTTTGTTGCGACCAACGCGAACTCAAAGGATAACCTCCTGATAGCTGCCAAAAGCCTAAAACACTATACCACTTTTTGTATCAACTATCAACTACTACTTGTTGTTGTTGTTTTCTTCTTCTTGGGAGCTTTAGCGTTACGTTTTATCTTCCAATTGTTATAGACCACAAGTAATGGCGCAGCGTTAAAGATAGATGAATATGTTCCAGAAAGTACACCTATTAAGAGTGCGAGAATAAAGAACTTAATAGAGCCACCACCAAAAAGGAAGAATGCCAGAAGAACAATAAGCACGGTTAGTGAGGTGTTAATTGATCGCGCAAAAGTCTCAAGAATACTTTCATTTACAACCACCTCAAATGGCTTGTTGTAGCGTCGTAGATTTTCGCGGATTCTATCATAGACAACAATAGTATCGTGTACCGAGAAGCCAATGACAGTAAGTACGGCTGTAACAAATAATGCATCTATTTGTACGCCCAAGAAGTGGCCAAGTATGGCAAATACCCCAAGTACCAACAATGCATCATGCAAAAGCGCGATGACTGCCGTTACCCCAAAACTCCACGGGCTAACCGGTGGAGGAGTATTACGAAACGCAAAAGCTATATAGAGAACAATCGCTAACGCCGCCAAAGCTACACCCAATATTGCATTTCGGGTAATATCTTTACTAACCGCAGGACCAACCGAATCAAAAGAAGATTCTATGTAGCCTTTCTGGGCTAATCTTGCCTTTATGTCTTGATGTATCTGTTCTGAATCACCCACTCCCTTATCGCTATAACGAATAAGCAATTTGTCTGAGCCTGAAGTGGTGACGGTTATATCTTTTACGCCAGTAGGACTAATAATACCAATAACCTCGGTTTGGTTTTGTCCACCACTTACTTCCATAACTTGTCCACCAGTAAAATCTATCCCTGGTTTTAGTCCCCAAAAGTACAGTGCCAAAAGCCCAGGAACAAGAATAAGTAGCGATATTGTAAACCAAATTTTTCGTTTACCTACAATATTCATTTGGCACTCACCTTCTTAGGTTTCTTACTGGTCTTATGTAGATAGCCGTACCAGCGTTCTTGGCTACCCCAATCAGTACGTATCACCATTTCGAGTAACGTGCGGCTTACAGTAATGGCAGTAAACATACTTACCAATACACCAATTGCTAATGTAACGGCAAAGCCCCTAATAACTGTAGAGCCGGTATAGTACAAAATTACACAAGTTATTAGCGTTGAGATATTTGAGTCACGTATACTGCTCCAGGCGCGTTTAAACCCAGATTGCAGGCCAGCTTGCAGACTAGCGCCGCCACGAACTTCTTCTTTCCATCTCTCAAAAATAAGGATATTAGCATCCACCGCCATCCCGATACTCAAAATAAACCCAGCAATACCAGCCAAGGTAAGAACAATGGGCAAGCCAACCATTCCGCTCAGCTTAAAGATATCGATGTTAATTATAGTGTATACACCAAGCGCCACACTGGCTATTACACCTGCCAATCGATAATAAGCAATCATAAAGAACACAACCGCCACAAGACCAATTATTCCTGCTATCAGACTTTTACTAACTGATTCACTCCCCAGGCTCGCTCCAACAGTTCGTTGCTGTACCAAGCTAATTGGTACTGGCAGGGCACCAGCATTAAGAAGTACAGTAGTCTGCTGAGCATCCTTAATGTTTTTAAATCCTGTCATCTGTCCACGACCGTCGGTAATTGGCTGACTTACTGTACCATTAAAGAGCGGCTGATCATCGAGGACTATAAGTAGTCTGCCACCAGACTGATTTATTTTAGTTGTAAGATCGGCAAACTTTTGGGTTGCTTCAGATTTCATTGTAAATGTAATAATTGGCTGACCTGTTTGAGTATCTATATCCGCTGTAGCATTATCAAGATCTTTACCAGTTATATCTGTAGGTGTTAGGGTATTATCGGTAGAGACTGCATAAAAATTCAATTGCGCTGTCTTACCAATTAATGAAATTGCTTCTTCAGTATCTTTAATACCAGGTAGTTCTACCAATATTCTATCTCCGCTTGCCTGCTGAATAACTACTTCTGAAGTACCTGTTACATTTACTCGTTTGTTAATTACATTCACTACGCCATCGAGAGCCTTTTGTCTATCGGCTGCATTGGTCTTAGATAGATCTGCCTGGTATAACAAGCTCGCTCCACCCTGCAAATCGAGCCCTTCACGTACTTTTGGTGCAGTATCTTTGATACCTAGGGCAGAAAGAATCTTGTCTTCGCGCGGCAAAGCAAATAGTATTGCCACAAAGACAAATACGCATAATAAATAAAACTTTGTTTGTACCTTCACGCTCGAGCTCGCTTTTTCATATAATCAGTATACTATCAGATTGCACACTTTTTATGCAACTAACCACACGAATTGTATTTTAGCGAACAAAAGACGATATAATAGATATATGAAGCCGACGTATTTTGTGCGAGTGGACACAGCAAATTATACCGGCCAAGATGGTAAAACGTTTTGGTATAACTCTGATACTTTATTGCACGTGGGTCAGATTTGCGAGGTTCCGTTTGGTAAACGTTCGAGTCTCGGGGTGGTACTACAAGTTAAAAAGACTCGGCCAAAAAACATTGTCGGGTTAAAGTCAATTAGTAAAATATATGATCACATACCTGTTCTGCCACACTATCTGCTCGAAACTGCCCAGTGGCTAAAAGAGTATTATGTGGCCAGCCCATACTCTGTTTGGACAACATTATTACCCTCTGGACTACGCGCCAAACCAAGAAAAGTACCTGCCTCTGCCCAGAAGAAAAAAACTAAGCCACTTAATATTCTCAACACCGAACAACAGGCAGCTTACCAGCACATTGTGCAGTCTAACAAACCAACTCTACTAGAAGGCATTACCGGATCGGGCAAGACCGAAGTGTATCTGCATCTTATAGCTAATGCTCTCAATAATAAGCAATCGGCGATATTGTTGGTACCAGAAATTATGCTTACCACCCAACTCGCCGAGAGACTATCTGAGCATTTTGGTGAGCTCTATATTGTGCATTCTGGCCTGAGTGTTGCCGAGCGCAAACGCATCTGGCTAGAGTGTAGCAGCACCTCGCAGGATAGCCCTGTAATAGTAGTGGGGCCGCGCAGTGCGCTATGGATGCCACTTTGTAACCTCGGGCTAATAATTATTGATGAGGAACATGAGCCAAGCTACAAGCAAGAATCATTTTTACGCTACAGCGCCCTACATGTTGCTGGGCATATTGCTACAACCAAACCAGCCCAGCTGGTAATGGGCAGTGCTACACCACAGGTGACTACCAAGTTTTTGGCCGACAAAAATTTCTTTTCTGTGGCAAAGCTGCATCAACGACACAATAGTAGCTTGCCCCAAATAACCATTGTAGATAAGAACACGTTTACTGGATTGCTCTCACCCCAACTTACCGGGGCTATCCAGACAACGTTAGATGATAACAAACAGATACTTTTATTGCTCAACCGACGTGGTAGTGCAAGTAGTCTTATCTGTGAGCAGTGCGGACAAGCCACGCTCTGTCCTAATTGTGACATTGCACTGAGTTTTCACGGCGACATTGCGCGGTTGCTATGTCATTATTGTGATTATAAACACCTGCCACCTACTAGCTGTAGTAACTGTGGTGGTCAAGTAAAATTTGTGGGAAGTGGCACACAAAAGCTCTTTGACGAAATTTCTCATCTATGGCCGCATGCCCGACTAGCCCGGCTCGATAGAGACAATGCTACCTGGCAAAATATGCAAACTCTGTTTGGCAATTTGCAGAAAGGCAAAATAGATATTGTGGTTGGTACCCAGATGATTAGCCGTGGTCTTGATATAGCCGGCTTGCGGCTAGTGGGTATCGTTGATGCCGATACCAGCCTAGCAATACCAGACTTTGCTAGTAGTGAACGCACTTATCAGCTACTTGCCCAGACAGCTGGCCGAGCAGGCCGTCGCCAAGAATTGGGTACGGTAATTATTCAAACACGCAACCCAAAGCAAGTTGCAATTGTCGCCGCTGCCACACACAATTACCCGCTATTTTATCAGCACGAGCTTGCCACTCGCAAACACTACGCTTACCCTCCTTACGTTTATCTGCTAAAATTGTGGTATGCACATGCCAACCCCTCACTTGCCGAAAAACACAGTGCAGAATATATAACATCTTTACAAAAAAACCGCGCTATTCGCGCGCTCGGCCCTACCCCGGCTCTGCAAAAACGTCAAAGCGGAAAGTACATTTGGCAAGCAATTATTAAGGCCAGGTCTCGCGCCGAGTTAATAACAATTGTTGGCAATTTGCCACGGGGCTGGCAGGCTGAGTTAGACCCCGTTAGTATAATGTAATCTTATGATAAAAAAACTTGTTACCATACCCAATAAAGTCTTACGTATGAAATCGCGGCGGATTGGTTTTGTGGATGACTCAATTAAAAAAATGGCATCTGATATGATAGAGACCACGCTTAATTGGGATCACGACAGCGAAATTGGCGCGGCACTTGCGGCTATTCAGATTGGTGAGCCAATTAAATTAACCGTGGTACGCAATGATTTTGAAGACCGTAAGAATCACGACTTTACCACCCTAATTAATCCAGAAATTGTAAAACACAGCAGTGAGAAGGTTGGTGATGTAGAGGGCTGCTTGAGTGTTCCGAGTATTTATGGCCGGGTAGATCGCTACCTTAAGGTAAAAGTAAAAGCAGAAGATTTAGAGGGCAATGAAATTCGACTTACGCTAGAAGGATTCCCGGCACGAGTGTTACAACACGAAATTGATCATATGAACGGGGTAATTTTTTTAGATCATATTAAGAGCGCCAAAAATCTCTTTGCCATGAACGAAAACGGCAAACTTTCTCCTTTAAGTGGTGATAAGCCCAAGGTAGATGAAGTCTAAATGAACAAGGCAAATGCTCAATCTTTGGTTTTTTTTGGCACCGGGCAAACTAGCCTAGATGCCTTAAGGACACTGTCTGAAGAGTTTGAGATAGAAGCTGTAATTACTAAGCCAGATGATACCAGACATTCGAAGGCTCGGCCAAGCGAGGTGGCGGCATGGGCAAGACAAAATGCTATTTCGGTCTACAAGCCCACCAACAAACAAGAACTTTCCACCCTCGTGGCCGAAAAAAAGTTTCACTCTCAACTGGGTGTAGTACTCGACTACGGAGTTATTATTCCCGAAGATGTTATTGATTCGTTCGAGCATGGAATAGTCAACAGCCATTTTTCGCTCTTACCTGCCTGGCGCGGCGCCGACCCCATACGTGCAGCTATTTTGCATGGTGATGCAGTTACCGGTGTAACAATTATGCTGATTGTTCCTGAGCTAGATGCTGGGCCAATTTTAAGTTGGGCTGAGGTTTCTTTGGATGATACCACTAACGCAATCGATCTGCGCAATCAACTCTCAGAACTAAACTGTGCCTTGTTGCCCGAAACTATTCGACTCTACGTAAGTGGCGATATCGAAGCTGTGCAGCAAGACGAAGTAGCTGCTACATTTACTACAAAAACCCACAAAGAAGATGGGTTGCTCAACCCAAATTTACATGCCAAGCAGCTGGTTCGACAAATTAATGCCTTCATTGGTTGGCCAAAGAGCTATTTTGACTGGAATGATAATAAAGTAGTTATTACCAAAGCTCTTGCCTCTACGCACGCGGCACCCCTTGGCACACTATCGGCAGATACCAACAAACTCTACTTTGGTTGCAAAGATGGCAGTTTAGAAATTGTAGAAATCCAGCCAGCCGGCAAAAAGCCAATGGATGCCAGAAGTTTTATTAATGGGTATAAAAATTTGTTACATTAAAAACCCCAGAAATTTCCTTTCTGGGGATAATCGTTTAGTACGATAAAGTAGGTAGTACACCAACTACATATCCACGATAGTCATTTGCTACAAAATAAGCATTGAATCCCGCCTGCTCGAGAGCTTGCAAATACTCTTCTTTACTGTGCATCATCAGCAAATGGCGCTCGCGAAAGTGAGTTGGAGCATCATCATTACGTCGCAAAAACAGATAATGCATATCTAGCACCGACATTCGACCCTGGCTACTACTACGGTTCATACGCACTAGCTTTAGCTCGGAGGTATCGATAACTTGCATATGCATCTCACCATCTCGCCAATCCTCGGGCAAGATCCATGGTTCGATAATGACTACACCACCTGGCACAAGATGTTTAGCTATAGTGTTCGCTACATTACACAAATCTTGGTAAGTACGTGCGTAGCCAATCGCCGAAAACATACATGTAATAACCTCAAACTTGCGACCAAGAGAAAAGTTATGCATGTCGGCCCGGTGTAATGAAACACCAGGCAAACGCATTTTAGCGATAGCTAGCTGATTCTCACTAAGATCAAGACCCTCAACATGAGAAAACATCATCCTGAAATGCTCTAGATGCAGTCCAGTACCACATGCCACATCGAGCAATCGAGTAGTTTGTGGCCAAGGCCAAGACCAAGCATCGCTAAATTCTTGGGCAATGGCAAAAGCTCGCTCTGACTCAGCTTTGTAATCTTTCATAGCAGTATAGATAACGTCATAAAACTCCGCAGAGCTAATATAGCTATCTGTAGACATACTCTGCCTTTCTGTTGAAGGTACCTCTGAGTGAGGTTCCTGAAGAAAAATTACCAAAATATTTAGTAACTTATTACCAAGAACCTACACACTTACACTAACGTTAAACATATATTCTCCTTATTGGATTAGTTTGTTGATTAACAAAAGCAATATTACCATAAGCATTTGCCTAAGTCAATAAATTAGTAGGATTTTATTTTAAGAATGGTTGGAGTTTTTCGACCACCTGAGAAGGTGTAAGATCGGTCTTTACAATATAGTCGCGTGCGCCAAGTTCTTTGGCCTGCTCGATAGTTTGAGGGTCCATTACGTTAGTTAGCACGATTACTGGCAAGTCTGGAGTAAGATTCTGCTTCTTGAGAGACTTTAGCACATCTATACCATTAACGTTGGGCATCATAAGATCGAGTAAAACCAAGTCTGGTTTGTGCTCACCAATTTTGTCGAGGGCCATTTGGCCATCGACTGCTTCTACAACCGAAAAGTCTGCCTTAGCTAGTTTTAGCTGATACATATTTCGAATAAAATCGTTGTCTTCAACAAGTAGTACTACTTTGCTCATATATACATCATACTTTCTTTTTGTACCTTACGTCAATCATTAATTGCCCGCTTTAGCATGTCTAGCGGCAACTTTGGCGAAACATACCTATATTAAAACCTACAGTTTAGGCTCCAGAGTTATTCTACAACGATAACCACCATCATAATTTTTATCATGGATAATGCGGTTAGGAAATAGCCTGATTATTTCGTCCCACTCAACACTAATAGAAGTGTATTTATCACTATATTTATCTTTATATTGGTTGTAGAGTACAGGTGTAATGATAATTATACGACCCTCTTTTGTCAGTAAAGACTTCACCTTATCGAGAAAGGCTTTTTTGTCTTCCATAAAAGCAATTACTAAGTTAGCAGTAATAAGATCATACTTTTGTTTACCAAAATCGTAACTCATAAAATCACCAACTATATCTGGCTTGGCAGCTTCCGCTAAGTCTATACCTGTGGTTTTATAACCACGATCTCTCAATTGTCGCATTAACTCACCCTCTCCACAGCCAACATCAAGAGCAAGTCCGCCTCTAAGTTCGAGTTTGTCTAACACAATCTCACTCACAGGGGCGTACTTACTACCCTCTATATAATATTTGTTCCAATCAATTTTCATAATAATTCCTTTTTTGTCAGGGGGTAACTCACTCGAGAAACCCCCCAACAAAAGTTAGCTGCACTTGCCGAAGCCTCCCCCGCAGCTCTTGCAGTTGCCACGACCATCATCGCAGTCTGCCCCAGCCATCTGGTACTGAAGCAGGTCACCGAAGTCGTAAGGAGGTTGAGTATTGGCAGCAACCTCACTCTTACAACCATCATTACCCCCACCGCCACGTACATCACAGAAGAGGGCAGTACCCCACAGCTGCGGATCATAGACGATACCGTTGGCAGCCATGAACTCGACCGTAGCTTCACTACTAACAGCAACGGCTTCAAGTTCGGGCGTGTCGGTAGGACAGTGATGAATAAACTCGCCACACACCGCATTGCAGTACGCGGCGTACTCACGAGTGTAGAGAATGAATGTATGCCAGCCGATATCAACCAGCGCACTGGGCGTTGATGGGCAGGCAGGATTAGTACCAACCATATTCAGGAACACGAGCGTCTCTCGAAGAATGGCCTCTGCCGTCTCACGAGGAAGCTGATGCTCCTTGCACATTCGTGCAATTATGCGGTCACCTAGTTCTTTGCTGATGGGTTGCATGAATTCTACCTTTCCGGTAGCGTTTGTAGGTGCAATCCAGCGTGTGCTAGATTAATAATATCTTATCACTAAATAACTTTTTGTCAATATCTAATTCCCCGCTTTAGCATGGCTAGCAGCTACTTTGGCCCCAATCTTCTTACTTTCTTCTAATACTGCTTTTGGAATCCCACTTAGAGGTAGCTTAAATCCAAAGGTAGACCCCTTACCTTCTTTGCTCTCAAACCATATCTCACCGCCTTGTTGCTCTACTACACGCTTTACCAAATAGAGCCCTAGGCCGGTACCGTCTGGACGCACGCCTTGAGCGTTGGGGGCACGGAACATCTTAGTAAAGAGTTTCTTTTGCACTGCTTCTGGCACACCAATACCGTCATCAGCCACCCAAAACTCCACAAAATCACCATTAAGAACCAAGCTAACCTTTACATGCCCGCCACCATTCGGTGGGGCGCTATAATGCAAGGCGTTGTCTACAAGGTTCATTACAACTTGGCGGGTCTTATTTTCGTCGAGTAAGATAACTGGAATCTTTTGCTTGGGAGGCTCGTACGTTAGCTTAACATTCTTGCCTTCGGCAAAGCTTTTTAGCTGCTCGAGCTCTTCGGGTACAAGTTTGTTTAGGTCTACCTGATTACCTTCTAAAAAGAATCTATTAGCATCCATACGACTTACATTAAGTAAATCGTCTATTAAGCGGGCCATACGATTAGAGCCATCGAGCGTTTGCTCGACAATCTTAGATTGCTCTTTGGTAAGTTTTCCAAAATCCCCTTCTTCTAACATACTGGCATAGCCTTTAACGGTAGTAAGAGGTGTACGTAGCTGATGAGAAGCCATACTAATAAATTCATCTTTGGCTTTATCGAGCTCTTTTAGCTGATCGTTAGCATGGCGCAGCTGAGCAGTACGTTGCCTTACCTTCTCGGCCAATGTTTCGCTAAAGAGTTGGATTTCTTTATAACTTAGTGCATTAGCCATAGCTACACTCACTTCGTTGGCAATAATCTTAAGTACCGCCAGGTCTTGGTCGTTATAAATATCGCCACTCTTCTTTTCGCCAAGTAGCATATAGCCAATAAATTTCTCACTAGTACGCAGGGCTAGGCTAATAGTAATGCCGTATTTTTGCATTAGCTCTTTTCTTTCACCGCTTTGCAAATCGTCTACAACTAGCATTACTCGCCCCAACTTACTTAGCTCGTTTGGACTTATTTTGCCATCACCATTTTTAAAGACATTGTTCTCATAAAATAATTGATTCTCACCAAAAACAACAATTTCTGCTTTCTCAATCTTTATTTGTTTACTTAGCTCACGCAAGACTCGCGAGCTAACTTTGTCTAGGTCTATTTCTGAAGCTAAGATTCGTCCAATCTCATTTACCAACGCTTGGCTATCATATCTATCACGGTAAAAAATCTTGTTAGAAATACGCTCGAAGAATCGCCGCAGCGGCGCAAAAGTAAAGGCAAAAATGACAGTTAGAATTATATAAAATCCCTCTTGTAGTTGTGGATTTATCTTATTTAGAAAAATAGAAGAAACCCTAAAAGCAATTAATCCATACAAGAGTGCAATCACACCAATTGTGAGTGAGTATGTAACTGCCCTAACAGCAACAAGACGAATATCAAATAACCGATGTCTTATAATAGCAAAGGCAATAATTGCTATGAAAGCTAGAATAGATAAAATAATTGCATACTGTGCTACTGCACTAGACGAATAGAAAAATAAGATGATGAGATTAATTACTGTAGCTTCACCAAAACCAAACATAATAAGATAGTTTGTTGCTCGCTCGTTTTTTGGTTTTTTTATAGTATTTATAATTAAAATAACGAGGCCATAAATTACATATACCCCTAGAAGCAAAAGAAGAAGAACATACGATATTGGCATATCATTAACTGAAATACCTAATGCAGAAACCGCTACGTCATTTACACCATAAGCTGTAAGGTTTATAACTGCCAGTATTAAACAGGGCAATAACAGTATTATTTCCCATATGTTGCCTGTCTTCTTGTTTGTAAATCCCCTAAAAAATAATAAAAGAAAATAGCCAATAAAAATTGATGTAGCAATAGAGAGTCGAATAAATATAACATTTAAGCTAGGATTAATATTTAGTTGAGCCAATGCCTGCCAACTTAACCAGATTGCAGTAGTGAATGTGGTTAGGAAAAAGGCAGTTACACCAGGTGATTTTCTTCTTAGATAAGTTAAGCCTCCTATAAAAAAGAGGGCAATAATCATCGGCACATATAGAAGCGTTTGAATGACATACATAAACTAAACCTTTATAATACATATTAACATCTTATTTATGAAAGACCTAAATACATTTCCAGAATTTAAACAGTTATCTTTTAGCGATGCAGAATGGTACCAAAATTACTATAAAAATTTTCCCCCATATGCAGATCATTATTTTGGAAACCTATTTGCTTGGCTAAATTTTCATGACGATCTAAATATTTCAACTTTAAATAATAATATTCTTTTTCGGTATATGGATGTATTTGACCCATCCAACCACTCCTTTTCATACACAATCATTGGGGATAATGAGCCAGAATCTACGTTTGATACTTTTTATAGTCAGAATGACAATAAAAATGTTAAATTCCATATGGTACCAGAGATGTTGGTGAAAAATATAAATCAAACACTATATCAAGTTTCTGAGGACAGAGATAGTTGGGATTATATCTACAATATAGAAAATTTTATCCATCTAGATGGCCCCGAATACCGTAGGCTTAGATATCAAATCCGTACATTCGACAAAGAAAACGGAAATAATTCATCACTAATTTCTTATAATGTCGAGGACGAAAAAGATAACCCTGTTCTTCTCTCTACATTTAAATCTTGGAAGAATGTTTATCAATTTGGTAATGACCCAGAAGAAATAGAGACGCATGCAATGCAAGAAAGAATACTTAATTATCAACATATACCTTTTAATTGTTTGCAGTATTTTTATAAGAACAAACTAAGTGGTTTTGTAATATACAGTTACCCGCCACAGAATGAATACGCTATTATTCATCATTTAAAATGTAGTTATGAATTAGAATATATGTTTGACTACATCTTTTTCGAAGCACTCAAGCTGTTTCACAAGGATGGTAAAAAATACCTAAATCTAGAGCAAGATTTGGGCAAACCAGGACTGAGAAAACATAAAGAACTCCTACGTCCAGAACGATACCTAAAAAAATACATAGTAAAAAAGAGCTAGTACCGACTAGCTCTTAACCATTTGAAATGGAATAACATGCATATAGGGTCACATCTACCCGTTTTGGCTCGCTAACTGTAAGTTTTCCGGTCTCTTCAGCATACTGTTTAACAAGTGCTGGTATGTACTCTTTAGACCTATTCGTACTCTCAAAACAAACTTTGTAATTTTTGCCCGTGCGAAAAGCAAATTCAGTAGCCAACTGGAGTGTTGGGCGAGAATAACCGCCAATGCCATCGGCTCTTGCAACAATCTCTGGGAAGAAAAGTAATGATTCATCATCGGCAATCTCCAAATTCTCAGCATTGAAAAATTTAGGATTCAACCAATCGCACTGATCCATATCGGTAAGAAAACACATCCAACAAACTGGTTCTCCATCTACAAAATACACACTAAATGTGGTGTCAGGATTGTCTAGCTTGGCTTCAAAACCAGAACGTGCTTCTTCCATAACTATTGGATGGTATTCACCAAGATCTTGAAATCTATCGAGATAGAGTTGCCACATCTTTTCTCGTAAGCCCCCCGGAATATCACTTCCCTTTAGTAAGCTCGCCCCGTTTTCTGGCAAAAGCTCGTACTCACCCGATTCAACCGACTCCCGAAACTGACTATAGATAGTAGGGTCTGCACCCACAGCTTTAGGCTGCTCTATTTGTCTAACCGAGGTAACGTAAAGCTCGAGGGCCGCTTGGAGATTATGCTCTTTGTCACCAACAGTATGATCAAATAATGGAATAGAACTAACTTCCTTGCCAAGTGTACTAATTAATGCTTCAAATTCAGTTTTAACCAAACTTTGCTTTGCATCATAGTCGAAAAACACACAAATATCATGTGGTTTTTGAGCTTTTAGTAATTCGGCTATTACTGATTTTATATCTGTGCTAGCCATATCTGCAGGTAGTGCATAATAATAGACTTCTTCTGCATTTTTGCCATTTTGTGTAACAATTTGCTTAGTACGTTCTGCATCGTATCCTTCAGCATATTCAATTGGAACTAATACAGGAAATTTGATTCCATCGATAGTTACAACAATTGTTCTCGGATCTCTTAATGCAGTTTCGGCTAGTTCTTTATCAAGCAACCCAAGTCGGCGAGCGCCTTCAGTATGTGCATCGCAAACAGAACGGTAGTATTCAAAATCGAAATCAGCAGGTGTCTTTTGCTCTTGTGAAGTTATAGGTTCGTTATCCATGGTTGCCTCCTAGATAAACTCTTGCTGAGGTACTGGGAAGTCATTAAACGGCGCCCCATAGACAGTAGTATAAGATCCGGCGCTTAAAAAGTACACCTTGTCACCAATTTCTAAATTGCTCGGTAAAACAACATTAGACATTATTGTGTCATAACTATCACAACTTGGCCCTGTAATTGTATATTTTTTTGTCTTTACCCTAAGTCCGAAATCTTTAGACGAGAGTAATGGATACCGTAAACCTTCTGACTCAAACATCTCAACAAATGCCTGAAACCTTCCTACATCCAGGTAAATCCAATCTCTATTTTGGCGTGCTACTTTACCAATAATTGTTGCGCCAATTATTCCGGACTCGCCAACAAGATATCTGCCAGGTTCACATTGTAATACCAAATCGTTCAATTTGTGTTTCTCGAGACTTTTATGAATTATTTGGGTAATTTTTTCTATTGAAGGTAGCTTGTCTGCGTATTGTATCGGAAACCCACCACCAATATTAAGTTTTGTAATATAAATATTTTTCGCCTCAAGTTCATTGCGAATGCTTTTCATTAGCTTCATAGCATTATCCCAGGGTGAAAGTTTTTCAGACTGAGAACCAACATGAAACGTCAGACCGATTGGTTGTAAACCAAGTTTTTGTGCCCTTACCATTAGAGAAACTGCATCTTTATGATGTGCACCAAATTTGGATGATAAATTTACTAGACTGCCCAGATTATCCACAAAAACCCGCAAGCAAACTTCTGAGTTGGGTGCGTAGATAGAAAGTTTTTCTAACTCTTCTGCAGAGTCAAAGGCATATTGCTTTACTCCTTTGTTAAATGCAGCTTTTATGTGTTCAGCTGGTTTGACGGTATTACTATAAATGACCGTTTTGGGGTCTATACCAATCTTAATTAAACGTTCTAGCTCGCCATATGCTGCAATCTCAAATTTTGACCCGTTCTGATGTAAAATTCTGAGAATTGGTTCTGCAGGATTACATTTAACGGCATAGTGAATATCAAATTTAGGCATCAACTTCGAAAAGTCTTGATAGGTACTGGCTATTCTTTGTGTATCAATGACTAAATATGGTGTTTTGTATGGCAATTTCTCGAGAAATTTAAGGGTTTGTTTATTTTGTCCAGTAAGTTTGATTGTCTTTTTTGCCATATTGTATTCTTCTTAATTTATTCTATTATATCTGTACTTGCTAATATATTACAATAAAGAAAAAGGACTCAACATGTTGAGTCCTAAAAATATCTAATTAGCGGCTAAAAATCCAGCCAAAGAGGCCAGAGTACGTAGCACAGAAACCAACCGAGAAAATCAGCGAGCTAACGGCGGTCAGTCGCTTAAGATTGTCAATCTTAGTACTGTAATTGATCAACAGAATTGTGATAATCGCACCAAGAAAATAACTTGCAATCGCAAAGCCGACAAAACCACCAGTCTCGGCAAGCCGCCAGAAGAAGCTCTTCTTACCATCCTTGAGGTTGTGCTCGCGCTGCGTCTCAACCCAATTGGCAGCCCGACTGGGCTTACCATCACTACGACGATCTACCACCCCAACAAGCCAAATAGTAATAAAATAACTACCAAAACCATACAACGGAACCATAATAATGAAGGTCTTCATACCCCCAATAATCGGTGTCAGTACATCAATCGGAATCGAAGAAACCAGTGCAAAAATAACAAAGCCCAAAATTGCAGCCAATACCTCGCCCACTCGCTTAATAAATTTCTTAAAAGAGTGATCACTTGGTTTGGTTTCAACGGCCTTAGCCATCCTCGCCTCTTTTCTGTGTGGTACATTCCTGAGAACTTGAAGTAGTATATCATATTTAAATATATTTTGCAACAATCATTGTTTACGTATAATTGCATTTTTCTATTTTTAACAGTATAATATGCAAGTTGTTTCACCGCAATCCTCCATCCAGCAGACAGCTCAGAAGGGAAAGAGATGAAAAGCACCTTTCATTTTGCATGGATAAAAGCATTTCGTCGCAAGAGTGGCGCAAGTGCCGAGAAGGTTTCGGCTATTCGTATTGGTGCCTTTGCCTTTACGGCCGCCCTGGTAATGATGTTTGTAGCAATTAACCTCGAGAGTACCGATGGCACGGCCAGGTATTTTCGTACCAACACATCAGACTACGTAGTTACCCAAACGGGCTCTCGCAGCAATGTGGAGAGCTCTATTGTACCTACAGATGTTATGAAGAGTCTAAAGAATATCGACGGCGTAGAAGCTGACGGAATGACATACTATTTTGGCAAGCTAAAGGGCCGGGATACCCTCTACTCTATGTACCAGCCAGGTAGCCCTATCGAGCCCTTGCTCGATTCTGGTAGACATATTCAGTCAGACAACGAGACCGTTATTGATAAGGACCTTGCTGCTTCACTCGGCATCAGCCTAGGCGATAACGTTAAGCTAGTAGATGACAATTTTACCGTTGTGGGTCTTAGCCGCGAAACCGGCAGCTTTGGCAAAGAGATGGTATTTATCTCTAACCCCGCGATGTTTCACCTCTATGGTGGATTTGAGGTTTATAACCAAATTGCTATCAAAACCAATGGCCATACCATTCCAGATTCGATAAAGTCTTCTTGGGGTAATTCTGTCGAGCTCATCACACAACAAGAATATATTAATGGTATTGTCGATTATTGGGGGCGTAATGTCAGCCCACTTATTCTTACCATTATCGCCATTGTTACACTGCTTTCACTAGTAAGCCTTTTGGTGTTTCTTATCAATCAGCTAAAGCTGCAACTGCCTACAATGACTATCTTTCGGACCTGTGGTGCCTCACGGAGCCAAGTGGGGGCAATTGAGGGCTTAGCAATGGCAATGCTTGCCGTAGCAGGCTATTTGGTAGCAGTGCCACTTGGTTATCTCTTTATTACTGCCAATAACCTCATTACCCCAGGCTTTCATGCTACGCTTGGTAGTACCGAGCTAGTTTGGGCAGGTATTATTATCTTTGCAATTGCATCGATTGCCGTGATTGTTATATGGCGTAAGGCTAGCAAGAGTACGCCTATGTCACTCTTGCGCGGCCAGTAGTTTTTTACCCAGAGAAATTCTCTGGGTTTTTTATTTAGTAAATTACTAATTGAAATTATTATTCTAGAGACTTAGCTATTCTTATTCAGTAAATATAACTATATCTAGCTTAACATCTTTTATAGGTTGTGGATCAATTTCGTCTAAAACACATTCCAGATCGGTTCTACTTGGCTTCGATTCAAATTTAACTCCCCAGTGTTACCACAAGTTCGTAATGTTCATCATAAGTCATCTCAGATAATTTCTTCATTTATTTATTGTAATGCATTCATTACCAATGGGCATTATAATAAACAGTATGAACAGCGCTAGTTTTAAAGCAAGCCTAAGTCAGTTTGCAAAGCTTGATCAAGAACAAAAAAGAAAAGAATTTGCTCGACTATGCTTACAGCTCTATACTGCATGTAATAAAACTCAGAATTTAGATCTATTATCGCTCATCTCAACCCTTCGAGCAGCCAATCCAGACAAGCAAGATACATTACTCCAGCAGCTTAATGATTGTTTAGAAGACTTAGCTATGGAACCAGAGTATTTTGCTTCGAGCAACTTAGAATATGTAAGAGAGCTCTGCCGGCAAATAAATATGAGTGTACGTTACGCACAAGCGCCGGCAATACTTTGTCACTATATTGAGTCTAAAGGCACTAAGGTAGTAAAAAGTTTGGCAATAACGATATATTCAGATGGTAAAAAACTACATGTTAGAGATGCAAAAAACCCGGTAAGTAGCAGTTTAGCCAAACTGTTTAATAAGAAAGAAATAACTTTAGCAGAAGCTAGCAAATTACTTCCAAACAAAATTAAGAAATTTGTGCTAAGCGACTATAAAAAAATGGTAGTTTTTTGGTCTATCGACGAGATAGAGTAAAAAATAGCCAACTCCGATATTGGAGTTGGCTATGAGAATGGTTGCACACGATAACCATCGCGTGTTAATCTCGATTGATTAAAAGAAGAACCATATTCACTTGGAGGATTTTGAATTCTCTCCATTCCTAAAGGTTCCATTTGATACCCAAAGTTAATCGGGACGATGCCTGGAACAATTGAACGAACAACATACAAACCAGTTGTATATCTAGCTGGTGTGTTGAGTTCGGCATAATACCAATCCAAACCATTACTATGGAGTGCACCTAAAATTAAGCCAATATTATTTTCGACTCTGGGAATATCCACAATCTCAATCCTATTCTTTCCAATCAATTTTTCAACCTCAAAATGATTATTCGGTAAATCATACCAAAATTGATGATCCATAATCCCAGTAATTTTTGAAGCGCTATTTGGAAAAACAATATCGGCATTAAGATATGTTACATTAAGCTCGACTTCTTCTAATGCCTTTGCAGCAGCAATTGCCGGGTCTCCACTTGTAGCGAGACCAAGAAGAAGCCTTGGGTATTTTTCACCCTTTCGAGTAAGAATTACCATGATAGTCGTCGCAGCTAAACAATTAAGTCGCAAAAAATGTATATGAAAGCCTAATGCTTCAAGATGAGAAATACGTTCTTGCAAGGCAACTGGATGTTCAATTATTGTAGCGGGTATTTGATTAAACCAATGCAACATAAAAGCATCACGCTCAATTAGTTCGTAGACTGACCGTATAAGCGCTTCTTCAAAGTTTGTATGTGCGGCCACTCCGTTAGATGAAGCATCACACATTTTTCCCCATAGTAGACCATCAGGATAACAAACATACTCAAGTGGTGCATATGCTATATTATGATTAGCAATACCATGTAGCTTAATCCATTTTTGACTCGCATTTCTAGAATATGGAAAATCTTCCAAATCATATTGCCAGTCAGCAAATTTAATGAGTTCAGTCGTCAATTTATCCGCAGCTTCAACGGGAGTATCGACTTTATTACGGCATACATCGCAACTGTATCGCTCATAAAATTCAGCAATGGCTTTCAATAATGCTATTTCTTTAATTGAATCGACACCAAAACCTATACAGGATGATTTTGGTGACGTAACTCGATACCCATATGCATTAAGTGCTGCTTCTGGTACTGTTGACCCCTTTTGTTCAATTATTAGCTCTATTTCCTCAGACTCAAAATAACGCTCTAAGTTAAAGAGATATTGAGAAATTTCTGAGATATAATCTGTCAAAATACCATAACGTTGAAGTATATTAAGCTCTTCGCTTGAAGGTACCCATTTGGTTTGTGAAGTGGGCAATAACCCTAAAATGGAAGTATCAGTGACAAGCTTAAAATCGGGCGAAATAAATACAACTTCATTACCAACTTGCTCCCAACGAGCAAATGGTGCTCTAGTTAGTTGCATTATCAACCTCCACTTGCTTTTTGCCATACAATATAACAGTTGCAATTCCAGAATATGGAGAATTCAATCCTAATAGGGCCTGTAATGACTCATCGTCATAGCCACCAAATTCCCAGCTAGAAATACCAAGTTCAGTAGCTTTACGAATTTCATTTTGCGCACTATGACCGGCTTCAACTAATGCAAACCGGTGGGCGCGCGAACCATATTTCGCAGAACTTCTTTCTATATCAAATGCAATGATATGAACTAATGCACTTGATTGCCACTCATCAGTAATAAAGCCCTTCGACCAAAACTGACTAAGATCTAAACTGACACTGTAATAACCATTCTGCTGGTTTGCAAAACGATATAGGCCAGTGTCTAAACCCTCAATATTTAATGCTAAGTAAAAATGAAGTAATGGGTACATTGCGCCCGCGCTAGGCAAAACTCGTCCCTGATGATGGTGCTTACCATATGCAGAAAGCATCATTATCTCGAGATCTCTTTTATATAGAGCTTCATCCGAAAAATCACGAATGGTTCTACGTATCATATCAATCGGATCGAGCTTTTCAGTTATTTGACTTATTACGCAATCACCATCACTTGGCAATTCCTGCAGACTAAGTATTTCATCTACAGTAAGAGATTGGCGTGTGGGGTCAGGATAATTTGCCATTTTGTGGCCATACATGGATATTGCCCAAATATGAAAAGCAAAGCCTATGGACTCTAGAAAATCAAAAAATTCAAATACAGCACATTCTCCACCAACCTTGTCGACAATCTGATTCACTGTTAAACTGCCATCTGATAGGTTGTAGAGGTTAGTTACGAGCTCATAAAAATCGCTATTAATTTCGATTCTATTTCTCTCATTCTCAAGATACAACTTACCTTCTCTATTGCAGAGTCGTGCAAGAATTACCGGTCTTTCTGTATGTCGCACGGAACACCCCTTGTGTCGAAAGAAAGTCAGTGTTATTATACATAAATTATGCATAAAATCAATACCATGCAATTTTCCAAAATTTTAAGTTCAAATAAATCTAAATTAGTAATCCATATCAGTGTTGGTTTTGAGAATTTTTCTGAAGATAAGAAAAATTTTATAATTGAACAAATAGAAGACGCTTATAAAAAAGCATCAGGTTTGCTAGATTTTGAGAATATTGATTTATATTTAACTCTTAATGATTTTTGGTTAATTATGCCAGAATTTGGCTTTGGTGCTATAACCTATTCAGCTTCTTCAATGGCATTAAGTATAGACGAAAAATCTTTTACCCTAAAACAAGCAAAAGTAGATCTAGCGGCAACTATTGCCCATGAGTTAAACCATGCTGCCAGACTAAAGGCATTACCTATAAGAAATTGGGACGAATTAACCTTTACACAAGACTGTATACAAGAAGGGATTGCAGAAGTTTTTCAACAAATACTTTACCCAAAATCTAAGCTTCATATTAATAAGGAAGTACTCTCTAACATATCTGATTGGCATAAAAAAATGAACATAATCAAGGATAAAAAAAGAACAGAGTATGACAGGATAGGTTGGTTTTTTGGTAATGATAACTTCCCTCGTTGGATAGGCTATACCATTGGACACCAGTTAATTTCTAAATACATAGAGACTACACACGAGACAATTGGTACTATTACAACTTTACCAGCTGATAAGATAGGAGAAAAAAGCCTTCTTGAGTTCAACAAGAAGGCAATATCATAATTTAATGACAAGTTAGGTATTGTATAATTATTTAGTCTAAATAGCGTTTTAATACCAATTAGCTATACTACATGCTTTATCTCAGCTTCTCGTGACTTTCTGGCTGTGTCCTGTGCTCTGAGCACAGTTACCGCCACCAGAACTCGTACCGCACGACTGGCCGCAGCCACCACTGCTCTGGCCACTGCCAGAGTTAGTGGCGTCCACAACGTCGGTCGTCGGCTCAACAGACTTGATGAAAGAGTGATTCTTCATCTAGCCCCCTTCTTGTGCTTGCTGATGTTGGGTTCTAAACCTGAATATCGATCAACGTATCTACGAACGATATTGAGGTTTGGTATTAATCTATTATCAATTTGTTTATTTGTCAAGCTTAAAGTCGCTTATTATATGACTCGTGATATTATTAATTATTTTTAAAAAGTACTAGCTTTTAGTAAGCATGTGCTAGTATAAATAGTAAACGGTATTTTTGTCATTAGTAAAATTAATGTTATAGTAAAAAAGTTATGTTATCTCAAAAACGCAATAATCATCATAGAATTCATTTTCCTACCCGAGCACGACTCTGGCATTTTTGCTAATTAATAATCAATAAAAACTAATCTATCATCTCGCTCGGGCGAGATGATTTTTATTTAAGGAGAATGTAATGAAAAAATATCAAATAGGTGTAATGGGGTCTGCAGCAGACCTAAAGTATAGTGACAACCTAGAAAAGCTAGCCGAAGAAATCGGCAAAGAGGTTGCCCGGCAAAATGCAATATTGCTCTTTGGCGCCGAGAAAGACTGCGATTCGCTCTCTACTGCTGCATGTAGAGGAGCAAAAAAACTTGGTGGAATGACTATTGGGGTAACCTATGGTAAAAAAGAACCAACGTACGAAGATGCGGATGTAATAATTGCGAGCGGTATGGAACGTGGTGGTGGCAGAGAATTAAACTTAGTATTAAGTTGTGATGCAATTATTGCCATCAATGGCGGTTCTGGCACACTTACCGAAATGGCAATAGCATATCAGGCTAATATTCCAATAGTTGTTATCGAGAATACTGGTGGCTGGAGCAATAAAATGGCCGGCCAATACTTTGACAGTCGAGAACGCTTAATAGTTATCGCCTGTAAAACACCAAGAGAAGCTGTAGAACAAGCAATTTATTTATGCAAAAATTCTACTAGAAATAATATCTGCTAAGAAAGTTAAGTACTTTTATCGCCTTTTAATATTGCGTGCAATTGTCGTTGCAAATAATCGGCCTGTAATACATTATGTTCAGCAATGGCCTCTAGCCATTCATCAAACAGACCACCCATGTTGCCATTAGCACTGTCTAGACTATCAAAGTCGGTTAAATATTTCTGTCGCATATCTTTTGCCCGATATCGATCTCGGCTAGAATCGACGTTGAGTTGCCTAACTTCTGTAAACAACTTCTCGGCCAACTCATTCGTACCAGCATTTGTCTCCAAAACCTCGGCTTTATCTAAAACTATCTGTTTATTGATTGTTAGGCTTTTTACTAACTCAGAATCATGGCTAACAAGAATAAATGCCCCTTCATATTCAGTGAGTAGTTTTTGTATTACAGCTTTAGAGCGAACATCTAAATGGTTGGTCGGCTCGTCAAGTAACAATAGATCTGGATTAGATAAAATATGCAAGGTCAGCTCTAAGCGCATGCGCTGCCCAGCACTAAGCTTACTCATTGGTACAAATACTTCGTCTTGTGCAAATAAAAGACGGGCAAAATAACTACGGCCTAGATATTCTGGCAGACGTGAGACCTCACAAAAATAATCGAGCGCTTTTTGAGAATTGTTAGCTTGCTCATCATGTTGACTAAGATATGCCAGGGAATGAATATTGCTATATTTAGTATTGACTTTAGAGGCAGCAAGAGCATTAAGCAGGCTGGTTTTGCCGCTGCCATTTGGCCCCTTCAGTAATATTTTATCATTCGTATATATCGAAATATCTTCGATACCAATTTTGTGAGCATCTGGTAGTGTTAAAACACAGTTTTGTAGTTGTAGTAACAAGCGACGCTCGGGTTTTGATGCCTTACTAGATATAATAATACTTTTCGGTAATTCTGGCTTTTCAGATAATGTTTCTTTAATACGTCGTTCTATTTGGTGGAGACGTTGTGATTGTTTTTCTCCCGCATTTTCGGCACGGTAGTCAAAGGCCATTTTATCGTTATCTTTGCGTCGTTTGGTAATTTTAGCGCCTTTGTTAGCGGCTATCTCAAACCAATTTGCTTTAAGTTTGTTAAGCTTTTTTTCGGCCGCTCGATGAGCAGCTTCTTGATTCGCCAGTAAAGCAGATTTTTGCTTTATATAGTCATCATAATTACCAGCAAATTTGGTAATCTTCTGCTGCGATATTTCACACACACTACTAGCAAAATAATTTACAAACTTGCTATCATGACTAACTACTATTACTGCACCCCGAAATTTAGCGATAAATTCACCAAGCCATGTCTGAGTCTGCGCATCTAAATGATTTGTAGGTTCATCAAGCAGCAGTAGATCGGGCTGGTGACTCATTGCAATTGCCATCATTAATTTAACTTGTTCTCCACCAGAATACTGACCAAGCTTTTTTGAATAGTCAGGCAATAAATTGGTAATGTTGCTTAGAGCTTTTTCAAAACTATGTTTAGTTGTAAGCTGTAATACCAATGCATGCAACGAAAGGTCAGAGTGCTGGCTTATTTGCGGTACATAACCAATGCGGGTAGATTTTTTAAGTAATATACTTCCAGAATCGGGTTTGGCTTGTCCTTGTATAAGTTTTAACAATGTCGACTTGCCACTACCATTTTCGCCGACTATGGCAATTTTTTCTTTAGCATTAAGACTAAGATTTGCTGAATCGAATAATATTTTATGATGGAAAGAAAGTGAAAGTGAACTAATTTTTAACATACTAAAACCTCGTTTAATATAATACTAATTAAACTGACCGAGCTAGTATGGTTGTCTCACTTTCACCTTTCGTTACCTTGCTTATGATTCTACTCTGATACTTTTGTTTGTCAAACAAAAAAAGCCTCTGGGGCAACCAGAGGGTATGTAGCCTACCAGGCGCCTCGCGGCAGCCAAGTAGAGGTAATTTTAAGCTCGTTGGCAATATCGTT
The DNA here is from genome assembly GCA_046350735.1 of Candidatus Saccharimonadota bacterium. Classification (GTDB taxonomy): domain Bacteria; phylum Patescibacteriota; class Saccharimonadia; order CAILAD01; family BJGX01; genus JAHFOQ01. The sequence goes on from JAXLZU010000001.1 coordinate 647,005, forward strand.
AGGATCGATATTTAATAGTTGAATAATCGCACTAAATACTTCTGCTTGTATATGGTCACCACGAAACGCAAGAAAGCGAGAAAGTATCTCAAGTGCTACTGACAACAAATTGTACAAATCATATATTGGCATATCAGATTTGCGTATTATCTCCTTTCCATCATATTTAGCAAGAATGCGCTGTGCGTTTTCTACATCTTCACTAAAAAACTCTTCAGGTGTTACATCGCAAAAGTTTTCCATTAATCCTCCTAAGTCTATCTTAGTATAAGGTCTATGTGGATCTGGGTAGTTAGGCACCGCGGTCTCCCTTTTGGGTGGTGGTTTTGGTTGTGGAATTAAAAAATCCCACCCCCAGGACATATATAAAAATATGTACCAAGGGCGGGATTCTATGTTCTCGCGGTGCCACCTTGATTGTCTTTTTTGTACGAAAAAAGACCACTTCGCTGACTCAGACTCACCCACATGGGCAAACGACAACAGCTAGTCTATGATTACGGAGACTTCCGAGTTACCACTAACGCAGTAACCACCTTTTTGCTCTGAGCAAATATTTAGCCCCAACCCTGCTAACATACTTTGTATATGCAGGAACTAAATCTAGGTTTTATTACTAATAAGGTTCTAAATAGAGTATAACCAGATGATATTTAATTGTCAAGTTTTTTCTTGAGATAATTTCACTATTTCATCAAAGTTATCGTTAGGAGCAGTTTTGTTTGGCCGGGTGTGACCACACTTGATACATTTGTGTGTAATAATATATTCTCCTGCCTTCTGGTTAACATCCGTGGCCTTCATAAGTCCGCAACACGTCTCTGCCCTATCTCCAGGGTTAATATCGACATGCTTAGAGTACAGACAGTGTGGACAATGATTAGTGTAGCCATTACCACTAACCCTGCTATTACAATGCTCGCAGACAAAATCTTCTTTTCTGCGAGTAAACTTCTTGGTCATTACTCAGACTCAATAAGCTTGGTGAGATATTGTGCTTGCTCGTTACCGCTATCAAGCTCAATACGTACAAATGGTACATAACGATTACGTAGCTTGCTGGCAAAGTATTTACGTAGTGACGAGGCTTTGCGCAGTACCGCAGTCTCGAGTACAGCTTTGTCGGGGCCATGCACGGTAAGCCATACTGTTACCGATTTGCCACCTGCTGCTGCGTCGCAGCTAACAACGGTAATTAGGTTTTTCTCATTAGCAAATTCTTCGAAGAATTCGGCCGCATAGCCATGTAACAAGGCAGCTAATTTTTCTTGCCGGACATTCATCGTTGTTAGATCCGTCGTGGCTTAGACTCGGTCTCTATAAAACGCAGAGTATTACCAACTTCTACTTTTACATTGGTCGATAAGTTCATGCCGCATTCATCGCCCTCAACCACTTCTTTTACTTGGTCTTTATTACGTTGCAAGCTGTCTATTGTGGCAGACCCAAGATCTTTTTTGCCATCACTAATACGTACATCTAAGTTGGGGGTAATTTTGCCACTCAACACTTTGCCACCACATACCACGTGCGACTTGGTAACCTTAAATACTCCAAGAACCTTTAGACTAGCGCGTTCGTGCTCGATAATTTCTGGTTCTAGCAAAGAGCTCAGCCAGTCGCGCACGTCATCTAAAAGCTCATAAATGATTTTATACAGTCGAAACTCTATACTACTTCGCTTGGCTAGCTGGTTAACAACCGAAGAGATACCAACATTAAAGCCCAGAATAATTGCCCCTGAGGCAATAGCAGAGTTAACATCACTTTCTGAGATATCGCCTATACCAGAGCTAACAATTCCCACACGTACTTCATCGTTACCAATTTCGTTTAGGGTATTTAAGAGAGATTCGAGTGACCCTTGAGCATCAGCTTTTACTATTAGGGCAAGCTCTTTTACCTTGCCATCAATAACTGCATGAGAAAGATCGGCCAAATTCATTACCTTGGATGAGTGCAGGGTCTTGATACTGTTTTTGCGCGCTTGGCTGGCGGCCCAGTCTTTGGCAACTTTTTCAGTCTCAACTTCTTCAAACCAATCACCAAATTCTGGTAGCTCTTTGAGACCACTAATTTGTACAGGCATAGCAGGAGTGGCTTTTTTGAGTGGCTTGCCTAAATAATCGGTAATAGAACGAATCTTACCATAGCTATTACCTACCACTACCCAGTCACCCGGATTAAACTCACCATTCTGTACCAAGAAGGTGGCTACTGGCCCCTTACCGGTATCGAGATGAGATTCTATTACTACACCATTTGCTAAGCCTTTATAGACAGCCTTGGGCTCTAAGATGTCGGCAACTAATAATACCACTTCTAATAATTTATCGATGCCTTGTTGGGTTTTAGAAGAAACCTCAATACATGGAATGTCACCACCCCAATCATCTGGCACCACATTAATTTCGCTCAATTCTTGTTTTACCCTGTTAACATCGGCGCCGTTTTTATCGATCTTAGTAATGGCGATTACCAGAGAGACTTTGGCCGCGCGAGCGTGTTCGATAGCTTCTTTAGTCTGAGGCTTTACTCCGTCGTCGGCAGCCACCACTACAATGGCTACATCGCAGGTCTTAGCACCGTGCTCGCGCAAAGCAGCAAATGCTTCGTGGCCAGGTGTATCTAAGAAAGTAATAACGCGATCTGATTTAGTTACTTGGTAGGCACCAATATGTTGCGTAATACCACCTGCCTCACCAGCGGCGACATTGGCATTACGAATAGCATCAAGTAATGACGTTTTGCCGTGATCAACATGCCCCATAACAGCTACAATCGGTGGACGTGGTTGACTCTCGCTACCTGCATTATCTTTGGCATCTTTCTGTGTACTTGGACGTTCTTCGGGGTTTTCGGCCTCTAAGGCTATACTACAGCCAAGCTCACCGGCAATAATACTAGCAGTATCAAAATCTATCTGCTCATTTACAGTTGCCATAACACCATTCTTCATAAGCTCGCCTACCACTTTGGCTGGTGGCAAACCGAGGCGACTAGCAAACTCGCTAACAGTAATAACTGCAGGAATCTCAATGGTTGGGTTGGTAGTTTCTTCGCTCATACGTTTTCTCGTTTCTTCTGTCTACTTAATAAGGGCAATAATCCGCGCTGTATCTTATCGTAACAACTCTGCGAGCAAACATATACCCCTCGCCCCTGTGCCGTACCGGCTGCATCATAGATAACTTGAGAGTGATTGTCTAATGTATAACGCTGAGCCTGAGCCTTGGGTAGACGCGTGCGGCAGGCCGCACACATTCTCGTTGGTGTGTGTTGCGGCGCACCCACAGGGCTATTCCTTTGCAGATTTAGTATCGGTTTTGTCGGTCTTAGCTGTGTTAGCAGCCTTGCTGGCTGTCTTATCGGTTTTTGTGGTAGTAGATGGGTCTTTGAGGCTAAGACTAAGCTTGTGCTGCTCGGCATCGATAGCAATTACTCTAAACTTCTTCTTTTCGCCGACTTTAAGTAGACTATTGGGGTCTACAACATGCTCCGAGCTAAGCTCAGAAATATGTACCAGGGCTTCGATAACCGGAGTAATCTGCACAAATGCACCAAATGGTGTAATGCGTGTAACAGTACCCTCGAGTTCTATACCTGGTTTATAGCTTTTGGCTTCTTCGGCCCATGGGTCGTCAGAGAGTTGTTTCATAGAAAGTGAAAGCTTATCTGAATCGATAGCGATAATTTTGGCCGTAATTTCCTGACCAACCTTAACAAACTTAGCAGGATTGTCTACTCTGTCCCAGGCAATTTCTGAGATGTGTACCAAACCTTCGATGCCATCCACATTAACAAACACACCAAAGTCTACCACGCCAGTGGCAACACCGGTAACAGTTTCGCCTACGTGTAATGAAGAAATCTTGTCTTCGGTAAGCTCGCGCTGGGCTTCTTTTTCTGAAACAATTAGTTTATTTTGTGCTTTATCAAGATCGAGAATACGCACCATTAGTGTCTGACCAATAAGCTGATTAAGGCGGTGTAATATCTCATCTTTATCAGCACCAGTAACACGTGGGTAGTTTTCGGCAGATAGCTGGCTAACAGGTAAGAAACCCCGTACACCTTCTATTTCGATAAGCATACCACCCTTGTTAGCATCAAATGGCACAATACCAAACACTTCTTTGGCAGCAAAGCGTTGCTCTAAGACCTCCCAGCCTTTTTCGCGTACAGCCTTGCGAAGACTAAGAATTGCATAGCCTTCTGGCCCTTCGGGCTCGATAACACTTGCACTAAGCGTATCACCGGGCTTGATATTTTTGGCGGCAGCTTCGGCTTCTTTGCCAACTACCAGGGCGGTACCCTGGGCACCTAAATCGAGCCAAAGATCTCTCTTTTCGGCTCGCATTACAACGCCTTCTACAACGTCGTCTTTTTTGAGTGGGCTAAAATCTAGCGACTCAAGTAATGTTTCCATTACGTTCATATAATTTGTAACTCCTTTGAAGATTGATTTGCTAGCAATTGCCAAAAAGCGATTTTGCCAACAGAAATTTTTCGCACAAATAAAAATTTTTGCTAATTGAAAAACTTGCTCTTCATTATAGAGAATTTTTACAGGTTTGTAAACCCGGTGGTAGAATGTATTGGTTTAGCGTCTAGAACGAGAAACTACTAATGGTGTTTGTTTGCTCTTGCGTAAGAGGTAGACACTTACAGCAATAACGGTAGCGCCAACGACTGCATCACCTGCAGCACCTGTAGCTGGAGTGTGGGCAGGTGTGGCTGGAGTGGGCGTAACAGGTTTGACTGGTTGAGCAGCAGAATTTGTAGGGCTATTGGCTGGCTGTTGGGTAGTATTACTTGGTGCAGGTGCTGGTGAGGGAGTTTCGGTAGGTTTATTTACTGTTGGCTGATTATTGGCTTGGTTTTGACTCGATTGCTTAGAACGTACGTAATTACCATAAGCAAATGTACCAAGAATAATTAAAATGATGGCAAAGACGCCGATAATAATTTTTAGTAGTGTTTCGTTTCGCATTGCTCCCCCGTTATTTTGACTTTATTCTACGGATATTTGTAAGTATTTGCAAGGTTTTAGCCGGCAACTATACGTCGCTGCGTACGTACCTGTGGGCTGGCACTTACTCGCCAACAAGTCGAGCAATTATAACACTCAAATTCTGTCTCGTTCTTTTGAGCACAAAAGGTAGAACAGCGCGGGCAGGTACCGCGTTTTTCTATCCAGACATTATAACTCTCTATACATTCGTCTATGTAATCTTCTTCGATAGGTATATTAAATTGTTGGGCAAGTTTTCTGGTAAGTAGCCAGGCATCTATCTCCATAGCATAGAGCTGCAAGTCTGAAACGTAATGAAAATGCCCCAGCTCGCAATGCGAAATTTCGTGGAGCAAAGCAATTTTGCCAGAGTTGGTTTTGAGTGCCTGGGGATAGTAATTAATAACTTCGTCGGCAGCATCATAGCTAAAATGCGATGCTGGCAAAAACGTATGCTGGCTATACGCCGCTATTATCTCCACTATTCACCCCCCCGGTTTATTATTAGTTTTAGTATACCTAAAAACGATTAGTGGGGCTAGCTTTTATCGAGTTGATGGGCCGCAAGATAGATACTACCAAGTAGTGGTGCAGTTTCGATATGCTTTGCTGGAAGAATTTTTGGCAGAGCATAGAGTGGTTGATACTGTTGAAGTTCTTTCTGGAGCGTGCGGGCAAAGCGCTTATAGTGCACAGCTACCCCACCGCCAAGAATAATTGCCTCAGGCGCCACAATTTGCGATATATTATACAGTCCGTAGCTCATACGACGAGCAATAAGTTGCCACTCGTGACGGTTGTGAATGTCGGCGGCTCTGGCACCAAAATCGCGCTCAATTGCCCGACCACTCGCAAGATGCTCGTAGCTACCACTTAACTTACCCATACCAATATGCTCGCTTTCTACAATTTGGGCACCAAACTCGGCATTATGTGGTGTAGGCAAAGGGCTGTTATTGTACATAATTACGCCGCCAATACCGGTTGAGATAGTAACGTAGCAAAACAGACTATATGGCTTGCCAGCACCAAAGCGAGCCTCGGCAATACCCCCTGCTGTTGCATCATGCTCAATAACAACTGGGCATTTAAAGGCTTTTTGCAAAGGTGAGCACAGTCGTAAGTTATGCCAGGGTATATTATGTGGGCTAAGAATCATTCCTCGACGCTTATCTATTGGTGCCGGAGCACAAATAGCAATAGCATCTACCCCATCGCTCCCGGCCAGTTTACGGATTTCGTATTGCAAGGTTTCTACAACCTTGCGCTGATTTTGGGGCGTAGCAATTGTAATACTATCATCAATACCCTCACCATTATGGCTAAGCCCAATGGTCGTTTTGGTTCCACCTATGTCGATACCGATAATCATAAGCATATTATAGCTTAGCTGTGGCCAGAGAGCGAGAAAAGTATTAATATAACAAAAAATCACCCTTGTTTAGAGAGTGATTTTTCGTGGCATCAATAATTACTTATTGAGCTTTGTTTTTGCGGCTTTTTAAGCCACCTTTGCGGCCAGCTTCGCGAGCGAGTTCTGGGTTGGCAGCAAAACCGCCACCACGGCTGATTTTTCCGCCCATAGAACCAATTCGTTCGTAAAAAGCTTTACCATAACGTTTTTTGTTGGTTTCGGCAGCTTTTTTGCCGCCTTTTGGGGTACCTGGCATAAAGATGTCTCCTTATATGCGGAGTTTCTTTTCTGCTTTACAAGCCTAGCACCCTCCAAAAGCACAACTCTTTTGGTTAATTTTTAATGTAACATAAGGATTTTAGCAACTTATGCTTACTTTGTCAACCCTTTTTTAGAAACTATTTAAAACAGAGTGATGGTACTACTTGAACGAGCGAGCCAACCACACCACCATTGTTGGGTGACAAATACATACATTCACCCGTGGTGGTGCTCTGATAGATTATGGTATTAAGCGCATCTACTTTAAGCGGTTTATAGGTATACTGTCCCGATTTCATTCCCATATTATAGCTTTGAACAGTTATAACCCCTGAATAATTCGAAACGATCTTGCCAGTATACTGTGAATTTGCATGACTAAATCGAATGATAATGATACCTAGTATAGTCACAACACCCACTAATACGAGTGCCATCCACCAGCGGAATGTAAATTGGGTTAATTGCGGAGTATTTTTATTACTGGTTCGAGATTTTGCTTTTGTTGATTTTTTTGTTGGCATTTATTACTCCTTGATGATTTGTTTTTAATTTTATACTACTTATGTTGTTTTAGCTAATAACCTATTTTTGTCTAAAAGAAACAACATTAACCAATGCAAGTTGCGGCGAACTAACGGTAATAGTATCTACTTGCGTAATTGGCGCATTAGTATCGCCACAGGCAAGAATCTTGGCTAGATCACTGCCTGTACCATACACTGCATTAGCGGTACTCACAACCTTGCCTTTGTAAGAGAATGTAATAGTAAGTGGTGGTTGAGGACTGGCAGTTATTGAGGTAGCGCAGATAGTGATAATTCTGTTCGGGAACAAGAACGCTTGAGCATTAGAAAAATTACCTGTATTAGGAGTAATTGTTAGCGGAGTGGTACTCTGTATGCGACAACCTTTATAGCTACTGTTATCTTTAAAGCCATTCTGTTGTTCGCAACCCGGAGCATTTTTCTGCTTAATTTGCACAGCTTCTGGTGGGCTGAGAAGATTTACTTTGTACCAGTCAGTTGTATCTATTGGAATAATATTGAGTGGAATTTTTACAAAATTACCAGTCTTGAGAGACTCTACAATATAGGTAACCAATTTATCTGAACCAGCTGGAGAGTAGTGTGTGCCGTCTGCTATAAATCCTTGGCTATCTTTCTGGTCTGTTATCTGCGGAAACTGAAAGATAGATGGAAACTTGTCTTGCCAGAAAAACTTATACTGACTAAACACACTATAGTTCAGCTTAATAGAGTTGGCATAAATAGTAACTTGGTTTCTAAAGAGACGAGCACGGGTGTCGTTAAAATTATTAATCATATCCTGCACAGTAGTCTTAGGATTACCTAGACGAGCAAAATTAACGCTATCTTGGCTAGTTGCTAAGGCATAATTGCCAGGTGCAGCGATGTCCGCCCATATGTAGCGCGCATTTGGGTTAATTGCCCGCAGTTTGGTAAGAAGATCTTGTTGGAGCTGAGAAAATGATTTTGTTTGGTCGGTCTCTGGGTTAGTACCAATATAGAGCATAATTGTCTTAGCATCCTTAATAGGATTATAGGTATTATTATGCTCGCTACAGTATTTTTTAATAGAAGCGCTGGTAGCACCCGGGCAAACGTTTTTATTATCAGCATCTACGGCACTGAGTGCATTTACTCCGGGTGAGAAACCGTTTTGAGTAATAGAACGGCCGGGGTTAGCATTAATAAACGCTGGGCTATAGCCAGCCGCTTCTAACTTTGGTTGCAAACCGCCACTAACCAAAAAGCCAGTACTTAGAGAGTCGCCTATCCAGTAGATTGGACCAGTTGGGGCTGGGCCATCGGTAGTAGCCGCATTACTAAAGCGGAGGATAATAATGCCGATTATTGCTATTACGCCTACCAAAACCAGCGCCATCCACCACCTAAATGTAAACTTAGTGAACTGAGTTGATTTTGCAGTTCTGGTTTTTGTTTGTTTTAGCGGCATAGTACTAATAATACTTAGAAATTTTTAAAACTAGAACCATTTGTGTACTGTGCTGGTAACACATGCATGTCCATTGTATGTGACCTGGCCATTTACACAAAATGAATCATTTACATATGAGGGATTGCCCTGGTCAAATTGTGTGCCAGCATGACTAAATCGGACAATAATAATACCTAATAATGCAACAACACCCACAAGTATTATTACCATCCACCAACGAAATGTAAACTGTGTAAGTTGTGAAGTATTTTTTTTACTAGTTCGAGATTTTGGTTTTGTGTTTGATTTTTTTGTTGCCATATTATCCCTCTTGCTTTAAATAAGATTAATTTTGTTCGTAACGTGCGCATTTATATGGCGGGTCACTGTACACATACTTGTAGGGGGCACATCCATATCCTTTTAAGGAGCCTGGCACTTGATATCTGCTAATATCGTCGGTATGGTACTGACAGTGGCCACTATAGAAGATGCAGTTACCACCACCACCGTCTGCAAAGCTAAAACGGACTATAATAACTCCAATTACAGCCACTACCGCTATTAGTACAATAGCCATCCACCAACGGAATTTGAATTGAGTTAATCGTGAAGAATTTTTATTGCTAGTTCGAGATTTGGGTTTTGCTGTCGATTTTTTTGTTGCCATGGTATCCTTAGATGTTATTTTTATAAACTTGTACCAATTATAACCATAAGTACTTTTAAAATGCAAATAGACTTATCTAAAAATAAACCGCCACGGAGCACCGAGTGAGTAAAAAAACCTGTCTATAGATGAATTTTGTATCTTGGTTGTGTAATTTTGTTGAGTTGTTGTGTTATCTTTGTGAAGCACTACCGTAGAAATTTTATAGTCACCATTCTTAAATTGACTGGTATCAAACCCAAATTTATAGGGCGAGTGAATATCTTCGCCAACATTAGTATTGCCCACAAAAACTGCAATAGCCGTAACAGAAGAAGGGTTTTGTGGAGTAAAATCTATCTTTACAAACCCAGAAAGTGTACCCAAATCTTTTACTATTATCTGAGAATCTGGGTCTGAAGGAATTGGCGAACCACCAGTAGAAGCATCAGAACTTGTTGATTGGTTTTCTGAAGAACCTGTGCTAGTAGATGTAGTTTGACCTGTATTTGCTGTTGTTGTAGCGGTAGAGGAGGTGCTTGGAGTAGTACTAGTTTGTGAAGAAGATGTATTGGTAGTAGATGTTGCTGTAGTTGTTGGAGTAGGTGCAGGTGTTGGCGTGGGTGTTGAATGGTTCTTAACATATATTGCTTCTAGATCGGCTGTGACCATATCAACTAGTTTGGCATATCCCTCGGGTTTTAGGGCATCAATACATTCTTGCACGCTAAACGTTCTTTTATAGCTATATGGTGGATACTCTACCGAACAAGGCAAGGTTTTTTTAATTATTAAACCTTGGTCTATTTTTGCTAACTCGTCTGGCGGAATTACCGAGGCGCGAGAAAAACGCAAAACCACCAAGCCAATAATAGCAATAACTGCCACCAAAATGAGCACCATCCACCATCTAAATTTAAATTTTCGGCGCTTAGCGACCGGTGCTGTGTGGATAGTTCTCGACTGCGGCAGTCTCGGTTTGCCAAAATTTTCCATTAGTACTAGTCTATACTACTTATACTTACTTGTTCAAACTCTTCTTGTTTAGGGAAGTTTTGTAGACCATTATACCCTGACCAGTTATTAACACTAGACTTACCCAAAATACCCACTCTCCAAATATAGTGTAAACGGTCTTGGTGTTGTTTAGCTGAATTGTGTCACTAATGTCTTGAATATTCTTTTGTTGACTCTTCTTTTGCCAGTTACCATTACTACTGAGAATAAAACTATAACTACCGTCGGTAGCCTGTACAAATGGCCGGGCATTGGCAACTGCCATAAAGCGAGCCATTTGTTGGGCTTGGTTATGATAGCTTTGCGATGTCTCAAAAATAGAAAGCGATGCCGAGTTGGTAACCACTACCGCACCAGACTTAACTAAATTACGATACAACTCTGGAGTAATAGCGCCAGAACAGGCTTGCGAACCTACTACAATGCCATTCGTTCGGTAAACCTGGGCATCAGTGCTACCCTTGCTTACTTCTCTAATTTTTACCACATCGTCTTTTTTAGATAAAGCTAGAGGTACAGAAAACGCATATGGCATGGCCTCGCCTACAGGAATTAGGAAGTTTTTGTCGTGCTCATAGATAATTGAACTATCGTTTTTATATACAGTAACGGTATTGAAAGATTTGCCGTTTTTCGTAGTTTGCCGAGAGGTGATAATGGGAGTGTCTGAATTACGCACAAGCTTGCTTAGCGCGAGGGTATCAGCTTGTTTTTGATCATTCTCAAAAATACTCGAATACTCTGGCAATACAACAATGTCTAACTTCTCTTTTGGCTGAATTGTTGCCAGGTAATTATGGTAATCAATACTTCCAATCTCTCGATTTTGGTTAACACCAAACTGTAGTGCTAAGACGTTTATACTTGGGCCGGTGGGTGTTTTATATATATACCAGCTAGTAAGTGTAAACAGAAATATAGATGCCAGGATTATTACTGGTAGCTTCCAGCGTTTTTGAATCAGCCAATAAATGCAAAGATTGATAACCACCACTATGAAACTTATACCTAAAAGACCAACAAATCTACCCACAAACACCAAGGGTGTCACACTAGCTGCAAAACCAAGATTGCCAAAATTCCAATGAGGTCCCGTTAAACTGTCTGGGCCAATCGAGATAATAGAAAATATCCAGCCTCGCAACCATTCGCATACTATCCAGAGTGCTGGTAAGACTAGAAAAACTCTTTTTTGCTCAAAACGAATTTTTAATTTTACCCAGCCAATACCAAAGAGCACAAACCCAAGCGAGAGAATAAGCGAAAAAAGCATATACGTAAGTATGAGTAGTGTAATAGAAAGCCAACCCATTAATCCTGTCCATCGTCCAGGTTCTGTTTGCATTATCCAAAACGTTACACCAAGTAACATTACCCATCCACTCACCCAAATGTAGCCTATTTTAGATCGATTACTAAGTTTTTTTACATCGAGTTGTTTCAGTAGATAAAAGAACGGTAATAGAATAAGCAATACTGTCCAGCCTAACCAATAATGCCAAAACGGCAAAGACATCAGCAGACCAACAATAATTGCCAGGGCAAACAGCCAAATAGTAGACTGGCGAAATGAGTGATACAGTCTTTTTATCTTCATACCATTGGTTTAGAGCTGAAACAGCCAATACCAGGGGTAGGTAACTATATTACGAGCTTTATTAAGTAGACTATCTGAATTATCTACCACAACTGTGCGCTTAGTAGCACCCAGTGGTTGATCGTTCGCATCGTACGCAACTGTAGTGAGAGTATGTACACCATTACTATAGCGTGAGCTATCCCAGACAAAGGTAAATGGCGAAGTGGTAGCTTTTGCTACCGGCACATCATCGACATACCAACTAACATAAGCAGGAGTTGGGGTAATTTTGTTACCAAACTGAAACTGTGCATACTGGCTAACAGCTAGCTGTTTATTAATAGTTGCAGGGTCTTGAGTGGCTAATTGAGTTTTAATATAGCTCTGTAGTTGCGATGCTGTAAGAGGCGCGGTACCCTGTTCGCTGGCGCGCGAGAAGCGTAAGACGAGCAATCCTGTAACGGCAACAACTATTACCACAATTACCACTGCCCAAAGCACAGAACGCGTTCGTTTTCGAGCCACACCCTTTGCCTGCATGGTTCGAATACTGCTAAGAGGTGTTTGTGGAGTTGTTGGCTTTTTTTTGGTCATTTTTTCTGGCTCGTGCCGCTTAAGTGGAATTGTATCCATATCTATAATAGTAGTGCTTAAGTAGTTGATGGTCAAGGCTAAAGATTTGCTATACTAATGAAATGCACAAAGAGATAGTTATTATTCTTGATGATATACGCAGTTGTTATAACGTGGGCTCTATCTTTCGTACCGCCGATGCTGCTGGCGCGCACGAAATTGCGCTATGTGGTATTACTCCTTACCCACGTGTACCTGGCGATACTCGCTCAGAGCGAGTAATAGAAAATAATACCAAAATGATACATAAAACCGCCCTAGATGCCGAAAATTCTGTAAAATTCCAACACTTTCATACCGTTCTCGATGCTATAAAATATTATGCTGATAAAAAGTATCAAATAGTAGCCCTCGAAAACAAAGTAGAGGGCACAGCCAATATTTTTACATTCAAGCCAGAAAAGAACATTGCATTAGTGGTAGGCTCTGAAACTGAAGGAATCGACCCTCAGGTTATTAATATGTGCGACGCTACCATAGAAATACCCATGCATGGCATCAAAAACTCTCTAAATGTATCGGTAGCAACAGGAATTGCGCTTTATGTACTAAGCCAGGCTAAAGATCTTGGCTAATCGTTACATAGGTGATATACGACTTCTCTGGAGTACTTATCTTTATCTGCTCAAACTGTGGAGCATTTGTTAACCTACCACACGCTACAAGCGTTGCTAAGCCCTCTGTACCTGCTTTAGTGCTTGTCTGGTAGACAGCACCAGATATATTTTTAAGCGGCGAATTTTGGTAGTAATAACGAATGGTTGGCGCAGCCCCCAATGTTCCGACACACACATTTATATTTTTGTTGGTAAAGCTCGTAAATGCTGGTGCAAAGACATTGAGACTCTTGTTTGGTTCTACAGTACAGGCCCTAAAATTCGTATTACTCTTAAACCCAACTTGCACAACGCAGGCTGCACCATTTACTCCATCTTGAGAAATAATTGCAGCATTTCTCCCATCTTTTGAAGGATTAACCGTATTAATTGTTATTGGTGCAACAATAACGGGTCTGGGTTGAGTTGGTGTTGCTACTGGAGTTGGGGTTGTGCTAGCTTCCATTCTATTGGCTCGTACGCTACCCGAGAGTAAATAGAGCTCGAAGGTTGTGTTAGATAAATTACTGGTAATATTCTGACTAATGCAGTATGGATTATAATAACTCCCTGCAACTGTTTGATTGTCTTGAGCAATAATAGTACCGTTCGTTTTTATTACCATATTAACCCGTGCATTGCCTGAGGTATCGCGCAGCCACCAACATGCTTTGAGCGTCTTGCCAGCCAAACCATTCAAGTCGCGATTGGGGCCACCCCAAATAAGGGTGCCGCCCGGATACCCCGCTGCATCAAAATAATACCCTTCTGCTCCACCTAAGCCAGTTTCTGGGTCGGGGGTCTGTACAAGAGCAACACCAGTCTGCACTTTATTAGGGTCTCTACTGCTAGCATCATCAATAGCAAAGAAACATACGACCTTTGCTTCGCTGGGGTGGCCAGCAAAGTACTGATCGCACCATCCACCATCACCACCACTAGCATTACTAAAACGTAGTATGACAATACCAATTACAGCTACTACCGCAACCAGGATGAGTGCCATCCACCAGCGGAACTTAAATTGGGTAAGTTGTTGATTGTTGGTACGGACGTTAGATTTTGGTTTTGATTTTGTGGCCATATTCTTCTTTCTTGTAATAATTCTTACGTTGGCCTCATTATAGAAGTAAGTAATCAACAAAGTCAAACGTCACTAATACCAAAATACCTCCAAACTTGGAGGTATTTTTTTGTAATCTTAGTCCTGGCGTCGTTCTACTTTCCCCTAAAAGAGTATCATCGACGCTGAAGGGCTTAACTGCGGTGTTCGAGATGGGAACCGGTGTACCCCCTTCGCCAAAGACACCAGGACAAAGACTACAAATCTTTGCTGAATCTTGAATTAAATACTAACGATTGGCTAAACAACAAAGAGATAGTAACAACTCTAAATTGCCAGCACATTCATTTCACTTGCAAATGCGAAACAAAAAATCAATGACCTATTAGTACACCTCGGCTAAACACATTACTGTGCGTACACCTAGTGCCTATCAACCACATAGTCTATATGGAGGTTCATGGGGAAATCTAATCTCGAGGGAGGCTTCGTGCTTATATGCTTTCAGCACTTATCCCGTCCGAACATAGCTACCCGACAATGCCCTTGGCAGAACAATCGGTATACCAGAGGTTCGTTCATTCCGGTCCTCTCGTACTAGGAACAACTCCTCTCAAATTTCCTAACGCCCACACCAGATAGGGACCGAACTGTCTCACGACGTTCTGAACCCAGCTCGCGTACCTCTTTAAATGGCGAACAGCCATACCCTTGGAAGGGGCTACCCCTCCAGGATGAGACGAGCCGACATCGAGGTGCCAAACAGCGCCGTCTATGTGAACTATTGGGCGCTATAAGCCTGTTATCCCCGGCGTAACTTTTATCCGTTGAGCACTATCAATTCCACTTTTAAATATAGTGGGTCACTAGCTCCTACTTTCGTACCTGCTTGACTTGTAGGTCTCGCAGTCAAGCTAGCTTGTGCGCTTACACTATCAGTTCGATTTCTATCCGAACCTAGCTAACCTTTGAACGCCTCCGTTACTTTTTAGGAGGCAACCGCCCCAGTTAAACTACCCACCAGACACTGTTCTGCAACCGGATAACGGTTGCAGTAAGAGCCAAGCAATAAACAGGGTGGTATTTCATATTGTGACTCCATCTCGGCTAGCGCCGAGACTTCAAAGTCTCCCACCTATGCTACACAGTTTATAACCAGACTCAATGCCAAGCTGTAGTAAAGCTGCACGGGGTCTATCCGTCTTGGTGCGGGTAAACGGCATCTTTACCGCTATTGCAATTTCACCGGGTCCCTCGTTGAGACAGTGCCCATATCATTACGCCATTCGTGCGGGTCGGAACTTACCCGACAAGGAATTTCGCTACCTTAGGACCCTTATAGTTAGGGCCGCCGTTCACTGGGGCTTCAGTTTGATGCTTGCACATCGCTCCTTAACCTTCCAGCACTGGGCAGGCGTCAGTCCGTATACATCCACTTTCGTGTTCGCACAGACCTGTGTTTTTGATAAACAGTTGCATGGGCTCTTTTGCTGCGGCCTCTCACCTTATTGGGTGCGAGTAATCGCGTTTGTTATCTCAATTTTTATTTTACTCATTAAGTTAAAACGTGGCTCACACCAAAAAAGGTGAGAGGCAGACCTTATCCCGAAGTTACGGTCGCTGTATTGCCGAGTTCCTTAACGAGGGTTCTCCCGAGCACCTTGGTCTACTCGACCCGACCACCTGTGTTGGTTTGCGGTACGGACGGTAGTATCTATTAATCCAGTTACTTTTCTAGTCAGTTTGGCTTGCACAAATTTCGGCATTACTGCCAATTTCATTCGTGTTTCACCTATACCTAATGGTATAGACTACGCACTTAGACGGATATAGCCATAAATCCGCTCATGCTACCACCCTGCGTCATACTGGGGAACAATACTGCCGGTACAGGAATATCAACCTGTTGTCCATCGCCTACGCTACTCGCCTCGGCTTAGGCCCGACTAACCCTGGGACGATAAACGTCGCCCAGGAAACCTTGGTCTTACGGTGGGCAAGATTCTCACTTGCCTTTTAGTTACTCATTCCAGCATTCTCACTTGTACGCGCTCCACCAAACCTTACGGTTCGGCTTCAGTGCCCGTACAACGCTCCTCTACCACTCTGTATTAAAAATACAAAATTCGCATCTTCGGTGCATAGCTTAGCCCCGTTATATTTTCCGCGCAAGATCACAATCGACCAGTGAGCTGTTACGCACTCTTTAAATGCATGGCTGCTTCTAAGCCAACATCCTGGTTGTTTATGCAATCTCACCTCGTTTCCCACTTAGCTATGACTTTGGGACCTTAGATGGCGATCTGGGCTGTTTCCCTTTCGAGCGACGAACTTAGCTCCGCCGTTCTGACTGCCACGGTAATCTCTACCGGTATTCGGAGTTTGATTGAGCGCAGTACCACAAGTGGCCTGCTACCCATTCAGTGCTCTACCCCCGGTAGGTAGTTCGTGACGCTAGCCCTAAAGCTATTTCGAGGAGAACCAGCTATCTCCAGGTTCGATTGGAATTTCTCCGCTAACCACAGCTCATCCAAGCCATTTGCAGCTGGCGGTGGTTCGGCCCTCCACGTAGTTTTACCCACGCTTCAGCCTGGCCATGGTTAGGTCACCTGGTTTCGGGTCTACTGCATACCACAAATTCGGGCATTTAACCCTCGCTTTCACTACGGCTCCGGTGCGAACGCACCTTAACCAAGCGATATACAGTAACTCGCTGGATCGTTCTACAAAAAGCACGCGGTCACCCCTCACCATTTTAATCAAGTAATTCGTTTTAATAATTCCTGATAAGCTTTTCCTCTAGGTTTTAGCTTATTTTAACGTCTCATCGCCAATCGACGCGATACAAACGCTTCATAATAAATCAGTTCCCAGTCGCTCGCGCGACTCGTATATACTGACTTACCAGTTTTATGCTCTATATATCTTCGCTTTAGATTATTAGTCTGGCCAATATAATATTGGTTAGAATTTTTACTATAAAGCAGATAAACATAAAACATGTTGGAATTATACACCAATTGATTAAAAAGGTGAGGGGCTCCCACTCATTGTAAGCATATGATTTCAGGATTCTATTTCACTCCCCTTACGGGGTTCTTTTCACCTTTCCCTCACGGTACTTGTTCACTATCGATCAAACTGTGTATTTAGCCTTGGAAGGTGGTCCTCCCAGATTCAGACAAGGTTTCTCGTGCCCCGTCCTACTTGAGTAAAGTAGATATAAAGACGAAAAGATTTTTAAATACGCGACTTTCACGCTCTATGGTGGTCCTTTCCAGGCGCCTTCTTTTAAGCTTTTCATTTTTTTACTTTATCCACTCGATCCTCATCGGTGGTCGCATAGAAGATACCAGTAATACTACTGATCTCTTCTATGGTCATCTACAATCTCGCAACCCTCTCTGTAATTACTGAGGTAACCTTTAATAAATTAAAGGAAACAGATAAGTTTTGGCTCATCCCATTTCGCTCGCCGCTACTACGGGACTCTCTACATTGATTTCTTCTCCTCTGGGTAGTGAGATGTTTCAGTTCCCCAGGTACCCGCCACTATAGCTATGTATTCACTATAGGGTAAGCTGACATAACTCAGCTTGGGTTGCCCCATTCAGATATCCCCGGATCAAAGCTTGATTGGCAGCTCCCCGAGGCTTTTCGCAGCCTTCTACGTCTTTCTTCGGCACAGTTTGTCAAGGCATCCTTCATATGCTCTTCTGTAACTTTTTATTTGCAATTGCAAGTAATTGATTTGTGCTGACAATTTAGAATTGTCAAAAAATCATTACATGCCTTTGTCATTTACCCTTAAATCTTTGTTATAAGATTTATCGTTAGTATTTAGTTTTCAAGAAACAAAAATGGCCGCTGCTTTTTGTGCGCTTCTTGCGCAAGTAGGCGACCATATACGAGTTAACAAATCAAAGACTAGACGGGTTTACCTCCAGTACATGATTGATAACTCATATATAATCACCTTTTGTTTAACGGTTTTAATATTAGCAAGAATTCATCGAGATGTAAAGAGTATTTTATACTTATTCTAAAGAAAGTGGCCAATAGAAAACTATTGGCCTTAAAGATACGTATTAGCAAGGTTGTATTGAGTTATCTCACTCACTACAAAATGTTGGCTCATAGATAGTTTAATAAGTAGCTCATTAACCATTCCGCCGTGCTCTTGGCAAATGGTATTGCGTACTCGTTGCCATGCCACATCACTTAACACTACATGGGGTGGGCAAATGAGATACAAAGGCATAGTGCGCCAATAGGTGCGAAACCGAATATAATTGAGTGGATTCTTTGTCCATCCATAGCTATATATTTCTGCTACCGTTAATTTGGGGGTTACTAAGTGATACCCACCTCTCAAGTCTGGCAACCGCGACAATGCTTTGTGTAAATCGGCGCGTGGCTCGAAGCCACGAACATGAAAAACGGTAGGTTTCTTCGACACCATCTCCTCTCCCTTTATTTTGAGGTGCTCTGCAACCTACCCTACAATAATTATTATCTCTATACAACCTAAAACCCGCCATTAGTGTTTGGCGGGTAAAGGAAAAAGCTACAGTTGTTAGCTATTTAACATAGACTACAATCGAGGCACCAGAAGGAGCGGTTTCGCCGGCCGGGAGAGAGCCGACTGTACCACCGAGCTGTTCGGCAATTTGCTTAGCGGCATCAGCATTTTGACCGCTTACATCTACAACGGTTAGCTGTTTAACGTTGTTTTTGTTCTTGGCATCAGAGGTACCAATAATGGCAATCGAGCCAGAAAACTTGTCATTTAGCTTTTTGGTAGTACCATCAACATCACCACCAGCATTTACCAAGGCTACTTGTACTTGTGATTTCTGATCGATAGCTATTGGGCCAACATTTATTAACTTATTGGTGCTTGGTCGGTACACAATGGCCTTTTTGGCCTTGGTATAAATAAGTATCTTATCGCCATTTTGAGCATTAGCAAAGAATGGTTGGTCTTTAAGCTTTTCTTTGTCGAGCACGGTAGCTACGGTTGGTGTCTCGTCGGATGGTAGATCGATAAGCTTGCCTACTTGCTTAACCAACGCATCTGTTTCGGCCTGTGCAACTTGGTTTGGATTTTTCTTAATATTCTGATACTGATTGTAGAAATAAAATGCGGCAATCCCAAGGACTACAACAATTACTCCAAGAGCAATCACTAAGATCATACTTAGATTACTCGAAGACTTCTTTTCCATTAATAACTCTCCCTCACTTTTAGGTTACTTTTACGTATAACTTAAGGATAATCGAAGCACACTATTACTGTCAACAGAAGAGTAAAACTTTTATTAAACTGAATTTAAGCTTAGAACTTTCAGGGCTGCTATTTGATAATTTTATGGAGTTGGAGAGCCAAGGTTGAGACTTTGCTCGAGCTTGTTTAGTCGCTGTTGCAGGTCGGCATTTACTTGTGCTTGTTTAGCGTTTTGTGATTTTAGCTCTTGTATATCCACATCATGCTGATCCACCCGCTTCGTCAATGCCAATAAGTCATCACTTAGGCTAGTAAGTTTAATACCTTGGTCAGAGAGTTGTTGGTTGGTTTTGTCTAAGTTACCGTTTTGCTCTTTTATAGCTTCTACGATGAAGGGCATAATACCGTCTTTGTTAAGAGAGAGTTTACCATTAGAGTCGGTAGTAACGAGTTCGGGTAAGATCTTTTGAATGTCTTGGGCAATAAAGCCATCTTGGCGGGTACCATTAGGGTCACTCTTCCAGTTATATGTGACACCTTGAAGTTGGGTAATAACACCGAGGCCATTACTAATACTTAGAATGTTAGTCTTTAATGTTTCATCACTACTACAGCTCCAGCCAGTACCAGCTACGACGGTACATTGATTTACGCCAGTACCGTTAAACTTTGCGACGTTGTTGGTGGTGGTGTCGGTGACCTCGAGCCGCATGCTTGGGTTTACCAGACCTAACCCCGTTCTACCACCTACAACTGCGAAGGTATTGGATTGTGATACTGTCCGTGGGGTCGAATCCAAGCCTATACCAACCGACTGAGTTCCAGAAACCGTAACCGCGCGTCCAAAAGCAGTAGTATTTGAGCCACTTGCGGTTGTTCCCTCCCCAAAAGCCGTAGCTCTTTGACCGCTGGCGGTAGTATCCAGACCAAAAGCTGTAGCATAAGCATCGCTAGCTATTGATCCGCTACCGAAGGCTACTGTAAAATCACCGCTTGCGGTTGTGCCGTAGCCAAATGCCGTTGAAGTATAGCCTGTGGCTAAAGTAGTAGAACCAAATGCGGTTGCATAATCACCACTAGCTGTTGAACCAGCGCCAAATGCGGTCGCGCTAATTCCTCCTGCCGTTGCGAGTCGACCAAAAGCAGTTGAGTTTAGGTTTGTTGCAGAAGTTAAGTAACCAAAAGCAACGCCGTAGCTGGCGGGAGCAGTAACAATTGTGCCATATCCAAATGCCGTTGAGTACTGTCCACTTGCCACATTACACACACCAAAAGCCGTCGATGCAAAACCAAGTGCCTCCAAATTTGGCTTGCCATTGTCAGAGCATGTTGTTGTGTCTGACAAAATACTTGCTCCAAAAGCTGTAGAGTAATCACCACTTGCAGTTGTGTCACTTCCGAAAGCTGTTGAGCTCAATCCGCTGGCTGTAGAGCCGTCACCAAATGCTGTAGCGACAGTACCACTAGCAATAGATGCACTACCAAAGGCCACCGCAGCTTGTCCGCTAGCTTCTGTACTATCACCAAAAGCCGTTGCTAATGTGCCACTCGCAGCGGTATTCAAACCAAAGGCGGCCGAATAATCACCACTTGATGTTGTAGAAGTACCGAGTGCTACAGATCCTTGCCCCGAAGCAGTCGAGCCAAAGCCTATAACCACACTACCTACCCCACTAGCAGTAACGCCATTGCCTAATGCAAATGAGTAGTTACCCGGGTTTGTAATAGTAGTGTTATGTAGTAAAGGGGTTCCACCAAGTTCGAGTACAGTACCGCTTAAACTCACACCATTTTGGGCACTGCCTATTCCTGTACCACTACTCCCTGCAGCTCCGGTTGCTCCATTATTTCCGTTTTTACCGGCCGGGCCTTCAGGACCAGGGCTAGCCGGTGTGGTAGTAAGTTGTATGAGGAGTTTCTTAACGTCTGGAGAGAGATTATTAAGACCAATAGTTTCACCGGCTATTTCTAGACCCGTAATACTCCCTTTGCCACTAGCACGTTCTGCTGATGGACAGAGTTTGGTAGGTTGCAGCCAAGAGACGTACCAATTATTACTACACAGTGTTCTAAGTAAGAGGATATTTAACAGTAATAGAAGTAGAGCTACACCAGCAAAAATCCATATCCAGCGTTTGCGTAACCTATCTTCTACCTGCAACTGATTGGCAAGATTAGCAGTTGTTTGTTTGTTATTGGTATACATATACTAAGTACTTATGCTTAGTATTATAGCAAATATACAAAAAATTTCTCTAGTAAAGAACCAAACAAGCCAAAACCAATTAAAATAAACTGGTTTCAAACTATATTACTGCTAGGTAATATACTAAAGATTATTTATAACCGCTTGCCAATCAAATTCTACTGAGTTTGATTGTGGTTGTTGCAATTCTATATCAAAGCCATTTTTTGTTTTATTACTCACCTTAAACGCTCCAATAATAAAGTCTTGGGGAGTGATTGTCACAGAAGGAATCTTAGAAAACGGCTTGGAGAATGTATAGTGTTTTTGAGCTGTTCCTGCAGGCACAGTAATAGTACCGCTTGTATTAGAATCGAAAGTAACTTCACCATTAAATGCTACATTGCCATCAAAGGAAGCATCGCCCATAAAGAATGATTTGCCCTTAAATGTAGAGAGGGCATCAAACGTTACACGTGCTTTAAATGCTACATCTCCCGTAAAAATACCTCCTTTAAATATCGCCTGGGCAATTTCTTTGGTTGTGTTACTACCTGCTATGCTTGTCGAGTTATTTAAGTTAGACAAATTATCGACCGAGCCATTGGTATTCACTCCGTTTCTTGCCTCTTGCGCCTCCGCCAACGAAGAAAGTTGGTTGGTTAGTACTTCTAAGCCTTCTATTTGGTTTGCCTTTATCTTGTCTGCGGTAATTGTACCCTTAAAGGTAGCATTACCTTTGTCGTCAATACTTGCTACTTCTTCTTTTGTAGAATTATTAATTGCCAGCTTACCATCTGCCTTAAGGTTAATTGTTACATCACTGCCGGTAGCTGAAGTAATTGAGTCAGTAGAAACATTCTTGGCAGTAAGTTGTGGAGTAATTACTTCTAAGCCAGCTACTACTCTATCGGTATAGATTTCTGAGAGTTTGGCAGCTGGGGCAATGGCAGTCTTTTCGTTTGAGACATAGTTGAGCATATTTATCCCAAAGTTGTCTCCCGACATATCGCTACCAGACTCAGTAAGCGTATCGACAATGCCAGAAGTAGAACCGAGTGAGCTACTTGATTTAATGAAGGCGAGGGTCATGCCTGTCTGGCCACTACCTGCGTCATCAAAAGGACCCATGGCCTGACCAATAATATGACTGGCTTTGGTAGCCTTCATGGCAACGCCAGGAACTGAGGAAGGAGTAAGCAGATCACCTTGCTTAATACTCCCATTCTCTGCTGAGACCAATACTGGTGCACGACCACTTAATACTACGGGTGCAGGATGGGCACCTGGGTCTTCGACACTACCAATAACCAGACTAGGGTTGGTAGTAATAACACCAATTGCCGTTGGGTCGTTAGCAGAATCACAGCGTTTTACCCCAGCACGCATCGTTGGGTCTGTACACACTACTTCACCAGGCTTGAGCTGTTCTTTTGAGCCATAGATTTCTGCTAAGTCGGCACCACTCCCACGAATGGAGTAGATACGCATTTCACCGCGGCCACCAGCACCCCCGGCACCACCAACCGTACTCCCGGTGTGGGCAGCACCACCGCCACCACCGCCGCCACCTTGAGCGCCACCGTTACCACCAGCCCAACCAGCGACCGTAGCGCTCGAGCCACCACCGCCACCACCAGAACCACCATTGCCGGTACCGTCAGCACCAGTACCACCAGCAGCACCACTACCAGCCGTACCACCGCCACCAGAAACATTATTAAAGGCACCGCCAGCACCACCGTTGCGAGCAGTACAGGTAGTAATAGCACACGAGCCACCGCCACCACCGGCCGAACCACCAAAGACACTACCGCCACCTGCACCAGAGTTACCGGCACCGGTACTCGATGAAGAACCGCCACCAGCACCACCCATGTATGAAGCGCCGCCAGCGGCACCCGTCGCTGCGGCGGTACCGCCACCACCACCACCGCCACCTGAATTTTGCGCACCAGCACCAGCACCTAGCGGTCCGCCACCAGTAGCACCAGTTGCAGTCGTAGAGTTACCACCCACAGCCAGTGAGCCACCACCACCACCACCACCGTTACCAGCAGCACCAGCACCAGCACCGCCACCACCGCCATAAGCACGTTGCTTAATAGTACCTGCACATGCAGTAGTAGTACTAAAACAGGTACTCCCACCAGCACCACCGTTACCACCAACAGCATTATTCCCAGCCGTACCAGCAGTACCGCCGGTACCAATAGTTACTTCTACCGTACTACCCAGGTCAGAGGCTAAGAAGTTTGTAGAGACGAAGGCACCACCACCGCCACCACCGCCACCGGTACGGGCTGCGGCGTTGGTACCACCGGCACCACCACCACCACCACCACCAGCACCCCAGGACTGCACGATAACCATAATGGCATCACTTGGCTTGGTCCATGTACCAGTTGCTGTAAAGGTTTCGTATTTGTCGCCAGAGGCTAAGTCGGTAACGGTACCGTTTTGACACTTCTTTAGTTTGGTTTCTGAGAGGTCGGCATAGATTTTATAGTCACCAGCAGCACAGCTTGGGTTGGTATCTGAGGCGGTAAAGCTAACGCCGTAGTTAGAGGTATTAAGACTAGCATTGGTGGCAATATCTACACCTCCACTTCCAGCATTTAAGTTAATTGCAGTCGCACCGGTTGTATTGCCGATAGTTATTGTCTTAGCATTGGCGTTTGTACCAATATTTATATCTCCAGTTGTACCCGAATCGATAGTAAGAGTTCCATTGGTGCCAGTAGTAATATTCATAGCAACTCCGGCAGTAGTTGATAAATCTGAAGTAGCATTACCTGTTAGTGAAAATGCTCCACCGGATGTTGTAATACCTGTGTTACCTGTAATTAGACCGGCTGAAGTAATAGTACCAGTACCGGTAGTTAAAACATTTCCACTAGTCGAAATTGTGTCACCGGCAGTAACCGGGCTTAGTGTTGTACCGCTACGGTTCCACCACCCCTGATCGCCCGATGTAGAAGTAGATGTTATTGCTCCAGAACATGTTAAATTGCCGGTAGCGCCATCAATAGTACAGCCAGTGGCAGCAGAACCACCAGCGAAGTTTAATGTAGTCGCAGTAGCTCCACCTGGTCCATAATTCATTGTTGTTGCGGCACCACCAATATTTAGTGTGGTTACTGTGCTATCAAGAAGATTAAAGCTTAAGGCAGAAGTAGTAATATCTCCCCCATTAATTGCAACGTCACCACCAAGTGTTAGATCGTTAAATGTTGGGCTAGAAGTAGTAGCAATATCTTGAGGCAAGGTAAGTGTAATTGCGCCGGTTTGTGCAGAGCCACTTGTTCCGTTTACCAGTACTTGGTTTGCAGTGCCGGTAGCCGACGAAACAGTAATACCAGAAAGTGCTGTCCAGGTAGGTGAGCCTGCACCTCCACTGGTTAATACTTCACCAGAAGATCCGGCAGCACTAAATGCGTATGCACTACCATCGCTATACGCAATAGAGCCTGCAGTACCTAAGGTACTGGCATTTGTACCACCTCGTAGTATAGGTAAAGTGCCAGAAGTTATTTGGGTTGCATCTATTGCAATAGCAACGTCGGTTGCAGTTGAAATTCTCCCCTGTGCATCTACGGTAAATGTAGGTACAGTGCTAGCAGAACCATATGATCCTGCAATTACCCCAGAGCTCTCTAAGCTAAATGTAACGTCACCTGCACCAACCAGTCTCCCTGTGAGTGTACCAGTTGCTGATATTCCTGTGCCTGGTATAATATCACCGTTTCCAGAAGTAGTTACACAGGTGCTACAGCTAATATTACCGAGCACCGATAAGCTAATAGGCCCACTTGCTGAGACAGCAACTGTTCCTGAAGCATTTGGCAATGTAATTGTATTATTGGCCGATGGGTCTACCACAGCTAGCGTGGTGGTAAATGCGTTATCTGTAGCCCCCTGCAGGGCCAATACATTATTACCTGAATAGTTTAGTAGTTGAGAATTTATGGTTAGTCTATCTGAGCTGGCATCTCCTATGGTCGTATTACCATTTAATGTAGTGGCGCCACTAACGATTAGAGCATTATTAAATGTTTTATCTCCACCAAATGTTTGCGAACCAGTAGTTACCAATCCTCTTGCTGTTGTACTTGCATTAGGTATATTAAGTGTTACAGTACCTCCTAACAACACTGGGCTACCAGATATATTAAAATCGGTTCCTGATGTTCCTGCAGCTACTGTAATAGTACTGTTAGCAAGAGAAGAATTAGGGATACCCGTAAGTGTTACTGTATTTGTACCAGCCGCGCTGAGTCTGCCTTTTGCATCAACTGTAAAACTAGGGATATTTAAACTACCATTTGCATTGTTTAGAGCAGAATAACTTGCTGCTGCTACTCCAGTATCTGATAGGTTAATTGCACCAGAACTTGCAGTAAAATTACTGCTATTAAATGAGGCAATACCTTTTGCTACAGTACTGGCATCATCGATAGTAACTGCGTTACCCGAGCCAGTTGCATTATTAATTGTTACGGCTGGCCCACCCTGGCCATTTATAGAGGTTATTGTACCGCCGCCTCCTGTTACATATGGGGCACAACTCCAGTCAACCGAGCCAGATGTCCAAACAAGTACTTCTTGGTCAGAACATCCACGTAACAAGCTTAGACCATCTGCTGCCAATTCTAAGCCTGAATTACT
The DNA here is from genome assembly GCA_046350735.1 of Candidatus Saccharimonadota bacterium. GTDB lineage: Bacteria > Patescibacteriota > Saccharimonadia > CAILAD01 > BJGX01 > JAHFOQ01. Next base: position 673,273 of record JAXLZU010000001.1, read on the forward strand.
TGAGGTAGTTGCTGTTGTTCCCGTGGTAGTAACATCAATGCTAAGCTTATACGGAGATGGCACTGACCCTGCACCAGAACGAGTTAATCCACCATTTGTCGCACCATCAACTACCTCATTACCAATTAATGGGTCTCCAGATGAGCCTGGTGGTTGCCAGCTTGGTATGCCGCCAGAAACGGTCAGCACATCATTGGCTGCACCCACCCCTAAATTTGTCCATGTGGTACCATTCCAGTATTGAATATCTCCAGTAGAAGCACCTGCGCTGCGAGCTATAGTTATCGTACCACTCCCATTATTGGTGGTAGTAATGTTATCTCCAGCAGCAATAGTAAGCGTACCACCCTGCGAGATTGCAGAATTAGCTCCAGTAGATGCCGCCGTAGTAAACAAGCTTCCTCCGCCAACCAAACAAGTGGGGCAGCTAATATCGCCTAGCCCAGAAATACTAATTGGCCCTGTTGCCGACACTGCAACTGTTCCGCTTGCATCCGGAAACGTTATTGTTTTGTTGCTAATTGTTGGGTCTGTAATGGCAAAAGTAGTAGTAAATCCATTATCGGTGGCTCCCTGAAATACCATTGGCGTTGCACCGGTAATTTGTGAGGTGAGAGTAAGTCTGTCTGTAGATGAATTACCAATAGTGGTATTGCCATTAATTGTTGCATTGCCATCGGCAGTAACATTATTAAATGTAACATTCGAGCCCGTGCCTATATCTTGAGGTAAAGTAAGGGTAATTGCTCCGGTTTGTGCTACGCCCGTTGTTGCGTTTACTAGCACTTGGTTTGCTGTACCTGTAACAGACGTAACCGCCGAGGAAGAAAGAGTTGTCCAAGAGGGGGCGCCTGCACCGTTGCTAGTTAGAAGTTGTCCTGCAGAACCAACCGTAGAGAAGGCGTAACTACTGCCATTAGAATAAGCTATTGATCCAGCAGACCCTATACTACCAGAATTCGTTCCACCCCTTGCAATTGGAAGTGTGCCAGAAGTTATCTGACTAGCACTAATAGCAATAGCGGTGTTTGTAGCTGCAGTTAACCTACCCTGTGCATCAACGGTAAAGCTAGGTACTGAACTAGCTGTACCATAGTTGCTAGCTGCTACACCGGTATTGTTAAGAGCAATAGTAACATTGCCAAGTCCAATAAGTCGCGAAGAAGTAGAGCCAGTTAAGCTAATACCTGTACCATTAATAATATCTCCTGCACTCGATGAGGTTGCACAAGTTGGACAGCTAATATTACCTAAAGCATTAAGACTAATTGGGCCTGTTGCCGAAACTGCCACTGTGCCCGAACTGTTGGGTAAAGTAATTGTGTTTATGCCGGTTGGATTCGTTACTGCAAGCGTTGTGGTATTGCCATCATCTGCAGCACCCTGAAATACGAGTGGGGTACCCCCTGTAATTTGACTATTAAATGTAACTCTATCAGCTGAGCTATTACCAATATTTGCAGCCCCATTAATATTTAATGTGCCATTAGTAGTAAGGTCGTTAAAGGTTGGGTTGGACGAGGTAGCAATATCTTGCGGAAGAGAAAGTTGTATACTCCCCGCTCCATTATTCACATTTATCTGGTTTGCTGTTCCGTTAATATTGGCAAGGGTATAACCACTGCCATTACCTATTAAGAGGCTTCCGTTTGGTGCTGCCGAGCCGTCTATACCTGTGCCGCCTCGTGTGGGCGAAAGCTGACCCTGCCAGCCCAGAGTAAGTACGCTCGCAGCCAAGTTACCCGTTACATTTACATCGTTTACTACCGACGATAACCCGCCCGATCCTGCTGGGCCTGCTGGGCCCTGCGCTCCTGCAGCTCCTGCTGGGCCTGCTGATCCTGCCGGGCCTGCAGCCCCGTTGACCCCACTTGCTCCTGGTAAACCATTTTTGCCTATCAATCCTTGTGGTAAACCAGGAATAAGCGGAGTAATAGTGACTGCCGAAGTACTATCTGCCGTAGTGACAGTTAATACCCCGTCTTTATAGGTAAGCTTTGTATCGTTAGAAATGCGTTTTTGTACATTTGCACAAACATTATTTAAGTGCAGTGTCTTAAATAATATTCTGGTAAACGGCGTGTCGAGACAAAGGTTTTGCACATACACAATAAACAAAATAAGAATAATAATAAGTGCATAACCAGCATAAAAAAACCGCTTTAACCACTTATCTTGAGCCCGAATCTTCAGTACTGAATAATTGTTTGGGCTATACGAGTGCGTTAGCTGTTTAAACTTTTCTTCGTTTTTTGGGTCTACAGGCATTGATTGTTTGTTTTTCTTTTCTTAAAACGATTAGTGCAATCTGGTAACTAAATAAACTTATACACTATAGATTATAACCATAAAAGATTTGCTATACAACAAAATTTAATAATGTAAATTTTTTGTAATAATTATTACAATTCTATATCTTGTCTTTTATCATTTGTACTAACTTGCTGAGGCTAGTGTCGGTCTTAACCAAAAAATCACTACACTTTAGCTCTTTGGCTGTCTTTATTACTTCTTCACTATCGAGATTAGATAAAATAATCACCGGTACAGCATTACAGTATTTATCGTCGTGTAATCTTAGCTTTTTTAGCATTTCTAACCCGTCCAAATTGGGCATTAGAATATCTAAGAGAATTAGTTTGGGCTTTTCACGCAAAGAAAGCTCGAATCCTTTTTTGCCATCTTCAGCAGTAATAACCCTATACCCTGCCGACTTAAGTTCTATAGCAACTGCATCCACCAAGGGTTTATCATCGTCAACTATTAAAACTGTTTTTGCAGCATTCATATCTCTATTCTATTCTTTCTGTATAACTATTCAAGCAAGTGAGTTATTCTAGCTGCTTACTGCCCGATTTTTTGAGTTGGCTTGTAACAGGCAAGCTTACAAAAAAGTCACTCCCAACTTTCTCTCTAGATTCAAACCAAATATCTGCCTGCAATATGTTGCACAACATTTTTACCATATAGAGGCCTAGTCCTGTGCCTTCGGTGTTTTTAGACTTAATATTAGTAGCGCGATACATTTTTTCGAATATTTTATGCTTTTCTTTTTCTGGTATGCCATAGCCATCATCTTTAACGTTAATCACTACCGATTGAGCTGGAATAGTATGTTTAGCAAACCGTTGTGAAGCTTCTGAGTATCTTGCAGTAATTTCGATAGTTCCTTTGGCAGGTGTGTATTTTATAGCATTCGTTATTAGATTTTGCAGAATAATACGCACCAAGTTAGGATCACTATAAATTACCGGGACATTCTTTGCTATTGCTATATGCAATTTTTGTTGCTTTTTGGTTAGCTCATGTTTTAACTCTTCTTGAATACTCTTTATTATTGGGCTTATTTTGGTTTCTTTTGGTTCTATCATTACTGTACCCATTTCTAGTCGCGAAATATTTAAGAGTGCACTTACCAGCTCTATCATACGCCTGTTACCCGTAGCAACTTCTTGTAAATATTTTTTTTGCTCTACATTGAGGCGCTTGTGAGTATCTTTTAGCAACAACTCGGTATACCAGCCAATGGCAGTAAGTGGTGTACGTAACTGGTGACTAGCCAGAGAGACGAATTCTGTTTTTTCTTGATCGAGAATTTTCTCTTTGGTGATATCTCGGTTAACACCAATCATCTTAATAGGCCTGTTTTCTCTGTCTTTCTCTACAATTCCGTTTGCCTTAATAAAACGAATTTCTCCAGACGGGAGCAGTATTCTATACACTATGTCATATTCTTTTTCGTCATGTATGGCGGCTTGCATTGCGTCTTCTACCATCTTGGCATCTTGTGGGTGAAGCTCTTTTTGCCAAATATCAAACGGGTGTTTATCTAAGTTTTTTGCCGCACCATAGAGTCGATACATTTCTTTGTCCCAAATAAGTTTATTCTCTAGTATATCCCACTCCCATACGCCTATATCTGCTGAGGTGGTAGCCAAACGAAAACGGCTGCTAGTAGCTAATAATCGAGAAGATTGCTGCTTGAGCTTTGTATTACTCACTTCTAGTGCATCCTCAGAATTTTCTAGCTGGCGAGTTTTATTGCGGTTGACGATTCTGTTGGCATAAAACGCAGCTGCTGATGCTAAATACACCACTAATATCTTTAGTGTTTCATCAGTCTGTAACGGTATTTTGTTAAATAATAGCAATCCTATAAAAATACCAGTAATAACAATTGGATACGTTACAAAGCTTGCCTCAGATTTAAACAAAAAATATGCCACAGTTAATAGACCAAGCAGCCCGGCAAAAGCACCTATTTCGATGGTATTACTTGTGGATATTATTCTCAGCAAAACACCCGACGTGAGGTAAATTAATACATTGCTTAAAATATCGGTAGGAATTTTTGTATTAACTAAGAGAAGTTCGCACAAAAATAACAGCGAGAGAATTAATTCTACATACCCATCAATATAATTTTGTTGAGTAATATTTACTATGCCGACCGCAATTAGCACGAGCGAAACAACGATAGTTGTTATTTTGAATGTAGTTTTACGTTGTTTTTGCTCGACGTCACGTATACTTAATGATGCGTTCATAATCTATAAACCAACCAATTTATTAGTTCTTATGTTACTTAGTATACAGTACGATGCATAGTTTGCATCCATACATTATGAGATGCTTTTAATTTTTTGAATTATATCAGCTAAGGAGGTTGCTGACTTTACAATATAATCGAGTGCTCCCAACTTCTTTGCCTTTGCTTTTTCTTCTTCTTGGCTTAGGTTAGTTAGCATTATGACAGGAGTAGTAATATTTGCTTTTCTCATGTTTTCTAGTGTTTCAAAACCATCCATTTCGGGCATTACAATATCACACAAGATGAGATCGAACTGCTTTTTCTTAACATCTTCTAGGGCTGCATCACCATTCTCGGCATGCACTACACTAAAGCCGTTATTTTTTAGCTCATCGGTTAACACATTTGCCAATGGTGCTTCATCTTCAACAAGCAGTATTGAATGAATAGTCATCTTATTAGTCATTCGTTTTATTATATATCAGTGGCTTTTTATTGTATACGAGAGCAATCTGCTAGAAGGCTTGCCAGTAAAATGTTATATTTTCGCTCTGAGAAGCACTCGTCTCAATATCAAACCCAGTAGTGGTAACATGAGTAACTCTGTACTGACCAGTAACAAAGTCTTGTGGAGTAAGATTGATATTTGGAGCTGCCGAGAAAGTAGATGGAAGCACTACGTGCACACTATTACCACCGTTAGGAATTGTGGCCACACCGGTATTGTTATTACTAAGCTGCAAGCGACCTTTTACATTAGTTACGCCTTCGAAGGTCGCACCACCAGCAAATACTGTCTGGCCTTTAAAGCTAGCAACACCATCAAAAGTCGCTTTTGCCTGAAACACGATGTCGCCCGTAACAATACCACCATTAAACACTCCTTGAGAAAGCTGAATGTCGTTTACTTTAGCTTCTAGAGTAGTTAAGCGTTTGTCGCTATCTTGAAACGCATTTACCAAATATGGAACAATTGCTGAATAGTTAGCTACATAAAACCCGTAGCTATCTTGGCTAACTGCACCCGGGATAACCTGCATAAGCTCTTGAGCAATAAAGCCAGATTGTATTTGCCCTGTAGGGTTAGAGAGCCAGTTAAAGCTAACTCCTCGAAGCTTATTAACAATATCACTAGAGTTGTTTAGGGTAAGTATGTTTGTTTTTAGCCGAGCATCAGAGCTACAAGCAAAGCCCGTACCGCCTGGTTGCACAGTACAACTAGTAGCACCAGCATTCTTAAACTGAGCAACCGTGGTTGCATCAGCACCTGCCGAAAGTACATCGAGAGTCACAGTCGGTGCAGCAGTACCTGTACCAATACCTACTCTATCGTTTGTAGTGTCAGCCACGATTACATTATTTGTACCGCCAGAGTCTAAAACTTTAAAAGCTGCAGCACTATTGGTACTATTTTGCAAGGTTGTTGCACCACCGGACGCAATAGTCATCTGAACGTTAGAATTGGTACGGAAATTCAAACTATTTCCATCGTTGGTACCTATACTAAGTGTCGAACCAGTGGTGTTGCCACCAATAAGAACCGTACTACTACTACCGGCATAGCCACTACATACCGAGCCAGTACTACACAATGTACCAGTTTCATCTGGCAAGGTTAGCGTGCGATTACCACCCGGTGCGTTAACGCCAACTAAAGCTATGTTGTTTGCCCCACCACTGCCCTGGAAAACAATTTTACCCGTAATTGCACTGGCTGTACCGATTATTACTTGCGAACCTGAAGTATCAACTGTTAAATTAGCATTGCCAGCAGACCCGAGTACCCTAAAGGCCGTAGTTGAGTTGGTAGAGTTTTGGAAGGTTGCCTGGCCAGTTTGGTTTAAGGTAAGTACGGTTGCTAGTGCATTAAGACTCGACCCCGTGCCGGCAGCAGCCTTGGCTGTTTGGAAAGATATACTCCCCCCTGCACCAGTACCGGTACCTCTACCCGCAGCTATAGTTAAATCTGCACCCGCAATATTTGTCCCACTACCACCGGTAGCATTCATAGTAATTCCAGCTGGGGCAGCATTAGTTACGCCATTACCGATAAAGGTTGAAGTTATAGACTGAGTGTTAGATCCAATCACCAATTGATTAGCGACAGTTGTTGTAGCCCCTACACCAAGCGCAATAGCACCTGTGTGGCCAGCGCTGGTGCCGGCTCCAAAAGCTGATGAACTACTGCCAGACGCAGAAGCTGATTGGCCAATTGCAACGTTATTTCCAAAGCTTGCGGATGCAGAATTACCAATGGCTACATTACCACTTCCACTAGAAGTCGCACTATTTCCAATTGCAATAGCCCCCGAGACACTCGCACTTGATGAAGCACCTATTGCAACACTCCCCGATGTACCACCAGCAGATGCGTTTAGTCCTACAGATACTGCGCTGGAAGCAGAAGCACTAGCACCATTACCAAAGACTGTTGAATTGCCTCCAGCTGCTGTAGCCCCGCTACCGAACCGTTCACTACTTGCACCAGCTCCTGGGCAACTTAAACTTCCGTTAGTACCAGATATTGTGCAAGCAGTACTTAACGTATTAAGTACTGCACCTGTGTTGCCTGCAGGGGCATACTGAAAGACAATATTACCACCCACACCAGTACCAGTACCTTTCCCACCTGCTAGTGTAAGAGATGCCCCAGCAATGTTTGTGCCAGACCCACCCGTTGCATTAATTGCAAAGGCTGCCGGACTAGCATTTGTAATACCATTACCAAAATACACATTGTTGGTGGTGTCATAGGTTTCCCTCGTGACAGAATTGGTCCTAATTACCAGGGTATTAGTATCGTTGGTTCCGAGAGTCGCTGTAGAACCAAAGCTATTTCCTCCCTGAACAAAAGCAGTTCCGGTGGCTGTGCCGCTACAGGTAGCAATTTGATTACTACTATTTCTACATAAATAAGTTGCATTATCAGCACTTCCAAGTGTGTTAGCAACAAACCGGCCACTAGCATCGACTGCGCCAATTTGGGTTCCGGTGCTGCTCTGCCATTCCTGGAGGTTTGCAGTTTGACTGGCTTTAGCCTGAATTACCAAACCTTTGCTAGTAGTTGCGGTTGTAGCAACCATAACGTTGGCTAGATTATCAACTGTAGTCGGAGTATTAACTCGGAATCTTTCTACCGTACCAAGTGTGCCTGTTGAATTGACTGCAAGAGTCTTGCCAATATTGAAACGAGTATTAACATCTAATGCCAATACTTGTTGTGCAGTTAATTGCAGTGATGAAACTTGTCCATTGGTCCATCCAAAATAAATTGTATAAGGTGCAATTTGTGTAAAAGAAGAATCGAGATTACTAGCAGCACCAATTACACCAGGAGCAACCGTAGTGTAGTTGTTAGTATTAAAAAGTGTAATGTCATTAGGGGTAACATTAGCATAATCTCCAGCATTGTCTTGTACCAAGAAAGCACCATTGGTGTCGATTAACGCTAGCGTGAATCCTGTAGAATCCTGCCATTCCTGTAAGCTTACACTCTGACCAACAGCTCCTTTAATAATTCCTCCAATACTTGCAGCGTTGACGGTTTGAATATTAAAGTTGGCATTGGTCTGCAATGCTGTGCCGTTCTGGATATAGCTGCCACTACCACCAGCTGCCGTACAGCCACTAGCCGTACAAACCGTAGTGCCATTTACCTTTAAAGCACTATTGGCATTAAAGTCGCCAGCAGCATCTACATATGCCAATGCCACGCCGCCACTACTCTGCCATTGCTGCAAATCAGAAACCTGGCCAGCCTTGGCTCGTATAATGCCGCCCACACTGTTAATGCTGGCAATCTCGAAGTTAAAGTTAACGCCAGTCTGCAAGCTAGCAGAATTTTGTACGTAGTCGGTAGAGCCTGCCGAAGCCGCACAGCCACCACTTGTACAGATAGCGGTGCCACCAATGCGGAAAGCATTACCAGCACTTACATTTACATCACCATTTACATCGAGCTTATAGCCTGGGTTAACGCCAATACCTAGATTCCCACTCGTGTTTAATATTACCTGGTCTACACCATTGGTGCGCAAGTACAGGCTGTTGGCATCATTAGTACCAACACTAATACTGCCACCAAATGCGTTGCCGCCATCCGTAATACAGCTAGCACAGGCACCCACCGGCTGCCAAGCAAGATTACCACTACCATCGTTACTTAAAACTCCACTAGCCTGAGTTGCTGGCCAGTTGTACGTAAGGCCGTTGATATTGGTATCGCCAGTTACGGTAAGATCGCCACCCACACTTACGGTAGTCTGGAAGGTTGCCGCGCCACTCACCGCTAATGTGTCTTGTAGTGTGGTCGTACCTGTTACCAAAAGGTTGGTAAAGTTGGGACTACTTCCCAGCAGCACCACATTCCCACTGAGTCTGGCATCGTTGAGTGTACCAGAATCTATATTGTTAGCATTCTGGTAAAAGCTTCCTGGCTGGCTGTTGAGGCGGGTAGCATTTACATTGCTTAGATCGGCACCATTCCCGCTAAAGGTATTGGCTGTTACCGAGCCGTTAACACTGGCATTGCCGTTAATAATTACAAAGCCATTAGCAGTGACAGTTTTGGCTGAGGTAAGTGCGGCGATATCTGCCGAAGTAGTGCCATAATCGGCAGCTGTCTTGTTAGTAGTATGTGCAGCACGATAAAACCAGAAGGTAGCAAATGCCAGTAACAGAATAATACAAGCAGTAATACCATACAGAATATTTTGTAATGTATGAGAAGGTTTTGACTGTGCTACAGACTGATTAGTACTTGCCGGCACATCAAAAATCTCTTCAGAAATGGGTACACCGCGCACCAGTTTAGAGGTAAATAAATCGCCCTGTACATTATTATTTACAGATTTAGAATTGCTATTCTGATTTTTGTTTTGATTCGGCATATTCTACATATTTGGGTGAATTTTATTTACCCTAAATGGAGAGCTACATACATAGTTCCCTCACCACTTATAATTGTAATGCTTATAGCATCAATATACAATCTGATATTGCATAGAATACATAACAAAGTAGTAGACTGGTTAGAGCGCGTGGTAGTTAAAGTCGGTATCAGTAGCCTGTGCTTGGTCTATAACAATGTCAAAACCATTAATAGATTCATTCTCTACCGCAAAGCTGGCCTTGGTAAGACTCTTAGGTGTGGCAGTAACATTTGGAATATTCGTAAATGCCTTGGTAAAGCTAAGATGTACACGGGTTTGGCCAGCCGGAATCTTAACAGAACCAGTATTATCGCCTGTAAGTTCTAAATTACCAGTTACTATTACTCTTCCATTTACAGTGAGGTTGCCATGAATGGTAATGGCACTTGCTTTGGCAAGCTCAGCTACCACATCAACCGTAGTAGTATTGCTTGATGTCTGAGCATTTTTTAGCTGGTCGACTTCTGTTTGTAAGCTATCTACCTTGGTGTTTATATCTTGAATTCCTTTAGCAAGAAGTGGGGTAAGTTTGCCATAATCTACACCCAGATAACCTGTCTTGGTATCCATTACACTTACTGCCTCAGGGTAAAGTTGCTGTAGTTCTTGTGCAATAAAACCAGTTACTACCGTATTAGAAGTATCACTGTTATAAACAAAGTCGCGTACCTTTAGCTGTAAGACGGTATCTAGGCCGAGGCTAGTATCGGTAATGTCGTGTTTGAGTCGAGCATCAGAAGAAGTGTTGTAGGCTGTATTAGAGCCATTATGAGTAATAGACCCTACATTGGTACCGTCAGCCCGCTCGAAGGTAATGAGTGTGCCGCTTGAGTTGTCGCCTGCGCGAGCTCGAATTGCAGTGTTGGTATTAACAAAAGTTGTTCCATACGTTGTACCGCTCCCATTGACAGCCATAATGCTGCTATACGATGACGGGCTAAGGTAGTTAATGCCAATATATCCATTCATTAATGCCATTGTATTATTGTCGGCAAGTGTTACTGGAGCAACGCCGTTTAAATTTATACCTACCGAGGTATCACCACTTACCGTCATGCCATTGCCGAGCGCAACCGAGTTATTACCACTAGCAGTATTGTTTTGGCCAAATACGGTTGCAAATTGACCACTTGCTGTATTAGCATTGCCCCACGCAAACGCACCACTGTTACTTGCGGTTGCATTATATCCAGCAAAGCTGTAATACCCTGTAGCCTGACCAGCACCAATAGCAAAGGCAGCTTGTGCATTTGCTGTGGCACCATACCCAAAGGCAAATGAATAGTCGCCATTTGCAGTAGTGTCGCGTCCAAAGGCAATCGAACCTTCACCGGTAGAGTTATTCGCCTTCACATTGCTACCAAAAGCAAATGAACGTCGCGCATAAGCCTGAGTACCATTTTCACCACCTGCAAATGACATTATTCCTGCGGCAGTACCATTACCAATTGAAAATGCACCTGTATTACTTGCAATTGAGTTATTAAAGGCAGCAGAGTATGCTCCATTTGCTTGAGTACCTGTGCCAAAAGCAATAGCAAATTCTGCACCTATGCCAGTACTAGAATTTGTTCCGCCCGCTAAAGAACCATTACCATTTGCTGTTATCGCCCCATCCCGAGAATAACCAAGTGCTATCGATCCTTCACCACTCGCAGTTAGTGCATAACTAGGAGCTCGGCCATAAGCAAAGCTTCCTAAACCATTGGCAGTTATTGGTACCGCCCAACTGCTAATATACCCTCCTGCAAAAGATCCTGCGCCACTAGCTGTGCCGCTCCCCGTTGCAAAGGCGCCTGTATTTGTAGCACGGGCGTTATTAAAAGCAGCAGAGTATGCACCAGTTGCTTGGGTACCGTTACCAAACGCAATTGCAAATTCATTACTCGCAGTAGAGTTAGATCCTCCCGCGAGCGAGCCGAGACCACTAGCCAAAATTGCCCCGTCGCGTGATGCACCAATAGCAAACGATCCCTCTCCGGTTGCACTGATTGTATAACTGCCCGATCGACCAAAAGCAAAAGATCCGTTGTTGCTTGATGTTATTGCTACATTTGCGTATCCCCCAGCAAATGAATAGCCGCCACTAGAGGTAACTAGTGTCGAACCAAAAGCAGACGCCCCTGTCCCACTTGCTGTTGCGTAGTTGGCAGCAAATGAGTAATCGCCAGATGTTTGGCCAGCGTTGACTGCCATAGAGGCCGTAGCATTGGCGCGAGAGCCCAAACCAAATGCTACAGAGCGGGTACCATTAACATTATTGGCGGCAACGTTATCACCAAAGGCAAATGAACCATCAGCCTGGGCAGTTACTGTACCATTTTGAGCAAATCCACCCACAAACGAGCCTCGTCCACTAGCAACCAATGCCGTAACACCGCCAAAAGCACAATAGCCCATACTAAATGCTTCGTCATTACTTGCAGTACTACAACCCGCCGCAAACGAATACGCACCGGTTGCTGTACCACTATTAAATGCTGCCGATGCAATAGCATTGGTACCAGTAGTGGCACTATAACCAAAAGCAATACTATAATGGGCATTCGTTCCGGTCGATGCATTATTACCACCAGCAAAAGAACCCACTCCAGCAGCAGTAATAGCACCATTGTCTGAAGATCCAAATGCTAGTGAGCCTCGGCCGCTAGCAGTAATAGGATTAACATTGTAACCCCCAGCGAACGACTCAAGTCCGCTGGCAGTACCACCACCCACTGCAAACGAATAGTCACCACTTGCAAGAGAAGCGCCTGCTGCGGTTGAATAATTTCCACTAGCTGTGCTACCTTGCATAGCTACACCACCATTAGTACCGATGCTTATACGGGGCGTATTGGCGGTTTTAATTGTAAGTGTGTAGTTGTCGTTGGTACCGAGTGATGCTGCCGTACCGTATGTATTACCACCATTTAAGAAACAAGTTGGGCAAGCCCCGATTACAATACTTGAAATCGCGTTATCAACATAGTTTCTGTCTACCAATGAAAATGGTTGATATGCGTAGTGTGCGGCATATTGCAATCCTGTACCGTCACCACTGGTGATAGTAGTTGTATTGTTGAGCGATATCGTTGTACTGCTGGCAGTGAGGTTGAGTGCACCGGTATTATTCTGAATTGTTTGATTGCCTCCAGTGAGAGTAATGCCGTTATTAATAGTTGTTAGACCTGCCTGACCAACTTTAAATACTGGAGTACCAGCACTCGTTTGAGCCTGGAACAAATCAGCCACCTGTGCAGCCTTACCTTTGAGTACACCAACCACCGCATTTACATCAGAGCTCTGAATGTTGTAGTTAGCATTTACCTGGGTAATGGTACCATTATTAATACCGCCGCTACTAGTGCTCGTACAACCACTACTATCACACACCAACACACCATTTATACGCAGGCCAGTACTAGAATTAATATCACCAGTGACATCGAGCGGCCAACTAGCCGAGGCAGACCCAATGGCAACCTTATTGGTAGTACTGTCTATATTAAATAGAGTGGTGCCGCCTGAGTTAATAATTTGCAACTCGTGTACCGAATCTACACTATTTTGTTGAGAAATAGTGCCGGTAAAGCTATTATTACCTGTAAATGCCTGATTGGCATTTAGTTTGGCCAAGTTGGTACCATCGCTGAGATTAGAACTACTTATCTGCAGCCCGTTTACATAATACTTATCAGTAGTATTAAACCCACCGCCAGTATAAACTTCTGCAATCGTACTACCTCCCGAGCTTTGGAATTGCAGCAGATCAGAGCTTTGTCCACCCAACTGCTTAATAACTCCGGTTGGTAAAATCGTACTCGAAGACTGAATAAAGAAATTGGCCGCACTTTGCTGGCTCGTGGTGTTTTGAATATAGAACCCGCCACCACCACTAGCGTTACAGCCAGTACTATCACACACAATATTACCACCCACACGCAAATGGGTTCCGGCATTAATATCTCCTGTAGCGTCAATAGCATAACCACCTGCTGCACCGTTTACTCTCAATTCAGTGGCGTTTGCAACTAAGGTTGTACCGCCAATTGTAACGGTTGTACCGTTATCGCTAATATTACTATTACCAATAGTATTGGCAGCAGTAAATTTGGGGATAGTATTAGCTGTACCGCCTGGGGTACTCACATTACCACTGCCACCACCGCCACAGGCACCACCCGCGGTAGTACAGATAGTGTAGGTACCAGGTGTTGCCGCAGCATCAAACTGATACGTCACACTCCCTGTTGGCACACCGGTAAAACCAACTGTTGTTGTAAATCCACCGGTGGTAGATGTCCAACTAGTCGAGCCATTTCCGCGCAAGCTTAGGTTTTGCCCAGTAACGCCAATGGTCATAGCTCCGGTTGGAGTTAGGGTATTCACTGTAATTGGTTGCGTAAAGGCATTAGTACCAATAAATGTTTGGTTAGCATCAAGCAAAGCAACATTAGCAGTCAATCGAGCATCGGCCAGTGTACCACTCGTAACAAAGCTAGCGTTCAAACTTGTTAAATTTCCCCCATTGAGTGTTGGCAGATACCCCAATGCATTTAACTGCACTAACTGATCTGCTCCGTTAAATGTGTTGCCTTGCAGGGTAACTGCACCTGGCAATCGAGCTGAATCTAAGGTGCCAGCGGTAATATTGTTTGCATCTAAATTAGTTAAGCCCGCACCATTACCAAAAAATTGAGTAGCGGTAACGGTACTAGTAAATACTGCTGAGCCTGTAGGGCTAATGGTGAGCCGATTGGCTCCACTGGTGCGCAGCGAAACAGCATAATTGTCATTGGTACCCATTGATACAGGTGCACCAAAACTATCTCCGCCATTATTTAGACATGTAATACAGCCCGATGCATTACCCCAAGTAAGATTGCCATTGCCATCATTGGTTAGAAACCCTTGTTGTTGCGACGCTGGAAAACTGTAGAGAAGATTGCCAAAGAGCACTGCAGCGGGTAAGCTTACTTGCCCAGTAAAGGTATTATTACCGGTAAATGTTTGGTTCTTATTGAGCAGTGCTACATTTGCACTCAAGCGAGCATCATTGAGCGTACCAGAAGTAATATTATTGGCATTTAAATTAGTAAGGTCAGCACCGCTACCATTAAATGTGTTTGCTGTAACCGACCCAGCAACTTGTGTATTGCCATTTACAATAACAAGGCCATTAGCATTTGCTACTTTGTTTGTATTTAAGCCAGCCAAATCTGTCGAAGTAACGGCAAACTGACCACTCGACTTACTACCACCCTTATTTGTAAAGAAGAGCCAGCCACCCAACAGTAACAAAAATACTAATACTGCAACACCGGTATAAAACAACATACGCACCCATCGAGTACGTTGCCAGGCAGAATGCTGCTTAATGGCTTGCTGACTGTTAGTAGAGGTGTGAGAGGCAGTATTATTAGTAAAAACTTCCTCACTTAGTGGAGATTGCTGGATTAGTCGAGAAGAAAAAAGTTCGTTAGAAATATTCTGTGAAGTCGGCGAATTACCGGCCTTTTCTTGACCGGAATTTGCATTGGCTGCAAAGTTACTTTTTGGATTATTTTCGGGTTTCACTGCCACCAATTTTACTTAATACAAAAACATCTCTAGGCACAAGGCACCTGTTATTATTCTAATGCTTTTAACTTGTTAGCACAAGAGTTTTGTAGATTAAATACTGTAATGTTTATTACAAAATTATATATTTACAAAGACATAGGTGTTAGTATCGGTAACTTCTACGATACCTCTTTGCACTGCAAACTTTTGCTGGCCATTTGCGGTCTCAACGTTTAACTCGCAGGGCGTTAAGAGACATAAAAAATTTGCGTGGTCAGCTAAAATATCAAACGGGCCACTTTTGTTTACCCCTGATAGAAGTGTTGCCGGGCCTTCATAATAGGTCTGAAACGGCGAGAAAACGGTAAGAGAAAATGTTTTTTTTAGCTTCATTGTTTGGGTTCGCTAGCAAGAATTTTTTCTACACCTTTCAGGGTCTCATTTCTGGTAAAATATTGCCCTTTTACCCCGGTATTACGCTCGGTAACAAACATTGACTGTCTAAAGAATTCCATTAAGTCACGGGCTTGGTAGTACGCGCGTCTATCTGCTGCCGAAAGTTCGGTTTCGCCAATAATTGCCACAATACCTTTGAGTGATTGATATTTTTGCAATACTGACTGTACCTGCCTCACCAAGTTTACATGTCTTTCGCCAACAATATCAGCAGTAAGGAGTGCTGAGCTTGTATTGAGTAAGTCTACTGCAGGAAACCGACCCTCTTCCATAATAGCCCTACTTAGCACTACTACCGAATCTAGCTGAGAGAATACCTCAGTTACTGCTGGATCAGTTAAATCATCAGCCGGAATAAAAAGAGATTGTACCGAAGTAATTGCACCCTTACTAGATGAGCTTAAGTTTTCTTGGAACGTTCCGACCTCGGTAAATAATGTTGGCTGATAACCCCCTTCAGACGACACTTCTCCCATTAATGTAGAAAGCTCATTGCCTGCCTGTAAGAAGCGATAGATATTATCCACAAAGAAAAGCACGTCTTTTTTATACGTATCACGCATGTACCGAGCGCTGGCAGCAGCACTTCTACCTACCAGAAAACGTAATGCGGCGTTCTCATTCATCTGAGCCAAATACATCACTGTAGAAGAAAGTAGTTTTGCATTATCGAGAGTATCGTAGAGCTCACGAGCTTCTCGCATACGCTCTCCAATACCAACAAAATACGATATTCCCTGGCTCGACTTGGCCACGTTATGCATAAGCTCGGTTGTTAATACTGTTTTACCAACACCTGCACCACCCACAATACCAATTTTGCGACCATGTACAAACGGCGCAAAGAAATCAATTGCCTTAATACCGGTTTCTATAAGGCTGGATTTTTGTGAAGCAGAAATCTCGGTTGAATCTTCATTACTAGCTGGAATATAACTCACATCTTTGAGAGGGTCACTACTATCAAGTGTCTCACCAAGCGCATTAAAAACTCTGCCAAGTACCGACTTACCTACAGGTAGCTGCAATGTATCGCCTACTCCGGTTAGAACTTCTCCGGCGCAGAGTACAACTTCTGAAAGATTAATAGCTACCAGAATATCATCTGGTAGTAACGAAACTATCATAAATCTAACATCTGGCTTGCCTTGCAAACTCAGTAACTGCCCGACACTTGGCTGTGCACCTTCGTAAGTAGCATCAACCACAACTCCATGGACAGATTTGATAGTAGCGGTAATCTTATTCATCGTTTCCAAACTCCTTGGGTAGGTTGATAATTTCTATCTAGCTCATCGCGCTCATGGCGACGAGCCTGCGAGGCACGTCGGAGTAAATCGGCATCAATACGACGCGCCTCAGATGATGCCATATTCATCGCTGTAAATCGGCTCGCAAATTGCGCCAAGCTTGCCTCGAGAATTACTTCGGTAAGTACTGTCTCGAGTATCATCGACTCGAGATAGGCTACAAACTCTTCTGCCGATGGCTCGAAGATATATTCATCGGGAGAGATTAATCCCTCAGGTCGCTCATCTCGTTCGGCTTGGGTCATGTCGCGTACTGCCTCTATGAGCGCAAAGTGTACAATCTGCTGGTCGCCAAGAGAGACAAAATTTGGGTAGTAAACAATCGGAGCTTCGTACTGTTGTAAGACTGACACAATTTGGTCAACTTGTAACGACTTGGTGATATCTGGTAAAGGAAAACTGTACGTGGGAGTAATGTTGCGCTCTAATAACAGGTGTTCGCCGTGTGCGCCAATAACAATTAAGTCGGTAGTTTTGGGGTCGAAGCTATAGAGCGCTTGTTGTAATAATAATGCATCTACTGACCCAACTAGATTAACATTAGCACTCACCAACACACGCACTTGGCGTTTGTTTTCGATAACATTTGGATTATTTTCTATACGTAATCCGGTATAGATAAGCCACAGGCGATTAAAGAACTGACGCGACCCAAGAACTTGTTCTTTAATTTGACGAATACGAATAGAAGCGACGTTTTCGAAAATATGGGTAGTGTTCTCAATGGCTACAATGTCACGGTGATCATTTAAAAGTTGGGTTGATTGCTTCATTGGTTATGCCACTCCATCCTTTAACGTCTTGGCGATTAACTTGGTTACCACTTCGTCACTTTGAGGTTTATGAATAGGAAGCTTTTTCTGTACTAGTCGTTTTAATTTATCAATATCGAGCTGACCAGCGCCTTTATTTCCCAACACAACTTCTATCATTGCTCTTTGTTGCGGCAAAGAGAAGAAATCATTTGGTTCTTGGCTAAGCGACTCTGTTAGTTGTCGTCCAATCTCTATCTCTTGCTGAGCAAAATCGCTCATCTGATCACTAAACCGTGTATACTCTTCGGCACTGCGAAAATTTGATAGTTCTTGCATAACCTTAGCCGAGAGCTGTTGCATGGTCGGATTTTGACTACGACCACCAATACGACTGACAGAGAGGTTAATATTAATTGCCGGCATTATACCACGACGTAATATTTCGGTATCAAACACAATTTGTCCGTCTGTCATAGAGATTAAGCTGGTTGCCTGATACCCGGTGAGATCGTTATTGGGCGTTGCACCTGCTACTAAAATAGTCTGGCTAAACCCAGTAGCTTTTAATTTGCCAGCTCGCTCTAAAAGAGCCGATTGCACGTGGAACATATCACCTGGGTAAGCCTCACGACCAGCATTATTACGAAGTAACAGTGACATTTCTCGGTAGAGTTTGGCAAAGTTAGAAAAATCATCATATAGCACTACTACATCTTTCTTTTGATGCCAGAAATACTCAGCTACCGCACAACCAGCGTATGGTGCTAATACACCAAGAGGCAATGATTCTCCGGCAACTGTTACCACGAGAGTGATGTGTTGCATTACCCCGGCTTTTTTAAAGACCTCTACTAGTCGATTAACTTCAATGCGACGTTTGGCTATTAATACATATACTACCGATTTACCCGACTTAGCCTGTGCAATTGCTACTTGGGTCATAAACGAGGTTTTACCCGACTTACTATCTCCCATAATTGCAATGCGTTGACCTTTTACAATAGGGAGCAAGGTGTCTACATAACTCACACCAGTAACGAGCTGTTCGTTAAGATCGTCACGTTCTTGAAAATTAGGAGCACTGCGAAAATATGGTACTTGGCTACTGGTAGCAAGATAGCCTCGGCCATCAAGCGGTTTACCAAGTGGGTCGATAACTCTGCCAACAATACCTTTGCCTACTGGTAAGCTAATGCTTTCTGATTGCAACGCTACCAGCTCACCAGCTCGTACGGGCTGATTATTTAGCAGCAATATTTCTAGGCCATCTGTGTCTATTTGCCAAACCACCCCTCTTGCTCCACCAGCAAATACCACCTCTGCAAATACTGGTGCGCCAGCCAATGGTGTGGTGAGCACAATACATTCTCGTACTGCCACTACCTCGGCAGTAGCTTTAGTCTTGGTAACTCGTGTTTTTGGTTCTACCTTAGGCATGTTGCAACCTTTCTACTAACTTTTCAGAATTTGCAAACAAGTTAGATCGCAATGACAAATCGTACACCTGCCCACTGGTGCGTAGCACACAGCCAGCCAGTAAATCGCTGTTTTGTGCAATATGTATCATAGTGTGGGGATGAATATGTGAACGAAACCAACCAGTGAGTTCGTTTAACTCCTCGCCATTTGGCATACTGGCTACCACGAGTGAAATTTGCGGACTCGATGATAATAATGCTTTTAGATAAGATACCAATTTGGCTTGCGTGGCAATTGTTAGACTACCAATCGCATTTGTCTGAGCAAATTCTTGCAAATGAGTGGGCCATTTTTGAGGCAAGACCAAAACAGCCGGCTTAAGTTTTTCTACCTCACTGAGTAATGCTTCTATTTGCTGAGAGCTAGAGAACGAATTGGGTAGTCTATACGCCATTATTTTACGCTTGCCTCAATATCTTTTTTGAGTGCATCTTTGTGTGCCTCGAGAGAAGAAAATAAATAGTCTTTTTGCTGTTGATAATCTATATTACCCGCAATATCAGCCATATAACCAATCATTATCTCGGCGATTTGGGAATCGACTTTCTTTATGGCATCAGCCTTGGCTTGTGCTGTTAATGCGTTAAGCTCGTTATGCGCTAGCTTGGTAGCAGCATCATTTTCTTTGGCAGTTGCCTGCAAATCGGCAACTGTTTGCTTTAGCAAAGACTGTGTAGCTACACTAAACTCAGACAGCTGTTTTTGAGTAACCTGCTCTAATGATGTTATAAATGCCTTACTAATTTTATCGGCATTATTTTGTAATGACTTTTCTAGGCTAGCCGACTGGTTAGCTACAATAACATCAAACTCCCGTTTGGCTTTCGCAGAAGTAAGCTCGACACTATCTTTTTGCGAAGGCTTTTCTTTTTTATCCACCAAGATAAGCAGACCAAATATTAGAGCTACAATTGCCAGAAATACACCAATTACTAAAATTATAAGATCCATTTTACCCTCGAATTATTATTTTAATGATAACAAACGCCACTATAAAAATCACCGCAATCATTCCTACCACTTGTAACAAACTTAAGAAAATAGCGTTCTTTGCGGTTGGGTTACGGCCTATAGAGCGAATACTGCTTGAGGCGCTAGAGTAGAGAATAACCAGCGAAACCACCACGGCAATTAAGATAATAATGGTTACCAAAATTGTTCTCTCGGTAGATACAGTTTTGCCACTAGCACCATTCAGTATTTGCTGTAGTGGCAATAATACAGCCGGCACAGATGGTGAGCTAGACTGGTAATCACTAACGTTCACCACTACGGGTAGTAAACGAATATTTGCAGTTGTAGTATTACCATCTTTAGCAGTTAGGACGCGAGTTTGAGTAGTCTGGTCTTTGCCTGCAGTAGCAAAACTTTGTGCTGCCGTACCCAATACACGGGTTGACTGTGTAGCCTTCATTACAACCCCAGCAATTGGCGAAGCAGTAAGCTGATCGCCTACTTGTATCTCGCCATTAATATCGGTTGCAGCAACTTTGGCTTGTCCGTCTGTAATAATTGGGGGGCGTGCCGTGCCGCTAACATTTATCACCACATCGCTCGACCCTACTGCAACACCATACAGATATTGCTCATTACCGGCCACAGCGAGACTAATTGTATTGTCTTTTAGTACCACCGCAGCACCAGCCACCACGTCTGGTTGTATTTGATACGACTGAGTAGATAGGCCTTCTGCCAAAACGGCAGCCGGAGTAAATAAGATTGCCAACGCAAAAAATACGGCAACGATGCGTGTATAACTATGGTTAATCCAACTCATGCTCAGAAAATCATCATTATTAATAATATAAAACTAATTTTACTTTATAGTTTTATTGTAACATATATTACTTATGCTTATTATTTGATACGCAAAAAAACAATCTTATGGTGTAACTGGAGAGGTATTTTTTAGCTGCTGAATATCTTTAGCTTGCTGCTGCACCATCTGAGTAAGCTTATCAATTTGATTCTGTTGGTCTTTGAGTTGCTGTGTATTCTCGTCTACCCGCTTCGTCAATGCCAGTAAGTCATCACTTAGGCTAGTAAGTTTAATACCTTGCTCAGAGAGTTGTTGGTTAGTTTTGTCTAAGTTACCGTTTTGTTCTTTTACTGCCTGGACAATATATGGCATTACACCCTCTTTATTTAGAGTTAGTGTTCCGTCTGGTAAAGTCGTTACCAAATTTGGCAATACTTTGGCCACATCTTGAGCAATAAAACCAGCAACTTTATCACCTTCTGGGTTAACTTTCCAGTTGTAAGTAACTCCCTGAAGTTGATTAATAACGTCTAGTCCATTAGAAATACTTAATATATTTGTTTTTAGTTTGGCATCTGAAACACAACTGAGCGAGCCTGCATTGGTGTCTACAGTACAAGTACCACTCGTACCCGTAAAGCTAGCAGGTGTGTCGTCGCTCGTATCAGTAACATCAAGCTTGTTAGCGGGTGCGTTTGTACCAATACCAAATTTACCGCCAGAAATATTCACCCAGCTATCATTACCCTTGTTATTTATTCGAGTATTTATGTTGCCAACACTATCAGAACCAATAAACGAATAGTCATATGGTCCGGCCCCAACATCAGAAATAGTTGCACTATTACCAATAAATAATGAGTGATTTAACCCGCTAAGCGTGAGGTCTTGGCCTATTACCATACTGTAGTCTACATTAGTAAGGCTCGATGGTGTGACAGCTAGCGGATCGCTAGTGTCGACATTCAACAAATCTCGGTTGGAAGAATAGATGTTTGTCCATCGTGAATTTCCAACCAATCCTCCACTATCATGAATATCAAACCTAATATTATAGCCGGCATCACAACCAAATGGCCCCAAAGGAACATCATTATTACAGTAACCTCCATGCGTACCTACCAATTCATTGCATTATTCACATCAGCTAGATGGATTCCACCATACAATCCACCTGAAGAATTTACAACAGATTCAACAATATTACCTGCACCGCCGTATATCCCATTAATTGAAACCGATCCCTGAAATCCTCCAGTAAAATGCGAAAGATTTTGAATAGTAGCAATACCTGCTATCGGACCATTTGCCATGATATTCGACCAACTACTATCAGTAATGTTGGTACTAAAGCCATTAATATTCGACCAGTCTACGTTGTCTAATCCTAATACAAAACCTGTTGCATTTGTATTGGTGGTATCTGAAGCCGTTACAGATACACCTGTCATAGCTGAACGAGTAGTATTGGTAATGTTTATATCACTACCAATAAATGCACTGTCTGAAACTCCGCTAAGGTTTATGTTCGAACCGTTAGCAGTAACTCTAGATAGGTTTAACAAAGTTCCATTATTAGCCTGAATTATTGAAGTATCAACATTTGTTGCACTTCCAGCATTGATTCTTATGAGACTATTTAGTCCAAAATTAATAGTAGAATTACCTTGTAGACCAACAATAGCATTACTACTATTAGTAATACTACTTCCTCCGTCTGCTCCACCCAGTATATTTGAACTATCAGTAACCGTAAGGTTACCACCAAAACTACCAAATTGACCCATTAGGTTACTAGAGCCATTTACTGTAGCTCCAACAAACTGGCCTACCATTCCGTATCCACCGGTAATATTGCTTCCAAGACTATACAATAGATTGTAGCCTGTACCATTTAGCGTTGAGTTGTGTGCCCAACCAATATTGTAGCTAGAGTCAATAATAGTTGCCGATTCGGTTTGTAAAATATTAGCACTAGAATTAGTAAATGTTGAAGCACCTGGGGCAAAACCCCCTGTTGGAATTACGAAATTACTATCAGATGTACCGCTAAAGCTTGATTGCCCAAAACCACCCACCGTGGCCAGTTTGTTTGGGATAATGTTTCCAAGTGCATCGATTTTTAATGAATTAGTACTAGCCGTAACTACTTGCAGATCTTGATTATCTAAAGTACCGAGCTGTGCTGTAGCTCCGTAGCTGTTACCATTTTGGCAAAAATATGTGCCAGCAACTACACATGGATCGGTCGGGCCCGATGGACCAGTTGGACCAGTAGATCCAGCTATGCCCGGCGTACCCTTAGAACCATTAGCTCCAGATGGTCCCGGTTGACTATTAACATTGAGTGGTAATGTTATAGAGTTACCACCAGAAATACTGAGCTCATTACCATTTAACGAAAGTACAGACATATTCTTAGGCTGATTGCCGCTAATAGTAGTTTCGTTACACAGCACATTGTTCAAACCTAACAAACGAATATACCACACATCAGTACAGAGACCACGCAGTATAATGAGTATAAGTAAAAATACTACAGCAAGACCAACTAGTAGCCAAAACAACCACCAATGAGAATTGCTATTGTGCTGCTCGCCCTGAACAGAATTTTGTCCTGGTTGATCCATATATTACTCAAAAACTACTTATGCTTATATTGTAGCCCAGGAGAACCTACAAAGCTATAAGAATTTATTAGTTTAGTTAATAAAATCTTTTAGATCTTGCCAAGAAGAGCTAGCGGCACTTTCGTTATAATTGGGCCGGCCTGGCTGAAAGTATGCATGACCAGCGCTATATTCTTTGGCCAAGTAGGACACATTAGCGCTTTTTAGCTCTTGCTTGGTCTTATCTCTATCTTCTTCGGGAATTGACTCATCTTGCGTGCCATAAAAAGATAAGACCTTTAAAGTTGGGTCATTTTTGCGCGCATTTACCAAGACTTCTATTGGTGTTTGTGCTTGATAATAGTCTGGTGTATGTGCTCCTGCCCCATAGAACGATACAATTTTAGTTACCGCCTGTTCTGTGCCGGTTAAGTAAGCTAGGCAGCCCGCAAAACAAAAACCTATTACACAAATCTGTTTAATACTCGGATTTTCCTGACGAATAGCGTCTACGGCTTTATTAAATGCTGGCACAAAATCTTCACCACGCATTTTCTGCATTAAACTAACAGCTTCATCAATCTCTTCTGGTGAGAATTTGTTTGTAGCGCCAGTAAGTGTATAGAAGTAGTCAAACATATACACCGGCTTTTGTAGTACTTTGGCAAATTCTTGCATAGTTGCCATTGCATAATCGGTAATACCAAATATATCTGGCATTAGAATTATTGCCATACTGTTGCCAGTTAATTTGTTATTGATATCTGCCTGGTAGATAAACGGGCTGTTCATAGTTCTATTTTACCACGTAGCGAAATTGACATTACTAGAACACAAAAGATATACTGCAAGTGTCTAACGGGTGTAATACCCAGAGGAGGAAACTTTCGCAACTGTGTTTGGCTCGTGGTGCCCAAAAGCACCAGAGGGAGAAACGCCATGTCTCGGCGGACGAAACGTCAGACCCGTACAGAGCTCTTGGAGGCAAAAGTAGCACGCCGGCTCGAGAAGGGATATCGGTTTCATCACGTTGCCCTCAATGGCAGCGTAATGCCTGTTTTGGCTCGGAACAGCGTAGATGCACTAAGTTTGTTTAATCTTTGGGTGGGGAAGCCCAAAAATTACGACCTTGGCTACAGCAGTGGTAATTGTGCTATCGTATGTGTTAGCGATGCTATACCCTCTCAATTCTGTATGTTTGTTGGCCGGCGCAACCGAATGGCCTGCGTACGACAAGTTGTCTTGGTGTAGATTATACCTCGAGGAAACTCGAGGATTTTTATGTCTTAGATAAATCTGTGCTATCTGGCTAATGGTTGAAAGAACTGCAAAAATGCGCTACAATATGCAAGTTACTTTTGATCAATTCAAAAGGGCGCGCAGCTCAGATGGCGAGAAATGCGTAGCATTTATCCATAAACAACAGCTGCGCTCGAATATAGCAAACTTTATAAGTCGTATAGTGTAGAAAATCCCGTAAACGCGGGCGCGTAGCTCAGATGGTTAGAGCGCGTCACTGATAATGACGAGGTCCCTGGTTCAATTCCAGGCGTGCCCACCAGAAAAATATTTACAATACGGGGCATTAGCTCAGCTGGCTAGAGCACCTGCTTTGCAAGCAGGGGGTCCGGGGTTCGAATCCCCGATGCTCCACCATGAATTTATTTGTATCTTAAAGCAACCACCATTAATGCTGGTTTGCTCCTAATTACGACTTCGCACAGTCGCATACCCATGTCAACATCCAGCTCATACCATTCAAAGGAAACCCCTGATTCAGTAATCGCATACCAAAGACTCAAGGCTATAACTGACGCCGTCTATTCTGGGTCTAAAACAGACTATGGCAAAGATGTGCTGGCCCTCCTCAAAAGCTTCAACATTAGTCCGCGACAAGATGATGGACAGCTAAAGGCTGTAAATATCTCAATACCAAGTTCCATCTCGGATTCGATAGTGGTGGGCTTGAGGTACGTTAAGAAAGACGGGACTGACACCGAAGATCACTTCCTATTCAGGAAGGGTGAAAACTTGCGGGCGTTCTATAAAGACGGATTTGAAAAATACGCCCGTGAGTACGCCGGCGCACACAAAGAACAGACTAAAGAGAGGTCTGAGCCAGTAACCCCTGAGTACGCCGCCTGGATCTACTTGAATTTAGATCTAGCCAAGATCAGTTATGCGCTTGATTGTTACGATCAAATTTTTGAAATTGTTAATGTTCGAGATGATGCATACAACCTAGCTCTCCAAATACTTCTAGACAGCCTATCGTCCTCAATTGTTGTTGGACTTGCTAGATACTTTGAGAAGAGAAAAGACAGTTGGGGCCTAGACAAACTTGGAGTTTCAACAAAAGAAGTTTGCGAGCTCAAAGAGAAGTATGACGAATTGATGGAACTACGTCATTCACAGTTGTCACATCTCAAGAAAGGCAAAGAGTCTAAGTATCAATTCTTCTTCCTAAGCGACAGAGGCACAGAGCTCGCTAGAGAGTTGGTCCAAGAAGTCCATAAAATGTTGTCTGAAATTGGACGAACGGAATACTCTGGTCAATCCTATGCGCTTACATGGGCGGGAGCAGATACCTCTCTCGAATTGCTGATTGAAAGGCTTAAGGGATAATTGCGAGCCTTGGCTTTTCCTTGCATCGGCGCGACAATAGATCGTGTAATGCCAAAGTCAGACACCAAACAACCAGGCAAAGATCACTTCCGTATTCGTCGAGTACGCCAAGAGCTTTATCACGTCACTGATAATCACCACTTTGTGGAGTATCGGACGAGTGATCCCTCACTCTTTCGGCCGAGCAAGCAAGTCATCCTGAAGCCGACGTACAAGAAAGACGTTGACATGCAGCAACTAGCCGACGCCCTGCTCCGCCTCCTGGAAGACATGAATCAGGATTCTGAATAGAATTCAGTATTTCAAGTAATTTCATGTTTTCTTGTTATCTGTCTGTGTTTGAAAGCTGCGCGATTAGCTCCACCAAAAGAGACTCAAACATGGGTCTTTTTTTGTTTTATCGCTGTTTACATTCTCCAATTATCTTATCTAGGGCTAATTTTGTTTCAATAGATTGTGGATCTGCATCAAATTTTTTGGCCTGGTCGTATGTATATTTCTGTTTTAATAGCCTATATATACAACTACAATCAGAAGATGAGCTACCCTGAGCTTGACAGCTGGTTAGGAAATTATTTTCGAACTCCTTTGTGTAGCCCGTGTCTTTATATATATCTTCTAACTTAATATCAATACCTATCGCCAAAACAAAGAAACCCACGATACAGAAAAGAATAATTGCCCACTTAACGAGTTGGTGATTCTTCTTTAGTGTTTTAGTGCTTGGCTTATCTGCTATATCATCTGTTGTTGTCATACGTCTTTACTGTAACATATCTGTCGAGTTGGATTACAAAAAAATTTCTGATTGAAGTATGTTAGAATATTACTTATGCTTGGTTCGATATTTCTTGGTCTACTTATGATAGTTATTGGTGTTGTAATTGTGGTGTTTCGACGCAATATTTATAACTTTACCGGCTACATTGACTTCGTAGAAGGTTGGTTCCCCGGGGGAACAAATACGTTTATTCTTTTTTTTGGTCTAGCCCTTATCTTAATTGGCATTTTCTTTGTTACAGGAATAGGCAACTCTATTACTGCACCAATTACCGACCAACTAAAAGCTGTATTTGGTGGCGTAAAATAATATAGACAATCTCTACACAAAAAGCACTCAAATAATTCGAGTGCTTTTTGTTATTGATCTGTAAAATGTGTCAGCAGACAGTTGTAAATTTGCCCTAACAATAGTTAGAGATCGACCTAGAAGTAATCGCAGAATTGGCAGGAGCGACTCAATACATTGAATGCTCAACTACTTTTTCTGGCCTCGACTCTAATGTTCGAGGAATGCATTGCTGCATTGTTTCTCCCTAGAAAGGAGGTGATCCATCCGCACCTTCCGGTACGGATACCTTGTTACGACTTAACCCCAATCGCTGGATTCAGCGTAGGACCATTAAATGGTACTTCAGCTGCTCCCAACTTTCGTGATTTGACGGGCGGTGTGTACAAGACCCGGGAACGTATTCACGGCAGTATGGCTGACCTGCCATTACTAGCAAATCCAACTTCATGAGGGCGAATTTCAGCCCTCAATCCGAACTGGGACCACTTTTGATGCGATTTGCTCCACCTTACGGTTTGGCAGCGCGTTGTAGTGGCCATTGTAACACGGGTGTAGCCCGAGGCGTAAGAGCCATGCTGACCAGACGTCATCCTCACCTTCCTCCCGGTTAACCCGGGCAGTCTCGTTAGAAAATATAACTAACGACAAGGGTTGCGCTCGTTGCGGGACTTAACCCAACATCTCACGACACGAGCTGACGACGGCCATGCAGCATCTGTCACTAGGTTCCAAAAGGCACGTCTTAGTTTCCATAGACTTCCTAGGATGTCAAGCCTCGGTAAGGTTCTTCGCGTAGCTTCGAATTAAACCCCATGTTCCTCTGCTTGTGCGGGTCCCCGTCAATTCCTTTGAGTTTTAAGCTTGCGCTCGTACTCCCCAGGCGGATCACTTAACGCGTTAGCTACTGAGCACAGAGGGTCGAATCTCCATACTCATAGTGATCATCGTTTACGGCGTGGACTACCGGGGTATCTAATCCCGTTCGCTCCCCACGCTTTCGTCTCTGAGCGTCAGGTAAGGCCCAGCAAGCTGCCTTCGCCATTGGTGTTCTTTGCGATATCTACGGATGTCACTCCTACACCGCAAGTTCCACTTGCCTCTACCTACCTCTAGTCTTTCAGTTTCGGGCAACATCTATATGGTTGAGCCACAAGATTTCGCACCCGACTTGAAAAACCGCCTACAGACGCTTTACGCCCAGTAATTCCGGATAACGCTTGGACCCTACGTATTACCGCGGCTGCTGGCACGTAGTTAGCCGGTCCTTATTCTTCACCTACCGTCATAATCTTCGGTGATAAAAGCAGTTTACACGCCGAAACGCTTCATCCTGCACGCGGCATTGCTCCATCAGGGTTGCCCCCATTGTGGAAGATTCCTTACTGCTGCCTCCCGTAGGAGTCTGGGCCGTATCTCAGTCCCAGTGTGGCTGGTCGTCCTCTCAAACCAGCTACTGATCGTCGCCTTGGTGAGCTTTTACCTCACCAACTAGCTAATCAGACGCAGGCCCCTCCCAAAGCACATAAAGCTTTAATCCAAATAAATTGGATATTATAAGGTATTAGCTACCCTTTCGGGCAGTTATTCCTTACTTTGGGGCAGGTTCCAACGTGTTACTCACCCGTCCGCCACTAACAATTTAGTCCTTTAGAGCTTAGTTGCTGGAAGTTAGCGAATATAAAATTCACTAGATTCCAATATCTAAAATCTAATTTCTTAAAAAGTTCGTTCGACTTGCATGTATTAGGCATGCCGCCAGCGTTAATCCTGAGCCAGGATCAAACTCTCCAAAAAAGAAAAGTGATCAAGACCACAAAGACAACTATTTCTTTTGGCGGCAAGCCGCCAGCGGTCATAATTAGTCCCTGAGCCAGGATCAACCTCTCCAAAAAATTGAAAAGTAAACTTTTCAAAATAGAGATCTCAGATAAATCTGAGACTCACCAAATGGTGATGTTTGAACCGAACTTTTGGTTCGTTATTGTTCAAAAGAAATTACAGGTTACCCTGTAGATTGTACATCTACAAAGCTGCTGACACATTTTACATATCAATGATCTTGAAATCTCCCCGCAATTTACGCGCAAAAAAACAAAACTCAGTCAATTTATCTTGTGTCGTTACAAATTGACCGTTTTGTTTTTCTGATAGAGAGCTATCAATCTGGAGTAATTGTACCGTATATCTTATCTCTAAGTCAATACTTTTGTTCAGATTAGAATTAGCGTTTTTTGCCGGCTTTTTTAAGCCAAGCTTCTTTTTTAAGTTCGTGTACAGGCTTTTTGTTTGATTTAACAGTTTGAACAAGTTGTATTACACAGAAAATTACACCAGCGAGCCATACCAAACCAATAAATACAAAACTAAATAAACCATACGGATAAGAAACATTTTCATAATAAAGAAACGCTAGTATGGCAACGAGTAAGCTTGCGCCTAAATTAGTACAGAGTAAATAAAAGTTATAGCTAGTGGCTTTTTTTACCCGCTTGTATAGCGACTGAATTACAAAGAAAACTACTACACTAATTAATGCAAAACCACCGGCTGCTATCATAATTGCTTTGGCTTGTGGAGCAGCGAGAGCAGTATTAAACACATTAAAGTAAGGAAACACTGTTTGATAACCAAACAAACAGGCAATAACAAACCCTAGAATAGAACCAATAACTACCTCGAGTGGTTTGTGGCCCAATATTTCTCGCATTTGGCTGTAGTCGTCAGCATTCTTTAACCCGCCAGTCTTAGAAAGATCGGCAATTAATTTATTAATGGTTTTGGCTTGTTCTCCAGCACTACGACGCACACCAAAGCTATCATACATAACGATAGCGGCTAGCACTGCAGCAAACCCAAAGAGCGGATTGTTGGGGCCGCCTGCAATTAATGCCCAAGTAGCAAGACTAGTAACTACCGCCGAATGTACCGAGGGCATACCTCCACTTGCGTACAAATAACGCAAATCTACATCACCACGAACTAATGCTAAGAAAAACTTAATAGCCTGAGCCACTGCCCAAGTTACAAACGGAACTATCAAATAAAACGTTACATTCACACTCTTCCCCTCTAACTTTTATATTAGTATAGCGAATATAGCGCTAGAAACCAAGTAAGAATTAGTGCTTTGGCTCTTTGGCTTCTGACTTTTGAGTTTCTTCTGCTTCGTTAGTTTCTGCCGGTGTATCTGGTAGAACGGTTAGAGAGGCTACGCTATCGCCTTCAGCCATTCGCATAATGCGCACACCTTGGGTAGCTCGACCTATCGTTGGTATATCATTTAGGCGTAATCGGATTACCTGACCTTGCTTAGAAATAATCAAAACGTCATCTTGAGTGTTGTGCAACACGCGCACATCGATAGCCTTGCCTGTCTTGGTAGTTGCAACACCAGCTTTAATACCTACACCACCACGATTATGACGGGTAAACTGCTGAGTTTTGGTAATTTTGCCATACCCGTTTGCCATAACCACCAACATAATACCTTCTTCACCACTCAGTACATCCATACCAACTACACTATCATCACTACGCAGACGAATACCTCGTACACCACGGGTAGCTCTACCCATTGGTCGGGCATCGGATTCAGAAAATCGAATTGCCTGCGCCTTGGCAGTAGAAATAATGACATCATCTTTGCCAGAAGTTTTCTTTACCCAATTGAGCTCATCACCACTATCTAATTTAATACAGATAATACCGTTGGTTCTAATATTGGAAAAGTCGCTCACGGCAGTCTTTTTGATAACACCATTCTTGGTAGCCATAAATAAGAATTGAGCTGTATCGTCTTTACTTAGTGTTAGCATAGACGTTACACGTTCGTCTGGGCTGAGATTAATAACCCCAGCAATAGCTTGTCCCTTTGCAGTGCGCGAGGCAGCAGGAATCTCATACACTTTTAACTTAAATACACGCCCCAGACTCGTAAAGAATAAGATGGTGTCGTGACTACGGCATTGTAAGACATGCATTACCACATCTTCTTCTTTGGTGCTCATACCAATTTTGCCCTTACCACCGCGGCCTTGGCTAGCATAGGTATCGGCAGGTATGCGCTTTATGTAATTACCTTTGGTAAGGCTAATAACCGAGTTCTCATCTGGAATAAGATCTTCGTCAGAAAAGTTACCTAGTGCTTTTTTGACAATTTGAGTACGGCGCTTGTCACCATATTTTTCTTTCATTTCTTCTAGCTCTTCGCGAATAACCTTTAAAATGTTTGCTTCGCTACTAAGTATCTCTTGCAGCTCTTTAATAAGTTTTTGCAAAGCATTGTATTCATCTTCTATCTTTTTGCGCTCTAAGCCAGCTAGTGTACGGAGCTGCATAGCCAAAATAGCGTTAGCCTGTATCTCGCTCAGCTTAAATTTGGTAATAAGATTTTGACGAGCCTCATCTTGACTGTTTGATTCGCGAATAGTCGATATAACTTTATCGATTTGATCAAGTGCAATACGCAAACCCTCTAAAATATGTGCTCTAGCTTCGGCTTTCTTTAGCTCAAACTCAGTACGTCTACGCACTACTACCTGTCGGTGTTTGAGATATTCTCGCAATACCATCTCTAAGTTGAGAACGCGAGGCTGTATGCCATCAACAAGTGCGAGCATATTTACATGAAATGCAGTCTGCATAGAAGTCATTTTATATAGCTGGTTGAGGATCTTGTTAGAGAAAGCGTCTTTTTTGAGCTCAATAACAATACGAACTTCTTCTTTGGCAGACTCATCTCGCAAGTCAGAGATACCAACAATTTTTTTATCCCTAACCAACTCAGCAATTTTTTCGACTAGAGTAGATTTATTGGTCTGGTACGGAACTTCGGTAATAATAATCTTTTCGCGACCATTCTTTTCTTCTTCTACACTGGCAACCGCGCGCATAGTAATGCTGCCCCGACCAGTACCGTAGGCATGGGCAATAGAGCCGTCATCAAAAATTACTCCGCCAGTTGGAAAGTCTGGACCCTTTACTATTTTAATAAGGTCGGTTACACCAGCCTCTGGATTATCGATAAGATAAATAACAGCATCTACTACTTCAACAAGATTATGCGTAGGAATATTGGTAGCCATACCTACAGCAATACCTTGTACACCATTTAGAAGCAAGTTGGGTAGCTTAGCTGGTAACACCTTTGGTTCACGTTGGCTGCCATCGAAGTTAGGCATAAAATCAACAGTATCTTTGTCTATATCGGTAAGAATATCTTCAGCAATTTTGGTCATTCTGGCTTCGGTATAACGGTGGGCAGCAGCTCCATCGCCATCCATACTACCAAAGTTACCCTGTCCATCTACTAATCTATATCGCATTACCCAGTCTTGTGCCATACGCACCATAGAATCGTACACTGCTAAGTCGCCATGAGGATGATACTTACCAAGTACTTCACCAACGATAGTAGCAGACTTACGATATTTAGAGCCAGATCGAAGACCGAGATTGTTCATAGCATAGAGAATTCTCCTGTGTACCGGTTTTAGGCCGTCACGAACATCTGGGAGTGCGCGAGAAACAATTACGCTCATAGCGTAATCGAGATAGCTCTTTTCCATCTCATTTTCGATAGTACGATCTTCTAGCTTGCCGATATTAAGCAAGTCTACTTCTTGTTCTGGCTGTTTCTTAGCTGGTTTATCTTTGGTTGCCATATTATATATCCAAGTTCTCTACTGACTTCGCATGAGTCTGAATAAAGTTTTTGCGAAGACTCACTTCTTCACCCATTAATTTATTAAATATTGCATCGGCTTTTTCGGCGTCGCTAACAGTTACTTTTAGAAGTACACGGTTTTGTGGGTCCATGGTGGTTTCCCAGAGCTGATCGGCATTCATTTCACCAAGACCTTTATAACGCTGAATATTAATACCTGCCTTCTTAATAGGGTTATCCTCTTCTACTAGTTCCTCTTCGCCCTCCACCTCTACAGCGCTCTCGGCATAGTTGGCCAAGTCTTCGGCAGTAATAACCTCTGGCTTAGTCTTGGTTTCTGCAGTATTGGACTGTTTATTGGCAGGTTGTTTTTCTTCAATAGATTGCAATATCTTAGCAATAGCTTCATCGCGCTCTTGGTCTGAATACGCCCAGTATGCAGCCTTACCCTTACTTACCTTAAATAGTGGAGGTTGGGCAATGTAAATATTGCCTCCCTTAACGAGTTCTGGAAAATGACGATAAAACAATGTTAGTAACAATGTACGAATATGAGAACCATCAACATCAGCATCAGTCATAATAATTATTCTGGCATACCGTAATTTACCAATATCAAAGGTTTCGCCTATGCCGGTACCCAAGGCAATAATTAAGTTTTTAACCTCATTATTGGCAAGCATTTTATCTAGCCGGGCACGCTCAACATTCAAAATCTTACCGCGCAACGGCAAAATTGCCTGGAATTCTCTATCTCGACCCTGCTTGGCAGAGCCACCGGCGCTATCACCCTCTACTATATATACTTCAGACTTGGTCATGTCTTTACTACTACAATCGGCTAGTTTGCCAGGAAGTGTCATACCTTCGAGAGCACCTTTGCGAATTACACTGTCGCGGGCGGCGCGGGCGGCCATGCGAGCACGTGAGCTCAGTAAGCCCTTACCGATTATTTTTTTAGCTTCATTAGGGTTCTCATCGAGATAGTAGCTAAGATATTCATTTAATACCTTCTCTACAACAGTACGAATCTCTGGATTGCCCAACTTATTTTTGGTTTGGCCCTCAAATTGTGGCTCTGGTAGCTTAACAGAAATTACCGCAGTAAGACCTTCACGCACATCATCACCAGTAAGGTTGTCTTCTTTTTCTTTAATAAGAGCATTTTTGCGAGCGTAATCGTTAATAACACGTGTTAGAGCCGAGCGAAAACCAACAACATGAGTGCCGCCGTCTGGAGTGAAGATATTATTGGCAAAGGCTTTGAGCTGCTCGTTAAAGCTATCGCAGTATTGTAAGCTTAACTCGACATTGACTTCACCTACCTGTTTGTCTACATAAAAGGCCGGTACATTGAG
The DNA here is from genome assembly GCA_046350735.1 of Candidatus Saccharimonadota bacterium. Taxonomy (GTDB): domain Bacteria; phylum Patescibacteriota; class Saccharimonadia; order CAILAD01; family BJGX01; genus JAHFOQ01. The sequence goes on from JAXLZU010000001.1 coordinate 707,367, forward strand.
TGCTTCTTTACCTTTATTAAGATGTTCTACATAACTGCGGATACCACCCTCAAAGTAAAATCCATAGGTTTTGTTATTGGCTTCATCACTAAGTGAGATGCGTACGCCTTTTGTTAAATAGGCTTGATGACGCAAATAATCGAGCACCGTAGTATAACTAAATTTGGTCGATTCAAATATACTGTCGTCTGCCAAAAAACTAATAGACGTTCCTTGCTTTGTAGTTTTTGCACCTTTCTTTATATCTGCAGTTGGTACACCACCCTTATACTCTTGTGTGTATTCATAGCCGTCTTTCCAGACTACTGCTTTAAGATCGGTAGAGAGAGCGTTTACTACACTAACACCAACGCCGTGCAAACCACCTGATACTTTATAGCCACCCCCACCAAATTTACCACCAGCATGAAGCACCGTAAGTACAGTTTCGAGTGCTGACTTACCCGTTGCCTTTACCTTATCGACCGGAATACCGCGACCGTCATCGATAACACTCACCCAGCCATCATTGTGCAAGATAACTTCGATATTCTTGGCTTCGCCAGCAATAGCCTCATCTATAGAGTTATTAACCAACTCCCAGACAAGATGGTGCAAACCTTCTTTGCCTGTGCCACCAATGTACATCCCAGGGCGCTTACGAACAGGCTCTAAGCCTTCTAAGACTTGAATCTGCTCAGCACTATATTGTGGTTTTTTTTCTGCCATTAAACGTTAAAAGCCTTTTGTAAATCAAATAAAAAGATAAGCTATTAAAGCTTATGAGGTACTTTAATTATAGGGTAGTTCCAGATAGAGTGCAAGCTATTTTTACTCAACTTCGGCTTTTATTCCACCAAAGCGATTGGCTACTACATTATAAAGACCAGCAATAATAATACCGGCAATAAAACCGATAAGAATATATATACCAACAAAGATTGCACCGAGCAATAAACCACCCACTAAGCCACCAACGATGCCTAAAACTAGATTATTAGAGCTAGCTCCGGCAGCAATCGCGATAGCAAAAATAATAAAGAAATAAATTACCCCAATAATAATCCCTATAAGCCCGTAAATTGCTGCCATAATCTTACCAACACTTACTATATCGAACCGTTTAATTGTTACTTCTTTTTGCGTTGCCATTTCTACTCCTCTATATTATTAATCAATTATAAACCAATTAAACTCTACTGTCGTCGCTTGTGTTTTTTCTAGATGAATACTAAAGCCATTAGGCCCTGAATTAGACACCCAATAATTTCCGTCTATTTGACTCAGCGGTGTTAATTGTACGTTGGGTAACCCACTGTGTCCACCTGTGACGCCAACTTGCAGAACCGTCGCACCAGCGGCCAAAGAAGTTCTGCCGCGATTTGCACTACTGCCGGCTATTACATCGTTAAAGCTAGCAGTACCGTTAAATGTGGTATTCTTGGAAAATGTTACATCGGCTTGATGATTTACTAATGCCGCAAACGTTACATTACCCTGAAACTCAGTATCGGTCGTAACAATACCACCAGAGAACACCGCATTTGCTACTTGATTGCCATTCTTTAGTGCGTCAATTTGTGTTTGTTGCTGCTGCACAGCATTTACAAGGTAAGGCAAAATACCATCTTTATTAAGGCTTAAATTGCCATTATTGTCCGTGCTAACTAATTCTGGCAAAATTTTAGCTACCTCTTGAGCGATAAAGCCATCTTGTTGTATACCGGCAGGATCGCTCTTCCAGTTAAAGGTAACACCTCGCAATTGCGAGATAACATCGAGGCCGTTATTGACAGAGAGAATATTGGTTTTTAGTTTTTCATCAGAGCTACAACTCCAGCCGGTCCCAGTAACTACAGTACATTGCGTACCAGCCGAACCATTAAACTGAGCAACATTCGTCGTAGAAGCATCGGTTACATTCAGTCGAAAGGCACCTGGAGAGTTTGTACCTATGCCGGCACTACCATTGGCAGTAATAACGCTCTGCGCAGTACCTGTGGAGTTTTGCCATTGAGTAAGATTACCAGTTTGGCCCGCAGTGCCCTGTACTACCAGGGGTTTATCTGTGGTAACGCGAGAAGTAACTTGAATTGTAGCATTTGTATCAGCCGTGGATGGGTTATTTATAATCAGCTTATTACCTCCGGTTAGGGGCTCTAGAAAACCACATAAAACGTTCGAAGTTTCACTACCAGAGCAAATACCTATCTTCACCTTGCCTTCAAAAAAGTTCTGACTATATGTACCTTCTGAGCTAATGTTGGCATTTACTACTGTACCCAGATTTGCAAGTGGGTTTAAGAATTGATTAATTGGGCTTGCTGGGCTAGTGTCGAGCACCTGGATGCCAAAATATTTACTAATTGTCCCACCCTGAATAACATTAGGAAATCCTAAAAACGGTAGAAGCTGTGGATTAAAGGCATTATAGCCAACGTATGAATTAATATTACCAGCATTAATAGCTGGCATTGCTAGATTACCATTGGCACGATTAATTGTTCCTGCCCCCAAGTTAGAAACAAGCGATATATTACCTACTCCAACATCAACCGTACCTGTACCATTATGAGCATATGATGACAGAGAACCGCCATTGAGATCATAGTTAAATGCGCCATTTGTCTGCAGGGCAGAATACGAGCCAGCAAAAAGATTGTCGTTAGTTGCAGGGTCTATGGTTGGCTCTATAAGTAACTCGTTAGCAAGCCCGGCATATATACCTTTGTTGATAGAATTCTGATACACAATCTGTTGAGTTGTAAGAGTTCTGCTAATATCTCTGCCACCAAACAATCCTCCGGCGTTTAGAATAGTACCTTGCGGTGTAGCATTTGGTCCTACCAATAACTGGCCAGAGAAACTACCAGTACCCTCAACATCTAGATTGTAGTTAGGGGCACTACTACCGATACCAACAAAGTTATTTGCCGAGTCGATACTAAGTATCGGTGAGCCCGATGCATCTTGCACCTCAAATGCACCTATTGAATTACTCGTATTACGAAAAATCTGATTCGTACCGGTAAATGCCTGAAAGTTGTGGTCGAGATAAGCAATATCACTCGGTAGAGAGCTAGAGGATAATGAGCCAGTAATAAAGTTCGCATTTAAGCTACCTTGTAATGTGGTAGCACTCAAAGTACCACCAACGTTAGCATTCCCGCCAATATTAAGATCGCCAGCTCCATTTATTGTACCGAGTACAGTTAGACTACCTGTGTTTAATTGATTGCCATTTACTGTTAGCTGACCATTGAGCGGAGTAGTAGTAACACCAGATACGTTTAAGTTGGTCGGGTTATAATTATCGGCCGCAGTAATTGTCTTACCAATACCACCACGCGAACGCACCGTAATGTATACTGCAAATGCCAGAGCTGCGAGTAATAGCAAAATAAGCACAATCCACATTGCTCGAAACAGTATGCCTCTGCGATGAGCAGACAGCACACTTTGATTGTTTTCGAACGCCTCAGAGCTAACAGCATTTTCTTTGGCAACTTCTGCCGAAAATGTTGTAGCCGCGCTCGCCGAAACCTGTGCGTTTGGTATTTGTTGTGGGCTAGATTGTTCCACTATCTCCTGCTCTCTTACAATTTGGATTTAGCGTAAATAACCAAATTGGTAGCTCTTTTATTATACCGCTTACGTTTGCAGATTGGCAACAGATTGTAAAACTTTTGTTATATAGCAGTTAGATATTTGCAAATACTACTACATAATTGTTGTGTACTTTTACAACACCTCTATTAATATCGTAGCTGCGACGACCAAATGGGGTATGTATTGTTACCTTGCCCTGTTGTAATAAACCAATAAAATTAGCATGGCCATAGAGTACGTCAAAAGGGCCAGTAGCTGTGTTGGCAGATAGGCTAGCAGCCGGACCTTCGTAAAAGATTTCGAATGGTGAAAAAATCTTTATACTTAGTTGGTTTGTCTTAGTATTTGCCTGCATTGTATTACGTGCCCGCCAAAATTTCTTCTACACCCGCAAGCATATCCTCACGCGACACATACTCACCATCATTGCCAGTAAGTGGCTGCACAACAAACAAATTCTGAGCAAAGTATGCTACTAGGCGCTTAGCCTTTTGATAATCACTCCTATCATTAAGAGAGAGCTCGCCCTCACCTATAATCGAGATAATGTTACGAAGCTCATTGTATTTGCTGAGTATTGCCTGTACCTGGGTAGCCAAAATATAATGCCGTTCGCCAACAATCTCGGTCGTTAGCAAAGAAGACTGAGTAGCCAATAAATCAATTGCCGGAAAGATGCCTCGCTCCATTACATCACGACTAAGTACAATTACCGAGTCGAGTTGTTGATAAATTTCTACTACTGCAGGGTCGCTAATATCATCGGCTGGGATATAGATAGATTGTACCGACGTAATTGATCCATTCTCGTTGCTATCTAGGCTGTCTTCAAATCGTACAAGATCGGTAAATAGAGTAGGCTGATAGCCACCCTCAGATGGTTGCTCACCCAGCATTATAGAGAGTTCATTACGCGCTTGTAAGAATCGGTAGATATTATCAACGAAGAAAAGTACATCTTGTTTTTGATTGTCTCGCCACCACCGTGCAGCTGCAGCGGCAGTTGGCCCTACCATACTCCTGGCGGCTGCCGACTCATTCATTTGCCCCAAATACATAACGCTTTCTTTGAGGAGATTTGCTCCCTTGAGATTTTCATAAAGCTCATGTGCTTCGCGAATGCGCTCACCAATACCCACAAAGAATGATGCACCAGCACCAGTCTGACTTACATTGTGCATTAACTCAGTTACTAGCACTGTTTTGCCTACGCCTGCCCCACCAATAATTCCAATTTTTCTCCCTTTAACAAATGGTGCAAAGAAATCAATGGCTTTTATGCCAGTCTCAATAATCTCCCCTGAGTATGTCTGTGCATTTTTGGGGGCTAGCGCAAACTCAACAGGAGCGGTCTGAACCTTTTTAATAGCTGCAGAATCATCGAGCGTTTCACCCAGAGAGTTAAATACTCGACCAAGTGTAGATTTGCCTACTGGTATTTGTAGCTGTTCTTGGTAGAGCTCGCAGAATGATCCGAGTGGTAAGGCAGCATCCCCACCAATACTTAGTACAACTGCCTTGGTAGCACCACTATAGCCTAGTATCATTAATCGCGAATGTTGGTCGTTAGCCACTCGCAAAATAGAACCAATTTTCGGTAAAATCTCACCAAATTCTAACTCATAGGTAATACCGCGAGCGGCAATTATTTTTCCCCGGGCAGGTGATTTACTTACGTGATTATGCTTCATATAAGCCCCTCTCTATCTCTTACAAATACTCGTGTAGCGGCATCTCGGTTTTGGCGCTGCTGCCTACGATAACTTCTATATACATCAGATTTTAGCTCGCCCGCCGCGGTAGAAGCAGAGCTCATTGCACGAAATCTACTAGCCAGTTGAGCCAGACGCGATTCTAAGATTAATTCAGTTAGTGCGGTGGCACGCATCATACTTTCTAGATAGGTTACTACCTCCTCAAGAGAAGGCTCAAATATATAGTCTGATGCAAAAATAAGTGTCGTATTGGTTTTATTAGCCTCGGCCTCACTAAGCCTTGCTATACCACCCACCAATTCAAACACCTGAACTTGTTGGGTCGTTAAATTAATAAACTGCTCAAAATATACCACGCATGTCCGATAATCTTGAGTGGCTGAAATAATTGGCACAACGTTAACGGGCCTAGTGATATCTGGTAATGGATAAACTCTGGTAGGTATTACACCTTTATTGCGCAATAATTTAGCGCCTTTTTTACCAATTACATAAAAGTCTGTGGTTTGTTCATTTACCGAACCAAGTACTTCGTCCACCAGTTCTTCGTCAATACTGCCAGACAGTGTATCTTCTGAGCTAATAAGAATAACAGCTGTACGATTAAGACTGCGAGTAGGTAGCAAGCTAGCCACAGGCGAGTTGGCATCTACACGCAACTGTACATACATACTCCAGAGCTCGTGAAAAAAGTCGCGACTAGCAACTACACGGTCACGTATCTGACGAATCTGAATACTGGTAATACTCTCAAAAACCTTTGTAACCTCTTCGATGGTTTCTAGGTCGGTATACTGACGGTACATTTCTTGGCTTTTACTCATTGTTTTACCGCCGGCTTACTCTTTAATAGTTCTGCTGCAATCTTAACATATTGCTCTGGCTTAATTTCTTCTCCGGCCACATCATGAATAATACTCTTTAGCCAAGCAATACTGACATCTTCGGGTTTGTCTGACTGCATAAGAGCATCGAGCATAATAAATTGTTCTTTGGCAGAGTATTGTTCGCTAGGCAATTGAGTAAATAACTCATACAGTTTTTCACCACGTGCAATTTCACTTTTGACTGTTTCTGACTGGTCAGACCCAAACCGAGCAAAATCTCGCGCTTCACGGTAATTGGCAAGCCTTGCGATAACTGCTCTAGACAGTTTCTGAAACTGCTGACTTTGAGAGCGTCCACCGACACGACTAACTGATAGGTTAACATCAATAGCTGGGCGAATGTTACGAGCCATAGTCTCAGCATCAAAAACAATCTGCCCATCTGTCATAGAAATAAGACTAGTAGATAGATAGCCGGTGATATCGCCGGTAGGGTTAGTGCCAGCTGCCAAGACTGTCTGCGTAGCACCATTGCGCCGTAACTTGCCAGCCCGTTCTAGTAGAGAAGAGTGCATATAAAACATATCGCCAGGATAGCCATCACGGCCTGGCGGCTGCTTAAGTAGAAGTGATAGCTCTCGATACATTTTGGCATGTGCACTAAGATCGTCATAAAACACTACTGTATCTTTGCCTTGACGCCAAAAACTCTCTGCCAATGCACAACCAACATATGGTGCAATAAAAGCCGCCGGTAGACTATCAAATGCATCAGCAATCACAAGGATGGTTTTATCTATTACTCCAGCATCAGCTAAGCGCTGCTGCAAGCGAGCAACATCATAGCGACGTTTGGCAATTGCAACATAGACAATCACACAATCTTGATTTTTTTGATGAGCTGCAACCTGGCTCATAAAAGTTGTTTTACCAGTTTTATTATCACCAATAATGGCAATACGTTGCCCTTTAACAATCGGGAACAATGTATCTACCATTAAGACGCCGGTCTCGAGCTGTTCATTAACAATAGCGCGTTCGTGAAACGTTGGTGCCGCGCCAAAAACTGGTAGAGGAGTACCACTAGGCTCTACTTTCTTGCCATCAATGGTTTGCAGTAATGGGTCTACACTATGACCAAGAATGTTATTATCGGCTCTCACATAGAGGCTATTACCGGCAAGTTTTGCACTAGTACCCACCACTACTTTAGAATTACGTGCTAATAATAAGACGGTAACCGACTGCTCAGATACTTGCCATATTAGTCCTGCTTCACCTGTGCCAAATTTCATCACGCCACCCACTGTAGCCTCAGCAATTGGTTCGGTATGCGCTATGCAATCAAAAAGAGAGATAACTTTGACACTCTTTGCTTTATTGGATATTGTGTGATCTTCTTTCATATAGTTACCGTCCAATTATTAAATATACTATTGAGAATCCAGAAAGCATAATTACCACTACTGCAATAATTACTTGAATTAAACTTTGTAAAATAGAATGTCGACTAAGTGGATTTCGCCCTATAGAGCGTATGCTGCTTGCTACTGCGGTATAAAGAATAAGTACTGAGATAACTACCGATATAAGCAACACCAATAACGCCAAGAGTGCCCTAGCTGTTGAAATACTCTTGCCCGTTGTACTTGTGGCCACAGCTTGCACTGCCGAAATAATTCCATTACCAGTAAGTGTTGGTTGGTTTTGATAATTACCCACTATAATGTTGGCCGAGACCTGGCCTAGAGCTACTTCACTCGTCTCGCCTTTCTTATTGGTAATACTTTGACGAGAAGTGGCATTACCTGCACTAAAACTATTCGTTGCAGTACCAACAATTTTACCCGCAGCAGTAGCTTTCATGGCAACACCTGCTATAGGCGATGTAGTCAGCGAGTCTCCTTTGGCAATATCACCATTTATATTACTTACCAATATTACAGCATTGCCCGCAGTAACCACTAAGGTATTGCCATTGTTAGAATTAAGATTTACTAGGCTGGCCTGAGAGGCAACTGTCACCCCCAATAAATTATCGGTGTTACTCGAGTTAGCTGGAATAATTTGCGAGCTACTACCCTGTTGAAGCGCCACCAAAGAACCGGCTGGAATGGCAGAAGATGCAGTGTAGCTCTGACTAATAGTATCAGCTCTAGCAGCTAGTATTTGTATCGCAACAAATACTAACGACAAGACAAGACTAGCAACTGGGAGAAAATATTTTTTTAGCATACCAAAAACCATTCGCCTCAATAGAAGAAGCTTATGGTTACTATTTTACACCAGTTTGTGTTGCTTAGGGAGTAATTATTGTCACTAAACTCTTATTCAGTACGAAAACGGTTTAGGATAAGTTCGGCAGCAATTCCGAGAAGTGCACCGAGAACCAATAATATGGGTAAAAGCCAGCTGGGCATACCATAATTATAAAACCGAGCTATGGCATACACCGTTATACCGGCTGCCAACCCTACAACACTACCACCAATAAGGGCAGAGGGGCGCAAAATAGTCTTACCGGCAACATCAGAAACTTTTTCGACAGCGGGGTTATGAATAACTTTAGAGAACGTTCGGCTTCGGCGAGGCAATTGAGCCTGTACTATCTTTACTTCTTTTTTATATACTGCTGCTTTTTCTTTTTTTGTATAACTTGCAGCCGGTTTGGCTTTTGGCGGTTTTTTTTCTACTTTTTCGATTTTTTCGGCATCTTTGCGCTCACGTTCTAAATCGGCCTCGCGCTTCTTTTCGGCATCAGCCTCACGCTTTTTTTCGGCACTTAGATTTCGCTCGGCAGCCTCATGGCGACGAGCCAAATCTTTTTCACCAGCTTCTATCTCGGCCTTACTAACCTCTGGAGCTTTCTCTTTTTCGAGTTTTTTTAGCTGGCTTACTTCGAGTTTCTCGGCGCCACTCTCTGGCTCTAGTTCGGCTCTATCTGCCATTAGTTTCCTCCTTCGTTATCAGATAATGTTTCAACTAATTTTAGCTCGCGTTTGAGTAATCTATTTCGGAAGAAGAGGAATACAGAGCTTGCAGCAAAGAATGAGATAACAAAGATTGGTACACCTGCACCGGTTTGCGGTAATTTTTGAGCTGCACATTCTACTTGTTTCGCCGGAACAACACCAATTGGGGTAGTTACAATCGATCCATGGAAGTTATCTTGAATATTACAGTCATAGGCTGAAGGGTCGAGTGGCACATTTGGTTTGGTAGGAATTGGGTCTTTTACTTTAACGGTAAATGATTTAAAGTGCGCGCTAAAGTTAGCAGGGATAATATTACCAGAGCTATCTGTACACGATTGTCCATTTGGTAGCGATGCTATATCGGTAGCTGGCCAGACGAGCTTTGTCTGTCCATTAGTTACTACCTTTGTCGCTCCGCCAAGATCTGCTAAATCAGCATAGTAGAGTAGATCGGTAACATCATCTTCAAACACAAATTGATTAATAGGGGCACCATTGGCATTACACACAGCTATCTGGTAGCGCAGTGTGTCACCGGCTTTAGCAACTTGATTGTTTGCATCAGTTGGTTTACCGTCGTTTGTCAGCAAGGTCATATTGGCTACGTTTTTGGTGTATTGTACCTGGGTTGGGTTAATAATTGTCTTACAAGTCTGGGCGTTGGTAGTTGTACCCCTGTCGGTTGTTATACTAACTGTCGCCGTATATTTACCCGGATTATTATAGTCGTGTTTTGTAGTTGCTGTGAGTTGATTACTACTAATAGTCTGCTTGGCACTCCCATCGCCAAAATCAAATTCATAAGATTTAACGGTGGCATTTTTTACAGTGGCAGTTGCTGTTAGATTAACACCTTTAAGGGGTGCTGCTCCGGTTGCAGGGTCGGCAGTTAGGCTCTTACATGCAAACTCTGCAGGTGGCGGAGTAGTAGTAAATGGTACATAACAGTTATTGGGGTTTTCTGGTGCTGTTACTCCATTCTGATCTGTAACTCGTAATATTATCAAGAAATCACCAGGTGTAGTTTGTCTAAATTCGGTTGCAGAAAAAGCTGGACTACTAGCCGGATCAGTATAAACAGCCGGGTTAGTATTGGTATGAGTAATTCTCGTGCTACCACCACTTGGGTTACCTTCTAAATATTTAACTCCATTATATGTAATGATAGGTAAGCTCGGATTATCTGGGCCAGTATATTTTTGCAAAAGAATGTAGTCAAACTTAGACGGGTATGGCTTTGTACCAGAAACACCATCGACACCTGCGGTTCCCTTTAGACCAGGAGTAAAGGGTGTATCACCAGTCTTAGCAACAATATCGAGCTGTGCGCATTTAAGTGTCATTTGTTGGGTCACTCTAACCGTTCGAATACAATCTCCTGCTGCACTACCAGCAGCAAATAGTTTTTGTCCGTTATTATCGTAAGCAACCAATAAGCGCAAGCTATAGTCTCCAGGCTGAGAAAAAGTAAAGCTTCTTCCAACATTATCAATAAAATTATTGTTGCTATCATGCCCCACCCCAGATGCTTGCAAAACATTTCCAGGCGAAACACCTCCAGCCAAATTATCTGTGTTGACATTATAGGCACCATATGCCATATCAACCAATTCACCTGCACTAATATTATCTCCATGTGCATAGCCAGCAACTACAATTGGCTGACCCACCGTGGCGGTAAAGCTAGAAACATTTAGGCTAGAGCAAGTAATAGTTTTGGGCTGTTCTTGTGGTGTTGTAGGAATAAACACCAAATTACCACAGTCATAAAGTATACCTACTTGATACCATGCATTTGGGTCACCAGTACCTATAGTACTACCCTGTACTTTTACATTGAGTAGTTCGCCTGCAAAACAGTTTTGCAACCATCTACTACTGGCGTCTCCTATCCATATATCATTATGGCCTGGGTATAAGAACGACCCAGGTGCTTGAGTGCGTCCCATAGAAAGCAATCCTGGTGTTCGGCAAATATTAGCATTTGCCTGTCCATTCAAAACATCCTGATCAGTTACCCCAGCCTGGTACAAGAGCTGCATTGCACCTGTACTCTTAAAAGCATTTAATACGCCTTGGTTGCTTGTATCGGCAATACCGCAGTTAATAATATCGTTTGCTGTACAGCTCGCCGCTCGTCCTGCTGATGGCGGTGCGATAAAAGTAATAAACTGAAAGACTAATAGCCCTACAAGTAGTAGTGATGCTAGACGTCGGGCGGATGTCTCTTTGGTGAGACGCTTGGCATAGAATGAGATTTTGTTTTTTGTGATGCCGCCAATTTTAAAATTGGTTACGACATCCCGGAAATTTACGATTTTCATCTTTCCCCTTTAAATATACAATTGCTTATGCTTTATTGTAGTACACACTACAATAGCTATGCAAGACTTAAGAAGAAGTAATTAATTTCCGGTCTGTTCTGTACCCATTCCGCCTGCCGCAGCAGTTCCGCCCGCAGGCTCACTTGGCAAGCTATCACTAAGGCTCTGGGCTATCTCTGCATCAACTTCGGCTTTGGGACGGCCATACTTGGCTCGTGAAAGATCGCGCATAGCGTTTTGTAGGTTGGTATTAATAACATTACCATCCACCGGTGGGTCTCCATGCAGACTAAATGGAGTAGTTGGGATTCCATCGGCTATTATTTTGGCAGCAGCATAATGATTGGGTATATTCGCAATATCACTGGCGTCAAATTGTGGTGAGAATTGCTTGGCAATATATTCTGCATCATCATTACCTACTCGGTAAATAACCATACTTCCCACATTACCAAAAACCGCATCCCGAATTTGCTCGTCTATTTGCTCAATATACTGGTTAGCTACTATAAGATTAAAGTGATACTTTCGTGCTTCAGAGAGAATGGTTGCAAAACTATCAGTTGCAATATTCTGAAACTCATCGACATACAGAGCAAAGTCTACACGCTGATCTTCTGGTGTATCGGCTCGGCTCATAGCTGCCATTTGTAGCTTAATAACAAATATCATACCAAGTAATTTAGCATTCAACTCACCAAGCAACCCCTTACTGAGGTTGGCTATCAAAATCTTATTAGTATCCATTATTTGGCGAAAATTAAAGGCAGAGGTTTTTTGTCCAATAATATTTCTAAGCATGGCGTTATTTGCAAAAGCACCAAACTTCGAAACAAACCATCCTAGCATCTCACTCTTAGAATGTGCATCTGTCTGGGCCATTTCGCCAGTCCAGAAATCTTGCACAGTTGGGTCGGTAACATATTTGAATTTCTTTTTTAAATACTCGTCATCAGTAAACACTTTTGGTATTTCTATAAATGTACCGCCCTCCGGATCAGCCATAACCGTTAGGGCAGCATTGCGAAACCAGTGTTCGTAGCGTGGACCAATAATACCTTGATGCTGCGGGTCGTAGAGTTTATACAGCATTGAGATGGCCTCTTGCACCAAGAAGTCACGCTGCTCTGGGTGGTTGCGATCATACTCCATAATATTAAACCCAAGAGGAAACTCCGTATCTCCTGGACTAAAATAAATAACATCTTCCGCTCGATTTGCTGGAATTCGTCCTAAAAATTTTTCGGCCTCATCACCATTAGGGTCGATAAAACAAAACCCTTTACCCGCATAGGCATCTTGCAACATCAAATTTGTCAGTAAGGTTGATTTACCGGTACCAGTCTGACCAATCGTATAAATATGTCGTCGCTTATCGTCTTGCGTAATATAGATAGGAGTATTCGTACCTCTATACTCATTTATGCCAATCCGTAATCCCTCTGTTGGTAATCCTGCCGGTGCTGGGACTTCTTTTACCGCCTTTCGCTCTAAATGGGTAGCAATACCAATTACCTCGCTTGGTAAATGAAATATCGTGGCCAACTCGACTGCATTTAATACATTTTTCTTTTTATTAGCCGGAAAAAAACGAAAGATAAAATTGGTTGCTATCTCTTGTGGAGAGTCAGCACTTTGGTATTTAAACCCATTACTACCACCTTGGCTAAGCTGTGAGAATCCAAGCTGCATATCTTGTATCATTACATGGGCCCGAGCAGGATTGTCAGAGCTAGCTATAAGACGAATACATGTTTCAAAAGCTGGTGACTTCGCCTTGTCTTCTATGGTCTCGCTCTTGCGTTGATCAATAGCAGTTGGCTGCTTATCGGGCTTCTTATCTTCGCTACCCGAACTGGGTGCCTTAAATGGCGCTCGTAATACGTCAGAACCAAAACTGAGCATTTTGTTTTCTGAACTACTTGGGTCTAAATGCTCTTTACTGCGTTTTAGAGCGTATTTTGTCCAGTCACTACCCGCTGGACGGATGAGAATTTGAATACCTATACCTTCACCCTCTCCAAGATTGGTGAGGCTCGATAATATTCCGGCTAGCGGATCGAAGTCGCTCGACTTATAGGTGTTAATTGGATAAATACTCTCTTTTGTTAATACAAGCTCACCACCCTGCACACCAGCAATTTTACTTTTATCAGAGAATATATTTGTTTCTTCGGCCTGTTCTATTTGAATGTCTGGATATCCTGCTACTAAGGCTTTTTGTACTGCACTCAGCAAACTAACAGGAACAACAATATAAAAGTGAATCAACTTACCTTCGGCAATTATTTCGAGGCTGATATATTTTTTGCCATAATACGAAGCCTTTTCGGTGGCTATACCGCTTAATAGATTAAATACACCTTCGGCTTTGGCTATATTTTCTTTAATAAGTTCTCGACTATCTCTACTATCTTCGCTAACCTCTTGGGGAGGGAGTTTTACTAATAGTGGCACCATTTTTAGAGATCGTTCAATATCTTTGCTGTGTCGGGCGCGCTTGCGTAGCAAAAAATATGCCAATACACTTATGACGCTAGCAAATAGTACAAATAATATACTCGTAAAGATTACAAACTGATTCATATAATAATTCGCTCAGACGGTTGGTTATTACGAAACATCTAGATTAAACCGCTGTTTTTGATATGCCCGACTAACTATGTTGTGATCGATATCTTCTGTAAGGGGGTCGTCTTCGTCTTTTTCTATGACCTGGTCTACAGTATCGACCCATTCTTTCTCTATTAAATCATCATCACTAGCCGATAGACTTGCTAAATCTTGGGCCTGTAGGGCCCGTCCTTGTACGCTACCTGTATGAACCACTTGTGCTGGTGGTGGAGGGCTAAGAAGGCTAGAATTAACAGCATCTGATTGTGCATTTGGATCTACTGTCGTAGTAGCGGGTGCAGGAGCAGCTTCTACCTGCCCGGTGAGACTCTCGGCAGTAGGGGGGGTAGTTGGTTGCAAATTGGGTGCACTTGCCCGCTGAGCAGCAATCTGTTCTATAGTTGGCTGCGGATTTGGCGCAACATTTGGGCTAGAGGGAGTTTGTTGGGGATCCATGCCCTATATTATACCAGTTATGTTTATACGAGACTATATCGACTTAACTATGTACCCAAACAGGTGTGCCAACAGGTGCCCAGCCATATAAGAATGCTGCAGAACTAGCAGACATATTCACACAGCCGTGACTACCATTGTAGTAATAGTCAGATCCGCCATAACCCGAGCGCCATCTATCTGCATCGTGCAAACCATAACCGTTATAAAACGGCATCCAGTAATCAACAAAAACATTGTAGTTATATCCATACTGCGCACCATTAAGGTATCTGCTACGTTCTTTGGCATAAATTGCAAATGTACCAGTTACGGTACCAAATCCCGCACCCGTTGCACCGCTGGTAATAGGGGCATTAAAGACAACTTGTCCATCTTGCCAGGCCCAGAGATGCTGCTGGCGCAATGATACTTCAATATATTGTGGGTAATCTAAGCCACCAATTCCTCCAAAAGCATTTGTCTGAGTCTTAAAGGCTACCGGTGAAGCATTTAGATTAAAGCTAATGTCTTGATTAGCATTCAGCCCGGCCACTATTGCGTCAATTGCTGGCCCCTGATTAACCGCCAGACCATCAACACCTTCTTGAGTTACCGAGCTAGTGCCATTGGCTACTGTTATTATTTTGTTTTTTGGTGCAATATTTATTTGGTTTGCAACTGACTGAACATAACCCGCAACTTGCTCTGGAGATATTTTAGCAACTAAATGTTTTTTATCATCCTGCCCATCTTGCACTTCAAAAACTATCATATGCCCAATAGCATTCTTATCGGCAATAAAACTTTTGCCGTTGTACGTCAAAACAATTTGTTTGCTCAAAAGCATCTCAGCACTAGCACGGGCTGCAGACAAATCAGCTACTTGAATATCGGCCTTTTGTACCTCTGGGCGTAATGTAATGTTTTCGTCTTGACCATCACTCAGTGCCGACTGAATGATTTTACTTAGAGCTTTCTGGTCTATTCGCAATCCATCTTGGTCTGGCTGGTCGGTAATAACACCTTCATTTATCACTAGCGTAGCATTAATAGGGTCATGACCAACTGAATCTACCACAGAAGAAGTAAAAGCTTTTAGTTTTACCAGGTCTAGATTGTACGCCAACCCTAACTGACCGTTTCTCTCACTGGCAAAAATACCAAAGATTGGTAAAAGTGAATTTTTACCTACGCTGTAGGCAGTATTAGCTGTAGTAATCAAATCATAATTCGACCCCAATTCTGTATCGGTGGTTGTAAACACCTTATCGCCGACCTTGAGGGTAAAGTTACGTTTGGTTTCTATTTGACGCAAACTCTGAATGGCTTCAGCTCGGGTTTTAAAACTTAGATCGTGGCCAGCCACCGACACACCTGGGTAAATCCTGCCAGTTAATAGAGCTGCCACAATACCGTTAATACAAAGAAACGCTAATAGTGCCCCTAGTACTACGAATTGTATTCTAGCCACGGGACTTGGCTTTTGGCCAGACTTGCTTAACGACTTTGGCAGAGCAAAGCGATGTGTATAAGGTGGGGTATTAGGTTGCTGTTGTTTTGGCATAACTACCTGGTAATTTTAGTATTGTCTATTATTATACCTCTTATGCTTAGAAAAAGTCAGACTATTTTACTCTTACTTATAGTGTTGCTCGTTAACAACCCGTTTTCTATGCTGTTCATATGCTTTGCTATCTCCTTCTGACTAGGGTTAGCTCCACAATCTATCCAAATTCTCATACTTACCCGCTTCTTATTCGCGCCAGCTAGTTCTTCGCTGGTGAATTCTTGGATAAATTGTATGCGAGATACATGTTTTTGCGATTTTGTAATCAATGCAATATCTTGCCAAAGAATTTCATTAGATAATTCTAACGTAAGATCTCGACTAACAAGTTGGTAGGGGAGAGATGGTACCGATTTTTGGGCAATTTCGGTAAAGATAGATTGATCGGGCAAAGTTAGTTCTGCAAAACTTACTTCTTCATTAATTGAGAATTTTTTTAGACAAACAGGTTTTATTTGTCCATAAACTCCTTTTACCTCGGGTATACGCTGGCTTTGCAAAATAGCAGTTCTACCAGCCAAGAAATTGTCTTCTTCACTCCGGCTATATGTAAAGGCCAGTTGATAACGACTTTCACACATATCGAGTACACTCTTTATTCTCTCAAGCCCGTTTTGACCAACTGCAGTTATTGCCAATCGCCAACCTTCTTCTGCTAGTGTCTTCGAGCGAGGAGATTTATTATAGATTCGTGCAAGCTCAAAGAATCCATACTCTTTTTGATAAAATGTATTGTTTCGCGCTGCTGTCTGCAAATGACTACTTAAGAGTGAGTTGCGCAAATAGGCTTGTTCTTTACTCATAGGGTTTTCTATTGCCAGCACACTAGTTGGATCAATAGTAGTGTCTAGCAGATCTTGCTGACTAACAAAAGAGTATGTAGTTACTTCAAATAGTCCAGCTGCTACCAAATCTTCGCGCATACCCATTAGCCCGGGTAACATCTGATGATCAGACGTTTCCATAGGAGGTAATTCGGGCAATTCGCTCGGCATATTTTCATAACCCACTATCTTAGCTGCCTCTTCTATCAGGTCGACTTCTTTGGTAATATCAGTACGCCACCAGGGTGCAACAACTGCAATTATATGATTAAAGCTACTAACATAACGCCGTGCTCCTTTAAAACTAGGGTTAGTAGTATAACTTTCGAGTGATGTATAGCGCACATCGGCCGTTTTGCGCTGTTTATATCTACCAGTTTTAGCATCAAACTCATATTCGCTAGCCTCTATAACTTGGTTTTTACCCAAATACATACCAACATGCCCTATATCGCCGCGGCTTTTGGCGTCTAATTTTTCCCAGTGCCCAGAGTAAAATAGCAGATCTCCAGGCTTGAGATTATCTTTGTCGACAGGCTTTCCAGAGTTAAATTGTTGCTGTGCAGTGTGCCCAATAGTTATACCAATTTTTGAATATATTCTCTCTACTAAATACGAGCAGTCAAAAGCGTCTTCGCCGTTTTTCTTAAAGCTAGCACCATATACATAGGGTTTACCAAGATGTTTTTTAGCCTCGCTCGAGAGAGAAAAGTGTTCTGCACTAAACCCACGCGCACGCAACCCTTCAATTATTTCTTTTTCATTCAGCTTTGTACCAAGCACCATTTCTGCCCGGCGCTGACGCAAACCAACATACGATATCCATGGCCATGCATATAATTGATCATTTACTTCATCAAGCAACTCGGCATGACAAATTTCTTTCAATAATTGTGCAGCTCGCTCAAAAGCAAAACAGGGAAGGGGGAGTGGGAGACCTTTCTCGAATCGAGTACTTGCCTCAGAACGTAAGCCGTGACGCAGTGCACTTCTTCGAATAGTAGTTTTATTAAAGTTAGCAACTTCTAAGACAATCTCTTGTGTTTGGTTACTTACTTCGCTACTGGCTCCACCCATTACACCTGCCAGTCCAATGGCACCCGAATTATCTGCAATCACTAAGTCCTCTTTGCTTAGCTTTCTTTCTACGCCATCCAAAGTAGAGAGGGCTTCACCGGCTTTGGCAAATCGCACCTGCAAAGCACCACTAAGTTTTTTTCTATCATAAGCATGACTTGGTTGGCCAGTTTCTAACATCACATAGTTAGTAATATCTACAACGGGGTGAATAGCACGCATCCCTGAAGCTTCTAAGTTTTCCACAATCCAAGCCGGAGTCTCGACATTGTTATTAATACGAAATGCTGCGCTGACAAATCGCTCACACTCCCCAGTTTCCTTGACTTTCACCACTTCTCTGTTTTTATATTCAATTTTCTGTCGTTCTGGTTCTACAATCTGGTTTTTAGAAGAATTAGCAGAAATTTCGCGCGCCAAACCCAAAACCGACAATAAGTCCCACCGGTTTGCAGGCGTCTTAACATCCACAATATCGGTCATATTCTCTATGTCGCACAATGATATTCCAAGGGGGAGATCAGGGTCGAGCTCTAACAAGCCGGTATGGTCACTACCCATGCCTAGCTCTTTTGCCGATGCCAGCATTCCGGCCGACATTTCGCCACGAATTTCTCGCTCACCAATTACAAAATCTTCCGGTAAGACACTACCGGGCTGAGCATATGCTACCACCAAACCTTTTCGAACATTGGGCGCGCCGCAGACAACTCGACGTGTAGTGTTGCCAAACTCTATATCTACCAAGTGTAATTTATCAGCATTTGGATGGTCTATTACATTTACCACTTTGGCAATAATTACTTTTTTATCTAACTTGGGTGGCGTAATAACTTCTTCTATTTCTACCTCGGTACGCTCTAATGCTGCCACAATCTCATCAGTAGAAAGAGATTTTTTTAGATAACGATTTAGCCATTGTATACGTACTTTCATACAAATTGCTCCAAGAATTCAAAACGTGGTCGCCATAGCTCGCGTAAGTCATCAAGTCCATATTTAATTGCAGCAATTCGCTCGGCACCCCAACCAAATGCAAAACCAGTGTATTTTTCAGGATCAATACCGCCATTTTGCAATACCACTGGGTTAATCATTCCAGCTCCACCCAATTCGAGCCATTGGCCTTTATAGCGACAGTCAAGTTCTACCGAAGGCTCGGTGTACGGAAAATAACTTGGCCTAAATCGTATGTCAGCCTCTGGCCCCAAGATACCCTGTACTACATGTAAGAGTGTTCCTTTTAGTTGTGCCATCGAAACTCCCTCACCCACTACAAGCCCTTCAATCTGATGGAATGCCCAAATATGAGTTACGTCCTCGTCTTCATTTCGAAATACTCTACCTGGTACAATAATTTTAAATGGTGGCTTATTGGCCTCCATAAACCGTACTTGCATTCCAGATGTATGGGTACGAGGCAGAACATCTAACTTGCCGTTGTTTTTTATGTAAAATGTGTCTTGCATCTCACGTGCGGGGTGAGATGCCGGCATATTAAGAGCTTCAAAGTTGTACCAATCTGTTTCTATCTCGCTACTATCTACAACTGCAAATCCTAAATCTGAAAAGATTTTGTAGGTTTCTTGTAATACTCTGCTGGCAGGATGCATATGTCCGTAAGGCTGTTCAAACCTTTCACCAGGTAGAGAGATATCTTTTATAGGAAACTGTTGCGATGCCACAAGCTGTTCACGCGCTTCTGTAATAGCGTGTTCTATTTGGTTTTTTAATACGTTTAGGTCTTTACCCTTCTTGGCTTTCTCTTCTGTACTTAAGCCAGGCAACAAACGGAGTTGCTCAGATATAAAACTATTACTACCGAGATACTTAGATTTAACCTGAGCAATGGCGTGCTCATTACTCGCCTGCTTTAAATCAGCCTCCAGGTTTTTAAGAATGTTGGTTTGAGAGGTCATACTTTTTTCTTTCTGGTACGAAAATAGATTTCGATTACCACCACTACAAGAATAAATAAGATAATATCACGAATACTCAGGCTTCTCAAACTCGAGAGCGCTAACAATATTGATACAGTAAATCCTACCAAGAAACCTGTACGAAGTGAGCTGGTTAAGGCTTTAGTGGCAGTTAATCGATATTCTTCATGGCGCAGTTTCCATAGAAAGCCAAGCAAGGCAATTAAGCTACCAACACTTACTAATATACCAATAAACCAAAAAGTAATACCTGCTGGGCCCAATTTAGCAGGAGTATATGCTAGTAAGGCATAGATTACTCCAAGAGTGGACAATACTAGTGATGTAACCAAACCAAATATAGAAATAAGTATTACTGAGCGTTGAGAAATCATAGTTAGTACCTTCTATTGTACTGGTTTAGAGCATTTCCATCAAATCGTGCTATTTGATCAAATAATATACTCAATATTGTATACATTTTTTATTTTATGATACTTATTTATACTATTGAACACTTATTTTGTACTTATGATATTAGTCAAAATATTATATGTACACTATTTAGTTATTCGATTTGTAATAATACCCAGCGTAGCAATGTCTGTGTCACTATCAAACCAAAAAACCGAACACATTATGCTCGACCTGTGGATATTGTGTATAAGTTGCAAAATATTTTGTCAGTGGTTATTAACAATAAATAATTACATACCATTTTTAGGCAAGCCGATATCATTTCGGTACTGCATGCCACTAAATTCTATCTTTTTAATTGCACAATAAGCCTTATTTCTTGCCTCCTCAATAGAATTGCCATATGCTGTAACGCTTAATACTCTTCCGCCGCTCGATAATAAGGTTTTTTCTTCTCGTTTAGTGCCGGCATGGAATACTACAACGTTATCCTTGTGATTTACGCTTTTTACGCCTTTAATAGCTCTTCCTGTCTGTGTATTAACAGGGTAGCCAGCTGAAGCTAATGTTACACATATACCATAGCCATTTTTCCAGACTAGCTCAGTTTCAGACAGGTTTTCTTCTGTGCAGCGCCACAGCATATCAAAAAGGTCACTTTCTAATAATCTCATGTAGGTTTGACATTCAGGATCACCAAAACGTGCATTATATTCAATTACCTTAATCCCCTTCTTAGTAATCATTAATCCTGGATACAAACAACCAATAAAAGGATGTCCTACTTTTGCCAACTCATCAATAATTGGCTTTACAATCTTCTGACCAATAAATGTGAGATCTTTGGCACTTAAAACATCTACAGGGGCCACAACACCCATACCGCCGGTATTTGGCCCCTTATCACCATCATAAATAGCCTTATTGTCCTGACTAATAGGAAACAGCTCGAAATTTTTACCATCACAAATAGCATGCACCGAAAGTTCATACCCAGTCAAATACTCTTCAATAATTACGGTATTTCCAGATTCACCAAACATATGCTCCAGCATAACCCTCTTCAACCAGTCCTGTGCTTCATTAAGTGAGTTACAAATAGATACTCCTTTGCCTAACGCTAAGCCGCTAGCTTTTAGTACTAACGGAAACTCTTGTTTCGACAAATAATCGAGCGCTTTATAATAATCGGTAAATACCCGGAAACTTGCTGTTGGAATATTTAGTCGCTGCATTAGCTCTTTTGCAAAAGATTTAGAAGATTCTATCTGGGCAGTATGTTTGTCCGGGCCAAAAATACGTAAGCCAGACCTTCTAAATTCGTCTGTCACTCCTGCAGCCAAAGCATCATCGACACCTACCACCGTAAGGTCTATTAACTTCTCTCGAGCAAACATAACCAAGTTTTTTATATCAGTTGGAGAGATTGCAATATTCTTGCCAAGTTCTTCTGTACCACCATTACCGGGTGCAAAAAATAATTCACTAACCTTTTTAGATTGCTTTAGTTTCCAACCTAAAGCATGTTCTCTACCTCCACCGCCAATAATTAATACCTTCATTACGCTTATCATAACAAAAAAAACCACCCTACTGGCAGTAAAGTGGTAACTTTTCAACAAAATTTGGTTACGGGCCAACGTATCTGCCCTTAATAGAATTAACTAAATGGCACACGCTGGCCCGAAGGCCAACTCTCAGCAGAACCGAAAGTAGCCGATGTAAGCTGTCAAGGCGCATATATGCATCAGTTACTGAAATACACGGTTGACGACTTCCCAACCATCCGTATGGCAGACCGGCCAGGATTCGCGCTCCAAAGTATTTAGAGAGCAAGTCCTAGCCGACTCCTTCGGGTGAAGATAGACAAGGTACAAAAATTTACAGAACAGCAGAAATAACTATCTTAGTTTGCCCCTCGAACAGTAGGGAAAAACTGGCTATAAAAAGCAAGGGGGCTGCCTTTTATGAGCCAGACTTCCCCTACCGTATTAGGTTGAAATTGGTTTAAATAGAGATACTTTTATAGAGATCAAGTATCGTCATAGAATGCGTAAAGAATTTGTGGCATGGTTTTTGTGTTGGTTTTTATTTTTATTTGAAAGAACAATGTTAAGACTATTGTAGCAAACGCTTATGCTAATGTCAATGGTTTTTAACGTATTTATTACATATACATCTGTTGAAATATGTAGTATATTTTACAATAAACCTATTTTGTCTTTTACTTCTCGCAGCTTTTCATTCGCAATTTCGGCCGCCTTAGCACTTCCTGAATCTATTACTTTGTCTAACATAGCTTCATTATCGCGAATTTTATAAAACTCAGCTTGTAGTTTTGTTAGCTTCTCTACTACCAACTCTGCTAGCTCAGATTTAAAGTCTCCATATCCCTTACCTATAAACCGCTTTTCTATTTGAGCGATATCTTCTCCGCTAAAGCCTGCATAAATCTCTAACAGATTAGAAACTGCTGGCTTACCCTTCTTGTCATATACTATCTTATTGTCCGAATCTGTAACAGCTCGTTTAAATTTCTTACGAATATCATCTGGTGTTTCGGCCAGCATTATAAAACTTTCTGGATGATCACTCTTACTCATTTTCTTGGTTGGATCATCAAGACTCATTATTCGAGCACCAGACTTTGGAATAGTTGCTTTCGGCAGAATAAAAGTATTACCATAGAGTCGATTAAATCTCTCTGCAATGGTACGAGCAAGTTCTAAATGCTGCCGCTGATCTTCTCCAACAGGTACTTCATCTGCACTATAAAGCAAAATATCGGCTGCCATTAAGACTGGGTAGTTAAACAACCCAACCAATTGTCCCTCGGGGCCCAGTTTTTGTGACTTATCTTTATATTCAGTCATTCTTCCAAGCTCACCCATAGTCACGTAGTTATCGAGAATCCAACACAGTTCGGCATGTGCAGCCACCTTAGACTGTACAAGTATAATCGATTGCTTTGGGTCTAAACCTACTGTAATAAGCCAGGCTACTAGATCATATGTGCGTTTTTTTAGCTGTTCTGGATCTTGTCGGACTGTTATAGCGTGTGCATTAGGTACGAAGAAAATAGTCCGTGCCATACCTTGTTGAGACGGCCAATACCTCATGGCTCCAAGATAATTACCAATTGTCATATCACCAGATGGTTTTAATCCTGAAAATACCGTTTTCATCTTGCAGCAAATACCTTTCTACGCTAAAGCTTTTTTCTAACTAATACTGTAAATTATATCATAGCTAGTCTTCTAAATGAGGCTTCTCGATAACAAGCTGCTCTACAGCTTCATCGGTTGTTGCGATTTTTACTACATCCTTATCAATTTTCTTTAATTCTTTGTGTGCAGTATTGTAGTGGTTTACCGTGGTACCAAGAGAGTTACCAAGCTTATGCATATATTCATCATAGTTAACAAGGTGTTTACCTAGCTGACCAACCCGTTTTTGAATCTCTTTGGCCTGTTCTTCTATCTGCAGACTGCGCAACCCTTGCATCACCGTCTGTAGATATGCCATAAACGATGTTGGCGAGACAATAATGACACGCTTGTCACGAAAAGCATACTCTATAAGATCTTGTGAGCTGGTCTGAATAGTCCCTACCTTGTTTACTAACAAATCGTAATAGATAGCCTCAGAAGGTATAAACATAAATGCAAAATCCATAGTGTACTCATCTGGGCGAATGTATTTTGAAGTTTCATCAATTCTGCCCTTTAAGTCAGCCTTAAACTGCTTAATAAGTGCATCCCGCTTCTCTTTATCTTTTGCTTCTACTACTCTATTGTAGTTTTCCAAGCTAAACTTTGAGTCTATTGGTAACACCTTACCCTGATCTAAGAAGATGGCCGCGTCAACTATCTCACCATTTTTAAACTTATACTGTAATTGATATCTATCTGGTGGCATAGTATTTTTGAGAATCTCACCCAAATAATATTCACCTAATACACCACGTTGTTTAGGATTAGAAAGCACATTTTGTAGAGTCTTAAGCTCGTCTGCAACATCTACCACCCTTCTATTGGTCTCATCTAGTTTGGTAAGTCTAGTAGTGACTTCTTGAATAAGTCTAGATGACTCACTCATTTGCTTATGCATACTACTCTGCATGGTTGCATTATTTCTATCTATTCGCTCATGCATTGCCTCTTGTGTCTTACTAAGGGTTTGGTTAAGCGACTCGAGGTCTTGTTTGATATAGCCTAGGGAGGAATCATCTTTTAACCTGGCTAGTTTAGATTGAAAAGACAGATATAGACCAAGAAATCCAACTATTAATATTATTACCATTAAGAATAATAAAAAAGTAATCATACACTCATTATACAGACCAAATGTACGAACACAATACGAATATAGAGAAGTTTTATGCTATATCAGAAAAAATGCGTTTTAGAGCTTGGTAGGCAGCACTTACCAAGAATATAAAGGTAAATAGCAATAATCCTATCTGTAAATAGGTTACAAATAAGAATAGAACTCCGGTAGGAGTTTCACCACCATTCCAAAATACACTATTCGTAAGAAATTTAATTATTTGCGTAAGGACAAAGGTAATAAGGGCAAACAATAAATACTTTCTTGCCTTGGTAACAGCAAGCTTATTTAGTCTCTCTCGGCTACGGATAGAAGCTTTTTGCTTTAATGTGTAGCCAGAGCTTTGCGCAACAATCTTGTTGCCTCCAGTAATTGATACTTTTCTCTGTTTCATAGACATAGTATATCATAATATAGTGTATTTTTCAATACTTTTAGCATAAGTTTTTTTGTGCTAGTTTATGGATAATTTTTTTATTTTTGCTTTTGTGACGGACTAATTTTACGAGCAAGTTGTATTTTGAACATATTAACTCATCCACCATGGACCAATTTTGATGCTTATTGGTTTTGTGTTCCGTCGCACCCGATAGACTGGTTTTTGTGGTCCAAAGTACTTTTCTACTACCCCCAACCAATGTTCTTTCAGCCATTTCTGCTGCTTAAAATACATATCTTCTAGTCCTCTCTCGGCAAATTCCTTTCGAATTACACCTCCAGAGTGTGGATGACGCTGTTTCTGCTGATGTGGCGAGTTAAAGCCATGAGCATAATGTGTCATCTCATGAACTATAGTAGCTTTTACAACATACTCTGGTACGTTTTCGTCTTGGTAAAGAGGATTTATCGTAATAATAGAGGTTTCTCCATCAAGTCTGTCAAGACTAATTGAGCCCAAACGACGTTTGGCTTTTCTGCCATATTGAATCTTTACTGTGTTCGATTGCTCAACATCTAAAAAATGCTTATACCAGATATCGGCTAGCATGTTTTCTAGCCATTCTTGGTCTCTTTGTGCACTATTACTCATTCAATAAAACTTCCAAATTTTATCCTACTTTCACCACTCTGACTAAATTCTTTATTTAGTATACCATCTCGCACTTTTTCTAACTTTGCTAAAACAACATTTTTATCTACTGGTGGTTGCTTAACTAGTAGTGATTTTTCGAGATAGTTTAAACTTAGACTATCCACAGGAGAATTATGTATTTTTTCCCAAGCCAAGGCATAGATTGCCATCTGTATACTCTCTTTTAACTTCTTCTGGGCAGCTTTTTCATCCTTAACTTCACCAGTCTTAAAATCTGATATCTCAATCTGACCACCGCGATCAAAAACAGCATCATACCTTCCGCGGATAACCATCCCTACTTCAGCTAATCGCAAAGTAAATGGCTTCTCTACCCATTTTGGAAAGTCTTTTTTGGCTTGCTCTTGCTTGTAAAAGCCAGAAAGAATTTCTTTACCTCGCTTGCGGCGAGATTGTTCGTGTTGAAACGACACAAACCCCTCACTCTTCCAACAATTATCAAACACCGTATATAGTTCTTCTAAGATAACCTTTTGACTCCGCATTACACGGCTATAATAATACTCGATAGCAGCATGCATTGCCGAGCCGTAAACCAAAGAATGAAACGGCCCCTTAGGTAGCTGTAGAACATCAAAATACCAAAACTCTTTTGGCGACCTAAGATAGTCAGCAACCTGATTAGCACTCAAATGAAGCCAACCCTTGGTATCAAAATATCTCTGGGTTGGATCAAAATTTTTCATTGCCCTAACAGCTTGAGCTGGTTCAAAATCGTTAAAAACTGTTTTACCATCTTGGTGTTCTAACTTAGTAGGAACAAAATTGGTCGCCTCGCTAATAAAGCGTGATGGCTTCTTAGCTCTTTTACCACCATGATCGGCCGAACCAGTTATATAGAGCAGTTCTTTTGCCCGAGTCATAGCTACATAACAAAGCCGTCTTTCTTCGAGAAGATGCCAATTGATATCTGCTACATCTGTACTCTCCAAGAGACCTTCCGGAATTCTGATTGGTTCACTGCGTCGTGTAGCCGGAAAAGTCTGCTCTACCATATCCACCAAGAAAACAACCTTAAACTCAAGCCCTTTAGCCTTATGTACTGTTAGAATCTGTACAGCAGACTGATCGAGTGGTGCTACTTCTGATACAATATCTACCTCACTTTGATGCATTAGCTCAAAATATAAGTACAAACCATACAGGTTGGGAGTAGCAATTGTCCGCTCGTAGTCACGGATTAATGAAAAAAACTGAGATAAATACTGCAGTTGTAATACCGCATTATAATCAGATTCTGATTTGGTTACCAAATCTTGGATAGTATGATGGTTTTCTAAGTATGAATAGAGAATCTGTCCCCCTGTTAATGACGTGGCGCTTTGGCGCATGCTAGTAATATCATCGAGTGCACGCTTGATATCGACTGAGACATCAGTAGCTTCGCTTAGGTACTCTTCTAGACTAACTCGAGAGCGATGCGCAGCCGCACTGGCAGCCACCACATCATTAATTGGTAGACGATAAATTTCTCCAACCAATACTAGATAAAGAGCCTGCGAATCAGCAGGATTATTAATGGCCTTTACCAGGTTAATTAACGAGCGCACCGGTTCTTGTTCGAATAATCTTTTGTTTTGGCTAAGCTCATATGGGATAGATTTTTTCTCTAGTAAATGAGTAAATGATTCTGCTTGATTATTTTTACGCAATAAAATTGCTATCTCCTTAGGATCAGTACCACCCTCAATAAGCTTCTCGATCTCTCCAGTTACCCACTGTGCTTCAACAGGTTGAGTGGCAAAGAACATTACTTCTGGTGCTTTTCCGGTTTTGGATGACGTTAGTTTTTTATTAATACTATTCTGACTCTCAAGCCGATATGGATTGTTATAACTAACTAAGCGGTGACTTGCATCTAGAATTTCTTGAGTAGAACGATAATTTCGAGTTAGAACAAACTGCGTGGCATCTGGAAAATCATTCATAAAGTGTAAAATATTACTAATGGCAGCACCACGAAATCCATATATAGACTGATCATCATCACCTACAACAAACAGATTTTGATGTTTTTTTGACAACATTTTTACAATTTCGTTCTGAACATAGTTGGTATCTTGGTATTCATCTACTAGAATATACTGATATTGTTGTTGAAAATACTTTAATACTTCTTTTCTAGATTGAAATAGATGCAAGCAATAGACCAACAAGTCGGCATAATCTAGACAATTCTGCTCAAGTTTGGCCTTTTCAAATGCAGAAAATAACCTTGCCAATTCCTGATTCCGCTCTTTTTCTTCCCCGTCTAAGCCGCTTTGATCTACAAATTCTGCAAATTTCTGCTCGGTAATACCTTCGTCTTTTAGGTGACTGAAAAACCCTAATACAGCACTTACAAAACTATATGGATTACTCGCAGTCTTGTAATACTTAAGGTTAAGATCGTTTATGACAGCCTGCAAAATAACTACCTGTTGGTAGGTAGAGATTATTGTAAAATCAGCGCTCAAACCTATTTCAACGCCATAACTACGCAGAACTTCAGCGCAGAAACTATGAAAAGTAGTTATCGTACTATCGACGTAACCGATAGGTGACACCTCATCTACCCTATCCTGCATTTGTGCAGCTGCCTTATCGGTAAACGTTAGTGCCAAAATTTTCTCTGGGGCAACTTTTTTAGCAGTAATTAATTGTAAAATTCTCTGTGTAATAACGGCTGTTTTACCAGTGCCTGCTCCGGCCACAACCAAAGCTGGCCCTCTGCCATGAGCTATTGCCTGCTTTTGCTCTGTATTATATTTCTCCATCTACTTTATTATACGAGAAATCTACTTGGTAACCTATAATGAAGATGATAAGCTAGGATAAAAGGGGTTATATGGATAGAGAGTTATGCACATACAAGACAGCCTCCCCCGCAGAAGGTTTGCCTACAGCAGCTAACTTTCACATCCAAGTCATAAACAATCACTCTAACAAAAATCATTATGGTGAGACCTTTATACTCGCATTTATACCTGGCGAGATGCATCAACGAGTTTTCGAACGTGCTGTCGTAAGTTTTGAAGACCATTATTACCGAGCAGAGATTGAAGATGATAACTTCAAAAGATTTAGCCGTTCAATCCGTGCCATTAATACTGGTATGGAAGAGATAAGACAATACTACAAAGTCCATCGACAGGCATACAATTACAGCTTTTGCATCCTCACAGTCACTGAGAGCGATTTTTTACTCTCGGCATGTGGTCTAAGTCATGTTATTGCCGAAGACACCTCAAACCGCCTCCACGAAGTGTATGTGCCAGAAGAATTTTTGGAGTTTTCTGAGATTATTACAGGATCACATCAAGATCTTAACCATCTTTTCTTGTGTCTCACTGATACAAACCACCCTCTGCTATCTTCTGTGATTGAGCAGATTGCCTATTCTATCCTTTTAGCCACCAAAGGGCGCATTCAATCTCCCTATCTCAATATGATGGTTAATTTTCAGACTACTCCTTCTACTCTGTCATCAAACAAGACAGCTGTATCAGCACTAGGGATCTTTACTAAGACCAGCAACCACTTTAAGAAGCAATACAAAGCTGTTAAATCACGTATTCTTTCTCGGAGGAATACAAAAAACCAGACACCAAATATTCAGCAACAGAAGACAAAACCTGCAAGAAAGATATCTCATCGCATTCAAACCCTTTGGACCAAGCTTTGGAGTACCTATATCAACCCTAATCCACTTCGAGCCTTAATTGTAGTAGGTGGTGTTGTAGCTTTACTAATTGTTGGTATTATAGCTTGGAATATTTTTGGGAGTAACAATAAAACATCAACCCAGTACCAAAAAATACAAAGTCTCTACTCGAACGCCCAAACCAGCAAAACCAACCAAGACGTTACCAATTCTGAAACCCAATTTAAACAAGTACTCAGCGAGATTTCTCAGCTCAGCAACGCCGAGAAAACAGCCCTTAACAAATATGCTTCTAGCCACAATCAGCCTAGTCTAGAAGATATGTCCAAAAATTCTCAGATCCAACTCGATGAAATGCACAATATATTTCGAGTAAGTGCTGCAAAAACCTTCTCGGAAACAAATTTTTCTTATTCACTTATTTCTAGCAGTGCCTCACAGCTCAATTTATTAAATCCAAGTAATGGTAAACTTTTGGGTTACACCACTTCTAATCAAAAATCTACTAGCAAGAACCAGACGAGTCTTATTGATAGCAAATGGTTAGTTTCATCAATAGATACACCACTCACCTACGCCATTTCGCAAAAATCAGTGTTTCAGATAAAGCCAGACTTATCGGCAGTAGAAGCACGCACAAGCGCTACCTCATGGCCAAATGCTCAAGCAGCCGCTACATATGCAGGTAATTTATATTTCTTAATGCCATCTGCCGGTCAGATTTATCGGTTTCGATCAGTTGGTAGTAACCAATTTGGCCCGCAAACCAATTATCTCAAAACAGTCGACTCTAGCCTAAATGATGCCGTAAGTTTTGTTGTAAATACTACTATATACACCACATCAAAAACAGGTAGTATTCATCAGTACAGTCAAAATTCTTTGCAGAGCTTTACTACTACTGGCCTACCAACCCTAACCGATGTTATACAAATAGCTTATCGAGCAACACCAGAATCACTCATTTTGCTCGATACCAAGCAAAATTCATTTACAATCTTAAGTGTCCAGGGTAATGCCGCAACCTTTCAAAGAGAGTTAATTGTAAATAATACTACAGATATAAGTAGCTTTACACTGGATGAGAAGAATAGCCTTCTCTATTTTGTCTCTAAGGACGGCTTGTATAGTTTGCCGCTACCTTAAGCTACATTTTTTCTAATAACGTAACACCAAGCAGCGTAAATATTGCCTCGTACACCTGACAAAATCTGTCGAGTAAGGCTAACTTATGTGCAGCATCCTCACTGCCTACAACTTTCTCTTGCTCGTACCACTCATGGTAACATCGTGCTACCTCCAAGGTTGCATGCAGCAGAAGGTGAACTTTGTGATTTTGAGTAACAGCATGTAATATTTCTGGTATCTGACTTACTTGGCGTAATAGTTCTCGCTGTGGAGCTGAGAGCTGACTTGGGTTGAGATGTTCGGCCGGGCCAAGATTATTTTCGTTAGCCATCACCCGTAGCGAGCAAGCCCGAGCATAGGCATACATAGCATAGTACACTGGGTTTTTTTGCGACCTATCTTTTACAAGATCGATGTCGAAATCCATATGACTATTTGTATCACGCATACCAAAGTAGAAACGTGCTGCCTCTGTAGGTACTTCTTCGAGAAAATCAGCAAGCAGAATGTAATTACCAGCTCGCTTACTCATCTTAAATTCTTTACCATCCTTTATAAGTCGAATAGTCTGGGTAGATAGCTCATTAAAGCCTGTGTGCCCAAGTGCCTCGAGGGTCTTAATGAGTCTGATAGCTTGCCCATGATGATCTGGGCCAACAATAGTAATAGTTTTTTCAAAACCTCTTACTTCTATGCGATTTAGCTGATAAGCAATATCTTTTAAGAAGTAGGTTTCTCCCTTATCATAGCTTCTTACCAAAACCTCATCTTTGTCTAGGCCAATCTTTTTGCCATTTAGCCAAATAGCGCCTTCTTTTTCTTTGAGTAACCCAGCTTCTTTTAGACGAGCCAGCGTCTCCTTGGTATCAGCAATTGTTTCTGAAAATATTGTGTCAAAATGTACACCAAGTCGCTCGAGATCGTGCTTTATATAGTGATCTAAGATAATTTCTGCTGCCCGTTTACCAATTATAGCTGGATCGGTCGCCACAACCCTACCCGATTCGCCATACTCTTCAGTAATGATTTTGGCTACTGCGTCTACATAATCACCTCTGTATAACTCTTTGGCCCGCTCTGGTGAGAATTCTTTACCAAGACTCTGTTGAATAGCCTCACCAAGAGCAGTTATCTGGTTACCACCATCATTTAGATAATATTCGCGGTCCACCTGGTAACCCTGAGAGGCATAAATATTCGACAAAATATCACCATAATACCCCTGCCACGCATTAGTGAGAACAAGTGGTCCGGTTGGATTAGCACTGATAAATTCAATTTGTACTTTTTGCGGAGTTGATTTCAACTGATGGCCAAAATTTGCAAATGTATCAGCATAACTACACCACACATCAGGAGTGAGAGTAATATTAATAAACCCAGGCCCTGCCACTTCGGCTTTCTCAATGCCCTCAACTGTGCAAATTGCTTCTACCAACATGTTGGCCACCTCTATAGGAGATTTTTTTAGTTTGGGGGCCAATTGAAGAGCAATATTTGAGGCGAAGTCACCAAATTTAGCCTCACAATAATCCAAACTTACTCCAGCTGGGAGTCGATCTTGAAATTTTTGCATATAGGCTTGTTCGATTGCCTCAGAGGCGGTCTGTTTTGGCAGTTCCATGTCTCTATTATATCTGATTTACTATCAAGTAGGCTATAATAAGAACTATGAAAATATTAGCCAAGAACAAACGAGCCAAATTTGACTATACCATCAGCAAGACATATCTAGCTGGCATTGTTTTGAGTGGCCAAGAAACCAAGAGTGCCCGATCTGGTGCAATTAGCCTAAAAGGCAGTTTTGTTTACTTTAGTGGCAATGAGGCTTATCTTACCAACGCTACTATCACTGCCTACAAACACGCCTCGCACACCGAGAGCTATGACCCTACCCGAAACCGCAAGCTCTTATTACAAAAGAAAGAGCTGGTAGAGCTTCGAGAAGCCGTGCAATCTACTGGGATGACAGTACTACCCCTAGCAATGGGCTTAGAACGTAACCTTATTAAAGTAGAGATTGGCCTAGGACGGGGTAAAAAAGCTTACGACAAGCGTCAAAGCATAAAAAAGCGCGATATGTTACGCGATGCTAGCCGCGATATTAAACCTACGCGCTAAAAAATATATTATTTTTTGTGTTCATTTGCGTTTCTTATCTGTTGAAACTAAATAATATTACATATACTTAATGCTATAGCATTAAGTATATGTGTAAAATACATGGATTTTCTTCTGTCGGCTTGAATTATCAGTGAATATTGCTTATGCTAGAAGTATTATGAATTCCCTCTCTTCTATTGCAGCCCAGTTATTAACAGACCCAAAAGGACTTTTGGCAGCTGATGAGTCGACCAAGAGTGCCAATAAGCGCTTAGCAGCATTAAATATAGAGCAGACCGAAGAAATGCGACGTATATATCGCCAAATGCTCTTTACTACACCCAATGTCGCACAATACATTAGCGGTGTAATACTCTATGACGAAACAATTCGTCAAACCACTGACGATGGCCGGCCCTTTGCTGATTATTTGCAAGAACAAGGCATAATTCCAGGTATAAAAGTTGATGGTGGTCTGGTAGACCTGACTAACTTCCCTGGTGAAACGGTTACAGAAGGTCTCGATGGTTTGGCAGAACGGCTGGCAGAGTATTACAAAATGGGTGCTAGGTTTACCAAATGGCGTGCAGCTTTTGGTGTAGATGAGTCGGCCAAGCTACCGAGCTCTACCGCCATACATGCCAACTTACATGGTATGGCACGGTACGCCGCCCTTGCCCAAGCGACTGGTATGGTACCAATTGTCGAACCCGAAGTTCTCTATGATGGCAGCCACAGCCAGAAGGCCTGCCAAGACACCTTAAGTAATGTCTTACGTATACTATTCGATCTCTTAACTGCTTACCGTGTAGATCTGACTGGCGTTATTCTTAAATCGAGTATGGTTCTAGCCGGCAAAGAAAATACCCAGCAAGCCGACCCGCACGCTGTCGCCAACGCTACCCTGCAAGTGTTTAATGAGCGTGTACCCAAAGAAGTGGCTGGTATTGTTTTTCTATCTGGTGGACAAAGCCCAGATATGGCAACTGCCAATCTTAACGCTATCGGCAGTGCCGGCAAGCAGCCATGGCCTATTACCTTCTCTTTCTCGCGCGCCGTGCAAGACCCTGTAATGGCCAAGTGGGATGGCAAAAGCCAAAATGTTATTGAAGCTCAAGCAATCTTTGCCCAACTTTTAGCCAATAACTCACTCGCCCGCGACGGTAAATTTGTGGCAGATAAAAATTAATTGCAAAAAAACTAAAAAAACTTTGAAAAAAGTTGTTGACAAGGCTTATGCTTAACCAGTATTATGGATTTAGTGCTGCACACTAAAATTACTCAAAACAAAAACAAAGCTCTTTTTTACAGATTGGCGGAGGCATAAAGCCCCGCCAATTTGTTTTAACAAAATAACCAACATAGACAAATTAATGTATTCGAGCCAAATTGCGGCTCGATTTTTTTTTGGCTAAACCAAAATTCTTATACTTATATATATACTAACTCCAAAAAGTTGGTTACAATAAAAATAGATTTGATTTAAGAATCATAAGGTAAACAAAAATCAAAAAAACAAAAAGCCAGGTAAAAGATATTTTTAATCTGCTATTTACCTACTCAATAGCAGCTCTTTTGGTATTTACGAGCTTTGTTACTTTGTTTGCTAACCCTCTACCTGCACACGCTGCTTCGCTTACCTGGGATGGTGGTGGTGCTGATAACAATTGGAGCACTTGTGCTAACTGGACAACTGATACTTGCCCAATTGCAGGTGATACTGTTACTTTTAATGCAACATCAACCAAGAACTCGACAATAGATGCAGGTGCACCTGCTAGTGTTGCAACACTAACTATTGCAGCTGGTTATACCGGCACAATCACCCTAGCACGGACCTTCGCAACTACCACTACATTTTCTCAAGCAACAGGCAGTTTTACTGCATCCAATTAATCCCTCACTATGGCGGCCTTTACACTCTCCGGTGGGACATTTACTGCTAGTTCTGGTACGACAACCGTTAGTGGAGCCGTGACAGTATCGGGTACACCAACGTTTAATCACAATAGTGGCACCGTCACCTTTTCGGGTGGTGCTGCAACTATAGCTTGTAACGGGATCTCACTCAATACGGCAACCTTTACCAATACGGGCCTAAAAACAATTAGCTCGGGATGTACTATTCCGATGGGGGCCAGCCCCACTATTGCTAACGCTGTAACTGTAAATGGCACTCTATCTGGCAGCGGCACACTTACTATCACTACAGGTACTTTTTTGCTCGGTACTACCGGAAGTCTTTCGGGATTTACAGGTATATCTGCTGGGTCCAACCTAACCATAAATGGTACCCTCAACGCGAGTAGCTATTTACCATTTTCCGTAACAGGAGCATTTGCCCTAGGTGGAACTGCTACTTTTACTGCCCCGAGTGGCACACTCTCGGCAGGAAGTCTCAATTTTACACTTGGGTCTACATTCAGTGCGAATGGCGGCACCATAGATTTTACTGGGGGTTCTTCATCATCTGTTTGTGGCAATGCAGTGTTTAATCTAGTTACGTTTCACAACACAGCAACAAAGACCATTGGCAGTGATTGCACACTGCCATTAGGTAATAATCCTACAATTTCCAACGCTATTACTTTGAATGGCACGTTTACTGGCAGCGGTACATTAACAACCACCACTGGTGGCTTTACTATAGGAACAACTGGAGTATTGTCTGGATTTTCTGGTATCAGTACCGGCGCTGCTTTAACTATAAATGGCACACTTAATGCGGGCAGCTATTCTACTTTTACTTCTGTAGGGGCTTTTACTCTAGGTGCAGCATCGGTCTTTACTGCTCCATCTGGTTCTATGAGCCTACAAGGCAGTGTCACTTTTACTGCGGGTATGACATTCAATGCCAATGGTGGAACGATTAATTTAATTGGAAGCAGTGGTACCATCTCATGTGCAAATGCTACTTTCAATCTAGTATCAATTAGTGCTGGTACGAATACCAAAACAATAAATAGTGATTGTAATCTGCCTCTCGGTAACAATCCATCAATTACTCGTGTAGTACTAAATGGTACTCTTTCTGGAACAGGCACACTCACCCATACTACCTCAACATTTCAGTTAAATGCCGGTGCTACACTAAGCGGATTTACAGGACTGCAGGATAATGTCTCTCTCATTATTGCAGGTGCCAACCTAGATGTAAGCACATATAGTACGTTTAATGTTGCTGCGATACAGATGACATCAGGTTCATTAACAGCACCCCCAGGAATTATGAATGTAAGCGCTAATTTAACTTTTACAGGAGGGGTGTTTAATGCTAATGGCGGAACAACAAACTTTTATAGTTCAACTTCGGCATCAGTAGCTTGCAATAATGCCGTTTTTAATCATGTTACTCTAAATAAAAGCAATGTTATAACAATAGGTAGTGATTGCTCATTACCGTTAGGCAATAATCCTACAATAACTAATAGTGTCAATGTGAATGGTACACTTACAGGTACAGGAACCTTAACTGCCGCCATTCTTACTCTTAATGCTGGGTCAAATCTCTCAGGTTTTACTGGCATAGAGGTAAATTACCTCACAATTTCAGGAGCAACATATGATGCAAGCACATATTCACTTTTTAATGTTTCAGGTGGATATATTCAAACTGGAGGCTTTGTTACTCTGCCTTCAGCTGGAGCTTCATTCTTTAATTTTAATTTAAATGCTGGCTCAACCTTAACTGCTTCTACGGGTGTAATCAGTATTGAGGGCAATTTTACTACAGCTGCTGGATCTATTTTTAATGCCAATGGCGGAACCATTACATTTGTCGGTACCAATAGTCAAATATTAGGTTGTTATGGAACTGTTTTTAACTCTGTTGTAATTAATAAATTTTCTGGTGACATGTTTATTAACTCTCTATGTAATTTACCTTTGGGGAGCAATCCAACTGTATATATTGGTGGTACATTATTTTTAAACGGTCAATTATCAGGAGCTGGAACACTTAGTAATTCGTCTGGTACACTAACTATTCTGTCATCCGCTGAACTCAGTGGTTTTACTGGTTTGAATGTTAACAATTTAACCTTAGATGAAGCTAATGCTGATTTTGGTACATATAATACGCTTGATATTAACGGGACGTTATGGGTATCAACCAATTCGACCTTCAAGGCAACATCTGCAATTATGACAATAAGTGGCTGGTTACTACTAGATAGCGGCTCTACATTCGATGCAAACAATGGTACGGTAATTTTAGATGGCAACAATCAGCAGATCAATGGTAGCATAACGTTTTATGACCTTACTAAGCACATTGCTAGCACAGATACGCTAACTTTTTCAGCAGGCTCAACTCAAACAATTTTGGGAGCACTGAGTTTTAAAGGTGCAAATACAGATAATCTCTTAAATCTCGTATCGTCCGACCCAGGGGTTACTCCCTGGATTATAGATGCCCAGGGTAGTAGAACTCTCCAATACCTTAATGTAAGTGATAGTACTAATATTAATCCCGCAGTAATGATAGCCTATGACAGTATTAATAGTGGTAATAATACCAATTGGAGTTTTCAGAGCACGCCTGCCCCTCCCACTCCTACGCCTACTCCAGATAATCCTAGCTCTTCGACAGTAACAAATAACACGAATGGATATGTATTACATCCAGCTGATGCTATTGAAGGCAGCGTTACGATAGTTGATAGTAATAATAACAACCCAGATAACGCCGGCAGAAAACCTAACAAAAATCCTAATCAAACCTATACATTTATCTGGTGGTCATCCATTATCGGCATACTGCTTCTTACCGCTCTTCTGGCTTATATTCTCTACGTTACAGATAAGAAAAACCACCATACATAGCATGAGCAAACTAATATCAAAGATGAGTAGTAGCACCATGATAATACTGGGAACAGTTTTGGTACTTGTACTACCCCTATGTCTAATTGGCTATTTTACTACCAACAATCCAGCCCTACTGGTTATTTCTATGCTTGGCGTAGTTACCTTTCCGATTGGTATGGTTATGCTCGCTGTAGGTGTTATGACTTTCAAAAAGAATAAATAAAAAAGACTTACCTGAGTAAGTCTATACTGATTGTTTATTGTGCAAATCTCCCGGTGCCATGTAGCCAATCAATATCGTCCTGTGTGACGGCAATTGGGGGTTTAGTCTTAAAGTACCAACCATTAATCTCATAAATAAGTCTTTTCTTGCTAAGATAGCTCAGCGCTGCAGACATCTGCGGATCTTCGAGTACAAATTCGCGCTCTTCGAGCTTTCTTGCAAGCTCAATGCCCATGATCGCCCTTGGTGGGTAATCCAAGATATCGAGAATAGCTATAGAGAGGGTATCCAGCTCTTCGAGTAACTGATGTATGGCATCGGCAAAATCAACTCCATCTTGTAGCTTCTGCCAGATCATTTCTAGCATTGGGTCGCTAGGTTTTGCAGAAGTACGAATCTTTTCTTCATCGACAAATCCGACCAGCATATCGACGACTTCCTCAAGCTCTGTCTTACTACTCTCGGACATTGCAGCTCCTTCTGTAGAGATCAAGCTGGCAATATACTACCAGATATATTAACTCTGTACAAGATAAATATAAAAACCCATACAATTGCTGTATGGGTATGTAATTATATGTTTAGTAAGCGGGATTCTCTCGAGCGGGAATAAGCAAGCTGACTACCAGAACAAGTAAAAATGAGATTATCAACGAAGTTGTATAACTGATAGTATCTGTTACAAGCAGTTGGTGTGAATACAAGACTCCTACAAGTATCATTAGTACCCACGCAACGAGTGCTGTACGGATTGCCAGTGCAAGAAAAACTACCACTAATGCAGCGCTACCATAAAAAATCGCACCAAACAGCAATAGCGGTAAGCCAAGCACGCAGTTCTTTAAACCCGTTAGCGCAAACTTCCATGCTTCTTTCGTAGGGTTACGATGTGCAATATATTCGTCATAATCATCCCAAGAGGAAGCTTTAGCGCCTACATCTTCTGTATCCATTTTTTCTCTCCTGACGGACCGGTACAAAACGGAATAATTATACTATTATTACATGTCTTTAGCAACAAAAAAGACCTTTGCATATCACGAAGGTCGCTTTTGGTGGAGCTGGCGGGTTCTGCCCCCGCGTCCATACGGTTTGAAAAAATATCGTCTTCAAGCATAGTCGATTCTAATGGGATTTTACAAGCCCCAAGAGTGTAAAAAACCGACAAGAGCGCTCAAGTTGCTTGCTCTCTTTATTTTTCTTAGATCTCGCCCAGAGAGGTGGTAAGACCGCATCCAGATAATCGACGCTTGTTACCCTATCTGGTGTCTAGGTAGTAAGCGGCATAGCGTATTAGGCGTATGCTGGCGCAAGGCTAGGAGCTGCAAAAGCAGCCTTTACCTTGCTAATAAGTGTATTGGCACTTAAAGTGTTTTGGAACGGCTAACGTGCATTCCAGCCCGGCTTGCGAATATTTTTCAAAGTTCCATATGTCAAAGCTAATACAGCCCCATAAGAAGAGATTTTACTTGTTATAAGGTAAAATGTCAAGAATGCTTATGCTTGTGCTGTAGATAATTTTTTGGTATAAATATATTTCTCCGATAGACAAGGAGTGTACCTTGCAGCAACAAAAGACCAAGAGCAGTCAGAATCAAGACAAAGTAGAAGAAGTCGAAGAAATACCTGAAGCAACAAAGCCAGACCTAACTGATACCGAAGAGCTTTTAGACAAAATCGATGAGCTTCTCGATGAAGATACCGTTGCCGAAGCAATTGCCAAGAAGAAATTTAAAGAAAAGCTCAAGTCAATTCAATTTGTTAGGCCTACTAGAGAGGTGCCTGTCACACTGGCAGTCACCACTGTCATTGCCTGTGAGTTTCGTTGCGAGAATTGCACCTGCGGGCGCTGAGCACATAAGAACTGCACTTAGCCTCAAGTATATAGCTTGAGGCTATTTTTTATACTTCTCTAATACCTCTGCATACATCTCGTCATACTTTTTCCACGTATCAGAAATGTCGTGGTGCGATATTATTTCTAAGCTTGCCCTGGAGAACTTCTGACGAAGTTTTTCGCTACTTAAAAGCTTAAACATTCTATCGGCCAGCTGATTGGAATTACCATCTGCAAAGGTAAAGCCATTGATATCATTCTGGCAAAGTTCTGGCAAAGCACCCGCTCGTACCGCTAGTACTGGCAAACCGACTGCCATGGCCTCCATAGTGACGAGGCTTTGCAGCTCTACTGGGCTAGCAATAACAAATCCATCACTGGCTGCCAAGTACTCTCGTTTGCGTTCGTGCTCGGTGACATATCCCGTAAAAATAACGTTTTTTTCTATACCAAGCTTTTTTACTTGTCGCCGAAGCTGTTTGCGAGCATTGCCGTCACCCAAAAGTATTAATGTAGCATTAAACGTGGCGTATTCTTTAGCAAACGCGGTAATTATCACATCAATTCTCTTCTCTACCCCGAGACGACCAGCATACATCAACACATTATCTGCAGTTATACCAAGCTTCTTGCGTAGTGCTTGCTTGTCTGAAGAGATTGGCTTATTAATGCGTAAATCTATACCATTACTAATTGCTCTGGTTGGTACACTAAGTCCGTTACGTTTGAGGTAGCGAATACCTGTATTGGTAGGACTCATTACCATGTCGGCCTGGTTGTATACTCTAGCAATGTAACGCCATCCAAATTTATTCAAACCTCGCTGCAAGCCTTTAAACCAACTAAGGCCAAAGGTAATACTTTCGGGCATTAAATGACTACCAATTACCAACGGAATACCGTGTCGCTTGGCATATTTCATGGCCGCACGGCTTAATGGAAAAAGATTATTTGCATGAATAATGTCTGGTTGGCCAACCTGATCTATAAATTGAACAAGTTGTTTGTACGGTCGTTTACCAAAGCGTAAGTTCTTTTGTAGGTGCGGTGAGAACGATCGTAATCGTTCAACAGAATACCCATGAGGTGATTTTTCACTATAGGGCGTTGCTTTATTGGCAATAGCCGGAGCAACCACAGTAGTTTGGTAACCCACTTTAGGCAAATTAGTTGCCATAGCATCGGTCACCGTCTCGGTGCCGCCAATAGAGGGGGCAAAAAGATCTGAGACAATCAACAAATGTTTCATATAGGATAGTTCTTAACAAATTCAGCTATTTTTTCAGCTGCATGCTCGTGGCGTAACCTGGTTTTTTCGTATGCGGCCCCACCAACAGTCACATTACCATTAAGAATATCTTGGGTAGCTCGGGTAGCTAGTGCAGCCGTTGATGCCCAAACACCCGCGTGATTGCTCACCACGTACTCTAGGTTGCCTTCTTCTTGTCCAGGCAGGAAATCATAGATAACAATAGGCAAACGGCTCACAATGGCCTCTACGATGGTCCCAGGGCCTGCTTTCGTTAATAACACATCGGCAGCATGCATCATGTCGGCGATGTCATCCCTAAATCCATATACAATGGTTGGTTTCTTCCAGTTTCTCTTGCTGAGATTCTTCTCGAGAGTAGCATTGCGACCAGCAATAATTGCTACCGATGCATCAATTAATTTGGCATTATCAATGCGACGTGAGAGAGTATTAATCTTACCGAGTCCGTCCCCACCAGTCATCACTAAAATTGCTGGCGTATCTATGGGCCACCCAAGACTCTTACGTATTTCTGTTTTGCTGCGTTTCTCAAGCCCAAACTGGCGGTTAATTGGTAATCCAATAATGTGTAGCTTACTAGCTGGCATACCATATGTTCTAGCACGTACATAGGCCTCGTGGCTTGGCACAATACAGGCACTTGTACGCTCATCAAACCACATAGGATGGCCAGTAGCTAAGTCTGTAACCACGGTAATATAAGGTGTGGTTTTACCCATTCCCTGCAAAACCGGCATTATACAATTAGCGCCAAAATGGAACGAAAGAATAATATCTGGGTCAAACTGATTGATTACTTTCTCTAGATGAGTTTTGTATA
This sequence comes from Candidatus Saccharimonadota bacterium, assembly GCA_046350735.1. Classification (GTDB taxonomy): domain Bacteria; phylum Patescibacteriota; class Saccharimonadia; order CAILAD01; family BJGX01; genus JAHFOQ01. The sequence goes on from JAXLZU010000001.1 coordinate 748,909, forward strand.
ACCTAGCAATAGTGTCGGTAGAGAATTTTGCCTGCCGCTTACCTTCTGTAGCCTTAAAAATAGAACCATATGCAGGTGGAAGCTTGGTAATTGTCGAATAGTATTTGGGTAGATCGTCAAAAGGTCTAGGAGCATTTTCGATAAAATCGTAATGAGTAATTTCTAAATCGTGCTCGATATGGTTAAAAGCCTCAAGCACAGCTAAGGCAGCAGCTCTGTGCCCACCACCTGTCTTTGCCGATAGTACCAGTACTTTTTTCTTCATTCCCCTATTATTACGTCTTTACAGAAAGAGCGCAATGCTGGTAGCATAAGAATAATGAATCCCCCAGCACAAACTCATAGCAATTATCACGCTGCCAGAACCGAGACAGCCACAAACAAACAGAATAAAAAACCTGCACCAAATGCCGCAGCCTGTTTTTCGCACTTCACCCCACAACACGCAGGTATAAAGCTAGATACTCGTGGTATAGATACCCAGATTCGTCGCGACTATCTTAACGAATACTATGTAATTGTCGCCCCCTCTCGTGGTTCTCGCCCATACGATATGCATAATCCAGATAAAAAACTTATCGAGACTGCCCAAAGTCCACGGCTCGATAAGAACCGCGAGTTTTATAGCCTCAAAAATCAACATGGCGACTGGCTAGTCAAAGCCGTAGAAAACAAATTTCCCAGCCTTAGCCCAGATAACCCTCAAGCCTATGGCAAGCAAGAAATTATTATCGATACACCTCTGGCCAATAAGCCGTTATCATATCTTAGCGAGGGTCAGATAGCAAAGGTGATAGATGTATTTCAACAACGCACCACGCACCTTACTCAAGAACATGGTATTGAATATGTTCTAGTATTTCATAATGATGGCTATGATGCCGGGGCCAGCCTGGCACATGCACATAGTCAAATTTTTGCCCTACCATTTGTTCCTCAAAAGTTTGTTGATGAATCGAGAATTATCGAGGAGTATGCCAAAACCAACGGTCGAGATCCATATGACGATATTATTGCCTACGAGAAAAGCCACAAGGTGCGAGTACTCTGCGAAGACACAAGATTCATTGTCTTTTGCCCATACGCTAGTCAGTGGCCATTTGAGTATTGGATAGTACCAAAGCGCAAAATTATCTCTACTACCGAGCTCGATAAAACCGATAAACTCTATATTGCCCGACACCTAAAACGTTTTTGCGCCAAACTAACTCGACATAATATTAGCTTTAATTTCTTCTTTGAAAATGGCATTTCACAACACCAGCGTTTAGTTGTGAAAGTATGTGGCCGTAGTAACACATGGGGTGGGTTTGAAGTGGCAACAAGTATGGTAATAAACTCGGTTCCTCCAGAATCTGCCGCTAAGTGGTATAGGGGTTAGAAAAAATAGTATTGCTTAGGCTTGTTTTTCGTAAAACGTTCGTATAATATGGTGTAAAAGTACAAACGTTAAGGGGGTAAAATGTTAGCAAAAGTTCATACTATTAGTCATATTGGTCTGCAAGCACAGTTAATAGAAGTCGAAGCAGATATGTATAATGGTTTGCCGGCATTTATTATTGTTGGTCTGGCCAATAAAGCAGTAGATGAAGCAAAAGAACGGGTACGTTCGGCACTTAAGAACTCTCGATTACATCTTCCGCCACGACGTATTACACTCAACCTTGCCCCTGCCGATATTCCCAAGACTGGTTCTAGCTACGATCTTGCTATGGCAACAAGCCTCCTCTTAGCAAGCGGCCAGATAGAAAAACTTCCTCAAAATGCCCTCTTTTATGGCGAGCTTGGTCTTGATGGTAGCACCCGTGCTGTTTCTGGTGCACTCGCAACTGCCCAGATGGCGGTTGAGCTTGGGTTTACTCAGCTATTTATCTCGGCCGATTCTGCCCCACAAGCTGCAATTATTGAAGGTATTGATGTAATACCAGTCCAAAACCTTTTCGAGCTATACCAACATCTACTTGGTGAGATTACTTTGGCACCACTCAAAAAAACACTTATTAAGGCAAATACTAAAGTCGCCAGTATCGACATGGCCGAAATCTATGGTCAACACCAAGCAAGGCGAGCTATAGAAATTGCAGCCGCTGGTAATCATAATATTCTCCTCTCAGGTCCACCCGGAAGCGGTAAAACAATGCTTGCCAAGGCCTTAATTGGTTTACTACCAGAACCCAGCTACTCAGAAATGCTTGAGATTACTCGCATCCATAGCCTTGCGGGACTGAATAATTCTGAGATCGTTACTGCCCGCCCTCTGCGCAGTCCACATCATACAGCTAGTGATATTGCCTTAATTGGAGGTGGAACTCACCCCAAACCAGGCGAGATAAGTTTAGCTCATAGGGGTATATTGTTTTTAGATGAGCTACCAGAATTTCCGCGTCATGTACTAGAAGTAATGCGTCAGCCACTCGAGGATGGCACAATTACCGTCTCGCGCGCCAGTGCTACATATCAGTTTCCTGCTCAATTCCTCTTGGTAGCAGCTCAAAATCCATGCCCCTGTGGGTATGATGGCGACCCAAGCAATACCTGCAGCTGTTCACCAAGCCAAATCAATCGTTATCGTACAAAAATATCCGGGCCATTACTCGATAGAATCGATCTCATTGTCGAGGTTGCTAAGACCGAACGAAAGGCATTATTCGAAACTCAGACCGAAGAAGACACCAAAACTGTAGCCAAGCGAGTTAAGACAGCTCGCGAGATACAGGCTAAGCGGTTTGCTAATTCATACTGCAGCTGTAATCATGAGATGGATAACAAATTAGTAAAAGAATTCTGCAAGCTAGATGCCGAGATAGAAGAATTAGCTAGTAAAGCTTATAGTCATTTTAATCTGTCGGCGAGATCCTACATGAGAGTCTTAAAGGTGGCGCGCACTATTGCCGACCTTGACGGCAGTAAAGATATACGTAAAAGTCACTTTACAGAAGCACTGCAGTATAGACCACAGGTGGCCCAACGCTAAATTACCTAACCTGAGAAAACACGCAGTATCTGTGTACCGACACTGGTATAGCTCATTAGTAACCAAACGCCAGTATAAACCGCTAGGATTATTCCTATTAAGACAAGTGTTTTGGCAATATCTTCTTTTACATAACTTAGTTCAACATCATCATAGATAATCTGATCTTTCGATGGTTTGGCTTTGCTAACAGATGCCGGAGTAAGAGCTGCCTTCTTAGCACCAGTGTCTTCATTACTTGTGTGTGCTGCAGTGGTAGCGCCCACCCCTGTTGTTTGCTTCTGCATTCTCTGTTTGCGTGAGCGATTCGATTTACGATGTTTCTTCTTTTTTGCCATATAGCAGTTATTGTACACGGCACTTTCTCTTGTGGCTAGTGTTATAGCCAGATATAATAAGGGTACTATGCAGATGAGCTTATTTGTTTTGATTCTTTTGGCGTTCATTGGGGTAATTGGTTTTACCCAATGGCGATATTGGCAATTACAAAAAAAATATGGTGAATTCCTCGAAGGTGCTAGTGCAAAGAAAGTAGAAGACCTTATTAAAGAATATAGTCACAGTGTTGCAGATGCACAAAACAAAATTGACGAGATGGCCGAATTTGTCGCCAAAATGCACCAAAACTCTAAATTTGCTCTATCCAAGCAAGCTCTCATTCGCTTTAATCCGTTTGGTGATACGGGTGGCAATCAAAGCTTTGTTCTTGCTTTGCTTGATAACAATAATAATGGTGTGGTACTTTCTAGCGTGCATGCTCGAACCGGCACTCGTGTGTATGCCAAAGAGATACGAGATGGATTAAGTAAGTACAACTTATCAGACGAAGAGACTATTGCCCTACAAAAAGCACTAGATCGAGAAAAGGCACAAAAAGATGTGGTGGAATAAACAACAAAAATCGCAACATGGCTTTAGTGTTCATCCAGAATTCTTCTTAGGGGCACAAACCATCGCCGCAGGCAGTGTAGAATTTGAAAGTGACATCTTACTAGATGGACGCTACACCGGTGAAGTTACTACAAGTGGACTAATAGAAGTTGGTAATAATGCCAATGTTAACGCCGATCTTGAGGCTCGCGTTGGTATTATCGAAGGCAAATATAAGGGCAAAGCGAGCTTCGTTGATGAGGTACAAATAAAAAACTGCGCTAGCGTTGATGGTAATATAGAATCAGCTAATATTCTGGTTGAGAAGGGTGCACAGCTAAATGCCAAGTGTAAGACTATTTAATTATAATGAGTAATTATCACCTATTTATCGATAATACATCGGCCGAAAACGAAGCCCTCCTAACATACTTAAAAGATTGGGCAAGCAAGTTAAGTGTGTCGGCTGAGTTTCATGTTGTTGAAGATTTTACCACGATTGGAACAATTCTTCGGCAACAAGCCGAGCCAGCTTCGGCTTACATCTGCGTTGGCAAGCAAGACACATTCTCAGCCCTACTCTCATATGCAAAATTACTTGAAGACAATGCAGTTATTGGTTATATCCCGCTTACAAAAAATGCACTAGCTCAAAAACTTGGGCTAAAGAACCATAAAGATGCTTGCAAAGCTATTGCGCAGCGTAAATTATTTGAGATTACTCTCTGCTCTATCAATCAATATTTTATGCTTTTTGACTATCAGTTAAAAATTACCGATATGCCAGAAGATGGTACAACGCAATTTTTTATCGATAAAAAACTACAGATAAAATCCCCAACCGGATCAGTTAAATTGCTCAACAAACAGTTTGATAGCATGCACCCCTCTAAATCGCTCGTTATAGAAGGTTACGAGCAACACGAGCTCGAAACTGAATCGGCTCCAATATTACAAAATCTAGCTATTAAGAATAGTCGTACACAATCAACTCAATTACAATTCCGTCTACCCTTTAAGGTTGCTCAGATTGAATCGAGTGGCAGTATCCACGATCCCTTTGGTACAGTCCTTAAAAAGCCGGTTTCTATTGGTTTGCACAGCAAAAAACTACGTCTCATTGTTAAGCGCGGCTTCGAGCTTACACAAGATCAGGGTGACAAATTATTATCGACTGAAGAGTCTTGATTTGCCAAGCTATTCGTGTTACTATTGTTTGGAGCTTTAAGGAGAACTAACTGAAAAAACCACGTTTTAAGTTGAATCATGAGATAAAATCCCCAACCGTACGTTTGTTGGGTGCTGATGGTTCACAGCTTGGCGTCGTAACTCTATCGCAAGCCCTACAAATGGCTTCAGAGCAAGGCTACGACTTAGCCGAAGTTTCTCCTGGTGCGAAACCACCGGTTTGTAAATTACTTGATTGGGGTAAATACCAATACGAGCAAGAAAAACAAGCTGCTAAGAGTCGTAAAAAGCAGAAGACCATCGAAGTCAAACAGATTCGAATGGGATTAAAAATTGGTGATCACGATATAGAAGTTAAGCGCAAAGCTGCGCGTAAGTTCTTAGATGCTGGTAATAAGGTAAAAATTACTGCCCGCTTTAAGGGCCGTGAGATGACTCATCAAGATTTGGGCCGAGCAGTGCTCACAAAATTCTTTGAAGGGCTCAGTGATATCGCTATTATCGAATCAGATCCAAGTTTGGCCGGACGCGATATGTCTATCGTTGTCGGACTAAAAAAAGAAGTTAAAAGTCAAAGAAAGCAAGAAGATGCCAAAGATTAAGACCAACAAAACAGCCGCTAAGCGAGTAAAAGTTACCGGTAGCGGAAAGGTAATGCACCGTAAGGCCACACGGGCGCATAAGCTTACCCTAAAATCGGCCGCACGTAAGCGCGCCTACACTCTCGAGCATGATACTGCTAAGGGTGATACAAAAAATGTTAAGAAAATGTTAGGAATCTAAGATGAGAGTAAAACGCGGCGTAACCGCCACCAAACGACACAAAAAAGTACTCAAGCTTACCAAGGGTTACAGCAAAACTCGCCGTAGCAGCTATCGCAAAGCTCACGAGGCAGTCCTAAAAGCCATGAGCTACCAATACTGCGATCGTCGTAACCTAAAACGTGATATGCGATCACTTTGGATTACTCGCATTGGTGCTGCTGCCCGTATTAATGGTACTAGCTACTCTGTACTAACTGCTGGTCTTAAGAAGGCAGAGATAAAGCTTGACCGGAAAACTTTAGCAGAACTTGCTGTTAACGAACCAAAAGCATTTGAGGCAATTGTTAAAGCTGCGAAGTAAGATTACCAGATATAAAACCTATCGAAACTCGGTAGGTTTTTTGGTACCATACTATAATGAAAGCCAAAAAGAAACCTGCTTCTCAATCTAAACAGATGAGCAATAAGCACATAATTATCAACTCCCTACTGGTAGGAGTACTTATTGGATTATTACTCTTTTCCCTGTTTCGTTTTATTACTTACCGACCCAACCACACCACTCATTACCACGCTAACTGGCAAGTTTGGATTAATGGACAACAACAAACTTTTCCCGAGCCGGCATTTTACCAAGAGGTTGCTAGTTGCTCGATCAATGATGATACCGACCCGCTCCATCGCGCGCATATGCACAATAATGTTTACGATGTTATTCATGTACATGCCAATGGAGTTACCTACACACAATTTCTCGAAAATATACATTCTGCGGCTTTGCCAGGCTACCTCGTGATTGGCAACAACACATATCAAAATACTGCTGACAAAAAAGTATCATATATCTTAAACGGCAAACTCCTCGATTCATTAAACGGTATTGTGATAAAACCTGAGGATAAATTGTTGATTAATTATGGCAATGAGCCTGGGGCCGAGCTTATTGCTAGGGATAAAGCTATTGCCAATAAGGCAGATGATTACAATCATAAACAAGATCCAGCTAGTTGTAGCGGTGATCACGATACAACACTATTAGACCGAATTAATAATATAATATTCTAGAATTCTACAATGCCTTTAAGGCTTGTATAGGACGCTTACGAGCAGCTTTAATGGCCGGAGCAACTCCAAACACAACTCCAACAAACAAACTTACGCCAAGGGCAAGCAGAAGCGCCTTAAGACTAAATACCGGCGTAATACCAGCAAACTTTTTAACCACCAAGCCTGCGAGGTAGCTTAAGCCCAGCCCTAACAAACCACCAATTACCGAAAGGATGACTGCTTCTATTAAGAATTGACTAAGAATGTTACCACTGGTAGCACCTATAGCTTTACGAATACCAATTTCTCGAGTGCGTTCACTTACTGTAACTAACATAATGTTCATAATACCAATGCCACCTACCAGCAGACTAATCGATGCAATAGCCACCACAAAGGCAGTTAATAAATCGAGAATAGTATTAAAGGTAGAGAGCAAATCCTCTTGTGTAAGTACACTAAAATCTTCTTGGCCAGAATGGTTCTGTTTTAACTCATCTTTAATGGCATTTTGGGTAGAGGTAATATTTTTTGGATCATTAACTTGTACTAGAATACGAAATATTTGATTAGAATTAGTAACTTGGTTGGCGGTATTAATAGGAATATAGACAATATCATCAGAACTAGCACCAAAACCAGAACCGGTGTCAGATTTTTTTGTTACCCCCACTACCACAAATTTCTGTCCTCGTATACCAATTTCTTTACCTATAGCATCAACATCACCAAACAAATTCTGTTTGGTATCAGCACCCAAAACTGCCACTTTTGTACTATTATCATTATCTTTCGTTGTAAAAAACTCCCCACTTTCAAATTTAAGCTGGCGGACATCACTAAAATTAGCTGTTGTACCAGTAATAAATGGCGAGCTGGTAGACAAGTCTTGATACACTACATTAGATGAAACAATATTAAATGGTGCGGTAGATACAACATTCTTGGTTTGCTCTATAGTTGTAACGTCTTGATTAGTAAGTGTTGAGGTACCAACCGAGCTAGCAAAATTAAATCCACCACCGCCTTTTTGTTGTTGTCCATTTTTTGCAGTCGTGCCACCGCTTCCGCCAATCTGCCCAGAAGTAACGGTAAGCAAGTTAGAACCCAAGCTAGAGACTTGGCTAGAAACTTGACTCTTTACTCCATCGCCAATACCTATCATTACTAACACTGCAAAAACGCCAATAATAATACCAAGCATCGTCAAAAACGAGCGCATTTTGGCCGAGCGAATACTAATAAGAGCCATTTTGATGTTCTGAAATATCATACTGGCACCTTTTTCTTGGTTAAAATACCATCTTTTACCCACACAACTTTATTGGCGTACTTGCCTATCTCAGGATTATGCGTAACGAGTACAATAGTTACTCCTTGCTGGTTTAAGCTCTTTAGTAAGTTCATTATCTCTTCTCCGGTCTTAGTATCGAGATTACCAGTTGGCTCATCAGCAAGAATAAGACTTGGATTATTAGTGAGCGCCCTAGCAATTGCCGCACGCTGTACTTGCCCGCCACTCATTCTGTTAGATCGATTCTTAGCCTTGTCTGCCAATCCAACCTTCTCTAGTACTTCCGCCACTTTTAGCTTACGTTCTGATTTGCTTTTTTTAGCATAAACCATCGGGAGCTCAACATTTTGAGCGACATTTAGACGTGGTAGAAGATTGAAGCTCTGAAACACAAAGCCAATCTTATCTCTTCGCAACTTGGCCAGTTTTTTCTCAGAAAGTGTGGCAATATCTACATCGTCTAGCAAAAATACACCAGCGGTTGGTCTATCGAGTAAGCCGATAATATTCATTAAGGTTGATTTACCAGACCCAGACGGACCCATAATAGCAATAAAATCACCATCTTTTACTTCGAGGTTAATCCCTTTAAGCGCATCTAAAACGCCCGCCTCGTCATCGTAACGTTTACTGAGGGATTTCATATAAATAACATTATGTGATGGTTTCTGATTAGTCTTTTTCATATACAAAGCTAATTATTGTGTCACTATTAATTATAGCATGGAGCTCAGAAGTATTTGCATCAAGTGATACAGTACGATTATCACTACTAGCTACCAAGTGATAGCCAGCTGGAGTATGTAGGCGATACACTAAATTGTACGGCCAGCCACCTGTTTGTTTCTGTATAAGAATGTTGGCAGTCACCGTCTTACTCATATCAAAATGTTGCGGTATAGAGTAATTAATATGAACTACTTGTGGTGGGCCAAGCGGACCAAGCACAGAGATATAATTAAACTGTTGAATCGGTTTTTCATAACTCGTAGTAAGCTTATCTACACCTGAAAAACTTTTTAACCGCGAGTCTAGGGGTACCAGCACTTGTATATAAGAGATATTACTCTTTATCAGCCAATCTGGCTTGTTAGTGTATGGGTTGGTATACGGAAAGCTTTGTGGTTTTGTATGGCGCCTAGAAATTTCAAGAGAAACACTGCTCGTCCCATCAGCAAGAATTGTTTGATCATAATTTACTTGCTGATCGATAAATGGACTACTCTTATCAGCACCAAAATTTGCCTCGGTTAATTGAAAGTAATTATAATCTGTCTTCTTAATACTACCTGCCAGCCCTAACTCTTCAATTTGAGCCTGCACGGTTGGATCGCTACTATAGAGTAAGATATGTTTTTCACTCCCCAATTTTGCAAACAAATCAGAGTAGTGTGTGAGTGACTGAATATTTTGCTGGGCAGCGAGTCGCTGCATCAATACCTGGGCTAGGCCAGTTAAAATACCCGCTTTTGGGTCTTTACCGGCTATCTTGTCTTTACCTGCCTCAACCTCTAGTTGCACCTTCTCAAGGAAGTTTTCATCAGTAATAGTAAGATTGTAGTCTTTTAAGGTAACAGGTCCTGTTTGTTTGAGCAATTCGCGCAAAACTTGGGGTGTTACTTCAATTACCGCATCTACATTATCTCCTGTGTCAGCAGTATAAAACTTCATGGCTTCTTGGGCATTAGTGGGCCAATTATGTACAAGGCCACTATCGCGCAAACTTAAATACGGAGCCAAGTACTTCATATACTCTGGTACCGGAATACCCAACTTAGCATTTACAGTATCGTAGTCTATATTGTAGATGTTATTTACGTCACTTAGGCTAAACTTGCCATTGTTTCCCCGTAGAATGGCGTACGATCCGAGAAACCCGCCACCAAAGCGTTGTTCGGCATTATTTGCGAATAATATAAGTGTCTTGGTAGGCTTAGTTTTACCGCTAAAATATTCATACAAATGGGTATATTTGAGCTCTTTAGGGGTCGATATTGTTGTAGTAATTACCTTATTTACCACAAAAACTATCGCAAAAGCCACAAAAATCATTCCTGCCGCAATTGCCATTGCCTGAAAGAGAGTTGGTCTAGGCCGACTTTTGAGCAGTGGCTTCATCTATAATCTCTTTCATTTTCATTCTAAAAACAGCTTCTGAGTAGTTATTGGCATGTTTCGCAATATAGCTAGAATCAAATGATGTACTCTCAAATTGTTGCATTGCAGATACTAGTGCATCCTTGGTCTGTTCGTTAAACAAGATACCTGTTTTGCCATCAATAACAGTCTCAGCCAACCCACCCTTAGCCAAGCCAATTACCGGCTTACCTGCTGCCATAGCTTCTACTGGTGTAATACCAAAGTCTTCGAATCCAGGAAACAAAAATGCTTTACAGTTTTTCATGTATTCTACCACTGCTGCATCGTCAGCATTGGTATCAAAACGAATTGTTTTGCCAGCTAATTTGCGGAGTTTACGCAACTCGCTACCTTTACCAACCACAACCAACTCTCTGCCAAGCTGATTACTGGCCTGAATAGCCAAATCGACTCGCTTATATGGTATAAGACGACTTACTACCAAATAATATCCTTCATCTTTTATACTGGTATTTGCAAACCGAGCTACATTTACTGGCGGGTAAATAACCTTAGCATCGCGATTGTAGTATTTTTTAATGCGTTTGGCCACAGTTATTGAGTTAGCTACCACAACATCTGCCCGAGCAGCTGCAGCATAATCCCAATAGCGCATGGTCTTTACCAGTCTTGGTAAAGCCATCTTTACAAGCGGGTTTAGTACACCATAACCTGGGTTTTCTAGATAATCATCATAGCCGCTCCAGTAATAGCGTGTAGGTGTATGAATATAAGCAATATGTTTTGTATCAGTACTAGTAATTACCCCTTTAGCTTCAGCACTGGCAGAGGTAATAACCAAATCGTACTCAGAAAAGTCAAAGCTTTCAAAAGCATATCTTCTGAGCGTTGGGTACAACTGGTGTCGCTTCTTTGAGAATGGCCATCGTTGCAGAAATGAGGTAACAATCTGCTGGTCTGTAAACAAATCTAATCTAGATTGGTCATACACACTAGTATAAATAGGTGCATCAGGGTACTGTTGGCTTAATACTTCAACTACACGCTCAGCTCCGCCTAAATTTGTCAGCCAATCATGTACAATTGCTACCCTCATAAAACACTAATATCCGCTTCTACCAAACAAAACCACTGGAATTGTTCGAAATAAAATAGAGATATCGAGACCCAGACTCCAATTTTCTATATAGTATATATCTAATTTTACCCGTGAGTCATAATCGATATCATTTCTGCCTGATACCTGCCATAGACCAGTTAGCCCAGGCTTGATATGCAAGAATATTCCTGACTCATCACCATATCGACTCAGCTCATTTTCTACAATAGGCCGTGGCCCGACAAAACTTAACTGACCTACTAAAACATTAAAAAGTTGGGGTAACTCATCGAGACTAGTACGACGAAGAAATCTACCAATACTGCTAACACGAGGGTCATTCTTAACCTTCTGATCTCGCTTAAACTCAGCTATTAGAGCAGGGTCGCCAAATGTTTGCAGTATCTCCAAATCAGTTTTTCCTGCATACTTCCCTCCTGTACAATACATCTGTTTCATGCTGCGAAATTTGAGAATAGCTAATGGCTTACCCGAGCGTGTAATCCTTTTATGTGAATAAAATATTGGGCCATTGTCGAAGATTTTTATAAGAAGAGCAATTATTGCCATTATTGGTAGGGCCACGCACAATGCAATAAGACACAATAACAAATCAAGTATTCGTTTTACTACTCGGCCCCAACCATCTAGAGGAGTAGCAATTACTTCTAAGAGCGCCATATCGCCAAGTCGGGCAGTCTTCATAGTAGATCCATACAGCTCTCGAATAGTAGGCACTACATGTAGTTGCACCTGGTTTTGACGACAAAACAATAGTAACTTAGTAATAACATCTGTATTTTCACTATTATCAATATAGAAGATGTCATCTAGGTTATGTTCGCGCTGAAATTCTTGCCAATTTTTGTGTCCTAAAAAACTTTTTGTAGTATTATTTGCAACAATATGATAGCCTTGGGCCTTATTACTCAGTAGTTTTTCCAATTCTATTCGCGCAGGACCACTACCAAGTATTAGGGTGTTATGAGTACCAAATTGATACCGATACAACATCTGTTGTAGCAAGAAAAGACTGTATCTTGCCAAACAAACCAAAACCGTAGCAAACAAGAATCCATAGACTGGCACTGCTTTTGAGGGGAATATAGGATTACTAGAAAAGAAATCAAAAATAATCAATACTGTTGTACCAATTGCTGAGGCCCCGACGATACGACTAAACTCGCTCAGACGAGAGCGATGGGCACTCGTAAAGCTGTAAAGACCAAAGAAGGCATATATCACTAGCCAGCTTAGCAAAAATAGCAATAGTCCAAGCAGATATTGTCTTCCCGCTATAGAATAAGCAAATGGTTTGGCCTGACCCTCACGAATTAGATATGCTAGAGCAAAACCAAAAACAATCATCAGATAGTCGATTGGTATATGTATTAGCAGAAATGCCAGCTCGCTGCGTTTTTTCATGGTTGCCTTATTATACCAAAAAAGCCCTATTCAATAGAGCTTTTTCTGGTATGAGTTAGTTATAAGCCGAATTCTGTATCTCTCACCATTGTATGGTGAGAGACCACAATCATCTATCTTCCCGTTACCAGGTGTCCCGCACCATATTGTGGTGTGGGATCATGCGATATATCCTATTTCTCAAGCGAGTAACTTGTCTGCCAAGGACAGAAGGATCCATTAATCTTGCAGCCAACAGGGTTTACCAGCTCTTAATTGTCACCAACTAAGATTGTGAGCTCTTACCCCACTCTTTTCACCCTTACCCCTCACCATCAAATGGTGAGGGGCGGTATAGTTTCTGCGGCACTTTCCCGTGGGTCACCCCAGGTTGCCGTTAGCAACTGCTGTACTCTATGCTGTTCGGACTTTCCTCTCGTCTGGAGACGAGCGATTGTGCGCTAACTCACATTACTATTTTACTATAATATACCAATATTGTCTATATATTTGCGTCAAGGCATTTATTAACCATAGCATCGGCTTCGGTATTTTTTGCGCGCAAGACGTGAGTAAAAGTTAACTCTAAACCCTCACTAAGTTGCGCTACTTTTGCAAAAAGCAGCTTCATATCTGGATGCTTTACTTTGTACACTCCACATAACTGCTGTACTACAAGCATACTGTCCAAGTAAAAGTTTGCTTTCACTATCTTCATCTCATGTAGTTTTTGTAAAGCTACTATCACCGCCCAGTACTCAGCATAATTGTTGGTTTTTATCCCTAAATATTCACAATATTCACCCAGCACCTTACCGTCTGTAGTTTTAATTACTACACCAGCTGCAGCGGGACCTGGGTTACCCCTACTACCCCCGTCACAATATACACTTACCTCCTGATTAGCCATAGTCCAACCACTGCCAATCCAATCACGATTCGATATATTACAAATAACAACATAGAGTGATTTTTAAGATAATCCAATAACCACTTAATTACCACTATGCCAGCAACAAAGGTAACAACAATTCCTACAAGAATATCAAAGTTAGAAAGTGTTGGACTAGGGTTTTTAATTATTTCTAAGAGTTTATATAGCCCTGCACCCAACGAGATAGGCGTAGCAAGTAAAAAACTAAATCTAGCTGCCTCTTTACGAGTAAATCCTAACCAGAGACCGGCAGTAATAGTTATGCCAGAACGCGAAGCACCCGGTATAAAAGCAAGTACTTGGGCAAAGCCCACAAATAGGCTTTGCTTTAGTGTAATCTCTTTTTCTTGTTCTTTCTTTTTACCAACCGTATCAACATAATAAAGCAATAATGAGAAGAAAATCATTCCTATGCCAACAATAAGTGGTGCGTAACTACTAGCATGTAGAGTTTTCTCGATAAACTTATCACCAAAGAATCCAATTATGCCAGCAGGAATTGATGCAACTACTATGTACCACAGAAGTCTATCTTTGGTCTTTACCATCTTCCAAAAGTCTTTCCAAAAGAAGACTAACAGTGCAAGTGCTGTGCCGATATGGATTGCAGCATCAAAAGCCAAACCAGGATCAGTAAGATTGAAGGCCCATGGTACCAACAATAAGTGTGCTGAGCTGCTAATAGGCAAGAACTCAGTTATTGCCTGTACAATAGAGAGCAATATTACTATAAATATCATTGTTTTAAACTCCCTCTTCTTTAATTGTTGTACGAATTTTTTCTGCTACAGGCTGTAATGTGGTAAATTCTACTGTCTTAGCACTGGTGTGGTCCATATCTTCCATCTTGTAAAACGGAATTACATGAATGTGTACATGAGGCACTTCAAACCCAACAATTTCGACACCAACTTTTGGGCATTGATATACTTTTTTTAATACTTTACCCATTTTTTGTACAATATCCATACAATGTAGGTACGTTTTGCGGTCTAGGTCTTCCCAGTTAGCTACTTGGGCAATCGGTATTACCATTATATGTCCCTCTGTATGTGGCGCAATTGTAGGAATAACAAAACAAATATCGTCTTGATAAATAATCTCGCGCGGAATTTCGCCCTTAAGCATCTTAGTAAATACAGAGTCAGCCATAACTAATTTAGTATAGCACCTAGGCGCGTTTTAGTGCAGCTGTGCAGCCACTTCTTCGGCATGAAGGTATATGTGAGATATGTTATTAAGATTCTGCATAGCTTGTTGCTGCATATCTGCCATGTACTTGCCATACATCAGCAACAACGACGCAATTATGGTAATAGTCATAAGTTTACCCATTGGTACTAAACTACTGTCAACGTCGCAAAATGTAAAGCATAGCTATTTTTTTCTAAAAATAAACATACAGTCAACACCCTGTGCCTGTTCAATTACTGATTTACCTTCGGACTCTGCCTGAACAGCTTCTTCCTTACTCAAACGGTGAATTTTACCATCTCTATCTACATGGATATAATCTGGAATGAACCATCTCTCCATCTCTGCGGGTTCATAAACCCTATCAGCAATTCCGCCAATAAGCTCCAATTCTTCAAATTCATGTAAAACATTTGCACTGTCTAGCCAGTTATTAGCTAGTACGTAGCCACCTCGTCTTACCTGGTCGACCAAATGCTTTGTGGTTGGTCCTGGATTCCAAAAAACCAACACATCGATTGGTTTTTCTGAAACATATGTTTCAGAGCTAGCTTGAATAGCGTTTAACCCATTGTTTTTATAGCTTTCTACTGCCTCTAAACTTATGTCTAAACCAAGCACATGTTCTTTCCCGAATATCTCTCCAACATTTCCGTCACTGCCACACCCGGCATGAATAACAAAATAATCTTCTGGCAATTGCATAAGTTCTTTAGCGGAAATAAATAACTCAGCCTGTTTTCGCACAGGGTTTTCGGCTGATCTGTTTAGTCCACGCAACTTTTCATCTAACGCATCGGTTGCTTTTTGAGCCCCAACCCTTTGATCTGATACATCGAGTAATTTGTGCCTCAATTCGTCTATATCAGGAGGAAAATCATCATATTTCTTATGTGGCTGTAGTTTATTTTCTTCCATAATATAATAATAACATGCATAATATAATAATAACATGGTCGGGGTGAGCAGACTCGAACTGCCGACCTCACGGCCCCCAGCCGTACGCGCTAGCCAACTGCGCCACACCCCGATGAAAAAATTATATCAGATAGCACCAAGAAATTCTGGCAAGACTATTCACATAATACTTATGCTATGACATACTGTATATGTAAGAGTAATTTTAGTGCAGAATCTAACCAAGTCAGCTCAAATACTAGCATTTATCGCAAAGAAAGACTTATTGCGACAGAATAAAATCATTACTGAACCTAGCTTGATTTCGGTATTTTCTGATTCAAAAACCACTACACCATCGAGACGTATAACTGATACACTTGCCCTACTTGCTAAGCAGGGCTATCTAAGTGTTGGTATACTCGACAACCAAAAGGTATACACTATTACCCAAAAAGGACTTGGCAAATTACAACGTGAGCAAACTCGTAGCAGCTTGCCGGGCACTGGACGCTGGGACGGCCGTTACTACCTAGTTACCTTCGATATACCAGAAAGCCAGAAGGTAATCCGCAACCAAATTATTCTCGATCTTAAGAATGCTCAATTTTATAACTACAGTAAGGGCCTTTGGCTCTCGCCTTACAACCCTATAAAATATATCGAAACCACCAGATCTCGTTACAATCTCGGTCAAAACATCAGACTAATTGTAGCTAGCCATCTAGAGGATGAGACTAAAATAAAACGACACTTCCATTTATAAAAGTGTCGTTTTTTTATAATTTCTTAAGAGTCCGCATCGCCGCAAGACTAGTATTTTTCCTGAAAAAAGTTCAGGTGGGCATCCGCAACATCATATGGTTTTCCATAAGAGTAATCTAAGATTCCCTAGTAAAATGTCTAAGCAGAAAAAATATGTAGCCCATTAATAGCGTGCGTAGCAGAACTCACCCCTATTTTACCACGCTAGAGACTCACCGATCCACCAACAATAAGATTTAGCAAAAACTGCACACTAGCGGTAATAAATGGCGTAATAAGTGGAAATAGAAAAAGGATAAAAACAAAAACTACCACAATGCCATAGTTTTCAATTTTATCCATTACGTCACGTACAGGTGCCGGAGCAATTGCATACAATACCCTACTACCATCTAGCGGTGGGAATGGAATCATATTAAATATAAAGAAGGCTAGATTAACTACTACAAACTGTAATAAAAACTGTCCATATACACCAGAAATAGGCACAAAACGTAGATACAAACCAACAACAACTGCCATAAGCAAATTGCTAAGAGGTCCAGAAATAGCTACCAACACTACTCCCCATTTATCGTAGCGAACCGCATATGGGTTAAAAGGTACAGGCCGAGCCGCCCCAAACACCACAGGTGAGCCAAGCATAATAAGCCCTAACGGCAATAGTAGAGTTGTTAGTGGGTCAATATGTGCTAATGGGTTTAATGTCAGCCTACCATGGTCTTTAGCGGTTACATCTCCTAATAGATGTCCCGCCCAGGCATGGCAAAATTCGTGAATAGTTAAAGCAATAACTAATATTATTAGATACATTGCCAATGTAATGATATCGATATGCATACTCTAATAGTACTGTAGTGACGGGCCTCAAGGCAAAAAGAAACCCATGATTATATACTTGAAATTTAATTTATAACCTGTTACACTAGTCTGGTTATGTCATACAAATGTGATATCACCGGTAAAGGCAAGCAGTTTGGTAATAACCGCTCACACTCTTTGCGAGCCACTCCAAAAGCCTGGAAACCAAACTTACAAATGAAAACCCTGGTTATAGATGGCCAGAAGGTTCGTTTAAAGCTAGCCGCTTCTACCATTCGTACACTACGCAAGTATGAAACTCAGCTTAGCGCCAAAGAATTGGCTGCTGCCACCCAAGAATCTACCAAGAAATAACCCTTACAAACACATAAAAAACCACCTCATACGAGGTGGTTTTTTATTACCGTTAAGACAGTCTTAGCTATTCTAGTACAATAAGCTGCTGATTCTCGATAGAAACATCTTTTTTACTCACCTTTAGCTTGGGGTTGCGAGTAATATCTTTACCAAATTCTGCAGAAAGCGATTTTAACTGAGCTTCGTTATAACCAAATGGAATAACAATACTTGGCTCTAGTTCGCTAATTAGTTTATTTAATGATTCAGCCTTTTCACCAAAAGCTCTAATAATTAGTATATCAGGATTACCTAAAGCTTCTATCTGTGATTCATCGAGATTATTTTCGTCGGTATCTATAAAACTAATACGCAAACCGCTCGAAGTTACAACAAATCCGGTGGTTTTCTGTAAGGCTACCGCATCTATCATTGTATTTTTTACTTCGTATTCACCAGGACCATCAAAGAGAATCTGCTCTTTTGTAGGTTTGTAAGTATGCTCTAAGCCAGACTGCAACACTACATCTGCTTTTACTTCTTTATCGGGGTTAATTGCAACATCTGCTTGTTTGGCAACAAGCAAGAAGCTATCTTGGTTATTTTTGGTTATTTCCATAAGGTCTTATTATAGCAATATATTAGAGTATTTTCGATTACTTTTCTATCTTGTCATCATAATATTGTCGCATGCTCGAGAAGATAACCGACAATGCGGCAGTAACTGGCACAGCAATAAGTACCCCAACAAATCCAAGTAACGTTCCGCCAACCATGGCTGCCAAAAGTACAATCATAGGATGAACGCCTACAGCCTTCTTCATTACCTGGGGCACTATAATATTACCCTCTAGTTGCTGTATCACCAAGAACAACACCGCAACTGCAGCAGTTTTCCAGATAGATCCAGTGGTAACAAAGGCAAATGCTACTGCGGGTATTGCACCAAGATATGCGCCAACCATTGGTACTGCTTCCATTAGCCCAGCAAATAACGCGAGGGTTAATGCATAGTCTATACCAAGTATCGACATGCCAATATAACTTAGAATAAACACAATAAAACACAGTATTAGCTGGCCACGCAACCAATGGCCAAGCTTATTAGACACATCGTGCATAATACTTACAAATTGCATACGCCAAGCTTTTTTGGGTAACAAACCCGAAAGAATAACTGCAAACCTGCGACCACTAGCAAGCATATAGATTAAGAAAACAAAGAAAGTAAGAAAGCTAAAGAGCCCACCTGCCAGACTAAGAGAAATGCTGGTGAGATTGTTAGAGATGCGGCTTGTATTATCGCGGAATAACTGCTCGCCACGCTGATACCCCCAAGACAGGTTGCTATTGTGTGAGGTATACTCTTTTAGTTTTGTTTGGTATGATGGCCAATTTTTTGCCAGGGTCTGTGCCTGGGTAATAGTAGTAGGGATTATCAGCCACATAATAAAAGCAAACACAGCCACAATACTAATAATAACTATTGCTACTGCAAAGCCACGACGAATTTTGAGCTTTTCTTCTAAGAAAGTAACGAGCGGATTAAGTGCAATGGCAAAAATACCGGCAACAATAAGAGACAATATTATTCCAGAAAGCTGAATAGTGAGCCAAATTAGAATAATTGCTCCGAGTAAGTATAAGAACGATAATGGTGATACTACGACTATGTGACGTACTTTTTTCACAGCTTAAGCCGCCGATTTGGTTACTGCTGAATAATCTTCATTCTGGTCTATAACAGGTATCTTTTCTGGTTGGTCCTTCTTTTCTTTCTCGAAGATACCAAGACTATCATAGAGAACTGCTTTCTTAGCATCGAGTATATCCATTAGAAATCGGTCGCTTAGGTTGCGGCGATAGTCAAAGTCTTCAAGTCGCATTGCAGTATAGTTAAGCTCTCGACTCATTTCTTTTTCGAGATCTGCCACAATACTAGCAAGCTTGGCTTTATTCATGTCACCCACAATAAATATATCTATCGATTGGTTACTACCTCGTACAAAAGCACCGCTTAAGAATACCATACGCACATTGCCGGCTTTTTTTAGCTCTTTTAGGATATGGTCATCCTCTTTTGTTTGCTTAATAGCCTTTGTTTTTGATGGAATTTTAGAGAAGATAGCCTGCAATTCGTTATGAAACTTATATTTTGGATTTACCTCGTAATAGAGCCTGTTACCCTGATTAACCGAACGAACAATGCCGATATTGAGTAGGTTCTGCAACTCTCGTCTAACAGAGTTAATTTGTTCATCGATTTTGCGAGTAATCTCGCGGACGTAAAAGGGACGCTCGGGATTGTTATAAAACAAGCTGAGTAGTTTTACACGAGTTTTTGATCCAAACAATTGTTCAAACATCTTCCACCTTATCGCCTTGCATAAATGTGTTCATTTATACGTTTATTCGATATTTACTCCTGATTATAGAGGTAATTGAATAAAAAATCTAGACAGTTAATATAACTTTTTTCATCTATCTAGGCAGTTTTTGTGCAAAAACATTTGCTTGCTCGGCTAAGCTATCATCAATTTTGTTGAGCCGAAAATTAATATCAACTTTTCTCGCTGCCTGAGAAATAAGAAAATCTGCCAGGCTAGGGTTTTTAGGTAATAGTGGTCCATGTAGATACGTACCAATAGCACTTTTATAGATAGTACCTTCAAAACCCGATTCTCTATCATTACCACAACCTTGAATTACCCTTGCTAACGGTTGAGCATTTTTACCCAGGCTAGTCGCGCCACTGTGGTTTTCAAAACCTACAATAGTACCAAATTCGTCACTTACACAAACAACATTACCTATCATTCTTAATTCTGTTGCTTTTGTTACAACATCAAAAATACTAATTCCTGCAATTTCTCCTGAATCTTTGGTGAGAAAATACTTACCAAAGAGCTGGTACCCACCACATATAGTTAGGGCTGGTACGCCAGATTCAATATGGTCACGTATATGTACTTTTTTGCCTTGCAAATCTTTACCAACAGCTATCTGCCCCCTATCTTGTCCGCCACCCATAAAGATAAGATCGAATTTACCCTGAAGTTTTTCACCTACAGTGTTGGTAATATATTCATAGTTCAGACCGTGCCATTCCATTCGTTTCTGCAGGCAGATAATATTCCCAATATCACCATAGATACTCATTCTATCTGGATATAGATGAAGAATTCGCAGAGCTCTCATTGCCAAAACTCCTTGCTTCCTTGATTATTAACCTGGTTAATGAGTGTTCTCAGGGTAAGCATAGCGGTGTATGTAGGCAATACAATAACTCGCCGACCCTTGGCTAATTTATGTGCTTTCTCAAGTGCGTTTTTTGTATCAGTCTCAAATATCATCTTGCCGGTATAGCCAGCATATGCCAGACGTAGCTGCATATCGAGTGCCCTAGTGCCAGTAACAATCACTGGTCCTCTTCTCCTGGCAAAGTCTTCTACAGCACAATCCCATAGCCAAGATACATCACGACCATCAGCAATATTATCATTGATAGCAATGAGTAGTGGGCACGCTGTATCTTTTTGTATAAATGATTGTATTACCTGGTTAAAGCCAGTTGGATTTTTAATAAGATATAGACCAAACTGAGTTTTACCTATCTTCATAGCCTCGGTTCTGCCAAAAGCTGCGCTCAAATTTGCTAGACTCTGTGTTAACACAGAGCTTTCTATTCTAAAGAGCTGCGCCATAGCAAAGGCCGGCAAAACATTATAAATATTATAGTTACCCGATAGATTTACAGATACAGAATGTAATTCTGTTGTAGTTTTTACTTTTATTTTGATAGATTTACTAGTAGTTTTTGCTATCTTTGTAACATCAATTTGTGGCTTTGGACGGCCAAACACGCCAGACTTTGTACTATACATACCAATATGACCAAAGTACCGGTGCTTATAAACCAAAGATTCTCCACTAAACGGGTCGACAATACTATCTGCAGTGCGATCATGCTCTAAGGCGGTAAATGCAGATGTATCAGACACGCCAAAATACAATACTTTTACGCTTCCGCTAAGTTTCATACCCAGACTTGCTACCAAGGGGTCATCGGCGTTCAGAACAAGAGTGGTAGAGCGCAAATTTTTAAACGCCTGCCGAAACTTATTAGCAATACTATCTAACTCACCATATCTGTCAAGCTGATCTCGAAATAGATTGGTAACCACCACCATTTTTGGCTGCAAAGCAGCCGTCACTTCTGGTAGATAAGCCTCATCTACCTCAAATAATCCAACGCGTGCCCTCGTAAAACCCTTTAGATTTGCTTCGGTTAGTATCGAGCTAATTACACCCCTACTTAGATTAGAGCCGGCACGATTATTTACGAAGCTAATCTGAGCATTCTGCAGAACATCGGCCAGCACCTTGGTGGTGGTAGTCTTACCATTTGTACCTGTTACTAATATAACGCCGTCAGGAAAGTTAATACTCCCCAGCTTCTTTAATAAATTTGGATCGATACGTTCAGCCAAATATCCAGGTGCAGCTGTGGCAGCAGTTTTTTTTACCCGAGAGGCAGACCTAACCAGTTTGGCAGCCAAAATCGCTGCTGTTTTCTTCATAACTCTATTATATCAAAGCCCAAGATAATCAGATACGCCTCTTTCTGCCTCTAAATAATTTTTAACCCAAATAACAGCAAGGTTACGCTTAAACCAAGTTAACTGTTTCTTGGCTAGCTTATACGTTGCTGCATTTATTTGTAGTTCTAGCTCATTCTTTGATGTTGGACTATTGATAAAATCTAATACTTCTTTGTAGCCAGTGGTTTGCAATTGCACACAATTATCGCCATAGTTATCAACTAAATATTTTACCTCTTGTATAAATCCATTGTTCAACATTGTTTTTGTTCTAATAGCTATATTTTTCTTTAATATAGGAATTTCTGCATGTATACCAAGCACCAAACTTTCAATTTTGTGAGTCTGTCTATTGTTACTTTTTACAAACCCCTGCTGCAAAATTTGCTCTAGACGGCGCCTATTGTGTGCATCAGAATTATTTAGTTCGATTTCTGGATACTCTGCTTCTACCCTATGTTGCAATTCTTCTAATGATAAATTTGTAGTATCTATTCTATTTACTCTCCCACTGCGCTCAAATGTGTAGTCGAATAATAATGAGTCTATATACATGCCGCTTCCACCTACCAAAAATGGTACCTTACCTCGTAACTGGATATCTCTAATGGCTTTTTGGGCAAGTTTTTTAAACTCTACTACACTAAATGTTTGTCCGGGTTTAACTACACTTAACAGATGATGAGGAATTTCTTTTTGCTCTTCTTTGCTCGGTTTTGCTGTGCCAACATCCATACCTATATAAATAGTACGACTATCAGCACAAACAATCTCGCCGTTAAAATGTTTAGCCAATTGTATAGCCATGGCTGTCTTGCCAGAAGCCGTTGGGCCAAGAATAGTAACTAGTTTTGACATTTGTGGCTAATTCAATGATTTTTCAGATATATTTTTCAATAATGTTGTAATAAAAACATTAATCTTTTGTTGGCCTTCGTCGCCTTTTCCGTACCGCCTTACAGATACAGAGCGAGATTTCTGCTCGTTCTCTCCTACAATTAGGGCATATGGCACTTTCATCATTTCGACATTACGAATTTTCTTACTTAAAGACTCAGAGCTATCATCTGTCTCTACACGTACCCCAGCCTCCCTTAGCTTTAGTGCTACTTCTTTGGCATATTTGTTAAATTTATCCGACACGGGTAATACTCTTACCTGTTCTGGTGCCAGCCATACCGGAAAAGCCCCTGCAAAGTGCTCTATTAAGAGCATAATAAAGCGCTCAAAAGATCCGAGTATCGCCCTATGGATCATTACAGGGTGTTTTTCTTTACCTGCCTGGTCGGTATAAACTAGCTTAAAACGCTTTGGCATAGCAAAGTCGAGCTGAATAGTTGCTAGCTGAGTTTCGCGCCCGAGAGCGTCTTTAAACATAAAATCAAGCTTAGGGCCATAAATAGCTGCCTCGCCTTCCATTTTTTTGGCATCCAGGCCTCGCTCTTCGGCTATTTCTTTTAGCATTCGCTCGGCCTCATCCCAATCAGACGGCTCACCAATGTAAGCCTCAGGTTTTTTAGGGTCTCTCACTGAGAGTGATACCCAGTGATTACCCCACAGGCCTAAGTTTTTATAAAAACTCTCAATAATTTCGGCAATCATCTCAGCCTCGTGTTTTATCTGATCTACCCGACAAAAGGTATGACCATCATCCACGGTAAACCCACGAGTACGTTGTAGCCCTCCGATTTGCCCAGGCTTTTCGTCGCGATACTGCATAGTCTGCTCTATATATCGAATTGGCAAATCACGATAACTGCGTGGCCGTGATGCATATATTTGAGTGTGGTGGGGGCAATTTACTGGTTTTAAGACAAACTCTTGCTTGTAATGACTCTCTACCTTAAACAATTCATCTTCAAACTTCTCGGCATGCCCAGAAATCTTATACAAATCGAGCTTGGCTAGATGCGGAATTGAGACCGGTTGCATATCGTACTTATTACTTATCTCGTTAAGTGCTGCTTTTAGCTGATTAATAAGCACCGTGCCTTTAGGTGTGTAGAGTGGTAACCCCGGCCCTACTAAATCAGAGAATGTAAACAAATCTAGCTGTTGGCCAAGTTTGCGATGATCTCGCTTCTCGGCTTCAATTACCATCTGGGCGTATAGATCGAGGCCTGCCTTATTCTCAAAAGCTACACCATATATTCGCTGCATTTGTGGATTATTTTCATTACCTCGCCAGTACGCACCAGCTAATTTATCGAGTTTAAAGCTATCAACATCAATTTCGCTGGTGTTTTTAACATGCGGACCACGGCACAAGTCTACAAAATCACCCGTTTTGTACACACTAACTGTTGTAATTTTGTCAACTGAATTGTCAATTAACTCTGAATCGCCAGCATCGGCTACTGCAGTAGTGCCTTTTGTTTTAAGGTCGTTAAGGAGTTCTACCTTAAAATCTTGCTTGTGCTCTTTAAAGTACTTTATTGCCTCCTCTATTGGCCACTCTTCGCGTACAAAGTCTAGCTTGGCAGATATAAGCTTCTTCATCTCTTTTTGTACTTTCTTCAGTTCTTGCGCGTCTAGAGGATGTTCTAGCTTAATGTCATAATAAAACCCATTTTCTATTACTGGGCCTACGCCAAACTGAGCATCTTTATGAAGCTTTTGCACAGCAGCTGCCATTATGTGTGCCAAGCTATGACGAATCTTATCTAGTTTTGCATCTGACATGGTATTTTCTCCTTATAAAACAAAAACCGCCCTATTTACCAAGTCCCAATAACTTCTTGGGAGGTTCCACTTGGTTTATCCATGGCGGATCTCTCTTTTGCATATGTACGCCATATGCTGGCGAGACTTCGCAGGTTGGTGAGGTCTGCTACTTCGTCTTATGTAGCTGCCTAGTATTATACCAAGAAGTTATGTATTTGTACAAGAAGGTATTGCAGTTACTTTTATTGCAAATAAAGACAATTTTGCACTAAACAAACAATTTTAACCACTATTTTTTATTATTCCTCTATCTCTTCTGGTTCTTCTTCTTCCTCTTCTTCTTCATATACAGGATACCATTGCCATTTATCTGCAAACTGTGGATACTCTTTTTGGAGCAGTAACCTCTCACTATGGCTTAGATTGTAGATATGGATTTGCCCGCCGATCGTCTCAGGCAGCTGTAAACCTTCGGCTGTGGTCAGGCTGCTAAGATAGAGATCCCCGCCGATCGTCTCAGGCAGCTGTAAACCTTCAGCTGTGGTCAGGCTGCTGAGGTAGAGATCATCGCCAATCGTCTCGGGCAGCTGTAAGCCATCAGCCGAGGTCAGGCTGTCGAGGTCGAGATAACCACCGATCGTCTCGGGCAGATGCAAGCCATCGGCTGAGGTTAGGCCTTCGAGTATGAGATAACCACCGACCGTCTTGGGTAGCTGTAAACCTTCGGCTGAGGTCAGGCTTCTGAGGTTGATACCACCACCGATCGTCTCGGGCAGCTGTAAGCCTTCGGCTGAGGTCAGGCCGGAGAGGTAGAGATAACCACCGATCGTCTCGGGCAGCTGTAAGCCTTCGGCTGAGGTCAGGCCGGAGAGGTCGAGATAACCACCGATCGTCTCGGGCAGCTGTAAGCCTTCGGCTGAGGTCAGGCTTCTGAGGTTGATACCACCACCAATCGTCTCGGGCAGCTGTAAGCCTTCGGCTGAAGTCAGGCCGGAGAGGTCGAGATAACCACCGATCGTCTCGGGCAGCTGTAAGCCTTCGGCTGAGGTCAGGCCGCTGAGGTTGAGATTACCACCAATCGTCTCGGGCAGCTGTAAGCCTTCGGTTGAAGTCAGGCCGGAGAGGTCGAGATAACCATAGTGATAGAGTATATTGCCCCTCAACGCCTCTTCTTTTGTTAGACTAATTTGTTCGGGCTGTACATCTAATGTAAAGGCCAAATCAACCCTTGGGTTGCGAGTTTGTAATAGCTCGGCAATCCGTGGGTCCTTCATATAACCAAAGCCTTCAATCTTACTATCTAGTTCGTAGAGAAATCTCAGCTGGTCTTTGCTAAGCTCGGCACTCGGATTAGCTTTGAGCAGGTTGTCTATCTCGGTGAGGCGGCGCATGTCCTCTGAGCGTTTCTTGTATTGCTGGGCGCCTTCGGGGTCTATCTCAGCAAGCTTGGCATCGGCAATGGGTACCAACTCAGCTTCCATATTCTGGTCGGCCTCAATTCCCCGTACCTCTGCAATGTGTTGCTGGCCATATTCTTCTTGCATACGAATAGCTACACGAGGTACCGAGTACTGACCATCTTCGCTTTTGGTATAGTAGACATAAAAGTCACCACCGCTCAGTTGGCTATGCGCCATACCTTCGCCGGCCGTACACCAGCCAGTGCCATAGCCATGCAGTGAGTGGGCTAGCTCTTTACTCTTACTCTCATCACTTGTCTGGTCGTACTTTATCCATCGGCCATCGGTAACATTGAGCTGCTCAGCGTGCTTGGGGGCAGCATATTCAATGGCGCGTTTGTAGAGACTGGCAAAGTTGGCATCTCTATCTAAGAGCGCTTGAGTTTCTGGGTTGATAGCGTCCTTAGGGTTATCTGGGTCAATATCTTTGAGACCATAGTGTTTGGCTAAGCTGTCTTCCATATACGCCAAGGCTTCGCGATTAATGTCTGGGAACGGTGCAGTGGTAGATTTAGAACGCTTGGGGAACTCACCCTTTTGTTTGTCGTAGTCGGCCAGACGGGTAATGTTGCGGAAGGTGTAGTACTTAAACCACATTGGGTACGTGGCATCGTCGCTAGTGAGGTAATCTAGCCAGGCGTCGAGACTACGTTCTTGGTCGGTTCGAATTGTCTCTCTGGCCTCGGCTCGCACTTGGTCGTTTGCTCGGGCCATAATATCTTCAATGGCGCCGTGGCCTTGCTCGTGGGCAATCTGGGCTTGATGGTGTAAATACCGTTCTATAGAGGGGTCATCAAGACCAGTAATATAGCCGCCCTCTTGGGTTGGACGATGGTAGAGAGTTTTTATGCGCTCGTAAATTTGTGGCTGCGCGGCTTGGCGGGCCTCACTACCACCTTTACCCGTGTGAGTTCTCTCTACTAACCGAAGCCAAGCTTCTAGCTTGGGTGCTGGCTCGTTGGGAATACGCTCACCATGCTGACGCAGACGGGCAACCTCGTGCTCTACCGGCTGAGATGTATGTAGCTCAGAGTATTTTGACTGCAGAGGATGCTTTTCCATAAGCATTATTATAACAAAAAACACCTGCCTGGTGTTTATTATATGGTGGGTCCTAGGGGACTTGAACCTCTGACCTCTTCCACGTCAAGGAAGCGCTCTAGCCAACTGAGCTAAGGACCCATCTTAAATCTAAAACTAATAATGGTGCTTCCTTATTTTTCGCCCAGCGCTTCTGAGTACCATCAATTATTCCAACTGAGCTAAGGACCCACATCTGGTACATTATACCTAATAATTAGCTAAATCAGAAGTCTCTCTAATAATATCGCCGGCAAAACCCACCCGTTCTAGGTCTATAAAATCACTATTGTTCAGCCCAAGTGAGCACACCAATTCGGCTTTGTTATATTTTTGCGATATCTTATCGATAGCCGCATACATAGTATTGGCTTTCTTCTGGTGTAGGTAGGTATCAAAATCAAGCTGCCAGCTCTCACTTACCTTGCCCACACCAACCGTTATTTTAATAACCCGCTCTGTTATTTCTAGTTTTTTTAACAACATTTTTAAATAATTGCTTAATACCAAAGAGTCATTAAATTCTGTAACATTTTTAAACTCGCTCATCTGATAATTATTGCTCTCTAAACGAATATTTAGATAGACAGACCTAGCCTTTAAATGCTTATCTCTAAGCCTTCTACCAAGAACATCTGATATCTTTAGTAAATATGTTGTAATTTTATCTAAATTATCTGGATAACCTGGAATTGTAGTAACTTGATGGCTTAATGAGCGCTGTTTTA
This sequence comes from Candidatus Saccharimonadota bacterium, assembly GCA_046350735.1. GTDB lineage: Bacteria > Patescibacteriota > Saccharimonadia > CAILAD01 > BJGX01 > JAHFOQ01. The sequence goes on from JAXLZU010000001.1 coordinate 777,131, forward strand.
CCAAAGGACGCTTATCTACCTCATACCCACGCATACGAAAGTACCACTTCTCACCCTCTACACCCAACGACCTACGCAAAAACAATCGTGATGCACAGTAAAGATCAAATGGTGATAATATACCTATAGCATAAAGGCGTCGCCTCATACGATAATTTATACCCGTCAGATCTAAGAGAGAATGATCTGTATAAAATTCTGCCAGCTTATTATGTACTATATAGACACCATTTGGCTTTTTATAGCTCGCTGCCATTTTGGCTAGCCACATATTACTCGATACACCGATAGAACAATATATATGTTCGTTATACATTTTATACAAATTAGCTTTTATTGCTTTTATTAAAGCAAAAACATCATTACGATTTTGCATATAATGCGGAATTCTTAGAACTGCCTCGTCGATGCTTTTGGCCTCTACCATACATGGTGTGGCCTGCAAAACAGCCATTATTTGCCGATGAATAGTTCTATACGAATGTGGACTATCACTCACAACAACTATACCCGGACACATGCGACGTGCATTCTCTACTTTTACCCCACCGCGTACCCCCATCTGCTTTGCCTCTATAGAGGCTGCCACAATACTAGCACCTATTGTAGTACCAGTTGCTACACCAACAGGTTTGCCACGCAGTTTAGGATTGTAAAACTGTTCTACCGACGCAAAGAACGAATCCATATCAATATAGAGTGTCGAATATGGCTTGGGTTTTGTTAATTGAGTAATAAGCTTTTCCATACTGTATATAATTATAATTTTTTATAGATATAAATGCAAACATAATACGAACATACTATTGGTTTTCCCCATAAATCTTATGGTTTTTCCACTGGTTTTTTTTATAGTATTATGTCAATATATAGATATGAAATGTGTATTTTGTAGCTCTACCAATACAAGCACTACCAACTCACGCTCTACTCGGAGCCAAACTCAGACCTGGAGACGTAAGCATTGTAAGAAATGTAAGCGAGTATTTACTACCTTCGAAAAACCAGATATGAAGCACTTAGCTATTACCAAAGATAATTCTGCTTCTCCCTATCATCGCTCTCAGCTCTATATGAGTATCGCCCAGAGTTTTCAGGGTAATAATAGAGATTATTCGCTTATCGATATGTTGGTAGATACGGTAGAAATTAAACTACTAAAGCAAAAGGACACTACTATAGCTAGCAAAGAGCTGGCTAGACTAACCTTGGCAACTATTAAGCCCATAGATAAAAAGGCATATCTTCATTATCTAGCCGAACATAGCTAATATAAAAAGCACCCCTTGGTGTGCTTTTTATATTAGCTATTGTGTCTACTTAACAAAATTGTTATTCGGCAGGTTTTTCTTCTGGGGTAGCTTCTTTAGATTCACCCTCGCCTTCAGCTTCAGGGGCTTCTGCACCTTCTTCGGCAGGCATTTCTTCTACAATTTCCTCATTAAGAGCTTCTAGCTCTTCTTCTGAGCGTGGTGGATCTACCTTACAAACAAGCTCTTCGCCGTCATCTAGAATCTCAACACCTTCTGGAACTTTAAGGTCTGAAATATGAATTGTTTTTTCGAAGTCATCAAGACCAGAAATATCTACTTCGATATTAGATGGCAACTTGGCTGGTAGAGTTTCTACCTCTACTTCTTCAATATTAGTAAGAAGTGTACCTTCGTCTTGGTAAACAGCTGGAGCATCACCCACAAAATGAATTGGTACAGAAGTACGAATAGCTTGGCTCATGTTTACCCGGTAAAAGTCGGCGTGAGTAATATCACCATTAATAGGGTCAGTAGCAATGTCTTGAATAAGAACATTGTCGCTAGCATCTTGGTCTATCTTAAGATCGATAATAGTATTATGACCAGCACGCGCATAAATTTTGGTAAATTCGTGCGCATTAACAGTTACTGCTTCTGGTTCTTTTTCTTGTCCATAGACAATAGCCGGAACATCACCGGCTTTGCGGACAGTACGAAGTTTTTTCCCAAAAACCTCTCGCTTATGGGCTATAAGATTGATTTTTTCCATAATAAACTAAAAATAAGTGTGTAAATCTGTTGAATTATTAGACAAATAGAGGTGAAGGTTAGCAATTTCTGAGCCACTAATCTCGGCCGAACCACTAAACTTTGCTTTCTCGCCACGTTTTAAATCAGAGCGAAATCGTCGTCGTGGTGTAGCAGCAAAATTAGCTCGTGCACCATCAGCTTTGGCAGATTTTTCTATCTGACTCGCAAGCAGTACAGTGGCCAAGATTGGCAATGAGCAAGCCTGACAGGTAAGCTGCATAAAACAATGCTCATCTACGCGTCCTAAAAAAGCAATATCCTCGTTACGGTAATGTGCACCGCAAGAAGGACAGGTGTAAAAGACTTGTAGATTCTTAATTAACTCTTGAAGGTTCTTACCATTCACGTTTATTTGCCCTCTTACATAGAAATACTAGCACATCTGGTGCCAAGGTGTCAATTATGGGAGCTGACTTTTATTCTGAGTCTTTCGACGGCGTAATAGCGTAAGAAGCAAGAATAATAACATTATTAAGATAACAAGCGAGAAAATTGCTACCAACTTTTGCTCTGGAGAAGCAATAAGGGCAATACCACCAAATACGGCACATAAGGCGTAGATAAGCAGAGCCGCCTGGCGCTGTGAGAGACCGACATCAAGTAATAAGTGGTGTAAGTGCCCCCTATCCGCACTAAACGGTGAGCGACCCCGCAGAATTCGCCGTAAGGCAGCCCAGGTAGCGTCTATTATTGGCACGCCAAGTACCAGTGCTGCAGTAGCTAGCTTGGCACCCGAGAAGATTGCTAAGATGCCAAGAGCCATTCCTAAAAAATAGGCACCAGAGTCACCATTAAATATTTTTGCTGGATGAAAATTGTAGATAAGATAACCAAGACAACCACCAGCCAAAACTATGGCCACAACAGCAGTTTGGGGCTGATCTACTTTGGGCCCTATAGCCAGTGCAAACATTACAAAAGCAGCAATTGCAGCTACACCACCAGAAAGTCCATCTATTCCATCAACAAAATTCATAGTGTTGGTCATACCAACCAGCCAAATAGTTGTAATAATTACAGCAATAATATTTATTTGTATGGTGTGATGTAGAAGCGCAAAGGTAATATGTGGATCAAAAGCTAATACTCCCTGAGTAAATGGGTTAGATAACCCCTCTATCTGTATACCAAATATAAAAATAGCTACAAATGCAGCTAAGACCTGAACAATCAACTTGGTTGTTGCAGGCAAACGCTTAATATCATCTAGCAAGCCTACAGCCATTACAATGGTAGAAGCTGCAATTAGCCCCCAAAACTGCCACCAATGCAAACCTATCAGGGCCAAATTAACAATTAGAAAACTTAAAAATATGGCAATTCCCCCGCCTCTAGCCATAGTCTTAGTGTGTATCTTACGGGCTATTTTACTTGGCTTATCTACAGCTCCTACTCTAAACGCAAAGCGCTTTACTAGCGGCACAAACAATGCTGCCAAAATAAGACTAACTGCAAATCCTACAAGATATATCATCGTTTCTTAACTGCCTTTTCTGTCACATAAAACCCAAGATATTTACCCAACATTAGACGTGTTTGTGCGTTTATTGCTGCAAAAGCCCCAAAGACAATTGCGGTAATTGGTACCAATACCCACTGCAATACCATAAAGATCATCTTCCATTTAGGATAATGACTAGGACGTTTTGGAATCATAATAAAACTTATCCAGATAGTTGTAAAGAGCCCTATTGTAGCCAGTGTAAGTATACGCGAAGCAATTACCGGTAGCTGGTGAGCAATAACGTTCTGTGAAAAGCTAGCGTTAAGATACAGCGGTGCCCAAGCTGCAAAGGTTAATATTAATGGTGCGGTAGACCAACTAAGATGGCCTTCGAGCAAGCGGCCTATCTGTATTAGTTTATCTCCTAGTGGAATATTCTTATTTTTTATAGAATTTTTTACAACATAAGGAAAATCAGATATACCATATGCCCAACGTTGCAACTGCTTAAACTGAGCAATGAATGTGCGATGATAATTACTAGCCAGCACTGCATCTTGGTAGATAGGAACAAATAGAGGTTCTACCATGTAATCGCCGTTAAAGGTAAAGTAGCTACGGTAGAATTGATGTCCATCTTCTACTGGGCTAGTAAGCGACCAAAAATCGGTATCAATAAGAGCTGAGAGACCCTGAGCATGAGAAGCAAAGTTACGCAAACGCTGCTTACGAACGCTTTCTATCATCACCCAGAATGAGTTACCAACGGCTAATACACGCATAGGCGCAGGAACATCCCAGATATTATTAAAGTACAGAGCAAGTGGCTGAAAAGAGGTGTGACGGCGATTTGGGTTGATAGCGTAATGGTATGTTAGTGAGCTTAGATATTTCTTATGTACCTTATTATCACAATCTATTGTAGTAACCACAACATTATCAGGATCTATACCGGATTTAATAATATCTTTTAGTATGATTCGGGCCGCATGAGTAATATTTGGCCCCTTCCCTTTTATTTCTCCGGCGATACCATCAGGATGCTCGATACTACGATATTTGTAGAACTTGTCGGCATATTTTTCTTCGAGAAGCTTAGCTGTAGTCTTGGTGTCTGCTCCACCGCGTTCTTCATAAGCCAAGACAAAATACACTTTCTTCATAGAGAACTCAGAGTCGAGAATAGCCTTTAGGGCAGGTTCTACTATCTCTAGTGGCTCGTTATACATTGGCATAATAACAAGATGATAAATTTCTTTGGGCTGCATAATAATATTTTCGTTACTAGCAAGTAACTGAAGACGCTCTACTTCAGACTTTAAGAAATCTAGCTCTAAGCGTCCTATTTTAGAATTAGGAGCCTGTTTTAGCTCGGCCTGTGCTTGTTCGAGACTAGCAGGAATATTACTTAGCTGCTGCAGACGCATGTTCCAGTCTCTATTCTCTGCTTCTTTAGTGCGGCGATAACCCAGAACCAACGCAAAACTCATTCTAATAGATTTCATTAACCACAAAAGATCGAAGGCAATAATAAAATAAGCTACAGCAATCGGAAAAACTAAACTCAGAATAATTGGACCAAGTAATATAGACCAAGTAAGCGCCCCAGGTATTATCTCGAGAAGTCGATAAAACCACCGACTATCGGCAAAAGTAACTGGCTCGATTGTAACTGGTTTGTTAGCTGCCATATTTTATTGCGGTAAACCCAAGTAGTATGGCTATAGCCAAAATTACCACCATTAATGCTGTAATTATAAGAAAGATAGAGATTATTCGGTTCTTTTTGTGAAGTAATGTTGCAAAAAATACATTAATAATACTTACGATAATTGCAATTGCCGGAATTTCGTACAATTGATACCACTTGCCTAGCTCATCAAAGTTAGTAAGGCTGGTAAATCTAATTGGTACGTCGATGTCAGTGACATGAATATGTGTAAGCGACCATATTACTAGAAAGATTAACCCACTTACTAGAAGAAAAAGTAACACCAAAAACCAGTTGTCTCGAAACAGCTTCTGGTCTTTTAATTCTTTATTGAGCTTTTTAAAAAAATTCATAAGAGATCTATTCTTTCTTACCCGGCGGAATTTATAATTTCGCCGGAAGAGGAAGATTACTGTGATTACTGAAGGTAAATTGATAAAATTTACCGAAAGTATAAACCGTAATCTGACGTGGAGCCGATGAGCGGGATCGAACCGCTGACCTACGCTTTACGAAAGCGCCGCTCTACCAACTGAGCTACATCGGCAAAATTTATAACTCAGCTTTTAAGGTCTGGAGCGAATGATGGGAATCGAACCCACGTCTCAACCTTGGGAAGGTCACGTTCTGCCATTGAACCACACTCGCCTGATTAAAGATTAACAGATGTAAATGTAGCAAAAATACAAGGCACTTTTTTTATAAAAAGTACCTTGTATTATATCACACTTATTATGTTCTCTATCTGTTAGTAAAAATACTTAGACAAGACGTTTACTGAGACGACGGCTTAGCTTCTGCCAGGCCTCGTACTCGGTTATTTGACGTTCGTTTGGACTTAAGAAGAATGATGTACCAAAACGCGGTTTATTGCCCTGTGCAATTGCACGTACATCAATAACATTGCTACCGTCTAAAAATGGCACATGTTCGTGCGCGGCAACCACGCGAATTTTAATTTTTCTTGGTCTTGTAACCTGATAATAACTTAAGACTTGCATAATTTTATTTTTAACTCCTTAATTTCACAAACAAAATAAAAAACCTTGCACCCTCCAAATAGATTGGTACAAAGCTCTTTAACTCACCTATAGTATCAAACTGATACTCTATTGTCAACGAAAATTGTTATGGTATGTATACTTGTATTTATTTAATAAATATAGTATTATATATTATTATTGCACCGTCCTCTGGGAGTAGAGATGACAAATAGATTGCTTGCTTTGGCCAATTTTATCTGTGCACTGTTGTTGGTTTTTGGTCAGTACTGGGCTGTTTTTGCGTTTGTAGGTCTGGCTCTATACCTAATGGTGGTTGGGCTAGGTTATAATGGAACGATACTTGTTTTCTCTGTTATGAATTTCTGCAGCTGTGGAGCAATTATGGTAGTTAGTATGGTTGCTCTATCGCAACCTAATGTTAGCCATCCCGAAACTATAGCATTTACTTTTCCTGCTCTCGTTACTTCTGTTGTTCTACTGGTTAGCTATTTAATAAATGATAAAGACGGCTCAGAAAAAGACACAACTACTCTCAGGTAACCTAACCTGAGAGATTTTTTTATCATTATTAATATCGACAACTATCCATATTGTGTATATGTTGTTTTTCTGTTAGAATAATCAGGTTAAAAACACCCATTTTTATACGGGCTCGTAGTGAAGTGGTCTAACACGCCTCCCTGTCACGGAGGAGATCGCCGGTTCAAATCCGGTCGGGCCCGCCATAAAAAGAACGTCACCACAGGTGGCGATTTTTTTATGATTGGACTTGAATTTGAAACGGCAGTGTAACATGCCGGTTAGTCCGAATAAGTCCGGCGCAATTCGAGCGCTACCTGGATCCTGCCAACTTATATTGACTATAGAAGCATTCAAATTTGTAATTAAGATCGTTAACCGTACTCTTCATAATGCTGATGAAAACATGAATCCTTTACCCTCAAACACATAATTATTCTTCTACCCAAGCAACTGCTTGGGTTTTCTTATGCTTGAAATTCTTTACTGAAGACTTTATGATCAACTCATCACCCGCACCTTCAAGCTGGAGTAAAAATGCCACATCTACTAGAAGAGACTGGACGGTTTTTTACAACCGACAATCTAGTTGGCAGAGATTTAGAAATAAATTTTCGCGGCAGCGGCACCTTATATCGAGGCCCTATACAGTTTGCTACTGTTATACACGAAGAAGGCCGTTTTGGCGTCCAGACAGAATTTATTGTTCTAACATTAGAATGGTTGGCCGTTCGATATAACCCAAGCAGATTGCCTTTGCGCTCTTCTATTACACCCAGTCCATGGGCTAAATATGATGGTAGTGAGTTGTTAACACAAAAAATTTGTCTTAATTATCTTCATCCAACATTTGCAGCAGATGGCGTAGCATTTCATGGCAACGGACACAGTATGCGCGTTTTAACTAATGGTGCACACCTTAGTAAGGACAGAATCTATGGTGAGTTTCATATTGCAGCCAGAATACGTCATTCACTTTATCCACCTCACCCATTCGAGGAGATGCTGTGTGTTGGTACGGTTGAGAATGTTTCACCACTAGAGGTAAAGTCTCAGGCTGAGGTAGAAATTACCGAGATTACATTTGTTGTTTATGCAAAAAGCTATGAGGCAGCTTGCACCTGGGTAAGAGCCGAATGTGCTCGGTTAGAACTGCCAGTTATTTCTCTTAGAAAAAGTCATCTTGTACGTGGCTGGTAGGTATCCTCTCTATACTTGAGAGGATTTTTTATCGAATAAAATATGTATACAAAAACAGGCTCGAGATGTATTCTCGAGCCTAAGTGTTCAAAAGATATCATTTACGCCTACTTAACAGGTAAATTAGTACTCTTTTGTACTTTCTACCTGGCTATTGCGTATATCTTGGCGAATAATAATTGATACTCGCTCACCATGAACTGGTGGGTTTACCGCATGCCAAGGTCTGTCGTCTCTCTCGCAAAACCCTGGCCCACGCAGCAACATAAGACTACCCGGGCCAGCCTGCCATATCTTTGGGGTACGATTTTCGGGGTCGTCGCCATAGAATTCAAGCGTACAGCAGCCCCTGGTGGTAACCCCCACTATTAGAAAGAGATCGTGACTATAATCGCGATGCCGGCCAATACCGCTACTCTCATCGCTATATCGCCACACATTTACGTCATCTGGATAGAAAAGATGGTTATGTGCCCTTGGTACAGAGGCTGCACGAATTTGCCAACCAATATATTCCACCAGTTCTCTTAGGTGCGGTATAGCAACCTTAGTATCGTATATTCTAGCCCTAAAATCTCTATGACGCTCATACACCTTTGCCTCATCACTAGACTGATATTGGCCATACTCAAGCCCATCAAGCTCTTCATTAAGATAGTCTAAGTACTCTCTAGTGAAGGCCTCGGGTACAAATGTACCACCAAAGGTAACTACATCGCTAAGCAGATAATCAAGATTGAGCCCAGGGCGGAAGATTTCCATTGTTGCCTCCTTTGAGTTTGGCACAGAGTTGGTCCCAACAATTGGGATGTATAAGGTAACTACGCTTGCGCACCCTATCTACCAATGGTTCGAAAATCTGGTCTGACTCAAAAGTATGTCCACAGCCAGAACAGACTTCGCATTGAATAGCCGGGTAGTCGGCTACCTTTACATGTCCTTCACTTTCTATGATATTCATATCCCCTCCTTTAGTAGGCCTTCTAGCTCAGATGTAGCAACTGCCAATTTATTACGCAAACTTCTCAGGTTTTCTTCGAGAGAAGCTCGCTCATCGGCTGTCTGTTTTACACTCTTTAGGCGAGCCTCTCGTTTAGCTAATGCGGCTCTCCAGCGCTCAGCTATTGCCTCCTCAGCATCAATCTCAGATTGCCGGCGCTCGGTGTAAATAATCAGCTTAACAGGTGGCGGTGGCTTACCTTCGTCTTGGTCGTAGCCAGAACCATGTATTAAAGTTATGCGACCTTTCGGTGCAATAGCCCTAATAAAAGCCTCAAACTCACCTATACTTTCCCAGCGAAGATCTCTGGCTACATCGACGTTAAGCTCGGTTTCTACAGATTGACTAACCAACCTGTCTTCAGTCATTGTTATGCTCCTTTTGGTGTTGTGCCAGCTTGGCTTCTGCTAGGGCTACCTGTTCTGCCAAACGAGCAGTTTCCTCTTGCAGATCAACAATACGGCCACCCCGAAACCGACGCTCATCCGCCTCTGCAGCTGCCTGGCGCTTTACTTCTTCTATGCGCTTAATGTTGCGCTCTACTAGCAGCTCTTTAAAGGTCTTGTATCGCCAACCTTTAAAGCAAATGCCATACCAGTCACACCAATAGACATCATCCATTCCACCACCCACAAAAGATAGATAGATATAAAAGTCATTCAGCTCGCTACTGGCTTCTTGTAATATCTTTAGCATCGTCTCAAAATCGCAATTTCTATCCACCCTCTTGCTGACGAATATTTTGTTCATCTTTCTACCTCCTAGTTGTTAAGGTGCCCGCGGGTAACAAAAAACTGCCCGCGAGGGCAGCTTCTATATCTATTGATATTACGAGTTACTAAAAACCACCCTCCCAAGCAATTTTTAGGCTGTTAACAAACGATGACCAAGTTGTATGATGTTTATTCAGTAACATTGTTTTAACTCTTATGGTTTTATAGTAACAAGACAAAATCTCTTTGTCAAAAAAACACCCCAACTGGGGTGTTTTCGCTAGATATATAGTTACTCTAGATTAATTAGGGAAAAAGTACTGAACAATATGAGCCTTAGCTCGCTGGTCGCGCAACCAAGAGTCTAGATCGATTCCTTTAATAAGAATGTGGCTGGCACGAATTTGATCACCCTGCTTGTCGGTAACCTTGATGATATGGTAACCATACTGGGTCTTAACAATACCGCTGGTTTGTCCTGGCTGAAGCGCAAAAGCAGCAGCTTCAAAGTCTGGGTCTAGCTGACCCTTGCTAAATAGCCCTAGGTCTCCACCATTGGCGGCACTACCATCTTGGCTGTACTGCTTGGCAAGAGTAGCAAAATCGGCTCCACCCTGTATTTGTTTAAGAATATCTTCGGCCTGGGCCTTAGCAGGAGCATTGAGACTCTCGTCGGTTGTAATCTTGTTACCTACTTTTTGTTGCAAGAGACTGTCACGAATTTTTTGCTTAAAGTCGTCTACCGACCAGCCATAGAGCTTATCGAGTGTAGCTTTTACCTTATCGAGCCCACCAGCATTCTGTACTAGCTGATTAAACTGATCATCAACCTCTTTGTTAGTAACGGTAATGCCCATTTGTTTGGCTTGTTGCTGTATAAGAAGGTTGTTTTCGAGCTGAGTAATAAGGTCGTTCTTCAGCTGTGCAAGCTTGGCCTTGCCTTCAGCACTGGTAAGATCTTGGTTCTGGCTTTGATAAAACTTTTCTATAGATGCAAGCTCGAAGAGATAATCATTATAAGTAACAGTATTGTATAAAATATTGCCATTTACAGAAGCTACTGGGTAAGGAATGACCCGACTAGCAATCTTTACCGCACGATTACTCATCTTATATCGATAAATAAGCACACCAAATGTTGTAATAGTTACAATTAAAGCTACTAGGGCTCCGATACCTACAATTCGCAGAGTCTTCTTGTTCTTTTCGGGATCTATATTAAGCTTTTTTAGTTTTTCCTGAAAAGATACGTTCTTTGTACCCCTCTGGTCTTTGGTTGTCTTGCTTGCTTTTGCTGGTCTAGCTTTCTTTACAGAAGGCTTTTTTGCCGCTGCTTTCTTGGATGTTTTAATGTCGGGATCTTTAGCCATGTATTCTTTATCTCCTTATATAAAAACCTGTCTTATCCATAATACCAGAGTAATCTAGAATTCTCTAGCTTAAGCTCTCTTAGCTATTCTCTATACGACTTACTTTAGAAATACTCTGAGCAAATTCAGCTGGGCCATGAATAAAACGTAGTCGCAGAGGTTTTCCACCCGAGAGAGTCTCGATAGTAACTGTACCAAAGCCAAATAATGCCGCCTGAAACCCAGCAACTTTATAGTTAACATTTTGAATATTATTAAGTGTTAGATCGTTAACCTCACGACTAAAGAAGCCATGCTGACTAACAATTAGTATCCGTTGATTGGTTAGTACATATACGGTATAGAACCAGCCTACCCAAGCACGAAGCCAAAACCAGAACAAGAATAGTAACCAAGCCGTCATCCACCAGTATGTGTAGCTTATCCAATCGTAGCTATTGTAGGTGGCTATTGCCCAGGGTAAAAGCGAGACCGGCATAATAACTAGACCAAAAATAAGTGGTCTGCGCATTACAATTGGATACTGGCGCTCGACTAATAAGACCTTTTCGCCATCTTCTTGCCCGGCAAAGCTTTTCTTCGCCTTGGCTTTAGATCTATCGCGCTTGCTGCGTTTTAACATAGCTACATTGTACACCAAGAAAGCGTAAGAATAAAAAATCCGTCTGATAGTTCAGACGGATGAAGGTACACATTCACACAATACTTCATATGATGTTTTTACAGGCTTAGGTAAAAGATTAAATAACCGCAGTGCTTCGTAGTATTCCTGCCGAGAAGGAAACACATCATCAGCTTGTAGTGGAGTTTCGTGGCCATCTTGAAAGAAATTAACCAACATTGCAGGGTTCCAGGGAATCCAGCTGTAATTACCACCTTGCTTATTTAGACTGCTCTTAACAATAATACAGAGTCGCTTCTGAGCGCGCTCATCACCAGCAAGAGCGGCCTCTACAATAGTTTTGGCTAAACGAATTCTGGTGGTTTCACGATGTCCTAAGCAAACTTCTACAACTACATTGTGTGTACGAATCTCGCTAAGAGATCGGTCCATAATGAGCCTGCCTTGCTGTAAGAGGTGCGATTGCAGATACTATATTATAATTATATCTGTTAGTTGTCAATTATTGATTTAGGGGTTACAATAGCTAAAATGCCCTGGTAGCTCAGTGGATAGAGCGTCTCCGTCCTAAGGAGAGCGTCGGGGGTTCGATTCCCTCCCAGGGTACCATTATTGTAATTATTTTATTTTTATAGTATAATTTGTCGGTCCATCTCCATAGATAAGGATGTGATGCAAATGAATTCGACTTTGAATCATGCCTTGATGTCGCCAAGAGGAAATAATTTTTTTGAGTTTAATTGTCGGGCTTTTCGGCTCTGCCCCGCTAACGTAAAGGACATGTTGATTCTCGATGTTGGGGCTAGTAATCTTTCGCTATTTGGCAGGAATGCGGCCCTTCGGGGTGCGAGAGTTGTTGGTATGGATCCAACCTATAAAGATGTACTGGTAGACCCTGATATTGCTATTGTTAATATAGAGATTAGTGTTGGTGCAGAAGAATATGATATTCCTACTCGAGAACTACCACCACTCAGCATGAATATTGCTGCACTTGGTCAGTCTATTCCTATGCCAGATAATACGTTCGATATGGTGGTATCTTTTGCCTGTGTTGAGTACCTCCCCATAGAAGACTACGAAATAACGTTGCGAGAGATGTTGCGGGTAGTAAAGCCTGGCGGTACTATCAGGCTTGCAACTGTTGGCCAAAACGATGAAGTACATCATTTTGGCTACTATAGTTATAGTTACAGGTATGTAGCGGCAGAATTTGAGAGAGCTCTTGAAAACCTAGAAGCAACAATTGAGTTTCACTTCTTCGATTTTCCAGAAGTTGGTAACTATGGTCAACGTGGGGTTATCATTACAAAGCCAATCTAACGGGTTGGCTTTTTTATTTGCAAACTATAATAGTAATTGCTATTCTAAACGTATCTAGCCCAACCCCTGGCTAGCGATGCACAGTAGGAGGATCTATCCTTGACAACACAACTCAGGTCGTCAAGAAGAGCCAACAACAAGCAGCCTGCTGGTTTTGCCAGTAGACAGCAAAGTCGTAAACGTCGCGCGCGATTCGCCCACCGTGGTGAACGACCTAGCGGACGTCGGCGCGACCCTGGTACAATTGCGATGGCTGAAGCCGAACCAATTGTGCTTGCGCAGCGTCGTTTGGCTCTTCAGTACTGATCTGAGTTTGCCCCAAGATGTTTTTCTAGTCGCCAACTAAACAAGTCTGGAGACCAAATGGAAAGCGGTTAGATAAAAGCAACGTCAGTACTTCCCGCTCATAGTGTAGTAATACATTCTGAGCGGGTTTTTTTGTATTACTGGGTCATGTGTTTGTAGTGTATTGTTTCGTAGTCAAATAATTCTTCTGGGTTAAACCACAACTCTACTTCTAGCTTGGCTTCTTCTGGGTTTCCTGATGCGTGTACTAGATTACGAATTGGTCGATTAGCCGTATTGGCATAGCCAGATGAGTCGAACGAGTAGTCTCCTCGAATTGTACCAGGATCGGCCTTTGAAGGTAGAGTAAACCCACAAATCTTTCGTACAACTTCAATGGCATGTGGACCTTCTAACACCAATACCATTACTGGGCTAGAAGTTAGAAAATCTACCAACCATCCCTGTAACATCAACCCTATCTCTTTAGGATCATCTGTTCCTAGTTGTTCTTTAGCACTTAGACCTTGCTCTTTGTAATTATCGAGTGTTTTATTGGCCATACCCAAGATAAACTCTTCTCTATCTTTAGGATAATGTTTGTCAGCCAATGCTTTGTCTACTTGTACCATCTTAGCACCCACTAACTTTAGTCCAACTTTTTCAAACCGACCAATTATTTCACCTACCAAGCTACGCTGCATAGCATCGGGTTTGATTATCACTAAGGTTTTTTCTATCATCTCTATTATTCCTCCATTAATTTTTCAAATTTATCTTTGTCATCATAGGGGCCAATTATAGCTAGCCGCAAATCATCCATCTGTAGATATCGATGAGCCGCAGCCAGTACTGCACTCGGTGTAACCGCATCAATTTCTGCTAGTGTTTCGGCTAACGAATGAATTCTGCCCGTTAAAAGCAGTTGGCTACCTAGTAAATCTGCCATAGCGGCATTACCCTCCAACCCCATAATATACCTTCCTCTTAGCTGCTCTTTGGCCTTGGCAAGCTCTTTTTCTTCTACCTCAGTTGTTTGCACTCGTTTTAACTCATCACGAATTGCCCGAATAGCCTGGCTCACTTTCTCGTGATTTACTCCTGCATAAATTTCAAATTTACCACTATCACTAAAGCCAGTAGTACTCATATATATTGAGTATGCCAAGCCCTTTTGCTCGCGAACATTCAAAAATAGTCGCGAGCTCATACCAGATCCGAGCAATGTAGAAAGTACCTTCATCGGCATCTCATCGGCGGCATTGAGATAGGGTGCTCTACCGCAAACTACCAGATGAGCTTGGTTACTATCTTCATTATGTATATGTACTCGATGTTTTGAGAGGCCACCTTTTACGGGTGCAAACATCCTTGTTGTTCTATGGTGAATTTTCTGTAATAATCCTTTGGCTAACTCTACAACTTGACGGTGAGTTACATTGCCAGCAACAGATATAACAATATTATTCATGCCATACATTTGCTCAAAGTAACTTTTAATAGTTTCTCTATCCATCGAACCAATTATGTGTTCATTACCAATCACGTTAGTTCGTAAGGTACTTTCTGGCCACAAAAGATCGCCAACAAAGTCATATACATAACGAGCCGGATCGTCTTTAAAAACCTTTATCTCTTCGAGAATTACCTTACGTTCTCTATCTATCTCATCTTGCTCGAGCAGTGGGTCGGTAATAATATCTGACAAAATATTAAAGGCTAAACCAAAGTAGTTTTTTGGTAATTTAATATAGTAACTGGTGTGGTCTTCGCTCGTATAGGCATTCATATAGCCGCCTACCGAATCTATCTCTTCTGAGATAATCTGAGCTTTTGGCCGCTTGTGAGTGCCCTTAAAGAGCAAATGTTCGAGAAAATGCGAAGCACCATATTCTTTTTGCATATCCTCATAGCGGCCGCCGGCTCCTACGAAGAAATTAACGGTAACACTCTCAGTATCTGACATGGTCTTGGTGACTATTTTTAAGCCATTCGCCAGCTGCGTTATCTCATGCATTATGTTTGCCTTGTTTTTTGCGAGAACGGCGTACATTCTTTACTCCAGCGATAATTTGTGCGCGTCGTTCTTGGTCTTTTAGTAAGTGGAATAAGCTGGGGATTACCGAGAGTAAGACAATAATAATAATTGCCGGTATTAAATACTTATCAACATCTGGGATAACCGATCCTAAAAAGTATCCCAATAACGTAATCCCGACTGCCCAAATAAAAGCACCCATTACGTTAAAGAATAAAAATCTTTTGTATTTCATTTTTCCAGCACCAGCTACTATAGGTGCAAATGTACGCACTACAGGTATAAAACGAGCAAATATTATTGCTTTACCACCATGCTTCTCATAAAAACTCATCGCTTTATCTATATGGTTTTTATTAAACAGTAATGAGTCTTCTTTTTTGAATATTCTTGGACCAGCCGTTTTACCGAATTGATATCCTGCATTATCACCTGCAATAGCAGCAATAAATGTAACCAGACATAAAAGAGCAATATTAAAAAACCCTTGGCTCGCCAAGAATCCTGCAGTAAACAATAAGCTGTCTCCTGGTAAGAAAAAACCTACCAATAACCCAGATTCTGCAAATACAATTGCAAAAATGCCAACATATCCAATAGTTCTAATTAAATTGTCTAGTTCTAGCCCAAACATCGTCAGTACATTATATCAGGTAGTGACTAGCTTTTAAAAGAGGGGTTAATCAGTAAAACTCGCTTAGTGCTAGCTATTTCTCTGTAGGGCATAGGTATGAATTAATACTAACTGCATATCAGCAGGAGTAATACCTTGCACCAACAGTGCCTGGGCTACTGTTTCTGGTCTAATCTGACCAAGTCGAGCTTTGGCTTCATTGCGCAGACCAGTTATCTTCTGATAATCGAGCTGAGGTGGAAGTTTTTGCTTTGCTTTAGTCTGGAGTTGTTTGGCACTACGTTTTTGTCGCTCGAAATACCCACCATACTTAATAAGTAGCTCTACATTATCTGCGTACTCACTCGGCGGAATTACACCATAATCTTGTATATCAGATAGGCTATTTTCTGGTCTGGCCAAAAATTCAGCTGCCGAAATAGTTTGGCCTGGCAATTTTATCTTGGTTTTTCTCAAGCGAGCAATCTCGTTTGCAATAATATCTTCTTTCTTTATCACCTCTTCATAACGCTGCTTTGCAACCAAACCTAACTCATACCCCTTTTTACTTAGGCGTGTGTCGGCATTATCATTACGTAAGAGTAGCCTATACTCGGCGCGAGAAGTAAACATTCTATACGGCTCCACATGCGTCTTGGTAACCAAGTCTTCAATTAATACACCTATATAAGCTTCCGATCTACTTAAAACAAATTCTGGTTTATTCAAAGCCTGTAAAGCAGCATTAATTCCAGCCATTAGGCCCTGCGCGGCTGCTTCTTCATATCCGGTAGTACCATTCATTTGGCCAGCAAAGTACAAACCACTCACTTTTTTGGCTTCTAGGGTGGTTTTTAGCTGGTGAGGCAAGAAATAGTCATACCGGACTGCATAGCCATACTCTAAGAACTCAGCCTTCTCCAATCCTTTAATACTGCGGATTATTTTGCGCTGCCAATATGGAGAAAAAGCAGTACTACAGCCTTGCAAATACATTCGCTCCCCATCTTCACCACCTTCTCTACCAACTGGCTCGATAAAGATAGGGTGTCTTTCTTTGTTAGGAAAGTTTTTCACCTTTAAGTCTAAACTTGGGCAACTACGTGGGCCAGTTTCTGTAATAAGACCAGATATGTTTCCCGAACGATGATAATTGTCTAATATCAATCTATGTGTAGTCTCGTTAGTATATGTTAGCCAACACAGTTCTTGTTGTTCTAGTGGTATTAGCTCTTTATCTGGGTGAGAAAAACTGATTTTTCCGGACATTCCCGGTGCTTCTTCGAGCTTAGTGTAGTCAATACTACTACGTTTTATACGCATCGGTGTGCCGGTTTTTAGTCTACCTTTTTCTAAACCTAGACTAGTTAACGATTTAGAAAGTAAGTCAGAAGAAGTTTCGTCCATTCGGCCACCCTTCTTAATAACTTTGGGCCCTAAGATAATTTCTCCATTGAGAAATGTACCAGAACAAATAATTACTGTCTTAGCTGCTATATTACTGTGTTCTTTTGTACCAACACCAGTTATTTTTTTCGTCGTTGTTGTAACTTCTACAACTTCATCTTGAATTAGATCGAGATTTTTAACAGCCAAAAGCTCTGCCTTCATATTCTTGTTGTATAAGCCACGATCTAGTTGTGCACGATACGCACGCACAGCAGGACCCTTAGATGTGTTCAATTCTTTTATCTGAATTGCCGAGGCATCAGCAACCCTTGCCATTACCCCGCCTAGGGCATCTATCTCGCGTACTAAATGGCCTTTACCTGGCCCGCCAACAGAAGGGTTGCATGGCAAAGCCGCCACTTTATCTAGATTAGCAGTAATAAGAGCTGTCTTAGCACCTAGACGAGCACTGACAATTGCAGCCTCACAGCCAGCATGGCCAGCACCCACAACAACTACGTCATATTTTTTTGATCGTGTCGCTTTCATATTCGAGTTGAATTATACCAAGAAAACAATGAATTTTCCAGATATACAAGCAATTTGCAAATATCGCGTCGCACAATCATAATTATACTTATGTTTAGCGAATACATGAGCGACTTTTTAGAATATTTAGAAGTAGAGCGCGGTAGAAGTCTTAAAACTATCGAAAACTACTCTCTTTATCTAAATAGATTCTTAGAATTTAGTAATGACATCAAAGTAAGTAAGATTAGTAGTCAAACAATTAGTAAATGGCGGCAGTGGCTTAATAGATATAAAACCGAAGATGGACGCAAAATCGGCCCAGCAACCCAGAATTATCATCTTATAGCTATGCGTAGCTTCTTAAAATACCTTGCACGTCGAGATATAGATAGCTTGGCACCAGAAAAGATAGAGCTAGCTACTAGTGCCAGACCCAAAGTAGAATTCTTGTCTCAAGAAGAAGTTATCCGGCTCATTGAAGCCGTAGATACCAAGACAAATATTGGCCTGCGAGATAGAGCAATATTAGAGCTGCTCTTCTCTACCGGTTTACGCGTTAGTGAGTTGGCAGCCCTAAACGTTTCTGATGTAGATGTTAAAAATGGTGAGTTTGCTGTGCGCGGTAAAGGTCAAAAAGACCGGCCAGTCTATGTGTCAGAAGCAGCTATTGCATCGCTTCAACGCTACCTAGTCACCCGCAAAGATGACTTTACCCCACTCTTCTTGCATTTTAGGGGTAGTCAGTCAGATTTTAATGGCGGTGAATACACACGTCTCTCTGTGCGTTCTATACAGCGACTTGTAGAACGTTACGCCAAAAAGGCCGGCATTGCCAAGCATGTTACTCCGCACACCCTGCGACACAGCTTTGCTACCGATCTTTTAACAAATGGTGCCGACTTACGCAGTGTACAGAGCTTACTCGGGCATGCGAATATCCAAACTACTCAGGTTTATACGCATGTTACTGACCCTCGCTTACGAGAGGTTCATAACAAATATCATTCTGGTAATCAATAATTAGTCGTTAATACCGCCACAGTTGTTTTTGCCATCACCTACCGACGGACTAGATGTATGGTCGTCATATACAACTAAATTTTTGCAAATTGAGCCACCAGAATATAGTACACTATCTAGAAAGCTCAGATTACCAATTGGCTGTTCAGCTTGTACTCTTCGGTATAAATTACCCACTTTTGCTGTTACATCAATCACTGCCTTTGTGTTTTGTACATTGGCGGTTGGTGGGTTGCCAACATACTCTGAGGTAGTCTTATAAAAAAGTGCTTGATAAGTAGCCTGTGCATACCGTGCAGTTATACGCATAGCGATATTAAATACAGAAGGATTAATACCTAAATTATTAATGGTGTTTGGATTGTTAGTATCGAGAATTAAGTAACAATTATACTCATCGACAAGAGAACTTGAACAGTTAGAGGTGACAATACTATTCCCATTTATTCTATGGCTGCTCAAATCTGATTGGTCTGAATTGCCAGGCATAACGTAGAAGGTTTTTATGCCAGGAGGGGCATTCACACCAGATTTTGGCCAATATACAAAACTCAACTCTAGGCCAGCTGCATTAGAATACCCACTACTCGCAGGGTAAATAGTGCCGCTATACCCAGGATTGACAGAATCTACACCTTCTTTATTCCAAACTATGCCAATACGAGCAACACTGTCTAATGTAAGGAGAATTTGTGTATCTTCATCTTTTTTGAGTTGACCTGATATAGATGGTGCAGTTGAGACCAATGTGCGACACACAATTTCTGTTTGGTTACCTGTATCGGCCGAAACAACTGGACGTGTAAATTTTACTGCTTCTGCAGAGCTAACCGTACCTACTGAATTACGTGCCCCGCTACCATTACAATTTGGATAATTAATCTGTGGGTCATTTAGTGCCGCGAGGGCTGCATCTTGAGTAGCCGATTTTGCGGCAGCTAAGGCACGATTACTGAGATCGGTATTGAGAGCCTGTCTACTTTGCCTAATAGAAAGTGTCGTTATACCAACTACAATAGTAATAAGTATTAAAGATACAGCTACTACAATGAGTAGTGAGGTTGCACCCTTGGGATAATTCTTTTGTGATTGAAAGGTCTTCATACTTATGCTTATTCTAAACGCTCCACATTATTACTGCAATCATCTTGTACTTTCGTTAGCAGCTGTAATAAAAAATGCTTGATTGCAAAAATTATCACTGGGTTTACACTTGCCTGTTGTATCCGGCAAGCCATTAGTAACTTCTAAGTTAATAGTTACGGTTTGACGCAAAGGCGGTGTACAAATTGAGCTAAGACACCTGTTACCGGTTGCGCCCCTAACAACAGTGAAATCTAACAGATTTATCGTTAGACTTGGGTTAGATACGATTTCTTCTGACACTAAATTGAGTGGGTTACAACTAGGTGAACCAAGTAGCTTCTTGTGTACCTGGTGATTTGAATCTAAAAAATAATATATTGATTTTGCCTCAATACTATTTGGGGTATTAATACATATTGAGCCTGCCCCAGCACTATCCACTACACCAGACTGTATATCTTTAGTTATATTAGTTAAGAGTTGTCTTGAGGATATTTGGTTTGCGTTAATTGTTTGCGACCACAAATAAAAACGAAATACACCCAAGAAGGTAACTAAAACCGTAGTAAGCATAAAAGATATCAGT
>JAXLZU010000002.1:0-83082 GCA_046350735.1 Candidatus Saccharimonadota bacterium
GCAATTGAAAATATTAGCTCAATTAATGTAAAGCCATTTTTAGAGGTAGTTATCTTGTTTTGAGTAATTTTTATGTTCATTATCTATTCTTCGTTAATATTACAATATTTTGTGCACTCTGTGTGCCATAAGAATCGCTCCAAGTGGCTACTACATCAGCTTGCACCTCAGTTGAAGCACTAGTTACGTTGCTGAGATTAAGGTCTCCAGTAGAAAGCGGGTTTCTTCCACTAAATTTCGTTTTAACTGTTATACCAGTCTCAGAAGCTGTGCATTGATTAGGATTAGTAGTTGCATCAATAAGACTCCATGTAGTCTGTGCTCCGTTAACGATTTTTAGACAATATTCGTGCGTAGTAGTAATAATTGGCAAACTACTGCTACAGCCAAGGCTGCCAGTACCACCTTCTAAGAAGCTTGGACAACCATCTGCTGAGCTCCAAACCAAACTACTTCTATACCCCACCAATGCCTCGCTTTGTTGCTGAAGAAGAAAAAGTGCTTGGGTACGTTGTTGAGCAGACATTGCGCTTCTACGCCCCTGGATAACACCCGTAAAAGCAAAGCCGATAATTGTGCCAAGTATAGCAAAGGCAAAAATTACTTCTATTAATGTATCTCCTTTTGGTAAATAATTTCTCATAGCTTGGTATAGGTTAAATTGCCCCCTCCAGCCATATCGATTTTTAACAAATACCTATTCCCAGCCGTTTCAGATTCACTAGATACTGCTTGTTGTAGTTTGCCAGTTTGTGTAAAGCAACTTTTTGCATATGACGGCCCTCCACAACCACTTGCGGTTTTATCTAAATACACAGGGTCACCAGTTCCACTTTTAAACACTACAAAGTAACTTGCAAAATTAACATTGCTGGATTCACCACCATTTGCAGTAAAGCAGCTAATGAAAGTAGTATCGCTACACTCACCAGATCCAACAAAATACTGCAAATTTTGTGAGTTAGTAATATTATAGGTTTCATAATCATTAATTGTTGTACCGCTAGCATTAGCTTTAAGTTTGTGAACAATTATACAAGAAACATTGCCACAACCATCATTACTAAACTCTATTGCTTCACCAAAAAATGTATCACCAGGTGCAAAAATAGCACCGTTTGTCGGGCCTAAATTTGTTCTTGCTTCGGTCTGAACTGTTTGTATACTACTTATCATTTGCCTAATGGCATCATCAGAAGCTACAGTTCTGCGCTGAGCATAAAACCCACCGACCATTACCATTAACATACCAGATATTGCCAATACGATTACCAGTTCTACTAGACTAAAGCCAAATTTTTTGTTTTGTAACATAGAGTTATTATACCACTTATGGCTATCTGGTATACACAAGTAATACTAAAAGAGATGCAAGTACCAGTGGGCTATTTGCTCACCCCAAAACAACCCTATGTAGAGCCCAATAATAAGAAAAGGGCCAAATGCAATTACATCTTTGCGGGTTTTTAGCTTGGTAAGAATACAGAACGAACCAATTGCGGCACCAATAATGTACGTGGCAAAGACCGCAACAAAAAGTTGAGGTAAGGCTAAAGCCAAACCAAGTATTGCAGCCAGCCGTATATCACCATCACCAATAAATTTACCTTTAGAGCCAAAATACAATACGCTATATATAGCTACAAATATTCCGGCTTGCAGTATTCGACTAAATACTACGCTCCAGACAATTCCCTGCCCAGATATATATGAGGCGACCAGTGCGATTAATAAACTTAATACAATAGCAGGCACCATATAATTGTCAGGTAATACTAGTTCTATCCAGTCGGTAATAAATGAAGCAATTAAGAAGATACTTAGGATACACCATAAAACAAGCGTTATCCAGCCTTGTGTGTTGGTTGGTTGAAAATGAAGGTAGAGACCTGCAAAGAGTAGCCCGCTAGCCAATTCTACAACTGGATACTGTGCTGAAATTGGCTTTTTGCAATATCGGCACTTACCCCATAGAATAGCATAGCTAAGCAAAGGTACATTATCGTACCAAGCTAACTGATGATGACATTTGGGACACTTAGAACGACCTTTAGCAATACTTTGGCCCTTAAGTAGACGAACTGCCCAGGCATTAGTAAAACTCCCCATAATCACCCCAATAATGGCAATAATAAGTGTAATAGTTAGTTGCATACTTCTATTATGGCGGGTAATGCCCTTTAAATCAAAAAAGACCCGTATGGGTCTTTTTTGATTAGAATATCTGTTTAGTTACCAATACACTGCGCAGATTTAGAACCCTCGCTATACCAGAGAGCTGCGGCTTGTGTAGGAGTACCTTTTATTACAGCAGTATTGTCAGAGTTACAAGTTGCATAAGTAGCTACAACAACCCCGCCGGCTGCAGTAGGTGCTGTAGCTTTTTGAAAATCTGAAGTTGGGGGTACGCCTGTTGATGTTTTAATATTACTTAAATAATTAGCTGGTACTGCAGCTGGATAAGTACCATTACTATTGGCTAAGTACTGCTCTGCCTGTGCAAGTGCTTGACCAGCAGCAGCTTTATTGGTGTTATCACGTTGAGAACGCTGTGCGCCAGCCACCGCTAAGAATACAATTACCATAATGAGTGCAGCAATTGCGAGCACTATAACGATTTCTATTAGAGTAAAACCTGTTTGTTTTTTGGGGGTGGGTTTCATTTGTCTATTTTCTCCTAATTAATACTTGTTATGTTATTTCTTTTCTATTCTGAAGCATAAGCTTTTTGGTGTCAACCCCGTTAGATAATAGAATTGATTATCTATTCTCTAACGGGGTCAAGCTATTTTACTTGAGTTGTCGAACCTGATGATCCGCCAGGGTTTAGATTAATTCCACCACCGACTAAACTATATACTGGGTACAGAATAGCAATAATAATAAACGCAACCATAATACCAAGCACTATCATTAATACTGGCTCTATAATGGTACTAATATTTTTAACTGCCTGGTCTACCTCGTCTTCGTAAAATGTTGCTACCTTATCAAGCATATCGCCGAGCGTACCAGACTCCTCACCTACTTTTATCATCTGAGGTACAAGCTTTAAGAAATATTCGTTTTTCTCTAGTGCGCCACTTAGTGATTTACCAGTTCTAACATCTTGAGCGGCTTTTTGTACAATATCGGCTAGTACTACATTATTAATAGACTCGGCACTAATATTTAAGGCTTCGAGCAGCGGCACACCAGAATTAACCAAGCTACCGAGTGTACGGGTAAAACGTGCCATGTACATCTTACGAAACAGCGTGCCCAATACCGGCACATTCATCTTAAGCTTATCCCAGGCTCGACGGCCATTTGGGCTACGAATATAAGCGCGAACACCAAAGACAGCAGCTACCAACAAAATAAGTGTAAGCCACCAGTAATGTATAGTAAATTGCGAGACAGAGAGCGTAATTTGAGAAACTATTGGTAGCGGTTTTTTTAGCTCTGTATACAGACTTGATATTTGTGGCATTACCGAGACCAACATGAAGGCTAATACCGCAATAATTGTAACCAAAACAAGCGCCGGGTAAATAAGAGCGCCACGAATTTTAGAAATAATCTGCTGCTCGTTTTCTTGCTGGTCAGCCAAACGTAACAAGGTGGCATCGAGCGTACCAGACTCTTCACCGGCGTGCACCAAACTAACATAGACATGGTTAAATACTCCAGGATATTGAGCAAATGAATCGGCAAGACTAGTACCACCTTCTACCGATGCTGCAATTTTTTCGAGAATTGATTTAAAGTTTTTGTCGTTTACTTGCTCTATGGCAGTATTAAGAGCCTGGGTAATTGGCAAGCCAGCTTTTACCAGAGTGGCTAACTGGCGCGTAAAAATAACCCGGCTTTTGCCGCTTACTTTATTAAATAATGTTATGTTGCCAAATACATTTTGGCTGCTGGCGGGTACAATCTTTATAGGAAACAGCTGTTTAGAATTGAGAATATTCGCAGCGGCCATCTCATTATCGGCTGATATTTTACCTTTAACTACCTTACCAGCTCGCTCATCTTTGGCGGTATATGCAAACTCTATCATTACACTGCTACTTCCTCATGAGGCGTTCAAACTCTTGCATATCTACTGCATAGTTTTTGGCTTCTTCGTAGGTAATTTTGCCTTCATTAATCAGTGCTACCAATACTCTATCCATAGACTGCATACCCTTATCGGCACCCGTCTGAATAACCGCATCAATTTGGTGTGATTTTGCTTCGCGAATAATATTACGTACAGCTGGAGTAACTACCAACACTTCGGCAGCGGCAATTCTCCCACCCCCCACCATTGGTATAAGTCTTTGCGACACAATACCAGCTAAAACGTTTGAGAGCTGGATGCGAATTTGTTGCTGCTGATGTGGTGGAAACACATCTATCATACGGTCTATAGACTGCGCAGCTGAGTTAGTATGCAAGGTAGCGAGCACTAAGTGGCCAGTCTCAGCCACCGTAATGGCCGTAGCAATAGTTTCGAGGTCGCGCATTTCCCCAATAAGCACAACATCGGGGTCTTCTCGCAGGGCCGAGCGCAGGGCGGCAGCAAACGTAAGCGTATCAAACTGAACTTCACGCTGAACAATAATGGATTTCTTGTGCTGGTGCTGGTACTCAATAGGGTCTTCAATAGTAATAATATGTTCTGAGCGATTGGTGTTAATAAGGTCTATCATGGCCGCTTGAGTGGTAGATTTACCTGACCCAGTGGGGCCGGTAATAAGCACTAATCCGCGTGGTAGTTGAGTAAAATCACTAATTACCTGTGGAAGCCCAAGCTCATCTACAGTTCGAATTTTCGTAGGAATAAGACGCAATGCAGCCGCTAAGTTACCTTTTTCGTGGAAGGCATTTACACGAAACCGTGCCAAATCACCAAACGCAAACGAAAAGTCGAGCTCGCGGTTTTTTTGTAATTTGGCTTTTTGTGGTTCGTCGAGAAGAGTAGCTAAAATTTCTTCTATATCTTTTTCGCTCAATGGCAACTTGTCTTCTACCGGAGTCAGTTTACCATCAATACGCAACATAGCTGGCAAGCCAACTTGTAAGTGAAGATCTGAGCTGTCACGACGTACAACTTCTTCAAGATATTTTTCGATTCTGGGGATTGAATTTTGCATAGGTTATTCCGTGGCTACTCGTGCTACTTCTTCGAGTGTTGTAACTCCACTTAATACTTTTAATATTCCGTCTTGTTGCATTGTTATCATGCCATCAGCCTGAGCCTGAGCCTGAATAGCTGAAGTAGTTGCTCGGGTAAGTAATAAATTCTCTATCTGAGGATTCATTTCGAACACTTCATAAATACCTGTTCGGCCCTTATAGCCGTCTTGGCATTCACTACACCCTTCCCCCTTATATAAAGTATAAGCGGTTTCGCTATAGGTTGGCAACTTATCATACCCATATTCTTCAGAAATTTTCTTTACATCAGCAGGATTGGGCGATAATATTTTACCCAACACTTTATTTATCATTCGTACTGCTGCAGGGCTAGCACTATATGATTTAACACACTTTGGACAAATAGTACGTACTAAACGCTGCCCTACACAAGTATTGATGGTACTTGCTATAAGATAAGGCTCTATCTTCATGTCTAGCATTCTGGGTAATACACCTGCAGCCGAGTTAGTATGGAGTGTTGAAAGTACTAAGTGGCCTGTTAATGAAGATTGCACAGCTAGGTCGGCTGTCTCGTGATCGCGAATTTCTCCTACCATTATTACATTTGGATCTTGACGCAAAATTGAGCGCAAGCCACTAGCAAATGTTAAGCCCACCGCGGTGTTTACTTGTATCTGATTAACCCCATCAATCTTGTATTCCACTGGGTCTTCCAAGGTTACAATATTTATCTTAGGGCTAATTATTTCTTGAATAATCGCATAAAGCGTAGTTGATTTACCCGATCCGGTAGGGCCGGTCGAAAGTACCATACCTTGCGGCTTCTTTATACCCTTTTCTATTAACCGGTAGCTGCGGCCTCGAAGGCCAAGTTTCTTGAGCGTGAGAAGTGTATCAGATTTATCGAGCAAACGTATAACTACTTGCTCTCCATAACTAATCGGTGCAATAGCAATACGCAGGTCCACCTCTTTGCCGCCAAAACGATATTGTGCCTGACCATCTTGCGGCGTGCGATGTTCGTCTATCTTTAAATTAGACAGAATCTTAATGCGCGAGATAAGTGCTGCCTCTGTAGTCTTAGGCAAACTCATTACTTCTTGGAGTATGCCATCCACACGAAAACGAATCTTCAAATCATTACGGCGCGGCTCAATATGAATATCTGATGCTTTAGCGTTAATGGCATATTCTAAGATTGAGTTTAGCGCTCGAGTAATGGGTGCATCTTGTACAATTGTCTCAAGTTTTTTAGAGTCTTTAAGGTTGAGGTTTTTTAATTTCTCGCTGTCCTCGGCTGCCTGCCGACTATCTTCAGCGCCTAATGCTTCTTCTACCTCGGTACCCAATCCTCCCTGATAGCGATTCAGCCAGCCTTGTATCTGATCTCGCGGAGCCATATAGGCAGAGATAGGATATCCAGTCTTACGCGACAAGAAGTCGATAGCCTGTAGGTTTTCTGGGTCTACCATAGCAACATTAAGGCGACCATCTACCAGCCCAAAGGCTACCGCCATGTTAGATTCGGCATCTTCTTTTGGAATTAGACGTAATACGTCATTGCTAATATTTACTTTAGAGAGATCTACATAGGGAATATGCGAAGACACTGCGATAATCTTGGTGGCATCTTCGTCGGTAATAAATTTACGATCTACTAACAGCTCTATTAGGCTCTTGCCAGCTTTGGCAGCATCTAGCTTAACTTCAGCTAATTTATCAGGCGAAACTATATTATTTTGCGAGATCATCGCCTCGATGTTTCGCTCAACTTGTGGCGATAACATAACTCTACCCCCCCCTACTGTATTACTGGTTTATTACCACTGTCTTTGGGTGTCAGGTCTGGCGAAAAGTCTTTGACGTCATTTTTGAGAGTATTGAGCTGATCAGAATTAAACGTTGGATTTACTGGATGTGGTACCTCTACCTTAATACCTGTATCTTTTGGTGGTGGAACAATGTAACGATATACAAGGCCAGCAGCTACAATAAAGATAATGACCGATATTATAAGTGTAATGATATCTCGTTTTTTCATTTCAGTGTCTCGTAAGTTGATTCTATATTTGCCTCGGGCTGATAATAGGTAGTCATAGTAATATTTGCGGTTAAATCACTACCATTAGTCCCAGAGACCGTCATACTATTAAAGTTAATTACCCGTGCAGATTGTTCTGTCTTCTTAAGAAACGTAAGAATAGCAGCATAACTACCCTTCACATTAACTGTAAAAGTAAACGGTATGCCACTGCCATTACTTTTTTGACTACTACTTTGCGAGCTATTTGCACTGCTTGCCGATGAACCACCTGTACCACTCGATGACCCTGCCGTTACACTCGTAACTGTCACTCCGCTTTGTTGCCCCATTGCTTCGAGTGAAGAAATAAGCTGATCGTAAGCTTCGGTAATTGGCATGGCACTTAAGATTCTGTCGGCATCAGAGATACCACCAGTACCTTTAGCAGTAATGGCCTCATAGTTAGGTTTAAGTTGTTCGAGATTCTTCTGCTTGGTATTGAGCGAAGTAAGTAACATGTCTTGGGCACGATTAACATTACTCTGATAAGCAAACTCGGCTGCCAAACGATAGATAATATAGCCACCTACCACAACAATCAGTCCAATAACAACAAACATTATTATTATGTAGTTACGCGCAGATTTATCTTGAGCTTCACTTATTTCGGTCTTCGGTACCTCTACCTTCTTACTAGGTTTTTCTACCTGATTCGAAACTGCTTTAGGAGGCTTGATAGAATCCATTACTGACTACTCCCATTTTTATTAAAGAGTGACGAGTCGACATTGAAGGTCATAGTAAAGTTAACTGCATCACCTGCACTATCGCTACCCTTAGAAACAGTGGTAATTTGAACATTTGTAAATAAGGCTTTGCGCTCTAAGTTGGGCTGTGGCAAAAAATTGACATTATACTCTTGCAGGGCTTTCGAGAACACACCTACTGCAACATAACTCGGTGCGGTACCCGAAATAGTTACTTGGTTCTCCCCTGTAATCTCAAAACTTGTTATCTTAATATTAGAAGGAATTGCGTTACCTAAGTTTTGGAACATCTGGCTAACATAGAGACGATTGGTATTTTGAGTTGAAAATGCCGCCAAGTTGTCTTGCAATGTTGAGGCTTGTTTTTCCATATCAGCACTCTTAGAAATATTCTCCTTGAGTGTATTTACCCTTGCTGCGTTGGCAGCATGAATAGAATATGTGTAGCCCAAAAGTAGTATGAGAGTAATGGCGATAGTACCAAAGATAATCCCTACAACAACAGTAGCGGTAGTAACATTGCGCCTACGAGCCATAGCTTGTAGCTTAACGATGCGGGCTTCTGGTAATAGATTAATTTGCAGTGACACTACTTAGCTCCTCGCATGGCCAAGCCTATAGCGGTTGCGTAATTCAGACTAAGTCCGGCTAAGTTACTTTGCAATTCTGCTGGGTAACTAATGTTTTGCCATGGGTTGCCTATCTCGACAGTTAGACCAGTGGAGTTGGCTATATAGAGTGGTAAACCCGGCAAAGCAACTGTACCTCCAGTAAGTATAATCTTCTCGATATGTTTGTTCTCATTCTTCTCTTGAAAAAACGTAATCGATTTGTTTAGTTCTTCTACCAAGTGATCGACAATTGGCTTGAGGGTTTTATACACTTGTCCTTCTAATTTTGTTTGGTCCATACCAAATTTCTTTAAGAACTGGTCTGCCTGACCAGCATCAATACCAAGATTTTGTGTGGCAACTCGTAGCATTGCCTTGTACCCTACTGCTGCCGAGCGTACTAAGCGTGGAATTTGCGCGTTAATTATGGCTATATCGGTTGCCAACACACCCAAGTCGGCAATAAGTATACAGCTTTGTGCATCGGCCGGTGAAACCAAACTACGTGACTGAGCAATCGAATTAATTTCGAGCGCCATTAGTTCTAAACCAGCTTTTTGCACAATATTAAGGTATTTATTGGCAACATTATTTGGTGCTGCTACCAAGAGAATATCCAACTCATCACTTGCTGGGTTTTCACCTACCACAGCCCAATCGAGCTTTACTTGATCTATGGCCATTGGAATAACTTTA
This sequence comes from Candidatus Saccharimonadota bacterium, assembly GCA_046350735.1. Taxonomy (GTDB): domain Bacteria; phylum Patescibacteriota; class Saccharimonadia; order CAILAD01; family BJGX01; genus JAHFOQ01. The sequence goes on from JAXLZU010000002.1 coordinate 9,225, forward strand.
TCGGCCTGGAATTTAATACTCTGCGCGAGTTCATCGTGACTGAGCTTTGGTACGGTAATAATGGCCGTATAACTCTGCGCAGCGTTCAAGCTAGCGACTACATTTTTACTAGTAACCTTGGCATCGTCGGCAAGCTGTTTTATTAAATCGGCCACGCGTTGCTGGTCGATATCACTATCGCTCACTACCATATCACTCGGTACTTCAATATCACCATAGGTTACTAGACTGGGGCGACCATGAAGTGCTCTAAGCTGAGCTAGCTTAATTGATGAGCTACCAATATCTAAACCAAAATAATTTTCTTCTTGGGGGAAGAGTTTCATATACTCACCATTTTAGCATAAGCGTTACAATACATACTATATTTCTTAGTTTAATCTTGGTGGTAACTCGCCATCAAAATATTTTAGTTGACTTTCTATATCCCCATCACTTCTACTCAACCCAGGTGGCGGAAATACAACAGATTGTCCTGTTAGGATAACTTGTTCTGCTGGATTGGCATTCGGATTAGTAGTATCAAAATAATTGCGACCAAACTGAAAACCCAAAGAGGCAGCCCAATACCCATTAGCAATAAGTTTGCTCTGACAACTTGGATTAGGATATTGTGAGCATGTTTTTATTCTACCTGGAAATGAAATGATTATAGCATCGACCTGACTAACGCCTGGTGCTATCTCCACATCACCCTCAACAAAAAATGCTAAATTTGGTGCACTACCACCGGCTGTAACGCTACTATAGCTATTAATAATATCTCTATCTATAGTTAACTTGCCCGTTACCCATACCGTTGCCCTGCCCAAACTTACTGATTGTGCACCGGAACCACTAACAAATGATGACAAATTAGTATTGCCGATTTTTTTGTACATTGTTCCACCTGCACATCCGGGCGAAATATTTCCAGAGGGTAAATTGCCTGTTGAGGTTTTATAGGGAATACAACTTCCACCAGCACCTGCGCCATTTCTTTCCCAGGTTTTGCTGACTGCCTTCTGAATATCTTCAAAATCTTGTTGTGTAAAATCGTACAAACCAGCAGAACATTGTTTGCTCATATCCCGTCCCAAAACATACCTATTCAGGCTACAAAATTGCTTGGCAGCTGGACTGCTATTCTGACCTGGAGATAATAGAAGATAATCTAGCTCAGAACCGAATGATGTATCACTTCTAGAGCCCGGTTTGGAGAACTCTTGACCTATTACTGTACCTCTGGCCAATACGTCACCATTTTTTGTTTGTAGCCAGGGATAAAAAGTTGGTCTCACTAGTGGGCTTGTACCATTACAGTTTGGAATATAGGTTGTGTCGCCAGTGGTATATTTGATCCATGCAGTCGAATTACTAGGAAAGACCATATTGTATTGATACGCATAGTTTCCAGGTGTAGATCCGGCATCGTACTGGAAGAAGGCAGTATAGTTAACACTCTGGCCACTATAAATTGTCCCGTAGCTCGGTGGAGCGATGTATAAATCTCGTGTGGCTGGCCGCCAATCAAAACTTCCTACAGCTTGCCCATTAAGGCTACTAATTGGTGTAACGCCAGCAGGAACTTTTACATGTAGCTTGGTCGTCGGCCATGTCCAGTTAGTAATACCTCCTGGATTATTCATCCCAAAGTTCATCGCAAATTGATCACCTGCTTTTGGTGAGGTTGTGGATCCTCTAAATGAAAAAATGTTTGAGTTACTACAGGTTGCTGCATATTTTTCTAAATATACGTCAGCAAAATTTTGTTGATTTGTATAAACTGTAATTTGATATCTACCATAGGCATCCTGTGTCAAATTTGGTCCGGGGGTTGCTCTTTGTGCATGATCAATATACCAACCATTTGTATCTATATTATTATCTCTATAGACAAGATATTGTAAGCCAGAGGCGAGAGTTTTTTCTGGTGACTGCGCTGAAGCACCTGTACAGCTACCTTCAATCTTTGCAAAATACGCCATACACAAATTAAAATACGGTTCACTAAAATAATATCTTCCATTTGGACCATATTTTGTTATTTGTAATTTACCTGTGGGTGGTTCAGATGGTGGACGATAACCCTTATTGTAAACTGTAAAACACCAGGTATCAGTGCCGGTACCATCAAATTGAAAAGGGCCAGCCGAGTTATTAAAAGCATTATAATCGCCACCTGCATTCCAAGAAATACAGTGGTTTGTATTTCCATTGTCACCAGGCTGAATTGTGAATTGTACAGGCTGATAATGTACATTTGGTGTCCAACCAAATAAGCCTACTGTCCCAATATCATACTGAAAGGGTAACCAAATATTGTTGAGATTTTGACCGCTAATTATGTACCGGCTATTAAATGCAAATTGACCATGACAGCCACGAGCCTCAAGCTTTAGAGTAGCATTAACGGTATCACCAATATACCCAGAATACTGGGAAAATGTATTGTCGACCAGTGACCAAGCTGTTTGTTTGCCTGTACCGTTTGGTGGATATTGGCCGTTACAAGGACTCCAATCAATAGCATTTGGGTGGGCACTTGCAGAAGAATGATTAAGTAAAATAAAGCCTAGAAAGCTCATTAAAAGAACAAAAGTTAGTTTTAAGATGATTTTTCTAGTAAATATTTTCATTTTGTGAATAATAATGTTCCGTTAACAGGTTTTTTTGAGTTCTCTCGTCTCTCTTGTTCGATTTGAAGTTGTTTTTGTTTTTCTTTCTTAACTTGCTGCTGCTTCTTATAATACCGATACCCTAAGTATCCACCTCCAACTAGCAGCCCAACGCCCACCACAACACAGACAATAACTATCAAAAGTGTGTGTTTCTTCTTAGTAGGTTTCGTAACTTTTTTTTCATCACCTTCTGCTGGCTGATGTTGTATCTCTTCTTCCGGCATAATTATCCTTATGCTTTATTATAGACCACCTACCATACTCTGCAAACAATAAAATAACCCCTTTGTTAAAAGGGGTTAATATTAGCCGGTAAAGGCCGGTTGTACAATAACTGCAGTTGGTGCAATTGTGTTAGAAGTACGAATCGCAGAGGTGGTAGTGGTTGTAGTACTTGAGGTAGAAGCAATAATTGAGGTGGATGTAGAGCTTGTAATAGGTTTTAGCTTACAGCCATTTACTTTGTAATAATGAAAATCACCAACTACACTGGTCTGCCAATGCAGGGTAAAATCGATATTAGTATCTGGCATAACAATATATGTTACACCATTACTAACATAAACAAGCTGAATAAAGTTAATTGTATTACCAGGGTTGGCATTCACCACAAACTCAAAACTATTTTCATCAATCATTCTCATTAGTACGTTTGCGGGCGAGCTTTCGCCTGTAACTTTATCCATCTCACCTTCGAGCTGTTCGATACTACTGCAATTATCAGAGGTTTGTGCAACAGCAGCAGCCGGATAAACCAAAATGACTGCTAGCAAGAGAACGACCAATCTCTTCATCTCTTCTCTTTTCATATCGTAGGTGCGAGGTGGTACATACTATATCATACTTAGATATATATGTAAATATTTTGTTGTTTATACTTTGCCTATAAATACTGTCTCATATCTGGTAAAATAGGGGCTATGTCTTCATTATCACTTGGCATTGTGGGTTTACCAAATGTAGGTAAGTCTACCCTTTTTAATGCCCTTACCAAAAACAGCGTTTTGGCTGCTAACTACCCATTTGCTACTATCGAACCAAACGTGGGTGTTGTAAATGTACCAGACGAACGTATAACAAGGCTTACTGAAATTTCTTCCTCAAACAAGATAATTCCCGCAGCTTGTACCTTTGTAGATATCGCTGGCATTGTGCGCGGTGCTAGCAAGGGTGAAGGTTTAGGTAATAAATTTTTGAGCCACATTCGTGAATGTAATGCTATTGTGCAAGTAGTACGTGCTTTCGAAAACGACGATATTGTACACGTAGAAGGTAAAATTGATCCGGCAGCCGACATTGAAACGATTAAGACTGAACTCTGTTTAGCTGACCTAGAAAGTATTGAAAAGCGAATACAGAATTTACAAAAGCAAGCCAAGGCTGACCCGAAAGTTGGTGCAGTTATTGCTGGGCTAGAAAAACTCAAATCGGTACTCGATAAAAATACACTCCTCTCTTCTGAATTTAGTGAATTGCCCGAAGAAGTACGTGACTTACAATTACTGACCGCCAAGCCATTTATTTATGTTTTTAACATCGACGAAAACGAAATAGCAGATTCAGAAAAAAAATCGAGTTTACAAGAATTGGTTGTTGGTAGCCCGGCTATTTTCTTATCCGCCCAAACCGAAGCAGACTTGCAAGACCTTAGTGCGGAAGATGCCAAAGAATTATTACAAAGTCTCGGGCAAGACGAGTCGGGCTTAGACCAACTTATTCAACTGGGGTATAAAACCCTTGGGCTTGAGACGTTCTTTACCACTGGCCCTACCGAAACCCGTGGCTGGACAATGCGCGCTGGCTCTACTGCGCCACAAGCGGCTGGAATTATTCATACTGATTTTGAAAAAGGCTTTATTAAGGCAGAAGTGGTAAACTACCAAGACTTTGTAGTTGGTAATGGTTGGGCCGGTGCCCAAGGTGCTGGTAAAGTTCGTTTAGAGGGTAAAGACTACATTATGCAAGATGGCGACATTGTCGTCTTTCGGCATAGTAGCTAAGCGCATGGACAATCAAACTCTTCATACTTACAATAAATCTGCAAAACAGTTGGCAGATAAGTTTGCAGGAATCGGTTCTCGCAAAGCTGATGTTAAGCGAGCTTTTGAACTTAGGGGCAAAGCAAACCCGCGAGTTTTAGAACTTGGCTGTGGCGATGGGCGCGATGCCAAAGAAATTCTAAAAGGGACCAAGAATTATGCGGGCATTGATTACTCTAGCGAACTAATTGAACTAGCCAGAGCCAAGAACCCAAAGACCAAGTTTGAAGTTCGTGATATGCTCACCTATGATTTTGGTTCGGGCCTCGATATTATCTTCGCTTTTGCCTCACTACTCCATGTTGATAAAACAAATGTAACAACGATTCTCGAACAAGCTAAGAAATCCCTAAGTACAGGAGGAATATTCTATATTTCCCTTAAAAAAGATTCTTACCAGAGCAAAGTTCAAACCGACGAATTTGGGACCCGCATTTTTTATTACTATGAACCTAAAGATATAGAAGAAATAAAACCAAATACTCTCAAGACTGTATTTTTAGACCATCAAACTATCGGTTATACAGATTGGTTTACTATTGCTCTACAAAAAACTACTTAGCGCGTTCGAGGTAGGCACCACTGCGTGTATCTATTTTTAGACTATCACCTTCTTTTATAAATTGTGGGGCTTGTACTTTTTCACCTGTTTCTAACTCTACCTCTTTAGTGGTAGAGCTAGCGCTATTCCCTTTATCGGCTCCAGGTGCTTGCACAACTTTTAGTACTACATTCTTTGGCCATTCAAAACCAATAATTTTTTCATCAAATACCAAAGCCTCAATTTGTGATCCCTCGGTAATATATTTGGGAATATTTTCGTCAATCTTTTTGGGTAGCTCAATTGTCTCGAACGTTTCGGTGTTCATAAAATACAGTGTGTCTGTATCATGATATAGATACTGCACTTTTTCCCTAGTGATATCGGCCGGAGCAATGCTGGCATCGTTTCTAAAAGTTTTGTCGAGCACATTACCAGTAAGTAGGTTCTTAATCTTAGTATTTACTATGCTTCCACCTCTACCCATCTGTTTTTGTGCATACTCAATTACCTTGTATGGTGCCCCATCAAGTTCTATGAGTGTATCTTTGCGAAGATCGGTTGGACTATACATTATTTATTAAATCCTTTTTTATTTAAGGCTTGTTAGTAGAGATGCATAACGAGGCAAAAAGTGAGAATCGCAGCAAGGTGTAGTTAATGCTACGCTGCACTAAAATCGGAACTTTAAACAAAGTTATGCGCTCTAATCACAAGCCGCCTACTTAACTACAAATGGTAGCAGACCTATATGGCGTGCTCGTTTGAGAGCCTTTGCTAGCATGCGTTGGTGCTTCATGTTTGCACCAGTACGTTTACGTGGTTCGATCTTACCAACACTGTTAAGATATTTCTGCAATGTCTTAACGTCTTTGTAATCGATAAACTCTACATCTTCACTATAGAATTTATTAATCTTATTAAATTTTGGTTGTTCTGTCATAATTTTCCTTTATTTAGTCTTAAAACGGGATGTCGTCTAAGTTAATCTCCCCTTCACCCATATCTTCTATAACAACATCATCTTTTTTCGTTTCTTTCTTGCTACCAGCTTTAGCCGGTGCGGCTGCTTCGGTATCACCCATAGGTACACTATCGCCTAAATCACCTGCTCCACCAACAAAGTTAATATCATTTGCAACAATTTCTGTTCGTTGACGTTTGGCACCATCCTGGCCTTCCCACTGACGAGTCTGCAAGCGTCCTACAACAAGCACTTTTCTCCCTTTTGCTAAGTAGTTAGCTGCAAGTTCACCCAGCTTACCCCAGGCTACAATATCATGATATTCTACAGAATCTTTACGCTCCCCAGAAGGATCGTTCCAACTACGGTTGGTTGCGACTGCAAAAGTTGCTACCGACTGACCACCTGGCGTAGTTCGTAACTCTGGATCTCGTGTTAAATTACCCATTACTATTGCTTGATTAAAATCTTTTGCCATTCCTCTTCTCCTTATTCAATGTAATTACTTTTTAGCTTTTTTGGTTTCTTTGCTCGGTTGCTTAAGATAACGAATATCATCGATAGTAACAATAAGATAACGAATTATCTCTTCAGTAATACGGAGTTTTTCGTTAAGTGGACGAACTTGTGCAGGGTCGATTTCTATCTGATAAAAGACATATAGACCCCAGTCTTGCTTTTTAATTTTATATGCAAGTTTTCGTTTGCCCCAATTATCGGTATTGGTAATTTTAGCACCAAAACTCGTAAGAATACTTTCTATCTTTTTGAGTGTTGCTTGCTCATCTATTTCTAGATCTGGATGCAATACTACAGCTACTTCGTAGTTCTTCATAACTTCCTTTCTATGGCACATTCTACTCTAACAAGTAGACTTTGCTGTACGTTCTTATGATGTCGTAGAGCAAAAAGGCGTTAATTAATAAATCAGCCCTAATTTTAGCGTATTCTTATCTGATAGTCAAGATAAACAGCACTACTTTGAGGTATACTAGAAACATGCAAGTTTTACAGTCTGAGTTTAGTGGCAAACCAATAATGGGTGTACATACCGGTGAACAGTTATGTGTTGTAACCGGGTTTGTAGTACATCCCGGCAATTTAAAGATAATTCTTTTCATTGCCAACGCCCCACTCCAAAAGCAGCCATATTATCTGTTGCCAAACAGCATTCGGTTTGCCGATAGCAAACGACTAATAATAGACTCGGCACAAAGCCTTTCAGAATTTGACGAACTAGTACGCTATCAACATGATATACTACACAACTTCAACCCAATAAAAAAGAAGGTTATTACACAATCTGGTAAGAAGCTTGGTACAGTTGTCGACTTTAGTTTTGATAATCAACACAATTTTATACAAAAACTCTACGTTCGTGCCAGTTTCTTTAAAAGGTTTCTACAGGCTCAATTTATTATTGACCGTAATTCTGTTATTGAAACAACCCCTAATAGTATTATAGTAAAAGATACCGTAGATGAGTTGCCAGCTACTATTAAGTCACCTCTACCCAACAAACCACCAGCAAAAGGTCTCGCAAGGTCTATTAAGAAGTCTCCGAATTAACTTCTGCTAATACTTCTTTAACTAAAGCATAAGGAAATCCTTGTCTTAGCATATACTCAGTCAATTTTTGCTCATCCTGAAAGCGTGAAATTTGCTTTTTTTTACGAACTATCTTTGCAGCAGCATCTTTTTGACTTTTATTATCTAGTTTCTCTAGTGAGGAATGAATCAGCGTAGAACCAATTCCTTTCTTCATTAATTCTGCCTGAAGCTGTCGCTTTGAACGCGGTCGTGATAGTTGTCGAGAGTTGATATAGGCATCAATATACGCCTTATCATCGAGATAACCATCGCTTTGCAATCTCTGTAATACTGGCATAATCTCTTCTGGATCAAAATTGGCTTTTCGAACAAGATATTCCTGCATTTGCCAGACCGTTCGAGGCCCAAAACGCAGATAGTAAATAGCACGTGAATACATTTTAGATTGCTGTGAAAGCTTTTGTAGCTCTAACAATCGATCCTTATTTATCTGATCGCCTATGTGCAATTTAGCTACACTAAGATCTAACTCTGAGAGTGAGAAACTGTATTGGTCATCAACAAAGATACTATAATATCCCTCGCGTTTTTTTTGCGGTTGAATATCGGTTACTTTTTGCAACATTTATTAAGGTACAATTATTACTTATGAGTTGGCATTAGCCCGAACGTCTTTTTCGATTTCTTCCATAATCTTGGGGTGATCGGTTAAGAACTGTTTTGCAGCTTCTCTGCCTTGACCAATCTTTTCATCTTTATATGAGAACCAGGCGCCGGCCTTATTAACCAATCCTTCGGCAACCGCCAAGTCGATAATATCGCCTGCCCGAGAAATACCTTCGTTATACATAATGTCAAACTCTGCAATTTTAAATGGTGCAGCAATTTTGTTTTTGACAACTTTTACCTTTACGTGGTTACCAATAACGGTATCGGCATCTTTTATTTGCTCACTACGACGAATATCAAGACGAACAGAAGCATAATATTTTAGTGCGTTACCACCGGCTGTTACTTCTGGATTACCAAACATTACCCCTATCTTCATACGTAATTGATTAATGAAAATTACGGTAGTTTGTGACTTAGCTATTACACCGGTGAGCTTTCTAAGCGCTTGACTCATTAAACGAGCTTGCAAGCCCATATGACTATCACCCATATCGCCCTCAATTTCGGCCCGTGGAGTAAGTGCCGCAACTGAGTCTACCACAATAAGATCTACCGCACTCGAGCGCACTAGGGTTTCACAAATTTCTAAGGCTTGTTCGCCTGTGTCTGGCTGTGAGATTAATGCATCGTCGAGCTTCACACCTATTTTAGCTGCATATTCTGGGTCGAGAGCATGTTCGGCATCGATAAATGCTGCCAAGCCACCTTTCTTTTGTACTTCTGCTACTGCGTGCAGCGCGAGAGTCGTTTTACCACTTGATTCGGGACCATATATTTCGATAATACGACCACGTGGGATTCCACCACCAAGGGCGAGATCGAGCGAGAGACTGCCTGATGGAAAAGTATCTACAGATACTTTTGAGCCTTCACCAAGTTTCATAATCGAGCCCTGCCCAAATTGTCGCTCAATTTGTTCGACAGCGAGATCTACTGCTTTTAGCCGAGCAGCCTTTTCGCTCGATGTCATCTTACTGTTCTCTTCACTTTTGCTATTGCGCTTAGTATTTTCTGCTGACACTCTGTTCTCCTCCTGATTGCGTTGTTTAGTTTTTGTAGCAGTTGCCATGATGTTTCCTCCTTGTTTCGAACGTGGGGGTTAATGTTCGGTTTTTATTCTTACCTACTCAATATACCGAACACTATACAAACATGTCAACACTAACTTTGGATAAAATGTATTTTTCTATTGTACGCTGTTTTTAAAATTCCTTACAAGCATAAGAAAAGCCCCTAGGGTTAAGCTAAGGGCAATGGAGTTTATGGTAAACCAAGGTATTTTTCTGCTACCACTGGGTATATGCCTTGGAGTTGTAGCTCTTCTCGCATGTCGACTAGCTGACTAGGGTTAAAATCTACTACTAATCTTTCATATATGATGCGCCTAAAATATTCACTTGGGTTTTCACCAAGTAAATAAGCAACCAGTTGAATCGTGATTGTGACTTCTAGATTTGGCTTAAAATTGGGCCGTTCTGGTGTGATAGGGATTTTTAGAAAATCTAGTACACTTTTTGGTGCCTTTAATCGCAAATCAGTACTTTGAGTTGGTTTGTCATCACTCATGACTGTTACTAATAGATCAAATTCGGTATTTTTACCACTCGGCTGTCGATAACCGCACTGCATACCGATAACTTTAGTTAGATACTGATTAAACAGCTGTTTGGTAGTTACTGCATCACTCGATATTGAGAGCTGAGATTTAATATGTTCTTCTACCTCGTCAGGAGAAAGTTTTGCCAAATTATTGAGAACATCGGCTATTAACCGAACTAATTGTGACGGTGTCGTTTCGGCATATTTTCCCATATCTTCTCCTTGGGCTTGTGTAGGTACAAACTTACAAGATTATATATGAGTTGGCGTGATCTTGTAAAGATTCTTAACGAAAATTATTAAAACTAATTGGAAAGTCTAAATTGGCACTTCGAAGTGTCGCAATAAGCGATTGCAGGTCGTCTCGCGAGCTTGATGTAGCACGTACAGCTTCACCTTGAATCTGAGTCTTCACTTTAGGAAATTTCTCACGAATAAGTGCGGTTATCTGCTTGGCCTTGGTTTGATCTAGACCCTTTATAAGAGGTAGAGTTTTACGAGCAACCATATTATTTTCGCTTATCTCCTCAGATTTATCGAGAAACTTAAGACTGAGACCAGCCTTAATAAACTTACTCTCTAATACTCCTATCATCGCCTCAATTTTAAGCTCGCTATTTGCTTCAAGTTCTATCTTGTTAGTATCGCGGTCAAAGACCAATTTTGCCCCAGTACCCTGAAAATCGTATCGCGTAGCAATTTCGCGAGCTGCCTGATCGCACGCGTTAATCATTGTACTAAGATCGTATTCGCTAACTATATCTAGAGATGCATCTTTGGCCATAATCTATTTAGTATAGCAAAATTTTATTGAAACTGTGTATCTTTACTAAATTCAATATCGAGCCTGGCTTCACCGTCGCGACCAATCTTGCCAAGGTCTTTGTTAGCAACGTTAGCATTGGTAATAAAAATCTGAGTATTACCCGCATTACCAGTGGTAATTTTGAGCTGATTCTTGGCCTTAAATAACTGACTTGTATCTGGCAAAACTGTCCCACGAAACAAATCTTGGCCATCAGCCTGTACAATCAACCATGTAGCCTCATTAGAAATTTTTACTAGAGCCTCTACTCCGTCGATTGGTGTATTGGAAATTTGATTAGTATCGGTAACTTTCGCAAGTGAAGCGGTAACGGTTTTGGTCTCAGTAGTGGTTTTACCAAGCTTAGAACGAGCAGATATTTTAATTTGATTAGCACCATCAATTAGTGACACGCGCTCTGAAAAACTACCATCTGGATTAGTAAGAATTGGTGAACCATTAATAAATACATCGGCACCACCATCAACTTGCCCAGAAATAATAATATAGCCAGAAGTGGTTTTTCCTTGTAGAGAATTAATATGCAAACTTGGTGGTGAAGCTAAGATAGCAATTTGCCAACCAAAATACGCCACAATCAATACAAAAACCAAACTGGCAAATAGAATAAGGAGGCTCTTCGAGGTAAAAGCAAAACCTTTCTTACCAATTGGCTTGAGACCCAGTCGGCTGGCTTTTTGTACCAGGAGACTTTGACCATGAGCTTGATTAAAGCTGGCCCGCTCTTTCTTATACATATTGACCACTGGAGTGGTTTCGAAACCCAAATAGTCGGCGTAGCTTTTAATATAACCAAGTGTATACACATCGTCTGGCAGATGTTCATAATCTCCCACCTCTATGCGTTCTAAGTATTTCGTACGTACATTAGTGGCAGCCTCGACATTCTTAAGATCTTTGCCCAATTCTTCACGACGCTTACGCAAAAGCTCGGCAACAGAAAGCTTTAAGCTTGCAGGAGAGTGTAAAAATGATTTGGTGTCTTTTTGGTTGTTTGGACTCACTCTGTCTCGGCCTCGCCACCAAGTTCTTCAATACTACCCACTAATATCTCGCGTGGCTTACTGCCATTTGCTGGCCCTACTACACCTTTTTGCTCTAGGATATCAATAAGTTTTGCAGCTCTTGCATACCCCACCCCCAGTCGTCGCTGCAATAAACTTGAGCTACCTTTGCCGGCTGCAATAACTACCTCGGCTGCCTGTTGCCAAAGATCGTCTTCCATGGCATCAAACCCACCGCCAGCAGAACCACCCTTCATATTTACAGCCTGTGAAAGAACTTCTTCGTTATATTCCGGCTGTCGTTGTTCTCGCAAGAACTTAGTAACAGCACTTACTTCTTCGTTACTCATAAACACACCCTGAATACGTTTGGGCTTAATAAATTCTGGGCTGGCAAAGAGCATATCACCCTTACCAAGCAACTTTTCTGCCCCACCCATATCAATAATTGTTCGTGAGTCTACCTGGCTAGCGGTGGTAAGCGCAATTCGTGCTGGCACGTTGGCTTTAATAGTACCAGTAATAACGTTTACACTTGGCCGCTGAGTAGCGAGTACTAGATGAATACCTACTGCCCGAGCCATCTGCGAGATACGCTGAATGAGACTTTCGACATCCTTACCAGCCTGCATCATAAGATCGAACAACTCATCGATAATGATAACTATGTAAGGCATTCTATCTACATCTTTTACTTGATTGTACTCACCAATGTCGCGCTTGTTATATTCTGAGAGTAATTTAAGACGTCGTTCCATCTCGGCTACTGCCCACTTGAGGGCAGAAACGGTTTTGTCTGACTCGGTAATAACCGGCGTAAGTAAGTGAGGAATATCATTATATAGGCTTAGCTCAACACGTTTGGGATCTACCATAATCAGCTTGAGCTCGCTTGGGCTGTTACGATACAGCAAGCTCATCAGTAGAGCGTTAATCATAACAGATTTACCAGTACCAGTTGCACCCGCTACTAGTAAATGTGGTGCCTTAGCAAGATCGTAGGTAACAATATCACCAGCCACATCACGACCCAACACAAAGGCCAGCTTAGACTTTTGTGATTCATATTCTTTATCTTGAAAAATATCTTTAATGCGTACCATAGCACCTTTCTTGTTTGGTACTTCAATCCCTACAAGACTTTTACCGGGGATAGGTGCTTCTATACGTATTTGCGTAGCCTCCAAAGCTAAAGCCAAGTTTCTATCAAGTGATGCTATCTTACTAAGGTTTACACCAGTTGGTGGCTTGAGGCTATATTGAGCAACAGTTGGGCCAACATCCACACCTTCCATCTTTACCTCATAGCCAAAGTCAGCAAAGGTGTTGGCAATAAGTTTGGCATTGGCTTTGGCATCACCTGGGTCTGGCTGGGTGCTAGTGGCCTGCAGAATATCAATACTCGGATACTTCCAATCTTTGTCGTCTGAGTACACAATTGGTTCGTTTTTCTTCTCTTCTTTCTCTTCTTCGTCCTTTCCAATAGTGCCTTTTATAGGTAGTTTGGTATTAATTTGAAACTTATTATCTTGTATTTCTTCTTTTTCTTGCTCATCACCTTCACCCTTGTTCTTGCCTAGTAGTCGTCTAAATATTTCGCGCAAGCTGGCATTGGCAGCTATAACAATACTGACCAGCAATAGCATAGAGAGTATAAAGATAGAGACTGGTCGATTTAGTACTGGAGACATTACTGAATAGAGTGCGTAGCCCACAATACCACCATACTGACCTATCTGAGCTATTTCTGGGTTAGCAGGGTTAATTATTGCCTGAATAAGAGCGCTTAAGAATACAAAGAAGAGGATTGTTCCTATTAGATGATTTAACTTATATCCACGATTTTCTTCTTCGTTGGTACGGAATAATAGATAGGCCGAGATAAGTAGTGCAAGTGGTAAAACATATACCGCCTGTCCAATAATGAATTTGGTAGCCAGTAGCGTCCATTGTCCAAGCGCGCCTGCAAAATTAAGCATGGCAAGCACCAAGAAGACCGAGATCATAATAAGCAATATTGCTGTAATCTCTCGACTTGCACTACGGGTTAGAACCTTAGCATCTTTCTTTTGCTGTTTCTTCTTTGCGTTGGTGTTTTTGCGTCGTTTTTTAGCCATAAAAATCTATTATACCTCTTGGTTTATTACTCTGGCTAGAGAAGAAACAAAAATAGTTCTCGCTAAGTCTCGACAAATGTATATCGAGAGATAACGAGAACTATTTAATCTGTAAATGTTTACCCTCATTACGCTAACCATTATAGCACAGTTACGACACAAAAACAAGTCTTGTCAAATTATTTACATAATAAAAAAGGCCTATCGCTAGGCCTACAAAATGAAAAATTATTTCTTCATACTATTATTTAAAATTAGGCGAGTTCGGGCTGTGGACACAGTTTGCGACGACGCTCATCAACTGTTTCAGCAAAAACATCCATAAACTCATCAACGGTCATTCTATCTTCGAGATTGAATCGACCAAATTCCTCATCTGGTCGAAAGTTCTCTGAACAGATGTGCTCCCAGAGCGAGAAGATTTCATCATCAGCCAGGGAAAGTAATAAGGCCTTAAGATTATAATGCACTCTATCGTGCATGCCCCTCAAAAACTTACTATATCCATCTGGGTCGTGAACGTTTGCCATTTGCCGCCCCTCCGCGTAGGTACAGACCGATGTTCCCCCACCAACAATGGTAGTATTTTCTACTTTACGCTTACGTTTTGCAATGTCAATTACAATTAGACTTCTGTAAGGAATACCTCAACTTCGCCAGTAAGACGCGTTGGTTTGCCCATGCAGTTTACCTTAAAATCTCGTTCGGTCATAAGCAAAAAATAATATTCGCCATAGGTGACATCCCCAACAAATACTTCATCGCTATCCTCACTGGTATCACCAAGTCGCTTCAATTCTGCCTCAATGGCATCAATATCCATAAGAAAGATATCTAAAACCAACTTGCTATATTCTGTACTGCGAACAGTTGGCACTTTTTCTGGCCTCCATTGTGTAGGTACAATAAAGCCCGACAACTATATCATTTTGTCGGGCCCATTGTCAATCTTGGCTAAAGCTATACTTCGATAACAACAGGCAAGACGATTGGTGTACGCTTGGTAACTTTATAGAGTAAGTTACTAATTTCGTCACGAATGCGGTTTTTAACAATTGGTGAGTTGGCCGGTGTACGTGGATTGCGCTTGGCAAAAACGTTCTTTACTATTTGGCGAGATTTATTCATTAGCTCTTCATTATCTTTAACATAAATAAATCCGCGACTAATAATATCTGGGCTAGTAACTAGTTTGCCCGTCTTGCGATTTACTGTAGCAATAATAGTAAATACCCCATCACTTGCCATGGCTAAGCGATCTTTTAAGACGATTTCTTGTACATCACCGATACCCGAACCATCAATTAAGACTGAGCCAGACTGAACAATTGGACCCAACTTGATTGTTTCATCCTTGGTTGCCTCGAGTGTTTGACCATTCTCGATAACAAAGATATTTTCTGGCTTAATAATGCCCGTGCGCTTGGCAATTTCTGCATTATGCACCAGATGATGAACTTCGCCATGAATTGGCAAATAGTACTTAGGACGTACTAGCTCTATCATCTCTTTTACTTCGTCATAGTAGGCATGCCCCGAGGTATGTAGAATACCGAGATCGTCAAAATCACGCATATCCTGCTGATATACGTATGGTCCCCAACGATACAAATTATCTACCATACCCCAAACGTCTTTTTCGTTACCAGGGATAATGGAGCTACAAAGCACTACTACATCGCTAGCCTTTAGCTTAATATCGCGATGTTCACCACGACCCATTCTATTTAGTACGGCCATTTCTTCACCTTGCGAGCCAGTGGCGAGTACTACTAGCTCGGCATCGGGTATATTTTTTATCTGATCGGCTTTTACTAAGAGTCCGGGTGGTATCTTGATATAACCCATCTTAACAGCCAGCTCGGTATTTGCTAGCAAGCTTCTACCTACAATAGCAAGCTTACGTTTGGCCTTGGCAACACCATCGATAATTAACTGAATACGGTTTACCTGACTAGAGAATGATGCGACAATAACTCGTTTGTTGTAATTGCGTACAAAGATTTCATCAAGAGTATCGGTAATACCCTTCTCGCTCGGACTATATCCCATTTTTTCACAACTAGTACTATCACACATTAGTAAGAGCACTCCTGCATCACCCAGCTCTTTCAAGCGTTCTTTATTACTTGGCTTGCCGTCGATAGGATCGTTATCAAATCGCCAGTCGCCTGTATTGATAATTGTACCTACAGGAGTATGAATAGCTATTGAGCAAGCGTCTGGAATAGAGTGGGTAATACGAATAAATTCTACTGAGAAAGCTCCAAGTTGAATTTTTTGGCCAGAGTCTTGGTCGATAGTTCGCATTTCTGGCTTAAAAGGCAGTTTGTATTCTTCTAGCTTGCGCTCGATGTATTTAATAGTAAACTGGGCTGCATAAATTGGCGCAGGCAGTTTTGGCAGTAAGAACGGAATACCGCCCACATGGTCTTCGTGTGCATGGGTAATTAAGTGAGCACGAATCTTATGTTTACGCTCTTCTAAATAGGTGGTATCGGGGATAATATAGTCAATGCCAGGCATATCCGGACCCGGAAACATAAAGCCAAGATCCATTACAATAATGTCGTCTTCGTACTCGAGTGCCATCATATTTTTACCAATCTTATCTAAACCACCAAGAGGAATAATCTTTAGCTTGCCGGCATCTGCCTTTGTTAGACCAACTGGACTTTTTGTAACAGAGGTAGCTGGTTTGTGTGGCTGAGCCTTAGAGTTGCCATCAGAGTTAAAACTACCTTCAGAAAACACGGCCGGACCTCTGTCGTAGCGACGGCGCATAGCATGAGGATTACTACCTCTGCCCTGCCCATTGCCACGTTTTTGTCCCTGGCCATTACCATTATGGTTTTTGTTTTGACCGTTCTTATTTTGTGCAGCCTGGTTTTTGTTCCAAGTTCTTTTTGGGTTATTGGGCTTGTTTTGACTCGAAGCATCGTTCTGTCTAGCAGCAGCATTAAAGTTGGCTGGCTTACTACCACCAGTTACAGGGTCTGCATTTGGGCGCGTCCCTTGTGGTTTTTGGCGCGGTTTTTCTGATTTGCCAATACCCAAATCAGCCGCGGTGAGCGGTCGTGAGTTAAGTGGTTTTTTATTGTTTTTAGTATCCATTATTGTACTGTTTTCTCCTTTATCTCATGAGAAATGAGATACTTGATTAAATTATTTACTATATGTCACTCTGAGCAGAACAAACAATTCTTTAGAAGAAAAAGATTATTTACTTTGCTTAGAATGGCACGTTATTTGGCTAAGGTCTGTAAGATGGCAGGAATCTGCGAAAAATCTTCTAACAATATTTTACGCATACCGCCGTTATATAGTGCAGCAGCAGGATGATAAAGTGGTAAAAAAACTTTGCCCTGACGACGAAACACTTTACCGTG
This sequence comes from Candidatus Saccharimonadota bacterium, assembly GCA_046350735.1. Classification (GTDB taxonomy): domain Bacteria; phylum Patescibacteriota; class Saccharimonadia; order CAILAD01; family BJGX01; genus JAHFOQ01. The sequence continues at coordinate 26,587 of JAXLZU010000002.1, forward strand.
AGCCTCAGAAATCTTCAGCTCTGGAAAAAATACATTCATACTGTGTCGACCCAAAAATACAATTAGCTTAGGCTGAATAATCTTAATTTGCGCTAATAGGTACGGTAGACAAGCTTTTATTTCTTCTTCGTTAGGATCGCGATTATTTGGCGGGCGAAACTTTACAATGTTCGTAATAAAAACGTCATCGCGCCGCAAATTAATTGATTGCAGCATCTCTTCTAAGAATTTGCCGCTTGCACCAACGAAGGGCTCGCCCTTCTCATCTTCTTGTTTTCCAGGTGCTTCGCCAATAAAAAGTATTTCGGCGTCTGGGTTTCCTTCTCCTGGAACAGGATTGAGACAACTTTTAGCGATTTCAAGACTCAGCTCTCGCCCTATTACGGCTGCTGCAATTTCGTCTAGCTTGGCTTGTTTTTCTTCAGTTGTCACAATATTCACCCCAGTGACACCGACCTAGTACCTGGTCGATGCGGCTCGAGTGACTATTTAGGCTGGTCAATACCCTTCATAGTAAGATTAAGGCGACCACGATCGTCTATCTCAGTAAGTTTTACGTTTACCGTCTCACCCTCACTTAGCTCATCACTAATCTTTTCGACTCGTTCGGTCTTAATCTGACTAATATGCACCATACCTTCTTTACCAGGCATAATCTCCACAAATGCACCAAAATCCATCAGTTTTACTACCTTACCAGTGTAGGTCTTGCCTACTTCTGGTTCGGCAACAATGGTTTCTACCCATTGCTTAGCCGCTTCGGCCTTAGCCTCATCATCAGAGTAGATCATTATAAGGCCGTTGTCTTCAATATCCATTTCTACACAAGTTTCGGCGGTAATTTTCTGAATAGTTTCGCCGCCCTTACCAATTACCTCGCGAATCTTTTCGGGATCGATTGTAAGCTTAGTAATACGTGGAGCGTACGGACTAACCTCGGCGCGGGGCTTCTCGATAGTCTTGGCCATCTCACCCATAATGTGCATTCTACCCTCTTTGGCTTGCGCCAAAGCTTCAGACATAATGCTAGCCGAGATGCCTTTTACTTTAATATCCATCTGCAGTGCAGTAATACCATCTTTAGAACCAGCTACTTTAAAATCCATATCGCCAGCAAAATCTTCGGCATCTTGTATATCAGAGAGAATAACATACTTCTTAGGGTTGGCATGGTCTATCATAAGACCCATTGCAATACCGGCTACAGGAGCCTTAATTGGCACACCTGCATCCATGAGACTAAGTGTAGAACCACATACACTTGCCATAGAGGTAGAACCTGCCGAAGAAAGGAGCTCGGATACAACACGAATAGTGTATGGAAACTCTTCTAACTCAGGCAGAACTGGTACCAATGCTTTTTCGGCTAAATAGCCATGCCCAATTTCGCGTCTACCTGTTGAGCGAACTGGACGTGCCTCACCAGTAGAAAATGGCGGAAAATTATAATGGTGCATATAACGCTTTTCGGTATCTTCTTCCATGGTATCTACCAACTGAGCATCACTGGTTGGACCAAGTGTAGTAATAGTTAGGGCTTGGGTTGTACCACGGGTAAACACCGCACTACCATGTGTACGTGGTAACAGTCCTACTTGGGTGCTTATTGGACGAATTTCGGTAGTCTTGCGATTATCTGGACGATGCCCTTCTTCTAAGATAGCGCGTCGTACTTCTTTATCTATTACCTTTTCGAAAGCATTGGCAACATCTGGATGGCTATAACGCACCCTATCGTCGGCTTCAACTTCGTCAGAAAGCAAGCCAAACTCGGCCATCACTTCGCTTTTAAGTTGCTCAATAGCTTCGTGTCGTTCTTGCTTGTTGGCTGAACGAATATTTTCGCCGAGTTTAGGGCTAACAAACTCCGCTACTTTATCAACCACTTCTTCTGCAGGAGTAAAGAGCTCGAACTCTCGTGGCTTTACAGCCATCTGTTTTACCAACTCTTCTTGTAGCTTAATAACTGGCTGCCAACTCTTTACAGCTAGCTCTAAGGCTTCGACAATAGTTTTCTCAGCCACCTCGGCAGCTGCAGCTTCTACCATCATAATTGCATCTTTTGTACCCGCCACAGTTAGATTCAGTTTGCTTTCTATCTGTTCACTTACTGTTGGGTTAACTACTAGTTTGCCTCCTATTTCACCTATTCGAGCAGCTGCAACCGGACCATCGAATGGTGCACCAGTTAGCATTAGTGCGGTAGAAGCAGCGATTACCGAAATAATATCTGGTTCTTGCTCTAAATCGGCACTGAGTACTGTTATCATTACCTGTACATCATCCCTATATCCTTTAGGAAATAACGGACGAATCGGTCTATCTATAAGACGGCTCACCAATACTGCCTGATCAGATGGCTTACCTTCTCGTTTCATAAATCGAGAACCAGAAATCTTACCGCTAGCATACATACGTTCTTCGTAATCTACTAGCAGTGGAAAGAAATCTGTATCTGGGCGAGCATCTTGCACTACTGCTGTTGCCAAGACTACTGTATCACCATAACGTACAGTAACAGCACCATCGGCTCTAAAAGCCAAGTTGCCTGTTTCGAATTCGAGTTTCTTACCTGCAAATTCTGTTTCTAATTTGATTTGTTTACCACCAAAAGGATGGATTATCTTCATAGTATTGTACTAGTCCTTTCTTTTTGAAAAAGAAAGCTCAAATGATCGTTGTTAGTTAAGAGGGCCACGAGATCGAACACAAAATGTGATCGCGCAACTCTATCACCAACTATCGAGCTAACTTTTTATTCAATTGTTAAAACATACACTAGCGGCGAAGCTTGAGTTTCTTTACTAAAGCTTCATACCCTTTAGGGTCTTTTTTGGCTAAGTAATCGAGTAAACGACGACGTTTACTTACCATTGCCAAAAGACCACGACGAGAATGATTGTCTTTCTTGTGTTCTTTTAAATGAGCAGTAAGCTCATTTATTTTCGCTGTAAAAAGCGCTATTTGTACCTCGGTAGATCCTGTGTCTTTTTTATGAGTCGAAGACCCTGAGATAACTTTTTGCTTGGTTTCTTTGGTTAGCATATGTTGAGACCAGTATAGCAGATAGCGCCATATTATTCAAGTGTTATGGCGTTACTCAAGCTGTATTTACCAATTTGAATGCGTTTTATATCTGTACAGTAGGCCCCAGTACCCAATGTAGAACCAATATCTTCCGCGAGTGAACGGATATATGTACCAGAGCTAACATCTGCAACTAAGCTCAGATTAGGATATTTATACGAAAGTATCTCAAGTCGGGAAATTGTCACTTTTCTTTGTTTAAGAGCAACTTCTTTTCCTTCCCTGGCTAGTTTATAGGCTCTCTGGCCATCTACTTTGATTGCACTATATTGTGGAGGGATCTGACTAATCTGTCCCGTAAAGCCCTTTAAACTAGTTTCTATGGCCGCTTTAGCAGGCTTTTTTGTTGAGATTTGGGTCTTCTCACCCTCTTCGTCACCTGTGCTAGAGGTTACGCCAAGTTTTACACTAAATTCATACGTTTTGGGAAGTTTTAAGAACGCATCAGATTTTTTGGTATATTCTTTCCCTACTAGGACAATAAGTAAACCTTCTGCCTCGGGGTCGAGCGTACCGGCATGACCGACTTTTTTAATGCCACTGAGCCGACGCACTTGAGCTACGATACTAAAAGAGCTCCTCCCACGCGGTTTGTTGATTAAATATATACCTTCTTTGATTGGTTCCATAACAACTCTCAAACTCATTATCGCATAATAAACTTGAGAGCTGGGCCGATCAATCAAAATCGGCCCTTTGTGCTCATTGCAATCTGAAAGCCTTACTGGGCTTCAGTTAAAATCGTCATCCGAAGTTGAGACTCATGAGCTGGGAGGTGTGGTGCTTCCGGCAAAGCCAGTACCAGGATGAGGCTCTTGACGTGGAGAAGCATTAATTTGATCAATCGTCAAACCCTGTCCGTAACGCGTTAACCTATCGGCACCTGCTTCGCCTGCCTGTTCACCGCGCGTACGCGCATCGGTTAGAACAGATTCTCCTTCGCGGTCGAGCAGCATAATCAAACGATTCAAGATGGTTCGCGCAAACAGAATGTCTTCATCTTCTTTAAAACCACTCACACCGACGATGATGCCATAGTGTGTGTCAATGACCGCACCACCCCAGGGAAAAGCACGATGGATTCGCGCTACCAGTCCTGGGTACAAACGAACAGCATCAAGACTATCCAAGCCAGTAGCGAGACAGATAAGATTCTTACCTTTGGCGTTCTCACGATACCACAGAGTGTCGCGGGGCATACCTGAAACAGATTCTCCAGCGTTAATAACCGTAGCTCCATTGAAATCACTACCAGGTTTCTGGGCCACAAGAATCTCAACCCCATAACTGTTTTCTTTCACCAAACGTGTATTCTTCCAGGCGCTAGCCGTTACAGAGATAAATCGCTGAAGCTCCGAAGAATTTTCTATTGAGATTCGAGTCATATTGGTCGTCCTTTTTGTAGCAGATATCACGAGACCTTCGTGACCTGGGTATTGCAAAGAGCAGCTGATTGTATCAGCCCCCGAAACTCGAAGTTTTTTTCGAAACTCAGGGGCTGTCCCGATCCGCCGGTAACGGATCGGGAAATAGTACATGCAAGCCATAGAAATCACCCGCGAATACTACGAGACCTGTCGACAATTGAGCAACTAGACTGCATGTGAGCCTGTCGCAACATGTCGGGGCTGGTGTCATAACGAGAGTCGTAACGACTGCCATAACTAAAGTAATTGTTGAAACCGTCAGGGGTAGCAAACAATGTCTGCTCGCGCTGACCCCGACGGCGCATAAGCAAAATGGTAGAAACAGTGGCGAGAAGAAGCAGGACAAGAATGCGAGGCTTGCTCAGCATTACTTCCCTTTCTTTTTTTAGCCCAGATGAGCTAATCAATCGATTTGATTGATAGATGGTATTATAATTTAAATATTGAAAAAAGTCAATATTTTTACGTATTGCTTAGTAGTTGCCCACCGACAATTCGGCCTTTAAATAAACCAGTACTTACTTCTGCTTCTGGCTGGGATTTTTGAACTTTTTTGGCTCTTTGGTTCCCTCACCTTCTTCACTCTCAACAACTTCTTCGTCTTTTATAACCTCGCCAGTTTTAGCGTCTTTAACGCCCTCTGCTGTAAGTTCTACACCTTGTTTGGCTAATTTATCAGCTATAGTTTCAGCTTTTTCTTTGGTTTTTGGTCTTGACTCAATCTTAGGCGGATTCATAATAGAAAAACTTGATTCGGCTTTAGGTGTTCGACGTTCAGCGTTTGAGCTGGCATTTTGTGTAAACAAGGTATTCACAATATCTTGTTGTTTCGCACCTGCACTCATCATTTGTGCAGAAATAGTTAAACTCTTGGCGGTAGTGTTAGTACCAGTAAAGCCTTTGGTGGCAGCCATGATACCCGTAAGAATAGCAGTAGCCACATGATAATCAATCATACCCTGCGCAACAGACTCTATAACCCCTACTAACATCTCACTTACTGAGCTGGCTTGCGGCTCCACATAATTAACTGACCCATAATTTTCGTTACTACTATGGCAGTCGATATTTATAAGATGCAAACCATCAAAAATAGTAGGATTTTCTTCTAATATCTTATCTATTCGACTAATTTGGCTTGCACCTAACACTATTACGAGATCGAATTTATATGCACCGTAGTCAAATGTGGCGTCTTTGGCAGTAAAATTACCAGCAAATGGTGAGATAACTACCTCAAGATTGTCTTCGTTGGTCTCGTAACGAAGCTTGTCCACTTCGACATTCTTGGTATCTAAGCGAATAATAAAATCACGAATACCAGTAAGGTCTCGAGAAATACCCTTGGTATCGAGTATCTGTCGGGCCTTTGGCATGTCGCCTGTAATAATTGCGCTCACCTGCTTACCTGCACGTTGCAAGATAAGATCTAGTGCAACCATAGCCGAAAGCTGGTCGTTGTTAGGTTCGCGACCAGTAACGAGCAAGATATGGTTGGCTTGCTTAATTAGCTCTACAGCCTGTTGTTTGGGGGTTAATTCTTGTTGCATAATTGATATATTTTATATTCAATTGGTAATTATAGCAAACATAAGCATATTTGTCAATACTTTTATAGATAAGAAGCTGCTATTGTAAGCACAATAACTCACGGTTTTACTAATATAAAAGAAAAAGCTACCTTATTTACTAAGGTAGCCAAAAACATTACCAACCAGGAACATATATCTGAGAAAAGCCTTCGTAAAGGCGCGGTGGATTAGCTTCGAGCTGACGATGCATGCGCTCTAATGCATGCTCTGGAATTTGTCTGTCTCGATCAGTATTTCGCTTCTTACACACATTTAGAGGTGTCTTTAGCCAAATACCCTTAATAAAGCCATCATTACCCATGATGCTTCGAAGATGATCAAGCAGACCCATTCTATCGAGTTGCTTAGCATTGGTTGCATCAAAAATTAGAACTTTGCCCGACCTAAGGGCTTCTTCTGCTCGCCTATAAGCAATCCGCCAAACTTCAGAATTACGGGTCTGGTCTGCAGCGTCACCCGTTAATTCGATACGAATATCATCTGGACACACAACTTGCTGATTAGGAACAATCTTTAGTACTTCTCGAATATATGTAGTTTTACCAGAACAAGGAGGGCCAATCATTACGTAAGCACGCATTATCTCGCCCATCTGCTACTCCCTACTGTAGAGGTGCGAACGGATTACAATACTACCAGAAAATTACCAAAAAGAAAAACCCCCTCACCACAAAGGTGAGGGGTAAAAATTAATCCCAATACACAAATGGGTCGCGGTGCTGGGGATAATGCTCATCGAGCCAGGCTACGGCTTCCTGTACAGCAGAGCGATGAGCACGGTACCGGACTTTCTTTGCAGACATGTCAGTTCCATGCCCTTCGGCTGGTATCTCGGCAGAACAAAGAAAGATAGCTTCACCGGTGGCCAGCAGTGCACTGCCGCCATCAGCCACTTCTCTCACAAATTCACGCAGACCATGATCCTCCAAAATCTCAGAAGGATCCCAATCTCGGACATTGTATCGACAGGTAAGGTACAGAGAAGCCTTGCGGTCGTATGCAGAGCCTTTGTAGAAGATCCTTGCACGCTCACGATTGAGCTCATCCACAAGAGCGCTTACACGCGGCTCGAAACTCGGTACCACTTGCCAGCCTGGCGGCAAGATAACATTGAAAAACAGCTCATCTTCGCAATCATTCAACACCACGCCACCCGCTACCAGTAACTCTTGGGCGCCAAAAGGCTCCATGGCACGCGGTAGTCTCTGGGTGACGGTCAGCTGAGTCTGTGCCACCCTCTCAGGATGTAGCACAAAGACATCTTCTGCATCAAAACCCATTTTACTACCCTCCTCCAAAAGGTGCTTTTACGGGACTTTCCCGACCAGAACGCTCATAGGTGAAAGCTCTGGTCGATTCACCAGCCCAGGTTTACCCTGGGCTGGTGATGCAAGTAAGCTTCTACATGGGTTATTGAAGCTCTAATTCCGCACGCGTACGGCGCAAACCCCTGCCTAGTTCGTCTTTTAAGGTGGTTATCGTTGTTTTTGGCTCATTGTTAGAACCTCAACCCATAGATAACCCGTGTGCACCGTGCGAGATTTGAACTCGCGTTACAAGGTTGAAAACCTCGCGTCCTAGACCAGGCTGAACGAACGGTGCGAGATAGCAAATCTCGTTGTACGCCCCGTGGGATTCGAACCCACAACCTGCGGATTAAAAGTCCGTTGCTCTGCCGTTGAGCTAGAGGCGCGTGCCTGATGACTCAGGCTACAAACCAAAACGATACTGTTTTGGTTTGCGAAGGAGTGTTGCGGTATAGGCAGTTAGCCCACTCTGCAAATCAGCAGATAAGCAGAGTGGGCTTTAAGCCACAACCACAACACGAGTGGAGCTGGGGGGAATCGAACCCCCGTCCATGAACCTTTCACTTTCATTCGCTACGACCATTCCCAAATTTCGGCTTTGTGGCCACCTTGGAGTTGGGTCTCCGCACCATCTAGTCTTTGCTAGAAGTCAGGCTGTCTTTGCAGCACGTCATCCGTCTTTCCGAATGTCAATCTCCACTTCTGTTGCCAGGCTGTGGTGATTTGGCCCCGTGCGGCATTGCTGCTCACGATGTCTCTCGACGTTACCCGATCAGGGATCAGGCGGCGGCGAGAGCGGGCGCCGGTGCGGCGTCTCTTTGGGTTCCCCGTTTAACGAGTCTGAGAAACTCGGGTCGCAAATGAAGCGTCAGTATCCATGTCGAAACCGATCAGCCCCATTAGTCGTCTTAGGCGGAAAAACGTAAGACGGCCAAGGAGACTGACTGGTTAAGGCTTATGGTTACTTTATTTATAGAAAAAATCCAAACCCTGTAGTTTGGAATAATTATGTACTCAATGTGCATATGGAATGATATTAAATTATTCATCCCAACCACAGGCCTCAAATATAAGAACTCTGGTCGGGATCCATCAGGGAACCCGAAGGTTTCCTGATGGAAAACGGATGTGCCGCATCCGGATGGTCGTTATTAGACTTGGCACTTGGCGTGAACTTTTCCTGGCGAGCTGCAGCTCGGTTCACAAAGGCTTCCGTTTAAGCCTTCACCTTATATCCTACCGGTAATGCGAGTCCACGCTGTGGAGTTCGCCAGGGCCGCCTCTTAATAGAGGCCCATACTAGGTATGGCGACCAGGATATGGCATGAACGTTTTCGATTTCGAGTGGGGGGGTAGGAACATCATGCCTTGCACCCGTGTCCCACTCTATCTCTGCCTTACGGCTTCGAACATCCCACCACACAGGCGGCGCTCAATCTTAACATTACTGCTAAGAGAGCTGCCTGCCCATGTGGCGGCGAGCCAACAGATCTTGTTTGAAGCGCCATAGGCCATCACAGCCACAGGCGTCCGGAGACAAAATCTGTTATCTAAGCCACACAAGCGTTCTCCAGACCATCGGATTGGGCTTTCTTTACCCTCTCCACCTTTTTGCAATTCCCCCACTTTCGTGGTAGTCCAATTAGGGCTAGGGTCGTCTTCGACGTCCCGGGCGTGGTCTTCTCTACACTCCTGATACAAACGTTTTTGTCCGCCTGTATCGGGCACCATGTCGCAGGATGCCTCCCGCATTCTGGCGTGTTTGGCTGGCGATTTAGCTACAGCAAGCCGGCATGCATCGCTCCGATCGTGTCGGTCTGTCGCGCATGGCCTACAGTCCCCCTGCAGCAAGGTTTCTCATTTCGGTCGTACCTACTTTTGAAGAAACCTAACTTCGTACTTAAGGTGCTAGGCTTGCGCCCAAATGCCCTGCTTGCTAGCTAGCCACCAATGTGCTCTTTTTTATTTAAATATTTAGCACTGGTAATTTGCCAGAAGCAAAGCAAGGCAATTGGACACAAGTTGTTAAGCTGTTTCGCTCTTTTAGAGCTCATCAGGATAAGTACTCACTTATCGACAGCTCCCCTGGCAATATAGCCAGGGGTTCTTGGGGGCTTGTTACAGCCCTAACGGCTCCAAGTGCCGTGAGAAATTCTGTTACCAGGCTTTCTCGTGAGCTTTCGCTCGCCCTGTAGCTGAAGCCGGCTACCCGGCCGCCATCATCAGCTCCAGCTCGTCCTGGGTCATCTCGCTGTGTGCGAGCTGATCCACCCGGAACGGGTGGATGAAGGTGCTCTGGCGAGCCACCATGGTGCTGGTGGTGCTGGCGGTGGCGACGGGCTGGCGCAGCTTGCGCCGCCCAGCGCGATGGCGCGCTGACTTCTGCTTGGAAAGCTTTGACATGTACAGGTCCTCCCTCGGGTACAACACCAGGTCTACGGTGTACTGTTTGGTAGTATAGCAAATATAATAATTAATGTCAATAGTTATTAACATTTTATTTATAAAATATCTATTTATATCTGATATTTTTTATTATTTTATGTTTATTAGCAATAAAAAAACCGTTTTCAGTACAGAAAACGGGTAAAGTATGCTTCGGGCAAGAATGGCCGGATCACCGCCAGTGTGGCACGCAAAGCTGCAACCACTGTTGCCACTTCATCAATCGACACATTCCCAGCCTTATGGAGACTCCACACATTCTCCACAATACTGCACATACCTAATACATATGCGTAGCACTCGTGCTCGTCTAATAGGTTGATACCCTGCTCTTGCATGGTATCGAGAATAAGCTGATGATGGTCCTCAACCGGGCCAATGGATGCATTGATATGATTTGCCTGGAGAGTTTCGAGAAGGTCTACAACCAATTCCCAACGAGTAGAAAACTCGGTTACACCCGGCTTTGTCATTGGTCTGCACTCTTTTCTTTAGGTACGGGTAAATCCGGGTAATTATATCTGTAAAAACATATTTAGTCAAGCATTAACACTTTTACATATAATAAATGCGCCCCGCCATAGGTTGGCAGGGCGAAACAATTGTTACTGAATTCGAACTTTGTGGGGGCACGATGGTGCCGTTTGGTTTTGCGGAACGATTGTCGATCTTCGACCAAATAGCGATCGGCAAAACCATATGAGAACCTTTATGACTGTCTTGGCTCCAAGCTCAGTTACTCGGATACCGAGACGCTCTACATCTGTTAGGTAGTCATTGAAGTCCTTACGAACTTCGTGGTGCAGTTCTGGCACGTAGTTCTCCTCTTCGGAGATGGTTGCTGCTTACTCGAGCAGCCCTACAGGATTCAGCCTGGGAGGCCTTCTCCACCATATTTACTCATGGTGGTCTCCTTCTACTACATTACCTTCGCCATTACCCCAGTGGCCACCCGCAAGCGGGTACAAACGGGCGTTTTGGCTGTGGCAGATTGCTCTACCTAAGCCAAAAAATGACTCTCTTATAATACTTTATAATAGTTAATTTGTCAATACTTATTGACGTTTCTTATTCTCTGCTAGCTCAAATAACTGCCGGAGAGTCTCGACAATTTTTGGACTTTCTATTAATATACCAACACTTTTTTCGCCTGCGTAAGTAATAAATGAGGCCCTATTGGGATAAAGATTAATTTCTGCCTGAAATTCTTTATCTACACGAGTAAGTTTTTTTATGAGACTTTTCTTCTGAGCAGACAACTCTGTCTCTTTAGAATAGTAAATTGTCTCAGCAACAATACCCTTTTTAATTCGGCGACTAACGCCCGAGGTAGTTGGGTCGGCTTTAATAGCTTGGTCGTAATTAACAACACTGTAGATAATATCGTCTTTCTTTGCTTTGCGAATAAGCTCTTGGCTGAGCTGATTAGACCCCTCAAGCCCTTTATAAAATCGCACCTGAGGAGCATCATCTCCATCGGTAGCTCGCGAAGTTTCTCGTAGCTTGGGCATAAGACTCTTTAGCTCATCACTTCGAGAAGCAATTTCGTTTTTTTGCTTATCTAAATATCTAGCGATAGCTTCTGGCTGCTCGGCTACGTATACAGTTTTTTTGCCTTCTTGGCTTTCTGATACTAAGCCCATTTTGGCAAGCTCGTCTAAAATAACGTATGCGGTAGCACGATTTACCTCAGCTTGTGAGGCAATTTTTTGTACGGCGCTTGGGCCCAAAAATAATGCCGCCACGTATACACGGGCTTGCTTGTCGGTAAAACCAACAGATTGTAATTGGGCGGCTAGTTCTGATATTTGCATAAGCTCTATACTAGCATACGTAGCCAATGTTGTCAATATATGTCAACATAAAATGAATACTCCACCTATCAAGTGATAGGTGGAGTTAATTTGTTTGAGTTGCTCGAAAGTGCTCAACTTTCAGCTGACAGAAAGTACAGGTTGCCAGGTGGGCTAATTGAAAATCACGAGAATCTTTAGATACAAACAGATTGTCAATTATTTCTTTTGGCTGAACGAATCCACAGCCAGCTGTAGGCTGTGAAACAAATTCAAAAGGTCCGAAAAGTTCTTTATCTTCCGCCTGTTCTTGCATTTCTCACCCCCTTGTGTGGTGATAGTGGAACATAGGCATTTCCGGAAATACAATATACTATTTAATTAGATAATTGTCAATATTAAATTATTCTATTGCAGCTCGAATTCTTTGCTCGAGTTCTCTCTTTTGATCTTCACGCACGTCAAATCCTTCAATTTGATTCTGATTAATTGCAACTTCTTTTTGCCGTGAACCAAGATCGTCAATATTACCGCCAGTTTTAATATCTATGGCAACCTCTCGCCCATCACGTGTAGTAATAACCATATCGGTACCCTTAGCATCTTCGGACTGAGTACTTAGTCTTACTCTATCACTTCCATATAGTTGCCGAGCCAAACGAGCAACGGCAACCTCTGATCCCATTCCGCCACTACCTTACGTGCAGTACCACCAGCACCTTGCATGGCCCTTTCTATCCAGTTTTCCACATCTTTTCTTGGTACTACATCTGCCACTGTATCAATCAGTTCTCTTAGTTTGTGATTCCAGGGTAAAATCTTTGCTGCTTCGAGTTTGCGCTGACTACGCAAACTACTTCGCTCAGTTGCTAGCTCTGGAGGAAGTTGATGGTTTGGTTGATCTTTGGCTATTTTCTTTAGCTGACTTAAACGGTCATTAATTTTATTCAGACCTTCTTGAACCCTGGCAGCCTCGGGGGCAGATAGAATAACATCGGCTAAATTAGCTAGCTCGGCATATTCGGCATTATTGACATATTTTTCTCTAGTACGGGCTAAGGCAATTGCCAGCGCAGAAGGAAGGCGCATCTCTGTGGGAGTTTTATTACCAGGATTATCGATAACATCTTTTTGCTCGTTTTTGATTGATAGAAAGATATCATTAACCTCCCACTCAAATGTCTCTTTATCTATCACATCTAAATGCGGCAAGGCATCTGGCCCAGACCCAGTAGGCGGTAATTTTGCTTCCATTATGCTCATACGTATTATTGTATCTTAACGTGTTACTCAAACAACCCTTTACAGAAAGGGAAATATTTGCTATGATAGCTGCTGTTACATTCTTATCTAAAGAATAAAGAAAAAGGAATTTAGAGAAACCTATGCCAATTATTAAATCAGCTCAAAAACGTATGCGCCAAGAAAAAAAGCGCCGAGCTTATAATACTGCCACCAAAACAGGTGTAAAAAAACAATTTAGAGCTGTAAGAGACGAGCTTGCTGCAGGCAAACCAAAAGATAATACCGCACTTATTGCAGCTATTGCCGAGATAGACAAAGCAGTAAAACGTGGTGTTATTCACAAGCGCACTGCTGCCCGTAAAAAATCTCGTCTTACCAAGGCGTATAATACTGCAGCCGCCAAACCATTTGGTACCGAAAACCCTGGCAAACCAGGTAGTAAAGCCAAAAAACCTGCAACAAAGAAACCTGCTGCTAAGAAGGCTCCAGCCAAAAAGGCTGCTGCTAAAAAACCAACAGCAAAGAAATAATATAAAAAATCGCCCATTTGTAGGGCGATTTTTATTACATGCTACATTTTACCAAGTGTTATTAACAGTTCTTCTAGAGCTGCATTCGAGCTGCTCTGCCCAGTCTTTATTGTCATATCTGCATCTATAATAGCTTTGTAGGCAGCCTTTATCTTATCTAGTGTAAGTGTTCGGGCAATACTTTGGCTTTTCGAAACAGCATAAGGTGCAAGACCAAACTGTTTTGCCCAGCCCGAAGTATCGCCCTCATGAATTTTACAGAGTGTCAAAACTCGGTATTGATACATAATGGCACCAAGAATCTTCTGGTCGGGCTCATTTTGTGCAACCAAGCTACGATACGTATCTACGGCCTTGCCAACCTGTTGTTTGGCAAGTGCATCAGTCATAACAAAGACAGAATACTCTACATTTGGCACTACCAACTTATCGATAGAATCAATGGTAAGTGTTGGATTATAATTAACCAATTTTTGAATTTCGTTTTGCAATTGCCATTGGTCGAAACCTACTTTTTCTATGAGTACAGAAATTGTTCTATTGTCGATAGTTGCACCCTCGTTTGCTACTAACTTTCGTATCCAGCCAACCAGTTGTGGCTGGCTAAGGTTATCAAATTTTTTGGCGTTTTTTAGGCTAGAAAGCACTTTATATACTGCACTACGCTTATCTGGGTTGCTATCAATTAATACCAGAATGGTCGACTCTGATACCATCCCTAACATTTGCTCTAACTTAGCCTTTTCCAATTTTAACAAGCCAAAGTCTCGCACAATAAGTAGCCTACTACTGGCAAACATAGGTATTACTCCAAGAGAATTTAACAGCTTAGAGAGCGGATCGCTCGACATATCAAACCGTTCTATCTCGAGCGAACCACCCGTCTTCTTCTGATATTGCTCGCTTAGGGCACTTAATTGCTGCTGAATAGCAAAACTATTCTCACCATAAAAATAAAAAATCATACCTTATAGAATAAAGGATAAAGTGCAATCTATAAAGCTAAAGAGTTCTTACTTTCGCCATCTATGGCTCATCAGTACAGCTTACATCTGTAGAGTAAGAAGAAGAGAGGAAATAGTGCAGGCTAAGGGTTGGGAGTATAACAGATCGAATATTCGATACGTTAGGGACTCCCAATACCCAGCCCTTATGGCCATCTACGTGCTCGGTCCAAGTCTCGCTGCAAATCGCGTATGCGCGTACGATCGTTTCTGCGAGCTCGCACGAGCAAGCCAACGGCAACCACAAGACCAGCAATGAAAGCAACCAACAGAATGTAGCCAAAGTAACTTGAGACAATTGCCAGCAAGAAAACAAGCCCGATAACAGCAAAAATGAGCTTCAGAAGATTATCATAAAACTTCTGCATCTCAACCTCTTCCTCTCTTCAGGTACATCAACCCTTTTGGGCGATAAAGTATCATATCAATCTTAAGAGTATATGTCAAACTATTTTGACACTTTTTTTGAGAGTCGCTGGCACTTTGGACAAAAATGTGTACCACGCCCGGCCACTCGGGTTTTTTGAATAATACCTCCGCATACCGGGCACTCTTTGCCCTCGCGGCGAAAAACCTTGGCAAACTTGAGATAACTCCCTTTATTACCTTTAGCGTCCACATAGTTTTTGTCGGACGAGCCACCCAGACGAATACTTAACAGCATCACCTCTCTTAGAGAATTAAATAGCCTGTGCAGCTTAACCGTGCTTACATCTGCTACCTTGGTAGCTGGGTGTATTCTCGCTGCAAACAGGCCCTCATCGGCGTAGATATTTCCTACCCCTGCTACTACTGTCTGGTCGAGTATGGCGGCTTTTATAGAAGTATTCTGACGTTTTTGTACAGCTGTCTTAAATTGTGCAAACGTATAATTATCTTCTAAAGGCTCTGGCCCCAGCTTACGTAAGAAGGCATTACGCTCGTACAATCCTTCTGTCTCTTCGAGCTTTACCCAACCAAATTTGCGCTGATCGTTGAAAAACAGTGTACCTTTAGCAAACTCAATAATTACTCGAGTAGAATTGTCGGGTAATCGGCTAATAAGACTGTCACTAGGATGTCCACCACCAAAACCCTTACCGTGGGTTGGCCGATACACTAATTGGCCGGTCATCTTAAGGTGAATAAGCAAGCTATACCCACTACTGAGTGGAATAATTATTGCTTTGCCGCGCCTGTCTACCGACAAGACGCTGGCACCAAGCATTTTTTTGCTAACTAGGGTTGCATCGTTAGGAAAGCTTTTGGTCCAATTACTCTCTACATGAGAAATTTTTTGGCCAACCAAAAACTGTGCCAATCCGGCACGGACAGTCTCTACTTCGGGTAATTCTGGCATATCTGTATTATACCAAGCCAACCGAATAATTGACTAATAATTAATTTTAATGTATTATTGCAAACGATTTCGTACCCCTTCTGCAGAGGAGAAGCAGATGTTCTCGCTATTCGCCGAGGCATTGCCTCAACCCGTATCTGAGCCGGTTCATTACAGTGCTTGGTCGTATGCTCTTGCCTATTTCTCAATAGCTGCCATTGTGATCTGCATAGTGCTGGTGCTGCGTAAAACCAACCCTGCTCTGGCAAAACCGCAAGTTCTAATAATTGCACTGCTTCTTAGCATGTTGTGTCTGCCGATGGCAATTATCTACCTAGTAGTGGTTGCCAAAGACGCTGCGAGCTAATATGTATGTAGCACTTACAGGCGAGGTAGCTCCAACAATACAAAGAGGCGAAATAGTAATTGTAACAAATATTTTGGCTTCATCTGGTCTGCGTGACGAACCTAGACAGAGCTATACCAGATATTTGGCAGATGTATTTACTGCCAAAGCTATTCTTTCTGGCGATATTAGTAAAGAATGGCATGTTACTAGCAGTACCGATACCAAAATTTTGTTACTCTTCAATGGTAGTAGCAAAGAATTTCTGGGTAATCCTGATGACATTTTCGAATTAAAAAGCATTCTTCTTCAATAAGGGCTCTGTGACACCAGCAGGGCCCTTTTACTATATAATTGACATATTATAATTAATATGATAGTATAATTGGGTCCGAAGCATAACCCCGACTGAATATCAGGAGGAAGTACCTTGCCAGTAGCACCCGTGATGTTGCAGTACTGGTTTCGACAAGAAAAGCAGATCCCAACCTACCTTCGTGGCCTCGAGTCGCGCGAAGATCATCTTGGATTCGATCTCTCAGCTGCGCCGGGCGATGAGTTAATCGCGAAGACGCATGGTGAAGCAATTGACACCTCTAGCCTGCACGAAGAACTGCTGGCTGGTGGTCTCTTGCTGACTCATGCGAGTCGAGTTGATCGCATCTTCAGCGCAGATGAGTCTCTCGACGAGCGCTTCTATTACGTATTTCGCTTTCACTATTTCCCCGAACAGACTGCTGTCCCTCGCGAAGGCGTCGACACCGAGCAGCTCGTGCTGAGTCTCGAGGAGATCAACAAGATGGCATTCTGGGGCGTACGTGCCGATCTCAACAACGGCAGGTATGGCCCCTGGATCTCGGTGAGCTGCAAGGGGCGCGTTCAGCGCTACACTGCAGAAGACCTGTCGCGTCCAGAGATGCGCAACATCTATGATGCACGTGGTGACAAGATCGGTTCGGCTCCGGTAGCCGCCGATCGCGTGCTGCATTATCTGGGTGACAATCGACTCAGTCTTAGTTGATCAAAAAGAACTAAGTAAGACAATTACACTTATAGGCTGCAACAGCAATGTTGCAGCCATCTTTATATGCTATCGTTTGCAAGCCAAAATATCATAACTAGGATTGCGTCCAAGAGTTTCTTCGAGACTTGTCTTAGGAAATACAGTCTGCTCGGGAAGATTCTTTCTTACACACAATGTATGGTGCGTAATAGAAAAAACAATACCTACCCCAAAAATAATAATAAAAACAAATAAAAACATTAATACGTTGCCAGTAAATTCTATTCCTGACTCTTCTTGATGTGGCATTAGTCTAAATCTCCCCAACTTTTACCTGTTTTAATACCAACTTCTATCGGTACTGCAAATCTATGTACATTTGTCATTTCTACCTCCATTATGTTAGCTACCTTTTTCGCGTCTGACTCTCTGCATTCTACAATAAGTTCGTCATGAATTTGCAAAATTAAGTTAGCCTCGGGTGGAAGTTTTTTGTGAATACGAATCATCGCTAGCTTCATCATATCGGCAGCTGTACCCTGGAGTGGCATATTTACTGCAGCTCTTTCGGCGGCCGAGCGAATAATAAAGTTACTCGATCTAACATCTGGGCACGGACGTCGACGACCAAATAATGTTTCTGTATAGCCAACATCGTGAGCCATTTTTTTAATTTTAGCAATGTAGTCGGCTACAGCTTTGCGGGTCTGAAAGTAGCGCTCGATAAATTCTTTGGCCTGAGCATAGTCAAAACCAGTTGCTACTGATAGACCATGGGTATTCATACCATATAAAACGCCAAAATTAATAGCTTTGGCTGCGTAGCGCTGCTCGGGCTTTACCTCGCTTGGTTTAATACCAAACATTTCGGCAGCAGTCTGAGTATGAATATCTGCACCATCTACAAAAGCCTTTATCATTGGTTTGTCACCTGCCAAATCTGCTGCTAAGCGTAATTCTATCTGGCTATAATCGGCACTAACAAACACCCTGCCCTCACCTGCCACAAAGGCTTTACGAATCTGTCTACCCACCTCAGTACGAACGGGGATGTTTTGTAGATTTGGATTCGTACTACTCAGTCTACCAGTCTGCGCAATTGTTTGATTATAACTAGTGTGTATCTTGCCATCGGCGCCTACAAGCTGTGGCAGAGCATCTACATAGGTGCTTACTAGCTTGGTAAGCTCGCGGTATTCAAAAAGCTCATCAATTATAGGGTGGCGGCCACGCATTTTTTCGAGCTCAGAGGCTGCCGTACTAATACCTGTCTTTGTCTTTTTTAGCCCTGTAGAATCAATCTTGAGTTGCTCAAAGAGAATAGTTTGTAATTGGGCTGGCGAGCTAACATTAAATTCTTTACCTGCATGTTTCCAAATTGATTTACGTAGATTCTCTATTTTTGTAGCAAATTCTTTAGATAACTTTGCCAAAAACTGCTTATCTAGTGTAACGCCAGTCAGCTCCATATCGCCTAACACCTCTATGAGTGGCCACTCGAGCATGGCTGCCATTTCGGTGAGCTTTTTATTGCCAGTTGGCTCTGTTTTTAACTCAACCACTTGTTTTTGATACAGTCGCCAAGCAATATCAGCGTCCTCAGCCGCGTATTTTGTAGCCTCATCTATAGGTACAACATTAAAGGTTTGTTGTTTCTTACCTTTTTTGCCTATTAGTTCTTCTATATCTATCATTGAGATGCCAAGCTCACTATAGGCCAGCTCAGAAAGAGTTTGTGCCCTACCAATTGGGCTGATTAAGAAGGCAGCCACCATAGTATCGAAAACGATTGGCTCAAGCTTAATGCCATTTTTATTAAACATCTCGTAATCATACTTAATGTTATGGCCCAACTTACCTATCTTACTGTTCTCTAAAATTGGCTTGAGTGCAGCAAGCACAACTTGCAGAGGCAATTGTTTACCAACGTCGTGTCCTACAGGAATGTAATATGCCTCTCCTTCTTTAAACGAAAGTGATATTCCAACTAGCTTGGCCTGCATAATATCTACGCTTGTTGTTTCGGTATCAACCGATATGACTGTTTGTTTTTCTAATACAGTAATCAGCTTTTGCAGATCTGCATCAGTATTTACACAGTAATACTTTGCCTTTTTGAGATGTTCACGATTAAACTGCTCAGCCACTGTAGCAGACTCTTCTTCGAATAAGTTGGCTTGCGAGGCATCAGCTACCGTTTTCCCAGGTAATTTAGAGAGTAGGCTCTTAAACTCGAGTTGATGAAATAGATCGTACACTTTTTTTCTATCATATTCATGCAATGCAGCGTCGCGCAGATCGAAAGTAAATTCTACATCTCGTTTGATACGCGAAAGTTCTAATGAAAGATAAGCGCTGTCTTTGCCAGCTTCGAGTTTTTTGGCAAGAGCCGGTTTTATCTCACCGAGATGCTGATACATATTATCAAGCGTTTTGTATTCTGCCACCAGTTGTGTTGCCCCTTTATCTCCAATGCCAGCAACACCAGGAATATTATCACTGGTATCACCCTTTAGGGCCTTATACACCACAAATTCTTCTGGTGTAACACCATATTTTTCTTCTACTTCTCTAGGTGTATAAAGAAACGTATCGGTAAAACCTTTGCGCATAGTATAGATACCAACATGTTCAGTAACAAGTTGCAGCTCATCCATATCACCAGTTACTACTACCACTACATGGTTTTTCTCATATTGGGTAGTCAGGGTACCAATAATATCATCAGCTTCATAACCTGGTGCTTCTATTAATGGAATATTAAATGCATCTACTACCTCTTTAGTAAGCGGTAATTGTGCATACAGCTCGTCTGGTGCTTTTTTACGGGTAGCTTTGTAGTCTTTGTAGTGATCATGTCGAAATGTCTTACCAGGCGCATCCCATGCCACTACGGCATAGTCTGGCTTTAGCTCACGCAGTGCTAAAAGCATCATCATAGTAAAACCATACACAGCATTAGTAGGAGTTCCATCTTTGGTAGTTAAATACGGAATAGCATGAAACCCACGATGCACCAGTGCATGACCATCGAAGATTACTATTTTTTTGCGCGCACTCATATACGTATTATAGCTGATACCGTGAGAATTCCGACAGCATATGCTTTATAATTAGTATATGAGCGAAATTCGTCACGATTTAGGCTACCACAATGAGTTGCCATCAGAAGATAGCCAGCGCGCTATGCGACGGATATTGGCCGGTGAACCACTAAACGATCCAAAGCCTGATTGGAAATTAGATGAAGAAACTAAAGAGATTGGTCGCAGAGGTGTAGCTGATACCCGGGCTATTTTAGAAGCCAAGCGCAAACAAAGCACAGGCGAGGCACTCACACCAGAAGAAGAACGAATTTTAGCTAATTTGTATCAACAAGAAACTGAAGAATAAAAAAACCCGCTAGATCAGCGGGTTTTTTTATATCAACAACGAATTATTGAATATAGTCTTTAAGTTTCTTACTATCTTTGTGTTTACGTAGTTTGGTAAGTGCCTTAGCCTCAATTTGTCTAATACGCTCTCGGGTAACGCCAAATTCTTGACCAACTTCTTCGAGAGTATGACTACGTCCGTCCTCTAGGCCAAAGCGCATACGCAAAATCTTTTGTTCACGTGGTGTAAGTAAATCGAGTGTTTCATCAATATGTTCTTTTAAAAGCTCAAATGTAGCAGCTTCTTCTGGGCTCACCCCTTCTTGATCTTCAATAAAATCTCGCAAACTCGAGTCGTCATCTTCGCCCACAGTAGCATCAAGACTAGTGGTGTCTTGGCTAATCTTCATAATATGATTCACCTTCTCGACATCAATTTCCATCTCTTTGGCAACTTCTTCTGGTAATGGTTCGCGGCCAAGCTCAGTCGTTAGACGGCGTTGGGTACGAATAAGTTTGTTGATTGTTTCTACCATGTGTACCGGAATACGAATAACACGGGCCTGGTCAGCAATGGCGCGGGTAATAGCTTGGCGAATCCACCAGGTGGCATATGTAGAAAACTTAAATCCCTTGGTGTAGTCAAACTTCTCTACCGCACGTAAAAGGCCAGTATTACCTTCTTGAATTAAATCGAGTAGGTCTAGACCACGCCCAATATATTTCTTGGCAATACTTACTACCAAACGCATATTTGCTTCGGCAAGAGCATCTTTAGCCGCTTTGTCGCCTTTTTCGATACGCTTGGCAAGAGCTACTTCTTCTTCGCCAGAAATAAGTGGAATCTTACCTATTTCACGAAGATAGAGACGTACAGAGTCGTCTGCAATATCTTTTATATATTCATCACTGGTAGCTTTTTCGACATCTTCTTCAGTCTCAGTTTGCCAGATCATTTTTTCTTTTTGATCAACTACTTCGATTCCCTGATCTATAAGAGTCGAATAAAGATCATCAAGGCCATCAACATTGTTTTCGGCATCAGGAATTGTCGACATAATTTCTTGCTGGGTAACAAATCCTTTAGTACGGCCTTTTTTTACAAGCTTATCTATAGCTTCTTCGTTTTGAATTTCTTCGTCAGTAAGTTCACTTGGAATAGGGGCAGATTTTTTTGGCATAAATCTCCAGTTATAATTAATTGCTAATCGTTCTCGTCGTTTAAAAGACGTTGATATTTTTGTAGTAATCTGTGAGCCGTCTCTTGGTTGCCTTCGGCTTCTGCCAAAGCAATCTGACGACTAAGTACTCGCTTCTGTTTTTCTCGATATATTCGAACTAATCTATTTACTTGGGTAAAGGCTTCGAGCCGTGCGTCGTGCTCCGATAAATCAGAGTTCACTTCTTCTCCCCGTAGTGTCAAAATCTTAACATAGTTAGAAGATTCAGGCAAGAGTTTTGCCAACTTCTCACTTGTTAGACCTGTCTGCTTTAGTAACGCCGAGAAAATTGCTTTGTGACGCTCACTAATGTAATCGGTCTTTAAATCACCCAATGCACTCCGAGTCTCTAGGCGAGTAAGCAGTATTTCTAAGAGTGTTTGTTCTATCTGTTCTTGGCGAGTAAGTTTGGGCTCTTTGGTGCCTTCTAGCTCAGCAGGCTTTACTTCTTGCAATGGCGCAGGCTCACCACTTAATTTACGCGTAATAGCATCTTCGCTAACGTCGAGTATCTGAGCAACCTTGGCTACATAATGCGATTGCTCTATACTGTCATGCATGCCGGCAATTATTGGTAACACAAATTGTGCAAACTGCTTTTTACCATAAGCAGTATTGGTATCATACTTTTCCATACCAAAACGAATTAAATAATCGGGTGCATATTCTGCACTACTTAGCGCTACATCCCAAGCTTTTTTATCTTTTTTAATTAATTCATCGGGGTCTTTTGCGCCTTTGTAACTAACCACAGAAAGTCGTACATCTAGACCATCACCAAGTTTGATTGCTCGTGCTGTGGCTTCTACCCCAGCCTCGTCCTGATCAAAACAAAGCAAAATATTCTTGCTTAACCTACCAAGGTTTTTTAGCTGAAACTCGCTAAAGGCAGTGCCGCTGACAGCCACAACATTGTAATATCCATGGTTGCTCAGCCCCACAACATCCATATTGCCCTCAACCACAATTACTGCATCTTGTTTGAGAATTGCCTCTTTGGCCTGTGCCAGTCCATAAATTACCTGATTTTTCTGATAAATTGGTGTTTCTGGAGTGTTAATATACTTAGCAGCAACAGCTTCTTTGTCTAAGATACGTGCCGAAAACCCAACTACACGTTTTTGGGCATCAAATATTGGAAACATCAGCCGTCCACGAAACAAATCGTAGACCGAGTCTCGTCCGTCCTTCTGGGCAACGAGTCCAGCTTGTTTTAAGTCTATGTTAGAATACCCTTTTTGGGCTAAAAATTTGCTCAAACCATCCCAGCTATCTGGGCTGTAGCCAAGTTTGTATTGTTTAATTACTTCACCACTCAATCCGCGCTCTGTTTTGCAATATTTAAGAGCAGTGGTGTGTTTTGACAGCGCAAGATGGAAAAACCTCATTGCTTCTTCGTTAGCATCATATAGACGCTGCTTATTTTGGCGCTTTTCGCCAGACTGTTTAGAGCGTGGCTTAAGTGTAACGCCAGCTCTTTTGGCTAACATCTCAAGGGCATCATAAAATTCTAGGCCCTCTTGCAGCATTACAAATGTAAATACGTCTCCACCCTTACCAGTACTAAAATCGTGCCAAATATTTTTTTCGGGGCTAACAATAAAACTTGGTGTTTTTTCGGTCTTAAACGGACTAAGCCCTTTAAAATTTGCCCCTGTCTGCTTTAGCGGCACATAAGAACCTATTACCTCGACTATATCGAGACGTTGTTTTATTTCGTCAACCTCATTCATATTATAAATTATAGGCTTTAAAGCGTACAAAAAGCAAAAAGCAACTCTCTTTATGCGAGAGTTGCTAATAAATTACCAAGTGAGTGGTAATGTTTCGAAATCTTTAATTTTGGTGGTACTAACCGGCTCTTGTTTGTCTTCTTGAAGTTGTTTTAGCAGAGCAAGAGATTCTGGCTTATCTCGAAACCGACGCAGACATTGGCGAGCTTCTCGCTCTGCCAGAGCGGTAAGTTCTGCCATATAGCGTGCCTGGGCTGCCTCATCTTCTTTAAGGCTATCACCTGTTCGGGCAATTCCCCGCTCGTTACGACCCTCAACTGCTCGGGCAATATAGCTACCAATTTCGTTCTGAAATGGCTTTAGCTCTGGATGCTCAGCAAGCAAATGTCTTTTAGCAGACGCGATAATCGCCAGTGATTCACTCTTAGTAAGGCAATATCTACCTGGCAAAAAATTACCCATTGTCGCTTTTCCTTTCTGCAATTTGCGCAGACAAGCCATCTAACGCCTCAACAAACTGTGGATTCTCACGCAAACGGCGCAAAGACCTCTCTACAGCCGTATACTCACTATATTCTTTCTCTAAGAAGTAGAGGATATCGCGCCATAAGAACGTCTCTAGAGTCGACCTTATGGAAGAATCAAGTCCCAGAGAATCTTCGGGCTTAACAATAACACCCCTACTCTTCAACTGCTGACGCAGTTCGTCATCGAGCTTACGGTGCGGACTAAGTCTTACAACCAGTGGCTTGGGCTTAGATTGATCAAGCGCATTCATACTGTTACTACCTCTTTTTCGGCAAGAATCCTTACATACGGCGGGGCTGTCTTTAGCCGCCTATTCACATTACGAATAATCTGATCAAGACTACGATTCTTGGCAATTGAGGCCTGAATAACACGTTGTGCATAGCTAGCCAGAGCACTGCGCTGGCCATAACTAATCGGCATGCCGTTCAAGAAATCATCAACCAGACGCTCTGGACTAAGTCGCCCTTCTTTGACAGCAAGTTGTACCTCGAAACGCCGCCAATGATTCAGTACAGTAGAGCGAGAAGCAAAATAGCGCTTTACACGACGCTGATACTCACGCGTAAGGTTGTTATTTTTATTGGGTGTTGCATCAATAGCAATAATTGCTGACTTCACCATGTGCTCTACAAATGCTTTGCGTTGTTTGGTAGCTAGGAGAGGAATATCGCCATCTTCAACACATGTCAGGTACCGTGCAGTGGCTACAAGCTGAATGTAGTCACTTATCTTTGGTGTTAGGTGCACTTCTTTACCTCCGGGGGGGGTGAAGTATTTGCTCACTATACGACTTTTTGGCTAAATTATCAATAGTTTTGAATAATATCTAAGATAAGTGGAAAGTCGGTACCTTTATGTGTAATAAAGTGTCCTTGGTTTTTAATTTCGAAAGTCTGGCCACCAAGCTGTTTGGCTAATTTTTTACTTCTAGCTGGTTTTACCATTACATCATTATCAGAAAATATGTGATATACCTGCTTAACATGTGTTTTTACTTGGTCAGTGTTTGGTTCTGGAGAGAAATATCTACTCAGACTCCTGCCACCATTTGTTAAAAACCCAGCTACCAAAATCAGCTTGGCGGCCTGTTCGCTACCATTGTAATGTTCTAACACTCTCAGCAGAGTAAAGGTACCGAGCGAGTGGCCAACCAGGGCAGTATGTTGGTCTAGCTTTCCAACTGCTTTGGCAGCAGTTGCCTCCCACGTTTTTAGATTGGGTAGTTTTGGGTTAGGCATTGCAGGCGCAATTACCTCTACCCCGATTTTGCTTAGCTCTTTGTCTAACCAACCAAGCCAGCCATGATGTGGTTTGTCTGCCCAGCCATGAATAATAATTACTCTTTTTATCTTCATCAGGTTATTGTAGCACGCCAAAAATGTTATGGTTTGGCTAATATCTTAACTTAGGTATAGTTGAGGTATGTTTATTTACTCTCGCTTGCAAGGGCAAATTAATAGTATTCAGCCAAAGACTATTACTATAGATATCTTTGACACGCTCTTGCTGCGCAGAAATCGCGCAGAACAGTGGCACTTTTGGCAATTTTCTAAAGTGGCTGCCAAAACTCTGCAAAATAATAGTATTAGCTGCTCTGCACTCTTATATTTCTCACTCAGAAATTATTACAACCAAGTTTTGCGCAGGGCCAATCTAGACCTTGGGCATGACTACGAAGCTAGTTTAGATTCTATAAATGAGGCAATTATTCAAGAGGTTTCTCGCCGTAAAGGTAAGAAACTTAGCTTAGCAAATCGTAAAGTCCTGTGTAAAAAACTTGCCCAGGCTGAGATAAAATTCGAGAAAGAACACCTCTTTGTTAATAAGAAGCTCGTCTCAGTATTAGAAAATAACAAAGTACCGGTATTTTTTGTAACCGATATGTATTTCGATTCACAACAAATTCGCCAGTTGCTTAAAGGGTTTGGCATTCAGTACAGAGGCATAAGCTCGACCGATCACCTACACGGCAAAAGTAGTGGAAGGAGCTTTGCTAGACTCGGCGAAAAGTTTTCGTCTGTTCGTTTAACTACCAATCTACATATTGGCGACCATCGTCATGCCGATATTGCTGTGCCAGAACGTTTGGGAATGCACGTTTTTTGGTTAAACCTACCCCTACATCGATTGCGTTTATTAATAACAAAATATTTCTTTGGTCTGCTGGTAAAAGGTATTTATGCAAATGCTACAAGAAAGGAATATAACAAAATAACCAAGCCATTATTTGCTCAAAAAAAGACCGCCAGCACAATAGGCAGTATGTTTGCACCGGCAATCATTTATTACACTCATTACTTGGGCAGTATAAGCACTACAAAAAAAGCTAAAGTCGCTTTTGTATCGAGTGAATCTTATACGCTGAGCAATTTCTATACTCAACTTGGGTTTCGTAACTATGTTGGTCTACCTAAGTTTAGCCGTAGCAGACTAATTCGCAGTTACTGTTACCTGCAGCATCGTAACGGTAGCCGCTACATGTCGCTTTTGCCGATGATAAAAAAAGTACAGCGTCGTAAAACTAATTTTGATGCACTGACTACGCTGGGGGCAGTTTCTCAAAATTACCAGTATCAATTAACTGGCAAGAAGGCTTTTGCTGAGTATTTAGATAAAAATGATCAGACCATTACACGAGAGTTAAAGAAAGTCTATACGCAAACAGTGCACGAGTTTGCTAGAGCCGCCAAATCAAAAGATCTTAGCAAAATTATTCTTGCCGATGTTGGCTGGAACTCAACCATTCAAATTCTGCTAAATGATATTTTGCTAGATAACAATTACCGCAATGTTCTTTCTGGTATATACCTTGGGCAAACCGGCGGTAATGTATTTAACCCAACCATTCGTACCAATAGCCAGGGTTTGCTCTTTAACAACCTTACAGGAACAAATAAATATCTCTATCAGCCAGAGGTGTGGGAAAGTTTTCTGAATACCGATAATGCTGGCCATAACACTCGTGAGCAAATCTTGGCAAGCATCACAGCATCAATTGCCTATTATCAGAGCTCTAGCCTCTCTCCTCAAGATTATTATCTGGCAAGTAAGAAAAATTTAATAAAGATACTTGCATCACCGAACCGGTGGATTATTCAGATCTTTGCACGACTACAATTTGATTATGGTACAGGCAACGAAACACCTGTACCGTTAGTTGACACTTCTCATTCTCCCCTCTTTGCGTATCGCTTATTACTACGAGACAGAGCTCGATTCAAACAGTTTTACCACGATAATGGTTGGAAATGGGGCGCTGCTAGTTGGTATCATTTTAGATTGTTATACAGACTTTGGCGCCGAAAAACCAAAAAACCGAGTTTTTAGACAATGTCGCCGACAGTATAACCAAGCAGATTTGCCATGTCGCTCAATCCTGGAGTATCAAATAAAACTTGGGTATCGAAAGTTATTTTTTGTCTTGAGTTAGAATGTGTTTTTTGATGATTAAAATCAAACACTTGTCTGCTCAGTCGCTTTGCGCTCTGCAAAATTTTCTGCCTCCCAAACTCTTCTACTCGAGCAGCAGGATTGCCACCAATGGCATGTATGGGTTTGGTTTGTGATTCTAGCTTGTAATGTAGCCCTAGAAAATTCTCAATATTACGAATTACTTGCAGTTTGTTAAGTAAAAAGTCCTCATTTCTGACCACATAGTAGGCTATGCCTAACCGATTGAGTGTACGGAGTGTATCATAGTATGTATCTCTCCAGGCATTTGCTGCCAACCAGGCTGAATCTATGTCTCTATCTAGGCAACTCTGTACATAGTATTTTGGATTCTTAACTGTAATAATTACTCTAATTTGGTCTATTGGTGTTGCTTGCGCCAACAATCGCAACCAAGCCGGATGCTTGCTCGCGTCTACAATGGTTTTAGTTTTGAGATGCCTAATGAGATACTTGTGTACTTCGGCGGGGTTTTTTTGTTGAAGCTTTTTAAAAAGCTGGTCGGTATAAATCTTGCAGTCTTCTTGATTAATCAGACAGGCTGAGCAAGTCCCCACTTCTCGATCGAGTTGATACTTTTCAAACATACCCGGGATACGTGAAAGCTCTCCCACATAGGTGATCTTGTTCTTAGAACTATGCAGCGCCATACCTAAAGCAGTAGACCCACTATACGCCGTGCCAAGCAAAACAATACTCTCTAGACTGTTACTCATGTAATTTAGTCTAGGCGAAACCTACCTTGCTATGCAACTACTTCCACGCCCAAGTCTTTACAATATTATCACTCACCGTTTTAGAAGCATCATCGTTATAACTAGTCGTTATAGTAAAAGCAGTTACAGGTGCGCCATTAAAGGTGTAATTTTTACCAGTGGGAATAACAGCAATTACTTGTTGTGTAGTACCATTAACCGATTGGACTATCTTTACTGCATCGATATTATTTAGCTGAATCTTGTCATTAGAAATTGGTGTACCTGCCTTTAGCGTATTAGAAAAGGTTGTTAAATCGCCAACTGCAGCTGTAGAGGGAGTAACAGTAATACTATATTGTGAGTTAGCACCAAACTTGGCACCAATATTACAGGCAGTCTTAGCAAAATCGATAGTAGTCTGGCTAACAATACCAAAGCTATAACAATCGCGCACCACTTGCTTATAACCATCTGGCAGTGCAGCTGGCTGAGTGGCGGTGGTTTGAGTCTGAACAGTTTGATCGTTTAGCTCTATCGCTGGTTTACGTTGATTACGAGCTGAGAATACCAGAACAAGGGAGAGGATAATCATTAATGCTAGCGCAGCAACTACAATAATAATAAATTTCAGTGGTCCTTTCTTGCGTGTGGTGTCGGTCATTGCCATGTCGGTAATATCAGAATTATAACTGGTACCTAAATCGGTAGGTAACCCACCAGACATTGGTTGCTCGACTTGTGCAGGGGGTGGAGTATTAAAGGATTGGTCGGCAACCACGGGTGTTGGGGCTGGTGCTGGACTAACATCCACCCCTGGCTGCATGGTACCCGGCTGAACTGGTTGTGGCGTTAATGCTGGTTGGTTACTAAGATCGAGTGTATTGGCATCTGGTATGACTGCAGGAGCTGGTGCTGGCTGTGGTGGTGTTGCAGGTACTGGTTGTTGTGCAGCTGCAGGAGAACTTGAAAATGGTGAAATTACATAATTATCTGTCTGTGCGGGTGAAGGACCGGCTGGTAATGGTGTATTTGGAGCGGTAAGCGATGGGTTGTCTGGGCCTGCAGGCAAACCTGCAGCATCAGTCTGTGCCTGTGTTTGCCATTCTGGCTGAGGCAGTGGTGCCTGGGCTGGGGCTGGCTGTGGTGGTGTAACAGCATTTGGATCTGCCATAGGCATAGGTACGCCAGTTAGTGGGTCTGGTACCTGGGAGGGAGTTTGGGCAGCAAAAGGATTAGCCGGCTGAGCTGCAGCAGGCTGTTGGGCTGGTGGTATGGATCCCCCGGCATTCTCCGCGGGGGGTATCGGAAATGTATTGTCTTGTGGATCCATATATAACTCGTTCTAATTATAACAATATCAGCTTAAAATGGCTATGTTTACTTTGGCTAATTTGTGTCTTTTTCTAAATATTGTGTGTAAGGCGACCAATCTCCACCCAGTAAGCTTACACAGAGATCGCCTGACAAGAGTACTGTTTTGTTATTAATATCGCGTTCTGGATTAACCTCTACACAGTCGAGTGCAATTATATCTTCTTTAGACAATTCTCTACACAGATACGAAACTTCTCGATAACTCAGACCACCCCTATTAACAATACCTGTACCAGGTGCCTCAGATGAGTCTATAGAGTCAATGTCGAGACTAATATGTAGCGGTCGGCTAGCCACTTTTTGCCGAATTTCATCTACTATCTTGGCAATGCCATGGCGAATAATATCATCAATTGTGTAACAGGTGATGTTATGAGCCTGCATGTAACGATACTCTGCTTCATCAATATCTTTTGCACCTATAATAAAAACCTCATTATACTGATATTTGGGTAATTCAAAATCTACCCATAGTGCATCACCCAGTACAGTAGAAAGCGGCATACCATGAATATTACCAGTAGGAGAATCGATTGGATTACTACAATCTGGGTGAGCATCAATGTAGACTATACAGGTTTGGGGGTTTCTAGCCTTAGAAGCAAAGAGCGTGCCAATAGAAATTGAATGATCACCACCAAGCGTCAAAACAATGTCTTTGTTATCTGCCGAAGACGTAATTTGTTCAAATAGTGTCTTATTAAAGGATATAAGCGAGTCTAAATTGCGTAGTTTTTTATTAGAATTATTGGTTTCTTCAATTGCTGTGACAGGTTCTAATTCACTAAATTCAAACATGTTTTTCTTAAGACCCGACCGCAATGTGGTGTCGAGAATTGTAGCTGGTGCCTTCTCGCTACCCTTGTTGAACGACCCCAAACTTGTTGCTGCCTGAACAATTTTTATCATTACCTTATTATACTAGCTTTTCTGATAGTAGCTAGATGATACAATAGGGCTATGAGCAAACTAAAGTCTAGTCTAAAAAAGCTAATACCCCGGCGCAGTATCGATGCACTGCATTATCCAGAGTCATTACTTTACGCTCGCAAGTACAGATTTCCGAGCAAGCATATGATAATAATTGGTATTGTCGGCAGTAAGGGAAAAACAACCACTGCCAATATGGTTTGGGCAGTATTATCTGCATCTGGTGCAAAAGTTGGCCAGATAGGTACAGCTAATATTCGTATTGGCGAACAGGAAGAACTCAACAAATACCACATGACAATGCCAGGTGCCTCGGCGATGCAAAAAATCTTGGCCGATATGCAAAAAGCGGGCTGCAAATATGTGGTTATGGAGGTGCCAAGCGAGGGTCAAACACAATGGCGCCATATTGGTATTAACTTTGATGTGTTGGTTTTTACCAACGTAGAACGCGAAATTATGGCCTCACATAGAGGTAGTATGGAGGTCTTACACCAACACAACAAGCGTGTCTTTAAGTCTACCGCCAAAGCTACACGCAAAGAAATGAGTGGCAAAAAAGTACCAAAAATTATCATTGCCAACGCCGATAGTAAATATGCTCCAAACTATATGGATTTTGCAGTTGATAAAAAAGCCACCTATAGCACTCACTCTAGTAGTGATTATCAAGCAAAAAATATTCACTCTAATGGAAAAGGTGTAGATTTTGAGCTAAATCTCGATACCTACCATATAAATATCCTTGGTGAAATTAACGCCGAAAATGCCACTGCAGCAGTTGCTGTAGGTAAAGAGCTAGGAATGGATAGAAAAACCATTCAACGAGGCCTAGAGTCGCTTAAAACGATACCAGGCCGTATGGAGCCAATAGATGCTAAGCAAAACTTTACTGTCTTGGTAGATTACGCCCATTCGCCTGCCAGCATGGAGGCGTTAATGAAGAGCGCCAAAGCCATGGCTAGGGGCAAGATTATTACTCTTCTCGGTGCCGAAGGTGGCGGGCGCGATATAGAGAAACGCCCCATTCTGGGACGGTTAGCTGCTGAATGCTCTGACTATATAGTAATTACGAATGTAGATCCATACGAAGATGATCCTACAAGGATTATCGAAGATGTTGCCGCCGGTGCCCGAAAAGCCGGTAAGACAGATGAGAAAAATCTATTTTGTATAGAAGATAGACGTGCGGGAATTCGCAAAGCCCTAAAGTTGGCAAATAAAAATGATTTAGTACTTATTACCGGCAAAGGTGCCGAACAATCTATTGTTATTAATGGTAAATCCACTCCTTGGGATGACAGAAAAGTTGTGCGTGAAGAGCTAGAAAAGCTAGTCTAACAAAGATATGATCTGGTATCCATATTTCTGAATTTGTTCATCAGACCAGAACGAATATCCCTTCGTCTTACCAACATACCCTACCTTTTTTGTTAACTCTCTACCGGTAAATATTTTTGTTTTTGGATCCCACTCTTTAAGAATAAGGGTGTCGCCGGTATTAATTTCCCAATCAGCCAATCTCAGTTCGTACGTTTTTTCACCTGACAAGATCTTATTGAAGTATTCGGGCCAAATCTTTTTCTTTATCTTTGCCATATTATTTCTTAGCAAGCTCTTTTACTGCAACTGGGCACAAACCATTATGTTGCTTCTCACATTCTATACAGCAGATAAAAAGCTGGTGACAGTCGGGCTTGGCACAGTCTATATACCTATCACTCGCCTGTTTGCAATGGGCACATTTACCCAAAACTTTTTCGCCAGACTTAGTGTCTGTATTGGTAACCATCCTATCATCAAAAACAAAGTTTTTACCTATAAAATGTCCGTCGGGATATTTTTCGAGGTACTTAACAATGCCACCTTCTAGCTGGTAAACATTGTCAAAACCTTCTTCTGCCAAGAGTGCAGTGGCTTTTTCGCATCTAATACCACCCGTACAGTAAGTAAGAACTTTATTCTTGGGGTCTATCTTGAGGTTCTTTACCTTTTTGGGTAACTCATAAAACTTGGTGGTATCTGGCTGAATTGCACCCTCAAAACGCCCTACCTCATATTCATAATTGTTGCGCATATCTACCACAGTAATATCTTTTTCAGTCTCTAGCATAGTATGAAACTCTTCTGGGCTAAGATATTTACCAGTTTTTTTAAGATCTACTGGCTTACCAAGTGTTACTATTTCTGGACGACGCTTAACAATTAGTTTGGGGAACGGCATTTTGCCAGCAGCAGATCTTTTGAAGACAATATCTTTAAAGAGCGGATGAGCATCCATGTAATCGGTATATTGTTTTAACTGCGCTCGGGTACCAGCTACTGTACCATTAATTCCTTCTTCGGCAATAAGAATACGGCCCTTTAGGCCAATACCAGCGCAAACCAACTTGTGCTGCATGACTTCGAAGGCAGGGTCTGTAACACCGACAAATTTGTAATATAGCAAGACTGAAATTGTAGAACTCATAATTGGTGATTATAGCCTATAATAAACAATTTTTCTAGATACAGTCTGCTTGTAATAGGTGATCAATATATGGTAACGTATGTGACAGTGTCCGAACCAACCACGCTAGACCCCCAAGGAGCGAGTTCGTGGCAAGTACTTCAGCAGTTTCACGTTACAGGCGAGTACTACTTAAGCTCTCTGGCGAAGCCCAGGGTAAAGTATATAAGCTCGAAGATGGTTCTACCCTTGTTGCTGGATTCGATACCAAGAGAATGCGCTCTGAAGCCGAAGAAATCAAAGCAGTTATCGACGAACTAGGTGTTGAGATCGCTGTAGTAATTGGTGGTGGCAACATTTTTCGCGGCAAAGATGCCGAAGATATTGACCCCAATACTGCCGACTACGTAGGCATGCTGGCCACTGTTTCAAACGCAATGATGTTCGAAGACATTCTAAAGCAAGAGGGTGTCGACTGTTGTATGAATTCATCATTGCGAATCGAAGAAGTTGCTGAACCCTACAGGTACAAGAAGGCTAAGAGTCGAATGCGGGATGGTCAAGTGGTTATCTGCGCCGGCGGACTTGGTGAGCCAGGTTTTACCACCGACACTGCCGCTGCTCAGCGCGCCATGAACCTCGGCTGCGAGGCTATCTTGATGGCCAAGCAAGGTACCGACGGCATCTACGACTCCGACCCGCGCACCAACCCCGAAGCCAGCAAGCTCGGCAACCTCACCCACCTGGACGTGATCGAACGTGGCCTGAAGGTGATGGATGCCACTGCTGCCACCCATGCGCGCGAGCACGGCATCGACATTGTTGTTTACGATGGCTCTCAGCCAGGTATGCTCGCGAAGGTGCTTTGTCACCCAGAACAATATGGCTCGGTCGTTCGCACCGCGGCCTAATTACTTACCCATGGCAACATGGGTTTTTTATTTTACCAAATGAGAACTGGTGTTGATAAAACCAATAATACACGCACCAAGCCAGGCTAGTTGCGAAAGTGTAATTGATACAATAGACCAAACAATAAGTTTTTTAGGTAACTGCCAGAAATTCTCCAACTTTTCAGACTTCATTGCTTTTTGTACAAAATGTAAATTAATACCATTACAGATAATAATTAAAACCAGTAGCATCTTTAGTTGGGTAAGTGGTTTAGTAAAGTTGGGATGCAAAAATTTACCACTCAGTATTAATCCAACTAAACCAGACCAGATAAGAATCTGTGCGGCTTTGCTTACTTCTAGCATTTGAGTTTTGGTCTTTTTACCTAATACCCAAAATAACCCATAAAAATCTACAAATAGTACACTGCCATAGGCAACAATTAGACTAAATACATGCACAAATAGAACAAATTTATACATTTTTTTGCTCCAGATACTTTTGCATTAAGCTCCAGTAATAATCTTGCCACCCTTGCTCTATATCTTTGGTAAATTCTTCTGGCACTCCAGTCTGCGTAAAATGTAGCATACAACCATCACCTTTTGCAGTTAGTGTAATAGTTACTTTACTCTCCGCTCCGTCTGGCCAATCTGATGCACGCCACGACTGAATAATTTCTTTACCCGCTATAAGTTTGTTAAATTTTCCGGTTGCATAATCATTCCACACCGAAAAATTACCACCCACTCTAGCATCAATTTTGGCACTGGCATCAGTTATTTCTGCAAACTTCTTCTCATTGGTTAGTAAGTCATAGATGTCTTGCGGAGATGCCTTAAATGTAATTTTTTGTGATATGTTTGCCATCTAGTTCCTTATTTTGCCAAAGCAACTACTTCTGCCAAATCTTCTGAGCCGCTCCATTTATTAATCATTGCGCCACCAGCATCTACCTGTACAAAAGTATCCTCAAATGGCACTTGATACTGCTTCTTAAGTGCAGTGCTTTTGTCATAGTCGACATATAAAATAGTAAAGTTGTTAGGAAACTTGGCTACATTTGCCTTAAAGTCGTTATCGAGCATCTTGCACGTTTTTGACCACTTAGCACAGAAGAACAAAATAACTTTACCATCACTAGCTTCAGCTAACTTTGCCACATCGTACGGTGCATATTCACCTGGTCGCTTGGCAACTTCTTGCTTTTGTTCTGGAGCAACAGTTTGTGTGGTATTTGCAGTAGCAACATTAGTCAACTTTTTGACATAGAGTTTTTTCCAGCCAATAAATGCTCCGACGCCTATGAGTATTGCTAGCATAATAATACCAACCCCTATTAATGTTTTTTTCATTTTCCTTGGTACCGACTCGTTAACAGCATTTTTAGTAGAATAATAAGTACCAAAATAACTATTAGCCAAGAGTCGAGACTGTGCATAAATACCTGCACAATTATTGCAATACTTAGCAAGCTAATAGCAGCCAAGAACACCATTCTTTCTACTGCTGGTAGCTGTGCATTGTGTTTGGGACGTGCGCGCCAATGAGTAACCGCAAATACGAGCACCACCAACATAAATGCAGCTAGCAATACAAATTGGCCATTTACGGTTAATGCGCTATAGGCAGGCACCATAAAGAACAGACCAAGTCCAAATATCACCAGTGCAATTAGAATTTCGGAAGTAAATTTGTGCTCAGTAAACAAGTCTTCTTCTACAATAGGTTCTGCCTGGGAATTTTTATGCTTTGGCTTTTTGTGCTTAGCCTCGTGTCGGGCATGTGATGTACGACTCATATTTAAATTGTATCATACCTAAATATTTTAATGATTATTATAATGCTCGAGCTTGCTAAAAAGTAATAAATACTATTAAATACTGGTGTCCTCATATCAGGAAAGGCTCACCATGCAAGGACTACTGATTGTCATCTCTGGCCCTAGTGGTGCTGGCAAAGCCAGTGTTACCAAAGGTTGTGGTCTCGAGATTGCCCAAAGTTGGACCACTAGACTACCAAAATCTCGTGATATGCCAGGTGAATATAAATATGTTACTAAGAAAGAGTTTATGGAAGGTGTCGGCAATGGTTTGCTACTTGAGCATGATGAACATTTTGGTAACTTGTATGGTCTAGCTAAGCCGCCTGCTGGCAAAGTTGTTATTACCGATGTTGATGTAAATGGTGCAAGAAATTTACGACACAGGCCAGATGTTTTGCTTGTGGGTATTTTACCGCCCGACCCTATCGTAGAGACATGCCTTAGACGTCTTCGTGAGCGTGGAGATGAATCTGAAGAAGAAATACTAGAAAGAAGAGATAGAATTAGCTACGAAGCCGAATTAATTTTGTCAGAATGGCCCAAAATTATTCGTAATGATAATCTTTCTGACGCCAGAAAACAGTTGAGAATAATTATTGCAAACTGTTGCAAAGCACGAAATATTGCATATCAATAAAAACACCCCTCATTTTTGTGAGGGGTTTTTATTCACCTTCAAGACTAAGGCCAACGCTAGCCAATGCCTGACGAATGTCTGCTATGGCAGATTTACCAATATTATAGTACTTCTTCAGCTCGAGCTCGGTCTTGCGCGAAAGCTCGCCGATGGTTTGTATGTCTTTATCTTCTCGCCGCACATAGATACCTTGGGCATTGTGCCAATATGCCTCAAGTAGAGCGTTGCGAGTACGAGACTTTAGTGGGAGCAGATAGATAGACATATTGGCAGAGTCAGATCGAGAAATACGAATTGGCTCGCCTGTATCATCAACATGACAAACAGAGAAATCGAGCAAAGGTTTGTCTTTTAGTACATATTTCTGTAAAAGCTTTATTAAGGCATCTGTGTCTTGTTCTCCCTGAAAAACAATCTCTACTTTGGTTGGCATTAGCCTTCCCCTTGTTCGTAAACTTCTTCAAGCATAAGATGCAGACCATGTTTTGCAAGACCCATACGTATGTTGTGCAATCCTACATAGCCAAGTTGTGGCATAGCTAACAAATCATCTGCACTAAAACCAAGTAGATCGCCTATTGTTACAATCTCTGACTTAGCGAAACCTCTCCTATAAGCCCAGCTCAGTGCCCCAATCGTTCTTGAATGCAGACCAAGATTACGAATATGACTATTTAATATTGCATCGTCTTCATCGCTAAATGAAACAATAAGGGGGTCTACAGTAACTGGTCTGTGTTCTTCCAGTAGCATATATTCACGCACCTTAAAGATGGCAGCATCAATTTCTTCAAAAAACTCGTACGGCACCTTATCGTCTACTACTAAGCGAATCTGTATAGGCATAGATCTGCCTTTCTGTGGGGTGCAAGATCAGGAATATTCTAAATTTAATAGGCTAGCTTTGTCAATAATAGCGAGTAACTCGTCGTGGCTTTTGGTCTGCATCATCTCGGCTCGCAACTCAGATGCGCCAGCAAAGCCATTAATATACATTTTTACAAATTTCTTGAGTGGTTCAAACTTTTCTCCATCCCATGTTTTTTTATGCAGAGCAGTATGCTCGCGCAAGATAGGCAACATTATTGCTAAATCTCGATTGGTTTTAGTTTCATCAAACACAAAAAAATTATGAAATATGCCACGGCCTATCATAATTCCATCTACATCACTTTCTTTTGCCAGCTCTCTACCCTGTTCAAGATTCATAACATCGCCATTACCAATAATAACCGTGCTTGGGCTAATACTATCACGTAGTTTTACTGCCTTGGCAATTTCATCCCAATGAGCAGGCACCTTGCTCATTTCTTTCTTTGTACGACCATGTACAATAATTGCATCCAAATTTTGCTCAAGCAAGAATCCTATCCAGTTTTCTGTATCTATAGTGTTAAAACCAAGTCGAGTCTTTACACTAACCGGTATCTTACCCGCTGCACCCTTTTGAGTAGCTATTATTACCTCTTTGGCCAGCTGAGGGTTTTGTATCATTGCGCTACATGCACCTTTTTTTATCATATCTTTTACAGGGCAGCCCATATTAATATCAATTCCATCAAAGCCCATATCTACAATATCCCGTGCCATTTCTTCATAATGCTGGGGAGTGATGCCCCATATCTGAGCTATAAGGGGGTTTTCTGATTTTTCGTGTTGCAATCTAGTACCAATAGCTTGGCGCCCGGGGCTACACCAGCCATCAGCATTGGCAAATTCGGTCATCATTACATCAGCCGGCGCATGCTTTTGCACAATACGACGAAAAACCGTATCGGTTACATCGTCCATTGGTGCCATCACAAAAAACGGCTGCTTATTTTTCTTTAATTGTTGCCAAATATTTTTCATTACTAGTGCGCTAGTATAACCGAAATAAGCATAAATTTCTAGGGCAATGTGTCACATCGTGCTTACAAAAACAGTTATAATAACATTACATGAAAAATTCGAAGAAACCAGATTTCGTGTACGATCCGGTCGAAGACAAAGGAAAAGAAGTGCCCCTAAAGAGCGTAGAGCCAGCACATACTTCTCCCAATAACGACCCGGATTTTATTTTTGACCCCAAAGCGAACCCCAAAGAGAACATCCGGGCGCAAGAAAGAGCCCAATTACAAGACGGTGGAGAAGTTAGCAAGAACACTCACCAAGCAGACCAACCCCACCCACACTCTAAAGATATGGCAGACGAATTTGATTTACCAAAAAAGAAAAAACGACGCTGGCCGAAGATAGTGCTGGTATTAGTTATATTACTTGGTGCAGCACTTGGTTATCTGGGCTGGTATCTACTACATCACGCCGGCAAAGTTAGTAGCAATCTATTTGATTTTAGCTCTCAGTTAAAAGGTGAGTCTCGTGGTCGTGTAAACATACTCTTGCTGGGTATTGGTGACCCTGGCCATGATGGTGGTGCTCTCTCCGATACTAATATGGTAGTAAGTCTCGATACAACCCAAAAGCCAGCTAAGGTAGCCATCATAAGTTTGCCTCGCGATTTACAAGTTAGTATTCCTGGTCATGGAGAGGCCAAGATAAATCAAGCCAACTCAGATGGTGGTGTAGACCTTGCTAAAGAGACGGTATCGAATACTCTTGGCATACCAATAGATTATTATGTGGTAGCCAATTTTACTGGGTTAAAACAGGCTGTTGATGCTGTTGGTGGAATAGATATTAAAAACGACACCTTGCTAAGCGACCCAGAGTATCCATGTGACAACAATCAGTATCGCAGCTGTGGCTATAAGTTAGCACCAGGTAATTATCACCTAGACGGTACAGCAGCACTTAAGTTTGCTCGTTGTAGAAAAGGTACTTGTGGTGACGACTTTGGCCGCGCACAGCGACAACAACAGGTGCTAACAGCTATTCGCGAAAAAGCCTTAAGCGCCAATACACTAGCCAATCCATTAAAAGTAAATGATCTATTAAACGCAGCAAGCAATAACGTTAAGACCGATCTTAGCCTCAAAAATATTCAACGCTTGGCTGACCTAACCAAAGGACTACAAAAAGACCAGATTATGAGCATTGTCTTCTCTCTTAAGCCAAATGGCTTCTTAGTTACCGATAGAACAAGTAGTAATCTCTTACCAGCCGGCGGAAGCTTTGCCGATATTCGTAAGTTTGTACAAAATATCTTTACTGTAGGGCCTATCTGGGTAGAAGAACCCAAAATTACTATCGAAAACGGCACAACCACAAGTGGTCTAGGGGGTAAGTTTAAGCTAAAACTCGAAAATGATGGTATGGCAATAACTATTACTAGTGTGGGCAACGCCAAAACAAAAGACTATACCACCAGCCAAATTATCGATTACACTGGGGGTAAGAAGCCAAATACTGCAGCATACTTATCGAAACTCTTAGGGGTTCCTGTTACCCAGCCAACAACACCTGTCAAAAATCCGGTAGTAGACTTTGAGGTTATACTTGGTAGTGACTATGCTGCAAGTGTTGCTCCACAAAATTCGTCTTCTACTAATTAAAATCCCCCTAGCTAATACTAGGAGGAACTATTTTCTCGTTAGTGCCGAGTAGGGTGATTTTCTCTGATGCGAATTATAAAAAAGTGCATCAATAATCTTATCTAGATCTCGCATAGGTATGGTTATTGAATTCGCATGCATCACTTGCCTACAATCATCATCCTTACAACGATGCTCTTCACAGGTTTTATGCGATACTGCATTAAGTACAAAGATAGTCTCACCATCTTCTTCTATTACGGTCAGAACCAACTCGCCAAACTCACCTGCCCTCAACTGATCAAGATACATCGGAAACAACCTGGCCAGCGCAAGAGCTTTTTGGTCGAAATCTTCACTTATATCAGAAACACTGCTCATTTATCCTCCAAGGTGCGATCATTCGGATAATTATAATACCATTTTTACAAAAAATATTCAATAAAAAAGCCCTAGAATTAACTAGAGCCAAGGGTCGTCATCGCCAACATTCCAGCTACTCCAGCCAAAATGTTTCGTAGTATTTTTCTTTGGTGTAGTCTGGCTCTTCTTCTTTTTTATCATCCAAGTGCCAAAGATTACAAAGGCTGTTCCTAACCCAAAATAGAGCTTTTTGCTCTTCATCTTTGCTTATTCTGTCTTTGAATGGCTCGCGTATCTGCCTGTGGCGCTCGAGCAACAACAAAAACAACAGCAGCAACAAAAGAAACAAGCATAGCTACAAAGATTCTCTTCTTCATATTTCACCCTTTCGCCATGGCTTGTAGGTACTCGCAATAGAATACCAAAAAAACAGATTGTTTACAATAAAGTTACTCGTTTGTGTCTATTAAGAAAATTCGATGGAAGAACCCACCACGCTCCTGAAGCTTCTTCTCCTTAACTTCTTCTACCTGATCCATATCGCCATCTTCAAACAGAGCTAATGCAGCGAGTACTTCACGAATATCTGCTCGTTCTTCACACCGGGCCTCGGGTGTCTCAGCTTCTAAATATTCAGCAACTTCTTCTTGTAGCTTCTTGCGTAATTCCTGATAGTATTCATCATCATCCAGTTTGCGAGTCTGGCTAGCAATTCCCCTTGCTGCCAAATAGTCCGGAATCTTATCTCTTACTAATTTATTCCAAGACTTACGAGCCATAACAAACTCCTTCGTTTTGAGGTGCCTATTTCAGTCTGAACCCAAATTTATCTGCTTTCAAGCATTGCCTTTTAAATACGCCTGTCGCTTGGCTTCTGGAAACTTTTCTATAGCATAACGCAACATGGTACGAGGCATAGTTTTGTAGTGCTTTTTTAAAAACAATTCTTCAACTTCTATACCTACACTATTACCTACCTCTCGTAACATCCAACCAACAGCTTTTTGTATTAAATCGTGCTCATCGTGTAAAAGCAGCTCTGCGATAGAAAAGGTTTCGTTAATATCCCCCATCTTTATAAAATAAAATGTCGACATTATAGCAATGCGACGCTCCCAAATAGATTTTGATTTTGCTAACTTGGTGAGTATATGTATTGTTTGTTTGGATGGCGATTGCTTCTGTGCAAAGTTATTCCACAAATACACACTGACTATATATGGTGCCGAGCTATCTACAATATCCCAATTATTTATATAGATTGTATTAGCCAAGTAGAAATCATAAATTTGCTTCTGTTTCTTTGTATCGGCAGTTTTAAATTGTTCTACCAATATTATTACTGCTGTTAGGCGATGCTCATGCACCTTGCTCTTAAGTAGATTCTTTATTTCTCTTAAGGGCAGGTCTTTATATAGCTTGGCAACTTTTCGCTGTTGGGGTACTGTTACGCCTATAAAAATATCGCCTTCGCCATACTGGCCTTTTCCTGTTTTAAAAAACCAAGCAGAGTTATTAGCGCGCTCTACATCTGCAAGTTTGTCTAGATCGTTTATTACCGACTTTGCGGTACTCATAAATACTTTGTATACCTTTCTTTAGTTATTAGGCCGGATTAACTCTACAGACACTAACTTACTATCTGTTATTAGTAACTTACCTATAGTTATTTTGTACCCCACTCAATCCTACTCCATATTCTCTCATGCACATAGTAAATAATTGTTCCGCTTATAGCTGTTATTCCAGTAATAGTTGTGGCATCGGCCAAAC
This sequence comes from Candidatus Saccharimonadota bacterium, assembly GCA_046350735.1. Classification (GTDB taxonomy): domain Bacteria; phylum Patescibacteriota; class Saccharimonadia; order CAILAD01; family BJGX01; genus JAHFOQ01. The sequence continues at coordinate 68,408 of JAXLZU010000002.1, forward strand.
GACGAGTTGTTAAGAAACTAATTGTAAAGATAGAGATAATAATAACAATACGATACGTAATTGCTTTGGTAATCGATCGGGTATACGTTTCTTGTGCACTACGCCTTAATAACTGTGATGTTTTCATTTAATAATAAACTGAATCGCTTTTATTAACTCAAAAATCCCGATAATGCCGAAAATAGCTGCAATAATGTAACGGCTGTTTTTGTTAACCGAATTTTTTATAGCGTTAATTCTTTTTGGTGAATGGATAAGTGCTAATAAAATTGGTGGCACAATAGCAGGAATAAGAGAGAAAAGTACCATTACAATAAGTAGTTCTATTTTTACAAAAGTAGAATAATAACTGGCAACATGAGCTGCTGGAACATACATAATAATTGTTGAGGTATTTAGTATCATAAAACCAAAACCTACACTAAATGCACCGCCCTCGCTAATTACTCGTTTTGTATGATGTTTTTTGGGTTTGGCAACAAAAAACTGATACAGTGCAAAACCGATGAGAAAAACCCCAAGTAGTAAATCGATACGTGCATCTGTAAGTGTATATGTGCTGCCAGGCGAAACTCTTGATAACAAGAAAAAGATAATAAAACCGATAATAGTAATGGCTGTTGCGGCACCAAGTGTAAATAGCGCCGACTTCACATTAGCAGCTTTTTTTTGGCTTGCCACTAGAGTGGCTATGGTAAAAATTAACGGGCTTACTGCCGAAGCAAGTGCAAAAGGTAAAATATCTATAATGAGACCAACATGCATATGGTTATTGTACTATTTTTTGTTACCAAGTGCTTGTGCTAGGACATTTTTAAGTGTTTGTCTATCTTTTGGCCACCAAATCTTATCTATAAATTTATCTAGTTGTAGCCATAAATAATCAGTACTCTCTTCATTCAACCGAATAGCCTGGTTATAAGTAGTAACCAAAAGAAATGCTTGTTCTTGAATTTCTGTATGAGTATCTTTGTTTGAAATATACGAATGTATTATTGGTAACTTAATAAGGGTGATGTGCGAATTGATACCTGTCTCTTCTTGCACCTCTCTAATTGCTGCTGTTTCGAGTGGCTCACCAGACTCTACGTTGCCTGTCACTACATACCACCTATCTCCTCCATGTCCTAAATGCGGGGCATTTCGTCGTGTCAGCCAATCATAATGGCTTCCGTGTGGTCGAGCAATAAAGACCATTACTTTTTGCTTAGTATTCATACACATATTATACGCTTAAGAAAAACGACCATCCATTATCGGATGGTCGTAATAAATTTACTGCTTCTTGTTGTAAATTTCAGCAATTCGACTATCAATCTCACGTATTTCCTTTGCCAGTTCGATCTTTCGTCGCTCGAGAAAGTGAAGGCGCAACGTGCCATCAAAATCAGGATCGACGTCGTTCTTTTCTGGCTGATCTATATTGGTTATCGTCACTGCATTCACCTCCTTGGCGAGTAGTAAGGTGTGACGAGAAGGTACGCCCCTCTTGCTCTGTACGACAGGCATACTGTGCAAAGTGGCTGCTACTGCGAGATGAAGAGATTGTACGCTAATCTGTAGAATAATGCAAGTACCTTATCGCAGGGGTGGTAGAGTTGCAGTAGCTGTAAGATACTTTTGGCGAAACTCGACAAACTTTTTCTGTTCTTTATGTGCTATGGCTTGCAAAGAAAGAGCTCTTGGACTATTTTTACCCGACTTCTTTATCTCTTCGTGATAAGCCTCAAAAGCTTCCCAAAATGATACAAACGCAGCTTGCATCTGGGCACCTACATACAAAACATCTATTGGTCGCAGAGATTCAGGCATGTTTACTCCTTCGTTCTGAGGTACTAGCATTAGTATACTAACTAACCTGCTACTTGCAAGCAATTGTTCGGCTAATGTTTGTAAGATGATATACTAAAGGTATGCGTACTCAACCACTAGCAGACAGACTGCGGCCACAAAAACTAGGTGATGTAATTGGGCAAAAACATCTTATTGGCCAAAACCAATTTTTGCGAACAGTTATAGAGAAGGGTCAGCCTGTGAGTATGGTATTGTGGGGCCCACCCGGAAGTGGCAAAACCACATTGGCTCGTATAATTGGAAGTAGTGCAAATTTTGAATTCAAAGAAATTTCGGCAGTTACTTCTGGACTTGCTGACGTAAAAAAAGTTATAGAAGAAGCTAAGAATAATCTCAAAGCTGGTCGACAAACCATACTGTTTGTCGATGAAATTCATCGCTTTAATAAGGCCCAACAAGACGCATTTTTGCCCCATGTAGAAGCTGGTACTATTATTCTTATAGGCGCGACTACCGAGAATCCAAGCTTCGAAGTTATTGGTCCGCTTCTTTCTCGCTCGCGTGTGGTAGTACTCGAACCACTTAGTGCTGCAGACATTACAGAGATAATTTTGCGAGCACAAAAAGAACTCAAACTTTCTAAATTAGAGCCCGCTGCAGTTGAGCTATTAGCTGAGCTGTCTGGCGGCGATGCCAGAGTAGCACTTGGCGGGCTAGAAGCTGCAGCAGCAATTTCTCATAAAACTATTACTACCAACGATATTAAACAGGCAATGCAAAAGGTCGGGGCTAAGTATGATAAAGGTGGTGAGTATCATTACAATCTTATTTCTGCCTACATAAAATCGATGCGTGGCAGTGATGTTAACGCTACACTGTATTATCTGGCACGTATGATTAATGGTGGTGAAGACCCTAAATTTATTGCTCGCCGCAATATTATTTTTGCATCTGAAGATATTGGGCTAGCTGCACCGGCTGCACTCAACCTGGCAGTGTCGACTTTTTTAGCAGTAGAGCGCATTGGTTTGCCCGAGTGTAGTTACAACTTATTTGCATGCGCGACTGTATTGGCAAAAAGTAAAAAATCTCGATCAGTCGCAGATGCAATGAATAACGCATTCTCTATTGCTAAAAAATATCCAGATGCAGCTGTACCTCTACATCTACGTAATGCTCCAACCAAGCTTATGAAAGATCTTGGTTATGGCAAAGATACAAAATGGCAATCTGGCTTTAAACATCCCAAAGGCTTTTTGCCCGATGAGTTGCAAAATATCAAAATCTTTGAGGACTAAATAAACTTCTTCTTTATTCCGTAACGAAATGCTAAATAGCCTGGTAGCGTAGGAATCCAAAAAGTAATGGTACGAAATATCATTACACCTGCTGTGGCCGAGGCCGAATCTACACCTACTAGCATTAAGCCGCCAATGAGTGCTGCTTCTACGGTACCGATTCCTCCTGGTGCCGGTCCGCATGCACCAATTGAATTAAATATTAGATATACAAATACTGACTGCCAAAACGGAATATGCACACCTACTGCTACTAAGCAAAGGTAGAAAACTACGTTAGTGCAGGTGTAACTCAGCAACATTAGCCCGAGTGATGCAGCACTTTTTGCTGGAGTCTTGAGAATTATCCTAAATGAATGGAGTATTTCTGCAACTTTTTCTTTTATTTTTTGCAGCCAGCCAAATGCTCTCACAATTACATAAACTGCCAAGATAAGTATTGCTATTAAGAAGAAAAGCTTCCAGCCAGGTGTAAAGCTTGGTTGAATACCAACCGATTCGAGACCACCCCCAAAGATTACTACCGGAATAAAATACAATAACCAAGCCGTAAAATAGACTAGTTCTACAGCACCCACATACCCCAGTCCAGCTTCTAAGCTATAACCAGCCACAACTGCGTATCTGTACATCAACCCAGGGCCACCCAGACCTGCAGGAAATATTTTGTAAGTGAAGGCCATAGCAAGCTGAATAAGACCAGTTTGCTTAAACGGCATAGGCTTGGTTGCAAGTACTGTCATGGCAACACCAGTAAAAACAAAGGTAAAACAAAAAATACACGCGGCTAATAAAAGAATTGCATCGTTAGCACTCTGAACAATAGTTACAATTTGCTGCCAGTTTTCTACCAGTGGCCACAGCAATACCAGTAAGAAGCCAAACAATAACGTCATTCCGGCCCTATATAACCAGGGATGCTTGTGTCCTTTTTGCTTTTGTTCTTGCTTTTTCTTATCGAAGTAAGAAAGCTCTTGGCTAGTGTCGACAGTTTCTTGGTTGGAGACCATTAAAGACATGCTAATATTGTAACACTTTTACTGAAGTGCTAGTCTTCGAACGAGGGTTAATTAGATCTAAAACCCAAAGTTGTTAAACTGACTAACGTAGCTACTGACGCTAGAAATAAAGTTCTTGGCATTTGTAAGAAAGTCGGCCGATACAACAGTGGTCGTGCTAGTACCGTCTGAAAAATTGACCGTCATTTTACGAGTTGGGCCACCAATTAGGGTTTTGTTTTGAGCATTATTGTTGTAAGTCATTTTTGTACCAACGTTTGATGAGTAGTAAAGATTAACCAACTTATAAAAATCAGCAGAAGTTAGCGAACAATTACTGTTAATAGTTGTACTGGAAGTAACTACCGAATAAGTACAGCTATCGGCTGTTAAAGTAAGCGTCTTGGTACTTTGATAAGGCGGTGCAACTGGTCCAGTATAGCTAGTAAAAACAAATGATTTTATCGAAGTATAATAATTTTGCTTTTGCCAATACTTGTAAATTAAAAAGCCACCAACAAGCAATATTATAAAAACTAAGAAAAGAAATAGTGGCCACCAAGAACGATCTTTGGCCTTTTGATAGCTAGTGTTTGAGGATTTATTCGTTGCCATTATTCTTATGCTAACACATCTCAGTAAGCTTTTCTACAGACCGCTATTAGCGGGTGCGTAGCTTTTTAACACCTGTACGAATGACTCGACATTTGCCTCGGCGGGTTCGCTAAAATAGATAGTATTTGAGGTGCCATCTTTATAATACACCCCTAGTAATAATAGTTGGCCTGTAGCAGGTGTGCCTATCTGAGAGGCAGTATTGGTTGGTAGCGAATTGGTAAAATATGCATTGGTGATAGTGTTCCATATCTGAGAGTTTATAGGACAGTCAATAGTTGTAGCATAATTGTCTTGCGAGGGAGTTTGAATAACAAGATTGCAACTATTTGGTGTAATAGTAAGGGTTTGACTCACTTGAGAGTCTTCGGCCTGACTGCCGTTATACTTGCTTAATACAAACGACTTAATATCATTTGGCGAGTGGTGAGCTCGAATGTAACGAATAGAAAACCCAATGGCAGCCAATGCAATAACGGCTACAATAATTACCACCGTCACAAATACCGGATCTTTATACTTTTTTCTCTGATTTTTCTGCTTTGTCATTATTCTTATGCTAACACATCAGATATTTTTTACAATTTGTCTACCACTAAGTCAGCCCAAGATAGAATTCCTAAATTCTAGTAATAATTTTCTAGCTGTGTTGGTTAGTCTGTAGTACATACTAAATGCTTAATAAAAGCCACTCGAAACCGAGTGGCTGTATTGCCAAATACTTTAATTATTTGCTTCTGCAAGTAGCTTTTGGCGGGCTATCCGCTTTTCCCTGGTAGTAAGCCGTGGCAAGTTATACCTAACTCCTGTACCGTGCAAAACAAATTGTTGTCTATCTGTCTTTTCTGGCTTGCGCCAAAACGCGATTCGGTCTGGTGGGTATGTGGAAACAAGCTCATCGCATGGCATTGGATTATGGTCGAACCAACTATCCAGCCAGAAACACCCTCTCTGGACTGTCTGATCACCTACCTTCACCCAAACTTCAGCTTTGTAAATGTTGCCAAAAGCGTCGTTTTGCATAGCGGTAATGCGGACTCGCACTTCTACCGCGTCTGCACCGGCGCGCAGCGATCCCTCTGCGAGATAAACATCAATTTTGTATGGGTAGTGACAATCTGCCCACCACAGCGACTGATCGTCTGGATTGGCTTCTTTGCGTGCCTCAAATTCCTCAGATGTACCATGCGTATGACACTCGCCTTTCTGCAAACATTCTTCCCAGCTCGCTACTTTTACGAAGGTCCACTGCTCGTGTACCGTAACTCTGAGCCCAAAGTCCTCTCTAAGGATTTGGCTCAAATTGGTCACAAACATTGCAGTAGTACGAGGAATTCGAATCTCACTCGTCTTTGTCATTGCACCTTCCTAACCTATGGGCTTGGTTCGTACTACTCGCCTGTGGGTGAGTAGATTGCTTACATATAATATCATAATTAATACATTTTGTAAATACTCTTATTTACATCCCTGTAGGGTCCCAGCAGGTGCGGAAGTTTTCGTTGAGGTTCTCAATTTGCTCCATATCTTCTTTGTCTAGCTCGAAATCAAAGATATTTATGTTTTCTACTATACGAACTTCATTGGTACTTTTGGGAATAATTACGTTGCCTAACTGTAAGCTCCAACGTAGCATTACCTGAGCTTCAGTCTTGGCATGCTTGGCAGCAATAGAAAGCAAAGTGCCATCCTGCATTCGTCGGCCATGCGCTAGCGGACTATATGCCGTAAGTACAATATTATTTTCGCGACAATAATCGAGCAATAACTTCTGATTGAGGTAAGGATGAAATTCTACCTGGTTAACTGCTGGTATAACATCGGTATGCTCGAGCAACTCAGCCAATTGTTCTTCGGTAAAGTTACTTACACCTATTGCTTTAGCACGGCCAGATTTCTGAATCTCAATAAGTGCCTTCCAGCTCTCAAGTCGTTTTTCTGGCACTGGCCAATGCAGCAGATACATATCTACATAGTCCATACCAAGCCGCTTTAACGATTTATCAAAAGCCTTTATGGCAGAGTCGTAACCCTGGTCATGATTCCATAATTTGGTTGTTACAAAAAGATCTTTACGTGCAACACCACTCTCTTTGAGGGCCTTGCCAACACTCTTTTCATTTAGGTAGATACGGGCAGTATCAAAATGTCTATAACCTGCTGCTAGGGCGTGGCCTATAGATTTATGAACGCTAGGGCCAGGAGCAATCTTCCAGGTACCAAATCCTACCACAGGCATTTTGGTACCAGTATTGAGTGTTATGGTTGAGCTGGGGGTTAATTTACTCATACTTCTTATTGTAACAGAAACTTTTTTTGAGCCGGGATAATGCCGTTACTCTTGCAATTTTATACAATCTGTGCTATACTTATTTGACTGTTTGAATAGAACGCCTATCTAGCTTGATAGGTATGAGCTCTCATAATTTATATAAGTTATTTGAATCTCTTGTCTCTGTTCTGACAAAGAGAACAATAACTAAGACTTACCATTTTTGGTATATAAGGAAAAAATGAAATATTCATCTAAAGGCGCCAAACAACGTCGTTATGGACGTGGTGCAAAACAATTTAATACAAATAGAACTCGTAATAACAAGCAAAAATTTACTATTGATATCAATAAATATGTAAAAAAGGCAGAAACCGTTCAAGAACAAGTAACATATATTCCACAGCATAGTTTTAGCGAGTTTAAAATAGATGAGAGAATTAAGAAGAACATTCGCGATCGACACTTTGAGACACCATCGGCCATTCAGGACCAATCTATCGAGCCAATCTTAGAAGGTCGCGATCTCGTTGGCACTGCTCAGACGGGTACCGGCAAAACAGGAGCCTTCTTAATACCGCTTATTGATCAGACTTTGCGCAACCCAAAGCAACACAATCTTATTATTGTGCCAACCCGCGAGCTTGCTAATCAAATTAATGACGAGTTACGTTTGTTTGCAAAAGACCTCAAAATATTCTCTACAATCTGTATTGGTGGAGCCAATATTAGTCGCCAAATAGAAGGCTTACGTCGCAAACCACAATTTGTCATAGCTACACCAGGTAGACTAAAAGATTTACACGAGCGTCGAGCTATTAGTCTAGATACCTTCTCCGTGATTGTCTTAGACGAAGTAGATAGAATGCTCGATATGGGATTTGTGCATGACATACGATTTATTATTTCTCACTTACCAAAGAAGCGACAATCACTCTTCTTCTCTGCAACACTACAAAACGAAGTGAGAAACATTATGGCAACTTTCTTAAACGACCCAGTAATTGTGCATGTTGACAGTAATAACTCTGCCAAGAATGTCGACCAAGACATTGTGCAGCTAGAAGCTAGTGACAATAAAACCGAAAAACTCCACGAGTTACTGAGCCAAGAAGACTTTTCTAAAGTATTGGTTTTTTCTCGCACCAAACATGGTGCCGACAAGATCTCGCGGGCACTTAATCAGAAGGGCTATAGAGTAGATGCTATTCATGGCGACAAATCTCAGTCGCGACGTGAGCAGGTACTGCGCAAATTTAAATCTGACAGCATTAATATTTTGGTAGCTACCGATGTAGCTGCTCGTGGTATTGATATCAAAGATGTTTCGCACGTTATTAACTACGACGAACCTGAAACCTACCAAGATTACATTCATCGTATTGGTCGAACCGGACGTGCTGGCAAGACTGGTAAAGCTCTTACCTTTATTCAGCGCTAAAAACTACTTTCTATAAACCATTAAAACACCCTATTAATAGGGTGTTTTAATGTATAATAAACATAAGTGTAATTGTGCTTACAAATAATTACATCTTTTTATCTTTATGGATCAAACCTCCCCTACCCAACAAGCAAAAGAAGCCCAGGTGCAAAAACAAGCAGCTGGTGCTCCTAATGCTGCTCCTGCAACCAAAGATACCAATCAGACCAATAGTACTGACTCGGTTAGCTTAGAGCCAACAGACAAGAAAAATCTCGAAGCAATTCTCAAAGAAGATCTTGTAAAAAAAGGTCTTATTAAGCCAGAGTCTATAAAAGACATTGAACATGCCATAACAACTTACAATATTAACTTAATTGACTATCTTATTAGTCAAAACATTGTTAGTAAAGAAAATATTGGCCAAACTGTTGCCGAGCATTATGGCTGTAACTATATCGACCTCGAAGTAAACCAGCCAAGCAAAGAGCTAATAAGGGTATTACCAGAAGAAATTAGCATTGGAAATCGTATAGTCGTGGTTGATGCCGATGAGCAAAGTGTATTACTTACTACCGATAACCCAACTACACCTGGCCTGCTTGCCAAGGTGCAGGCGCTTTTTGGTGGTAAGCATATTAGTCTTGCTTACTCATTACCAGAAGATCTCGATTCTGTTTTGGTATACTACCGCAAACCACTTGAGACACGGTTTAATAAAATCATTCAAGAACAAGCCCATATTGCTCCAGAAATTATTGATGAAATTATTAAGGATGCAATTATTCTTGATGTAAGTGATATTCATTTTGAGCCACAAGAGAACGTGGTGGTAATTCGGTTTCGTATAGATGGTGTTTTGCACGAAGCAGGACAGATACCCAAACAGTATTACGAGAAAATCTTAAATCGCCTAAAGGTTCAGTCGAATATGCGTATTGATGAGCATGGCTCGAGCCAAGATGGAGCTATTCGTTATATTGCCGATGAAGAACCAATTGATATACGTATCTCAATTGTCCCCACTCTAGATGGTGAGAAGGTTGCACTGCGTCTTTTGGCTGGTTATTCTCGCAATCTCAACTTTAAAAATCTAGGCTTTAATGTAGTAAATTTAAAAACCATCAACGACCAAATACATCGACCCTTCGGTATGATTGTTACTACCGGACCAACCGGCTCGGGTAAAACTACTACGCTATATGCTCTACTCAAACAATTAAATAACCCCGATATTAACGTAACAACTATTGAAGACCCTGTAGAGTATAAAATTTACGGTGTAAATCAAATTCAGGTCAATACCAGTACCAATCTTACATTTACCGAAGGTTTGCGCACTATTGTTCGACAAGATCCAGACATTATTCTTGTGGGTGAAATTCGCGACAAAGCTACGGCGAAGTTGGCCGTAAACGCTGCTCTTACTGGACATTTACTCTTCTCAACGTTTCATGCTAATGATGCATCTACAGCAATACCGCGTTTTGTCGACATGGGTGTCGAGCCATTCCTGCTAGCATCGACTCTCAATGCCATTATTGCTCAGCGTTTGGTACGCCTTATTCATCCTCAATGTCGTATGAAGTATACTGTTTCGTTAGAAGAACTAAAAGCTCACTTGCCAACTGCAGGTAATTATTTTACAGAACCAAAAGTAACCCTCTACTATGGTAAGGGCTGTGAAGCCTGCAATTATACCGGTTTTAAAGGTCGCTCGGCCATTTACGAGATAATTACCGTTACTCCAAACATGAAAAAGCTTATTATGCAGAACCCATCGGGCGAAGAAATCTGGCAACTTGCTCGTTCTGAAGGTGTAAAGAGCTTGTTTGAAGATGGTCTCGATAAGGTTAAGGCCGGCAGAACAACCTTAGAGGAGTTGATGCGTGTCGCCGAATCAAAATAACCCCGTTACAGATATTAAGCCAGTTGCAGCTATGCAGACGCAGAGCAAAGACCAAGTCTTTAAAGACGCCAAGAATGTTCGTCCAGCAGCCAGGGGCGTGGAACAGTCTAAAGTAAAGAAGTTATCACCTCACGCCGTTAGTAGAGATAGTAAGGAATATCTAGTAGATAACCTAAGTATGCTGATTGCCTCAGGTGTCTCGGTTGGTGAAGCACTCGATACTATCGGTAAAGAAATGCCCAATAAAAAAGTTCGTGAAGTTATTACAGAAATGCGTAATAAGGTAGATGAGGGTAGTGCTTTCTGGTTGGCCTTGCGTGATAGCGGTATACTCAATACCTCTTCAGTAGCTATTATTCATGCAGGTGAAGAATCTGGACGACTGTCAGAAAATCTACACGTTGTCGCCGAACAGATTCATAAAAGCAACATGATGACTGCCAAGGTGCGTTCGGCACTTCTCTATCCAGCATTTTTGATTGTATTGCTAATTGTTGTAGGTAGTGGCATTGGCCTGTTCTTACTACCAAAACTAGCAGATATATTTAAGGGACTCAATATGAAGCTGCCCTGGTATACTACTGCACTTATATCTTTTGGAACATTTTGGGGAAAATGGGGATTGCTTATAACTATCTTGTTCTTTGTAGTATTAGTTATTATTGTTTTGCTCTCTCTCTACACCAAAACTGGCAAGAAACTCTCTGAGATACTCCTTTTTCAATTACCGGGAGTTAATCAACTGCTCTATCAATCTGAGATTTCACGGTTTGGATTCATTCTAGGTTCTCTCTTAGAGGCAGGTTTGCCGGTAGTAGAGGCTCTCGATTCTTTAGCTGACTCAATGGCAACTACCCGATATCGCAGTATTATCGCTAAAATGAAAGTTAGTATAGAAGAAGGCAATACATTTGCTACAACCTTTGAACGTATTACTGATAAAAAGGCTTTTCCAGGCCCAATACGGCAACTTATTGTCAGTGCAGAAAAATCGGGTAACCTGCCTGAGGTTCTTTTAAAACTGAGTAAGTTATATGAAGATAAGGCAGAAATTACTGCAAAAAATTTAGAGACAATGATAGAACCAATCATTTTAGTATTAATTGCTATTGGTGTGTTATTTGTTGCATTGGCTGTAATAGTACCTATCTATAGTCTTATTGGTGGCCTGGAGCCCAAGAATTAATGGCTAAACAACGCTTTGGTCTAACTGTTATTGAGCTTATTCTCAGTCTTGGTATTATACTTATCTTATTTGCGGTGAGTGTTCCGTTGCTACGTTCTTTTCTTCTACGGAATGACTTAGATGTAGTACAAAACACCGTGGTACAAGATACGTATCGAGCTATCAATCTTGCTACTTCAGGCGAACGCGATAGTAATTGGGGTGTTAAAATAACAACTGGACAGATTACTGTCTTTAGCGGTAACAGCTATGCCACTCGCAATGTTAATTACGACGAAACATATAGCTTGGCATCTGGGGTAACTATTTCTGGCCAAAGCGAGTATGTATTCTCTAAGTTTAGTGGCATACCAATTAATACTGGCACAACAACCCTAACAAACCAAGCAAATGAAACTCGATCTTTTACTGTTAGTAGCAAAGGTGAAATAGAAGAGCAATGAAACTCAAACAACAATTCAAATCAGGTTTTTCTTTAGTAGAACTAATTTTGGCAGTTGGTGTATTTGCTCTAATTGGTTCGGTAATAATAGGTGCATTTATTTATGGTAGAGAAGCTACTGTTCAGGCAGGCGATAGAATTCGTGCAGCAGAGCTGAGCAATGAAACACTCGAGGCAGTAAGAAATATTACTAACCCAAATTATTCTAATCTTTCGGCATATACTAACGGTACAGTATATTATCTTACTGTTACTGCCAACCAGTGGCAGTTAACCACCACACCTACAACTGTCGATAATTTTACGCGAACAGTAGTTTTTGCCGATGGCCCCAATGGTTCTCGTCAGGTAACAGCAAATATATCTTGGCAAATCACGCCTTTGCGCAGCGGTAATGTCTCGGCGGTAACGTATTTTGCTAATTGGCGACAACCTACAGCAACTAGCAGCAAGAGCGGGTTGTTTGTTTATGCTGACGGAGGTACAACTACCGACAGTGCAAAGTACCGACAACTACAAACCGATGGCACCTGGACGACTGCCGCCGCCATGCCTGACGTAGATACTACTACCACAAATCGTGTAGTTAGATCTATGAAGGGCTATTCGGCACAAAGTGGTTCGGCCAAAATGGTGTTATCGAGGCACTTTGATGGAACCAAACAATATATGTATGCCACTTATTGGAACGGAACGAGTTTTGCTGCACCGCAATTACTTGCACAATGGACATCAAACACATTTGTAGATGTAGGTAACTATAGTGGAGATTGGCTGGCAAATGGATCGTTCGTTGCAGTGTATTCGGATGGTAGCAATACACCAAAATCACGCATTTTTAACGGAGTAAATTGGGCTGCACAGGTTAGCGTTGGCGCAATTGGTAATAGTTCTAATTTTCCTTCTACGATCGTGGCTAAGGCGAGAAAGAATAGTAATGAGCTAATGATGGCAACACTCATGCAAGACTACAGTGTAGAAACTAGCTACTATGCCAATGGTGCTTGGTCTGCCTACACACTACAAACCAATAACTCAGTAGGTAATGGGTCGAGACTTGTGAGTTTTGGCTGGAATACGCAAAATACCCTTACTGGCGAGTTGGTTTATACTAACTCACCCAACGATCGCTCTCTGCGTGCACGAACTTTTACTGCAGATGGTGCAGGGTCTGGTAGCTGGGCTCCTGTTGCCAATAGCGGCAACTTGCCAAATGGTGTTAGTATTGTATCTCTCTATAGTGTTCCAAGAGCAGCTGGAGGAGATGAGTCTATGGCCTGTGATAAAGGAGACAACACTCCAGCAGTTATTTATTGTTACAAACTTGTTCCAGGCTCTAATGGCTATTCTTCTCCTACAAACCAAGTTATTACCAACAATACCGTACCTGGTGGACAAATTACGTTCGATCTAGACTATAAATATCTCGCTTCAAATATCGGGTTAATAGTATATTCAGACAATACTAGGAGCGGTAAAATTAAGCGCTTTAATACAACCACAAACACATGGGATGCCAGCCCAATTGCCTTGCCAAATGCTACCGGTATTATTCAAAAAACAAATATTGTTTCTCGGCCTAATTCTGATGAAGCAATGATTCTAGTATCTGATGCTAATCTCAATCTATACTCTGTGGTACTAAATGGTACAAATGATACCCTATACACTACCCCCGCAGGTAAAGCTTGGACAATACACAACACACATGGGCCAACAAATAATGCTGTTTGGTTTGATTATATGTGGGATAACTAAAAAAATGCAGAAAAAACACACCGGCTTTACCTTAATAGAATTGTTACTTTATGTAGCAATATTCTCTATACTTATTTCTACTGTGATGTTTATAGCCTTTTCATCAGTAGCACAACGCGCTCACAACCAAGCAGTCGCCGAAGTAGATTACCAAGGAGAAATCGCAATGAACCAAATTACTCAGCAAATAAGAAACGCCTCTACTATTAATGCCCCAACACCTGGTAATACACTAACAAGTTTATCAATAAACACACCTACAAGTAGTAACAATCCAACCATCTATGATCTCTATAATGATGGCTCTCGCTATCGCTTAAGAATTCGTGAAGGTAGTGCGGGTACCAGTAACTATTTAACCAATAATAAAGTTACTCTTAGTAATTTAAGCTTTCGAAATGTAGCAGTAACGGGCGGTAGAGATTCTATTAAAGTGCAGTTTACGATAAGTAGTTATAATCCATCCAATCTTGGTGAGATTCAGTACACTAAAACATTTTATGGAACGGGGACATTACGATGAGACAAAACGGATTTGTTGCACTTATTACGGTAATAGTAGTGGGTGCGGTTGCCGCAGCAATTGCTCTGGTTATTCTCTTTGCTGGTGTTACCTCTTCTAAAACAAGCTTTACGGTGACACAGTCGGCACAGGCTAAGGCAGCTGCCAATGCATGTGCCGAGTTAGCTCTTGCGGTAATTCAAGCAAATACTACAGTTGCCACACCCGCAAATTATAGTTATGTGGTAAGCAATACTTCTAAATCACAGTGTGACTATTCAATTACCGGCACTAGCCCAGATTATACTATCGCAAGTACTGGCACTGTAGATAGTACTGGTAAGAATATAAAAAAGAGAGTTACCATTACTCTTAATAGAGTTGGTCCTACTTTAAACATCTCTTCGTGGCAAGAAACACCATAAAAAAACTATTGCCAAGTAAGCATAAGTTTCTTACAATGTATTCAAGTATAAAA
>JAXLZU010000003.1:0-14083 GCA_046350735.1 Candidatus Saccharimonadota bacterium
GAGGGCAAAGCTGGTGAATTTATTCGCTATCGCCACTGGCTACACCACGAGCGAGATTACCCCTCAACAAATTTACGCCCCAGTAAAAAGTACCATAAAGCTGGCTCGTGGAGTTGGTATGTTATGGCATTATTGCTAGTTGTAGCAGCCTATTTGGTTGTTCCACGGCCCTGGAGTATTATTATGATTATCTCGGGGTTAATATATGCTAAATTTGTAACTAGTGCTTTTCATGCGAGTTTTCATAAGAAAAATTACTGGCTGAATCGCTATAATTGGTACAAAAAACTCGTAAAGTTACATGATATTCACCATTACAAACCTGTTAACTTTGGCATAAACTTCTTTTTTATGGATAAACTTTTTAAAACATATAGTGAAAAACAACCTAACTCAACAGAAGTAATTTTTCCAGATTTGCCACAGCAAAAATTTGAGGCAAAGTTAATGCGGAGTGCGCGTACATGAAAGATCTGCGTAAAGAGCACAAACAACAACTGGCCGAGCTAAAGACAGCACTACGTGGTAATACATCACGACTAAAAGTTAAAAAAAAGTCTATATCTAACCTTTTTCGATACGAAGGTAGAACATTACGTGAATATAAAGAAGTAGACTTACGGGCGTTTAATAAGCCATTATATATTGATACAAAAAATAAAACGTTAGAAGTACAGGGCCTTACTACGTATGAGTCTATTGTAGATTTTTGCTTGCCATATGGTTGTTTGCCAACTATTACTCCAGAGTTAAAGCACATTACTATAGGTGGAGCGATGGTTGGAATTGGTATCGAATCTAACTGTTATCGTTATGGTTTTGTGCATGATGGTCTAATAGAAGCAGATGTTTTATTGCCAGACGGTAAAATAATTACTGTAGATGGTAATAACAGATATAAAGACTTGTTTTATGCACTACCTAACTCATATGGTAGCTTGGGCTATATATTACGAGCAAAGATAAAATTGCGAGCAGTAAAACCATATGTACGTCTCTATACTAAAAGGTTTAATAACTCAAAAGACTTGGTTAACGCACTCGAAGAAGCTACCCACCTAAAACACATCGAACATATCGAAAGTCTGGTATATAGTAAAAATCGAATGTATATGACTGTTGGCGAAGAGATAGATAAACCAAATAAGCTAACCAGTATTTATGGTAAGAATCTATTCTATAAAGCAATTAGCCGGCAAGGTGTGATTGATTTAACTACCAAAGACTATATTTTTCGCTACGACCCAGAGTGGTTTTGGAATATCCCTCAAAATGGTATTTATCAGCTCTATAGAAGAATCAGCCCAAAGCGATTTCGTAACTCTGGCTTCTTTACACGCTACAACAGACTGGCAGCCAAGATAAAAGGTAAGGTGCCGAATCAGGTCGAAGACGATAATCTCGAAATGCTTATTCAAGACTGGGAGGTGCCATGGCGACATGCTAAGTCAATGTTAGATTTTGCTCTAGAGAAGGTCGATTTAGAGTGGAGGCCATGGCTAATAACCCTTATTAAAACGCCTGCCAAGGCAACCAGTTATCCTATGGAAAAAAATGAGCTTTATCTAAATTTGGGCTGTTATAGTTTTGCAGTTAAACAAAAAGGGGCAGAGAAGTATCATAATACAAAAATTATGGATGAGTATTGTTTTACGCATAACGGTATAAAAATGCTCTATTCTTCTACGTTTTTGTCTGAGGATGATTTTGGTAAGGTATATAATACTGCAGCTTATACTAAAGTAAAGACCAAATATGACCAAAAAGGCTTGCAGCCTACCCTGTATGAGAAGACAGTAAGGGCATATTAAGTTGCTGATTTATTTAAATAAATATGATATACTCTAAGCCAGAATAACTCTCGAGGATGTCACCGAGAGAACACTAACTTATTAATTAGGGAAAACCATGGCTAAGACAACAAACAAAACTACTGTTAGAAAGCTTTTAACGTTAGCCGATATTAAGATAAATGGAAAACGCGCACAAGACATTACTGTAACCGATGAGCGTTTTTACGACCGCGCAATTGGACACGGCAGTTTGGGGGTAGGCGAAAGCTATATGGACGGTTGGTGGAGCGCCAATAAGCTAGATAGATTTTTTGAGAATGCTTTTCAGGCAGATTTGCGCGATAAGGTTAGTAAAAATTGGCGACTAGCTGCTTATGTTGTTAAAGGGTCTATGATAAATTTTCAGATGGGTAAGCGTGCATACAAAAATGCACAAAAACACTATGACATAGGAAACGATCTATACGAGCCAATGCTCGGTAAAACAATGGCTTATACGTGTGCATACTGGGACAGGGGAGCAAAAACACTAGATAAAGCTCAGGAAGATAAATTTGAGTTAGTTTGCCAAAAACTTGGCCTTAAAAAAGGCATGAAGGTTCTCGATCCAGGTTGTGGTTGGGGAGGTTTGTCGCGCTATATGGCAGAAAAATATGGATGCGAGGTAACATGCTTTACTCCCGCCAAAGAACAAATAGCTTATATTAAACAACACTCAAAGGGCTTAAAAGTAAAACCGATACTCTCTACCTGGCAAGATTACAAAGGTAAGACAAAGTTTGATAGAATTGCCTCGATAGGAATGATGGAACACGTTGGCCCTAAGAACTATGTAAAATATTTGCAACGTATGTCTGAGATTTTAACTGATGACGGTATTATGGTGCTGCATACTATTGGTGGTAATAAGAGTAATCGTCGTAATGATCCTTGGATTGACAAATATATATTTCCAGGTGGCGTTTTGCCTAGTGTAAAGCAGTTGGCCAGTGCTTTCGAAGGTATCTTTATACTCGAAGACTGGCACAATCTTTCTACTAACTATGATAAAACTTTACTTGCATGGTACGACAACTTTAAGGCATCGTATCCAAGTCTCGACCATGATAAATATGATACTCGGTTCTATCGTATGTGGGAGTTTTACTTACTAACGTGTGCTGCGCTGTTCCGTACTCGTCAAACACAATTATGGCAAATTGTCCTTAGTAAAAAAGGCGTAGCCGGCGGCTATAAGAGTGTGCGCTAAATAAAAAGCCTCCAGATGTGTTAGATCTGAAGGAGTGGTGTGTACTGCCCGAGATGGGCGGGACACAAGGCTCAAAAAAAACAGTGGCGTCTTGGTGGGTCGACGTGTTAGGCCGGTGTGTGGCAGACGCGTTTTAAGAAAACACATTTTTGGGCATTGATGCTGCATACTAGCCCTTTTGGTTATTTCTACAAGAGAGTGTCGTGTTGTTTGTGCTCTGGCCTAATTCGAAGACCAGTTATCTGTAAATATACTATATTACCCGGTAATCTACAATGGTAGTGATCTAATTGTTGTGTGTAGATAAATAAATAGCTAATACGTGCCTATGGTGGTTCGTATAAGGCTTCTAAGGTACAATTATACATATGAAAAATATCGAAACCTGGAATTTAGATGATATTGTAACACTCGATGGATTTGTGGTGTTACTCGAAGATGTGAAGCAACGCATACCTCGTTATGGAGAATTCTTTACACAATTCAGCCCCGATATGAGTATTGAGCTATTTGAGGAATTTTTGGCTTTTGATGAAGCTATTGATGAAGACATGATTCGGCTTGGTGGGCGAGTAATGCTAATGGAGTCTGCTGATATTAAAGACAAGCAAGCAATGGCATTTAAAACACAGCTCAAAAACCTAGATTTAGAATTAAGCTCGGCTACAATTGCTGTGTCGCAGTGGCTAAAGGGCGTAGAGGTGCCTGGCAAAACCCGTCTTGATGATACAAATGCTAAGCGACTTTTTGCCTCTGCCGGAGATAGAGAGTATGGTTTACACTTTGGTCGTAAAGCTGCAGGTTATTCTCTGCCACAAAAAGAAGAACTAATTGTTAGAAATAAAGACTCAAACGGTGTTTGGGTGGTAAATGATTTGTACAACATGATAACCAGTGATTTTCGGTTTGAGTTTTGCCCTCCAGGTAAGAAGGTTTGCACCATCGACACTATTGACGAGCTAAACCGCTATACTTTTTCTGCAGACCCAGCAGAAAGGCAAGAAGCTTTTCGGGCGCGGTTTGAACAATACGAAAAAAACATAGAAAAGCTGTTTGTTTCTTACCAGGCTATTGTAAAGAACTGGGTGTACGAGAGTAAGTTGCGTGGTTATGCCTCACCCATCTCGATGCGTAACGTAGATAATCATCTTAGTGATAAAGCTATAGATACGCTGCTAAGTGTGTGTAGCCAAAACACAGCTATCTTTCAGGGACTTTTTAGATGGAAGGCTAAAGAGCTGGGTCAGAAACAACTTAGGCGGGTGGATTTTTACGCACCACTAAGTGCTGAGTCGCAGACGATAGAGTTGAGCCCTTCTATAGAGCAAGTCTTGCAAAACTTTCGAGAATTTTCGCCACAGTTCTCTGATTATGCAAAAACAATTATCGATAAAAAACATGTTGATTTCTTGCCACGTAGTAACAAGCGCTCGGGCGCGTTCTGTATGAGTATTGGGCCAAAGATTGTTCCTTATGTTATGACGAATTTTGCCGGTAGAATGACAGACAAATTCACCATTGCACATGAGCTAGGTCACGGTGTACATATGCTCTACGCATCTAAGCATAGTATTGGTGCTATGCATGCCAACTTGCCACTCATGGAGACAGCATCTACCTTTGGTGAGATGGTGGTATTCGAGAAAACGTTGCTTGCAACCTCAGATAATCAGGTAAAGAAACAACTCCTAGCAGAAAAGCTATTTGATAGTTACGCCACCATTATGCGCCAAAACTACTTTACCAAATTTGAGATAGCTGCTCATGCTGCAAGTGAAAAAGATTTTAGTATAGAAGTGCTTAATAGCCTATGGCTTAATAATTTAACTGAGCAGTTTGGTGATAGTGTAGAGGTAGACAAGATGTTTCAGTACGAGTGGGCATATATACCACACATTTTTTCGACGCCATTCTACTGTTATGCTTATAGCTTTGGCGAGTTGCTCTCTATGGCACTGTATAAACGGTATAAAGACGAAGGGGAAAGCTTTGTGGGCAAGATAGAACAGATATTGGCTGCCGGTGGCTCAGAAGACCCAGCAGATATACTTGGTAGTGTAGGCATAGACATGGAAGACCCTGAGTTTTGGCAGGGGAGCTTTACTATTGTAGAAGAATGGCTTAAGCAACTCGAAGCCCTATGAAAATAAAGTTTATTCTGTTTGATTTTTATAATGTTCTGTACTTTCCGCGTGAGAACCGAATAAATGAAGAGATAATTGAGTTCTTGCAAACTAATAACCGAAAATATGGATTTGGTTTACTCAGTGCAGTGCATATTGATTTGGAAAACTGGACAAAAGAAAGAAAACTTAACCAGTATTTTCAGTTTGTTAAAACTACTGAGCAGCTAGAGGTTAGCAAGAGTGAGCCCGATGTGTATGAGATGGTGGCGAATAGTTTTGCTCTAAAGCCAGGTCAGGTATTGTTTGTTGATGATTTGCCCGAAAATATCTCGGCTGCCAAAAAGGCCGGTTTGCAGACACTGCTTTACCGGCCGACCCAGTCTTTTAGCAAACAAATAACCCAATTTCTTTAATAGCCAATATTCTGATTAATTATTAGTACTTGTATTCTTTGTGGGTCTATTTCGCTATCAATAATCAGCCATTTTCTAATAGCACTTTCGGGCATTCCGTAGGCTTTTTGTACTCGTTTGCTTTCGAGTGGTAGTGTGTATTTTTCTATACGCTCCATAGCCTCAGGTAAATCTTTTACAATTTTTTGCGCACCTACTACAAATATTACCTTCTCGGCCCCATAGGCGTATGCTGGAAGTTGAGAGCCAGTATTCGAAACAATTACTAATTTACCATCTTGTGTAATCGCATGTACACTACCGATTGCGTAATCTGGGGCTGTACCTAGCTTACGCATTTTTTTACTATCTTTTTCTCTGTCCAACGTCATTAAATTATTTCGCACAGACGAATACGCATCAGAGTTGAATATATCTGCCAAACCAGACTCATCAAGTGTTGCAGAACTCATTGTAAATACCTCGGCATCTTTAGGTACGATATGTACAATCTTTTGAGTAGCTGCTTCACTAGTCTCAAAAAGTTCGGCACCAATACCGTGCGACTGTAGAGACTTAATGGCTTTTTTTATTTCTTCCTTACTTACTGCTTTGCTATAATCTTTCATTACTCTCCTATATTAATGGTTATAGTATTATATATGTAGTAACTATAAAAAGTAAAGTAGTTACATAAAGTATAGTTAGTATCGTAAGTATGATACAATCTAGATATGGAAAACTATAAAGATTGCGGACTAACAGAAACGATAAAAATTATTGGTAGCAAATGGACGTTACCAATTTTATATAACCTACTCAATGGAAAAAAACGTTTCTCAGAGTTACAGTCCGAACTTGGCGTTAGTCCACGCACGCTCTCTATGAGACTTGATCAATTAGAAAAAGACAATATTATTCTGCGCAAAGTTTACCCCGTTGTGCCACCTAAAGTTGAATATTCTTTAACGGCAAGAGGACGTTCACTTAACAATCTAATACAATCTATGGCCGACTGGGGAAAGTTACACTAGTTTTTTAGTTTGGATGAAAGCTCAATAAGTTCTTGCACATTTTTAAGAAGGTTATCTACAAGTACTGGCTCTCTGCATTTACCTTCTGGTGTAATCAGTTTGTCAGCTTGCGGTAAGTTTATTTCTGCTCGCGTATCGTACATATTAAAGTTAATAAATACTTGTCGTAGTTGAGCAACAGCGCGCGAGCCACCCATTCTACCGGTTGAGTAACTAACAAATCCAACTGGTTTGCCCCACCATTCCATGCCGAGCCAATCGATAGCGTTTTTTAGTTGGGCTGGATAGCCATGGTTGTATTCTGGTGTAACAATTAGATAACAGCTACCTTCATCGATTTTTTTAGACCAATCTTGTACGATTTTATGTGGATATTTTTTTTCTAGATCGAAAGGCTGTTTTGATGTATCGACAAATGGTAATGAGTAATCTTCTAAATCGAGAAGTTCGTATTCTACTTTTGCAGTATCTAGCGTATTGCAGACCCATCCCGCTACTTGCTCACCAAGGCGTCCTTTACGTACTGATGCTAGGATTATTTTTAGTTTCATTGTTTCTCCAGATTTAGTGCGCAGCTGTTAATACAAAAACGCTGGCCAGTGGTTTCTCTTGGACCGTCTTCGAACATATGACCAAGATGGGCACCACACTTACTACAAACTACTTCAGTACGTTGCATGCCAGCACTATTATCTTTTGCAAGTTTTACCGAGCCTGGTATTGCTTTGTCAAAACTGGGCCAGCCGGTACCGCTATCGAATTTTGTACCAGACTCAAATAGTTTTTGGCCGCACACCACACAATGGTATGTACCATCGCTATGCTCATTTACATACTTACCCGTAAATGGCTGCTCTGTACCTTTCTCTTGGGTAACATAGCGAGTCATCTCGTCTAATTCTTTTAGCCTCTTGGTTTTTTCTACTGACTTCATACATAAGATTGTAACATTTTTAGTTACAATATATGTATGAGCAAAAAAGAATTCGTACAGTCAGAAAGACTCTATACAGTTAATCTACTGAAATCTTTAACCAATCGGCAGTGGCATGCAGCAACTCTTTGCAAAGGCTGGGACGTAGGAGATATTGCCGCTCATTTGGTTGCCCGAGAGAGAAGTGAGTATAGCGATGTAGGATTGATAATTGAGAGCCTACATTATGTACATGACAAAAAGATATCCAGAATTAAAGCTAGGGGACAAAGTTATATACTCAGTAAGCTTGCTCACTATCCGTGGTGGATGCCTGCAGTAGCAAACGTGGCAGAGTTTTATGTTCATAACGAGGATATATTGCGTGGAAATCTAAAAATGCGGCGAACAAAACCAAATAAAGAAGCTGGCGAAATACTCTGGCAGGCTCTTAGAGGGTTAGTAAAAATTCGCAGAGAATTAGTGGCAGATTTAGGTAATGTACAATTAGAAAACATTGAGACTGGAGCAGTACTTACTATACCCAATAAAACAGCACAAAAAGATACCATTATTGCTGGACTGCCAGGTGAGCTACTATTGTTTTTCTATGGAAGACGCAATGCTGCTAAGGTAAAAATTACTACTACCAAAATCTGATATATAATAGTTCTTATGGAAAACCCTCGCCAACGAGAGCCAGAACCAGACGATAAGATGCGTCAGCGAGTTCGTAATGTGGGGATCGCGAGCATAGGTGCGCTAGCTACTCTTGGCGCAGCGAGTGTAGGACAAGCAGCCGTGGCAGAGCGCCAACATCAAAGCACAGGCAGTGCTTTGGTTGCAGCCGAAGATTTACATGTATCGCGGACTGAATTGGCACAGACTGACGCCGTAGAATCATCTAATCTTCTAGAACAAAAAGAAGTTGCCTTAGAGGGTAATGAGCCTGCTGTTTGGTGGCCAACCGAAGTAAAGCAACACTGGCAAGATATACAGGCAGTCGCAAGTCAGTATTTGCTCGACCCATATTTAGTTGCCACCATTATTGCCGAAGAAAGTATGGGGCAAAACGTAAATAATCCTTCTGGAGCCCAAGGACTTATGCAAATAATGCCTTCTACAGCGCAAGAAATTGCAAGGTTGCGTCACAGGGCATATTACAATATGCAAGATCCAGCTCAAAATCTCGATTATGGTTGCTGGCTTATTCATTACTTAGATGAAAAATATGTTAAAGCTCGTGGAATAGATCTGAATTCTGAAATGGGTATTGCCATGTTGGCTGTTTATTATGGGGATGGCGAAGGAGCTGGAGAGGTGTGGGTAAGAAATGGCTACAATGAAAATAACTTAAGCGACCAGGCAAAACACATTATTCCATTATGGAGTGAGATGTATCGCGATCGGTATAATTCACAAAGTAAGACCTTTAGTAGACTCAGAGGTAAATAAGAATAAATATCTAAATAGTTTAACTGATTTTTCCTGGTGCAGAAAAAAGAAGCACAAGACGGTTTTCTGGCTTGCCAGTCTCATCACTTAACGGTGCATCTACCGAATGTTCAATTTGTGGTAGTCCATCAATATCACCAGATCGAGTTAATACAAGAGTGCCTGGTGAAGTTTCGATTGTTTCTACCTTGTTAGTAATAGGATCTTTTTAGCGATATATAGCTCTACCTTTTAAAGTTAGGATACCATTAATTACCGACATACTCTTTAGGTAATTGGGTTGAGACACGTCTTCTTCGTAATTGTCAGTATGCCAATCTTGTCCTTGCTGAATATATTTAAGTACTTCACTTACACCTGCAATTACCTCATCTTCATCTAAATCTGCGGCACGAGCTATTAGTGCCGCAAATAGTAGCTCGATAGAACGGAGTAATTTTTTGTCTTCTGGACTAAGACGAAAAGGATCGTTACTCCAATCTGTATCAGATGTGTTCAAAACAATACCAACCCTATCTTCGTCAGTAATTAGTAAATCTAATCTATCGCCAAATTCTTTTGCGATTTCTGCAGAAACAAAATTTCTTACCACACCTTGACCATCGATTAGTGCTCGCCAAACCTCCTGGTCGCCCTTATCAATTATTTCTGGGTTGTATAATTTTTCCAATATATTATGCACCTTTATTTAACGTAATTCTTGTAAATATTTTTTGTTACTATGCTTATATTGTACTAGCTGTATAATAGATATTGAATGGAAAAACCTATTATACAAAAAGCAGACTTTGGCGGGGGTTGTTTTTGGGGTGTAGAAGAAGTGTTCCGAACACTGCCTGGAGTTGTTAAAACCACTGTCGGTTATGAAGGTGGTCACGTAGATAAGCCTACCTACGAACAGGTATGTAGCCATACAACTGGCCATGCCGAGACGGTTCAGGTAGAGTTTGACCCTAGTAAGATTGCCTATGAGCACTTGCTTGAGGTATTTTTTACACATCACGACCCTACCCAGATGAATCGACAAGGCCCGGATGTAGGGGATAATTACCGCAGTGTTATTTTTTATCATAATCAAGAACAGAGGGGGGCTGCAGAAGCAAAAATTGCCGAGTTAAATAAATCTGCTAAGTTTAGTAGCCCGATTGTTACCCAGGTGGTGCCAGCCCAGACATTTTGGCATGCCGAGGAATATCATCAACAATATTTACACAAAAGAGACTTAGGAGTTTGTTATTAATAAAAAAGGAGAAAATTATGCGTATTAAACACCGATCGTTGCTGGCAGTATTTTTACTTAACTGTATTACCTTAACTCTGTATCAAATTTACTGGTTCTTTATTACTAAGACTGAGATGAATGTAGTTAATTCTCGAGAGAATAAGGTACCGTTTTTTCTATGGTTCTTTATACCAATAATTAATATTTGGTGGTTTTATCGTTTTTGTAAGGCTATGTCGGTTGTAACGAAAGGAGTATTAAATACATGGTTGGCTTTCTTTGCTCCGGTAATTATTAGCGTAATGGTGGGCATACTATTTAGCCTTACCCATACTGCATTTGCTCTTACGGCTACGCAAATATCTACTTCTGCTTTAGTATCTTATGGTGTAAGTGTATTGCTCTTTAGTTTGCCAATCTTGTATTACCAATCGTATCTCAATAAAGTCTCACGCTAGACCAAGCAAAACTGCTACAATAGCACTATGCAATATTCTCTACAGCAGATAGATAATCATTTCTTGCTAGCACGGGGCGGCGGCGGTGGCAGTAGTTCTGGTGGAGGACACTCCTCTGGAGGAGGTTTCTCTAGTGGGTCGAGCCATTCATCAAGTTCCTCATATTATGGCGGATCGTCGAGCTCTGGTACGAGTGCATCAGGATGGGGCTTGGTCTGGATTATGTTTCTCAGTTTTGGTGTACCGATTATAATAATTATTCTGATTATTTGGATGAGCAAGTCGAGCAGTAAGCAGGGTGGTATGTCGGCTGTGCCTGCAGGATTTATCGACCCCAATAAAGACAAGAATGTCAGTGAAGAAGAAAAGAAACTTGCTAAAACTGCCAATAAAAAATTTATTGATTTTCAAAAAGCTTGGGCAAATTTCGATCTTAAATTAATGAAGCAGGTAACAAGTGCCGAGTATTACAAAAAAATGGTACTCGAGCTGAATGTACTGCAAAACTACAAACGGCAAAATTTGATGGATGACGTTGTAATTCTCGGTACATATCTGGGCAAAAGTGATGATTATGCTAATGGATTTAGTATTTTCTTTCAGGCTAAAGCTCAAGACAAACTTATTGATACCTCGCAAGATAATCAAATAATCTTTACCGATTCAAATCCGTTTAGCGAAGTGTGGACTTTTGTGAAGTCTGGGAGTAGTTATGTACTAGACAAAATAGATGAAACTACTGCAGATGTTAATAAGATTGATGCCAATATTGCCAGTTTTGCCTCAAGCAATGGATTCTATTACGACCCCGACTTTGGCTGGCTAATGATGCCATCGCGAGGAGCTATTTTTGGTCCACAGGGCTTTGGTAATGCTGATATTAATAACCACGTTATTGGGTATTATGGTAAGGGTCAGAAAGCTAAAATAGTCGAGTTCTATAGTTACGAGCCAAAAGCTGGGGCTGGCTTACAACCAATTACTGTTGCCCAAGCCATTTTACCTAAACGTTATGACGATATTCTTGTTACCGAAAAGAGTTGGTACAACTTTAAACCTAAGATGAAAGGTTTAAATAAAGTTGAGACCGAAAGTGTAGAATTTAATAAAAAGTTTGCTGTCTGGGCCGCCAATCAAGACCAGGCAACAAGCTTTGAGTTGCTTGCTACTAATTTTATGGAGCGCATTTATGCACTCAACTTCGAAGTTAATATCGAAGTAGTAGACAACGTCCTCTACCTATATAGCCCTGGAACAAACATAAATTATGCAGATATGCTTGAGGTGCTTAGCTGGGCATTTGATGAAATGAAGATGTAATGAGTGAACGCTTACCGCATCCAAAAAAGTTATCCGAGCAGACTGCACAACAACTTCAACGTGGAGAGATTGATTTACCAGATAGTGAATTGCTACGTACTGCCTCGACGTATAAAAAGGGTGAAGACTATCCAAACGAAGAGCTAGCCAAGAGTAAGGCCGAACGATTTGCTATTTTGGCGCATCTAGCTAGAGAAATCACAAAGATTACTCTAAAAGGTACAGGTAGAGAAACTCGGTTTTACCAACCCATACAGACCAATCCTGAATCTCTAAGGTATATTAGGAGGAATGCACTGATTTCTCAGCTAGAAAACGACCTATTCGATGACAAAGACTTTGAGTATGCTGGGACAGAAGTTTTGCGTTTGCCAGAAAATGCTGCCATTGTTGCTCGGTTTAATGAAATTGCTGCTGCCATAGCAGAAAGTTCTGATGATGATTTTTATGCAAAAGGTGATACTATAGAAAATCGCTTAGGCGGCATTACATATGATGTTATTGTTGGCACGTGTGGCTTAATAAAACTTGTACTAAATCATATTAGAAATGAACACCTCTCGCTAAGTGCAAATGAGGTTCGGAATGTGTTACTAGATAATATAAACGTGCTAGAGGAGATTGCTGCGCTAAATTTGCTACACAGCCAAAAACGGATACATGTAGTCGAAGATAGCGAGGAAGGCATAGAAGAATACGATACAGATATATTAGAGTATGCTCAGACTAAACTACTAGCAGAAAATGGTAAGTATACGTTAATAATACTTAATAAAAACCCAAAGCCAAAAGTTGGTTTGTTTGGTGCAACCTTGGGTTGTCCTGCAAATTATCATTTAGATGAAGGTGATACAGTGATACGAAGAATGGCAACAGCTATAATTAATGAGGCTTATGATAGAAAAATATTTAGTAATCTAAAGAACCAGATAATACCACCATTTGATGATATGTGGGTATAATTCTATAAAAACAGATTTTTTAGAAGAAGCTACTCGGTTCCACCGCCAGTAGCAGCTGGTTCGGATGGAGTAGAACTTACAAAAATCTGGGTTACTTTTCCGCTACTATCAACTGTAAAACTTGCTACATAACCATTGGTTGTCTGACCAATAATGGCATTATCACCAAAATATTGAGCATAGGGCCCACTGCGGTACTGATTTAGCTGATCTGGTGATAAATTCCAGTTCCAGGCACCATTTGCTCCCTTTAGATAATTAAGCGATGCAATAGCTTGTGCAAGGGTTTGCTGACTAGCACTGCTACCTGCGGCAGCAAAAATAACATTTTGGTTAAGACTACCCGACAATGCAGCCTGAAGAGCTGCGTTATCACTGCCACCACTGGCTAGGTATGCATTTAATGCATTCTGAACCGATTGCTGAGTATTTTGGGGTATAGTAATGCCTGTTTCGGGCGCAGTTGTTTTGTTACGGTTACTATTCTTACCAAGCTCGCCATAACTTTTTTTGTACTGGTCTAGTTGGAACTTTAGATCTTTTATTTCTTGGTTGAGATGGTTTATTTGTGTGCGATATACAATTGCTGTAATAGAGATGGTAATAATATTGGTAACAACAATAATAATTACCGAGATAAGTATAAGGGTGTTTGTAGAAAGCGAAGAGCTTGCATATGCGCCTTTACCAATTTGTTTACCTGGGGCAACGTGGCTTTTGGGTTTGTCATCTGATTTGCGATTGGAGATAGAATATCGTTCGGCCATACAAGTATTATATGCTACTTATGGTTAAAAACAAAAGAGACTATTTAGTCTCTTTTGTAGTAATAAACAACTAGGAATTAGCGGGTAACAGAGATGGTAGCACCATTTTCTGCTGAAGGTGCGGCTACAATTAGGCGTCCATTAGCATCTTTTACAATGGTATATTTTGAGTTGGTTGAGGTGCCATTACTCGGGTCTTTTGGAATAGCAACTAAGTATTTACCATTTGTAGTTAGGTCTGAAAGGTCAATTAGTCCTACGCAGCTAGCTGCACCTGTCGAACAAATATCTGTAGCGGTAGTGGTTACTGCTGGCGGCAAATTACCATTATTATCAATAGAGTATTGGTATACTGCATTAATTATTGTGTTAACATCAGCCTTACGCTGCGC